>CAVRDN010000081.1:0-11110 GCA_963719675.1 uncultured Alphaproteobacteria bacterium | reverse complement strand
CTACCGCCTCATCTTCATCCCTACGGAGGTACATCCTCGGAGGCTACTGGGGCGACAACGGTGAGTACTGCTACCGCCGCCACCCCAAGTACGGCACCAGACCCCGGTGGGCAGTCGAGAAGTGGCTTCCCGCTGCCATGTATGGCCACCCGGACCTGTGGGCGAGCCAGACGTGCAACTGGGAGGGATACCTGAGCATAGGACCCTACCCGGAGAACGGGGAGTACGAGCTTACGAACATCATCTTCGAGACCTCCAAGGACCCGGAAGCCGGGTATGTCCCCCTGTGCCCCGACATCCTTGAAGGCTCCCTCCACGCCCTGCACATGAACAGGGGAATCAAGACCTGGGACATCCGCTATGCATTGCTCCAGGAGGAGAAGGACAAGGATAGGCTGGCTGACAGGCACTTCGAGGGCATGTGGACCGAGACCATGGGGATAAACCGGCTCGGTCTGACGATGGGTGCGGGCGGTGTGTACAACAAGGAAGAACGTAGGCGGGAGCACGCAAGAAGGATGATGCAGAGGACTCGGCGGCAACGCCGAGGACTTCAAGGCGCGCGAGGCGTTGCTGGCGCAAGGCGCCGAACCCGGCCTGATCGCGCACACCAGCACGCTGCATTTGCGCTACGCCGGCACCGAGGCCGCGCTGCCCGTCCCATTGCGCGATCTCGAAACGGTGACGCGCGACTTCACCGAGGCGCATCGCGCGCGGTTCGGCTTCGCCACGCCCGAGCGGCCACTGATCGCCGAGCAGGTCTCGGTCGAGGCCACCGCGCGCGGCGACCGGGTGCGCGAGACCACGCTGCCGTCCCGGGCATCCGGGGCGCCGGATCCGATCGACGTCGTCTCGCTGTTCACGCTGGGGCGCGATCACGCGGCGCGGGTGTTCGAGCGCACCGGCCTGCGCGCCGGCGATACGATTCCCGGCCCGGCGCTGATCCGCGAAGCCAACGCGACCACCGTGATCGAGCCGGGCTGGACCGCCGAGGTCACCACCCTCGACCACATGATCCTGCGCCGCGCCGAGGCCGCGCCGGAGCGTGTGCCGGCCAACAGCGGACGGCCCGATCCGGTGCTGCTGGAACTGTTCAACAACCTGTTCATGAGCGTCGCGGAGCAAACCGGCGCGGTGCTGCAAAACACGTCCCTTTCGGTCAACATCAAGGAACGGCTGGATTTCTCCTGCGCGATCTTCGATGCCGACGGCCGGCTGGTCGCCAACGCGCCGCATGTTCCGGTGCATCTGGGCGCGATGGGCGAGAGCGTGCGCACCGTGATGCGCGACCGCGGCGCGACGCTGAAGCCGGGCGATGTCGTCGCGCTGAACAATCCGTTCAACGGCGGCACGCATTTGCCCGATGTCACCGTCATCACGCCGGTGTTCGACGACTCCGGCCGGACGATTCTGTTCTTCCTCGGCAGCCGCGGCCATCACGCGGATATCGGCGGGATCACGCCCGGCTCCACGCCGCCGCTGTCGCGCACGCTGGAGGAAGAAGGCGTCATCATCAACGATTTTCTGCTGGTGGATGGCGGCACGTTCCGGGAAGCGCCGTTCCGCGCGCTGCTCGCCGGGGCGAAATATCCGGCGCGCAGTCCCGACGTGAACGTGGCGGACATCAAGGCGCAGGTCGCCGCCAACGAAAAAGGTGTCCAGGAACTGCGCAAGGTGGTCGAGCAGTTCGGCTGGCCGACGGTCAGCGCCTATATGCGTCACGTCATGGACAACGCCGAGGAGTTCGTGCGCCGGGTAATCGACCGGATCGGCGGCGGATCGTTCGACTACCGGATGGACAACGGCAAACCGTTACGGGTGGCGATCCATGTCGATCACGCATCGCGTTCGGCGGTGGTCGATTTCACCGGCACCGGCGAGCAGGACAGCGGGAACTTCAACTCGCCGCCCGCGGTAACCCAGGCGGCGGTTTTGTACGTGTTCCGCTGCCTCGTGGGCGACGACATTCCGCTCAACGACGGCTGCCTGAAGCCGTTGAAGATCGTCATTCCGCCGGGCACGTTCCTGTCGCCGCGGCCCGGCGCCGCCGTGGTGGCGGGCAACACGGAGGTTTCGCAGGCCACCTGCAACGCGATCTTCGGGGCGCTGGGCTCGATCGCGTGCTCGCAGGCGACGATGAACAACTTCCTGTTCGGCGATGCGACGCGGCAATATTACGAAACGATCTGCGGCGGCACGGGCGCCGGCCCAGGGTTCGACGGCACCGCCGCGGTGCAGACCCACATGACCAACACCCGGATGACGGATCCGGAGGTGTTCGAACTGCGCTACCCGGTGCGGCTGGAACGGTTCGCGATCCGCCGCGGGTCGGGCGGCGCGGGTGAATGGACCGGCGGCGACGGCGCCATCAGGCGGGTGCGGTTCCTGGAGCCGATGACCGCGATTATCGTGTCCTCGCGGCGGAATGTCGCGCCGTTCGGGCTGGCCGGAGGCGCCGACGGCGCGCCCGGCCTGCAATGGGTGGAGCGGGCGGATGGCGGGCGGGACGTGCTGACCGGCACCGACAAGGCCGAAATGAACCCGGGCGATGTGTTCGTGATCGAAACGCCGGGCGGCGGGGGGTACGGAAAGGCCGGGTGAGCCGGGGTCGCGTTTTTCGAATCACCGGTTTTCCCGCGACCCCGGTCCGATTTAACGCGGAGGGCGCGGAGCGCTCGGAGGTCGCGGAGAAGCAAGGCGGCAACGCGCGTTGGCGACTTCGGCCGGCACTTTTCAATTTGGCCCGCGCCAGGGATCATCCGGGGGCTCGACCCGCGAATCTCGCTCAGCGCGGTACTGGCTTCCGTTGTATGGTTTCGATTTGTCAACGCTATTCCAGGACGACGCGACGCCGGCGCACCACCAAAACAGAACCGGGCAAACCTCCGCGTCCTCGGAGACCTCCGCGACCTCCGTGATTGAGCGGACGCCGGCTCACATACGGGCCCGCGAACATCGTTAAGGTACAAGCAACAGTTTCCGAAGCTGCACGACCGTGATCGCCGCCATCGCCCGCAAATCGTCATCGCTGGCACTGCTGACGGGATGACCGATGATCGCGAACGGATAGCCCGGCATACCGAGCACGCGGGCCATCAGTTCGGCGGCGCTGACGAACCGCTCGGTCATCACGCCAACCGCGGGAACCCCCAGACGTTCGGCTGTCACGGCGTCATGCAAACTGCACGACGAGCAACTGCCTCAGTCGCCGATCCCGCTGACGACCGCATCCCAGCCGGCGATCTCGGCCGCGATATGCGGATCGGCCGGCGCGCTGTAAGTTCGACTTCACGCGCGTGACGACGTTCGGCGACGCCCAGTTCCGCGCGCAGCATCTGGTCGAGATGCGCGAAGAAGCCCTTGGTGCCCTCCTTGCCGTTGGAGATGAAGCCGATGGTTTTGCCGGCGAACGTGGTCAGCCGCGGCGCCGGTTGACCAACCGGCGGGATCGTTTCGTTGGTAGGATCGAGGACCTCAGGTCCATGCCGAATCTCCGTTCATTTCGCATGATATTCAGGCATTGGGCGGCTCGCAGTCGACGCAAACGCCGATCGGTTCGGTGACGGCGCGACTTTTGTGGCCAAGCCAGGGTGGAATGACCGCGCCGAAACCGCCGGCCGGACCACCCGCCGCGACGACGAGCAAGCTGATCCGGCGACTCGAGCGCGGCGTAAACCGTGTCGCCGCGATCGCGCACCACCGCGCCTTTGCCGGCGTCGGCCCATTCGCGCCGATGGATGCGGGCGCGCTCGTGAATGAACGCGGCGATGTCGGTCTTGCTCCAGTTGGCGGCTTGCAGATGATCGCGCAACTGCGGCGGGATGACGATGGCATAGTTGCCGGGCCAGATCGAATAATGCCGCATGTTGGCGCGCATCTCGGCGGCGAAGGTCTCCAGGATTTCCTCGGGCCGGGTGGTCCATTCGTTCATGATCTGGCGCGGCGACCCGGCGGCGAGAACGGTGACCGCGGAGACCTCCGGCGGCAGGCCGCGCTGGACCGACAGCGGCAGCCAGCTTGGTGTTCGCCTCGTCCTCGGCGATGCAATAACTGAACTTGCCCGGATGACCCAACGTCGAGCGGTCGATCCCGCCCGGCCGCACCTCGAGCAAATTGATCAGGATCAGCCGGATGGCACGGCCGATGACGGCGGTGGCGCGATCGCTGTTGCCCAGAGTGTTGAACGAGCCGGCGATGCCGAGTTCCTCGCGGATCGGTCCGTTGAGGATGACCAGCACGGCGCAGCCACCGGTCGAGGCGGTCGCGCCATGCAGCAGAAACTCCGGCCGCAGCATCGCCGTGACAGCGGTCAGCACGACCGGGAAATGCATTGGCAGACAGCCGGCCATGACCGCGTTGATCGCGAGCTTCTCGGCCGTGATCGCGACCCCGCGCACTGGCTCGATGCCGATCAGTTGCTGGGGCGGCAGCATCGCCCAATCGAGACAGGCGGCGACGGCGGAGGCGGTCGGCGGCACGATGGGCAGGCCGTCGGTCCAGCCGTTGGCGTGGTAAAGCTCCTGCGCAGCCCAGACGTCGGCGACGTCGTAGGTCTTCGAGGCAAGTTGCATGCGTGCGACCTGGTTGGGTTCAGATGGCCAGATTGTTAGCGGCCCGGCGGTGCGACGGAAAGGGGCACCGATCGATGGCTCGTGCCCGGGGAAGCGCGAGGGCCCCGCCCTCGGACCCGCCAGGGGGCTTTGCCCCCATGGACCCCCAGCTAAGGGCGAGGCCCTTAGCAATCTGTCCATTGGTGGGGGAGTGAGAGGGGGCCTGCATGGACCCTGAAACGCCACCGTCGGCCCCCTCTCACTCCCCCACCAAAATCAATGGTTCCAAGGGCAATGCCCTTGGCGGAGATCCAGGAGGCAGGGCCTCTTGGTCGGGGTCCGGGGCGGAAGCCCCGGCGCTTCCTCACGCACGAACCGTCAAACCGTCGCCACCGGCGTTGCCGGCGATCCGACCGCGCCCGGCAGGCGCAACGGCGGCCCGGTGAACAGAAACCGGTTGCGGCCATTGGCGCGCAGCCAGTCGGCCAGTTCCGTCAGATAGAACATCTCGCCCAGATAACATCCCAGTTTGAACAGGCAGTGCGCGTGCAGCGGCAACGTCGCGCAGAAATCGTCCATGCAGGGCCGGGCCGGCGTCGCCTCGACGCCGAAGTTATCGGAGATCAGCGCGACGGCGCCGCTGTCGGTCACCCATTGGCTGCAGTTTCTCGTCGCGGCCATCCAGGGCGCAGGCGGAACTGAACAATTTCTCCCGGTCCGGCTGCTTGCCTCATTTCCAGCAGCATCTCGGCGAACCCGGTGCGGAACAGCACGAAGTCGCCGGGTTCCACCACGACTTTGTCCTTGTCGCATCACCTCCATCAGATCGTCGTGACTGACCATGCGCCCGGAGCGGCCGAAATGCGCCTCCAGGTCGATCATCACGCCGCGGCCCTGCATGCAGGTTTCCGCCATGTTCTGCACACCCAGATGCCGCGCGCCCTGCGGCTCGTCGCACGGCGTCATGTTGCCTTGCGCGTCGTAATAGGCCGGGCCGATGATGTCGCGGCCGGCGCGATAGCCGTTGTAGAACACGTCCTCGGGCTTGCCGTCGCCGTCGGCGTCGAACATCTGCCCGACATGCGCCAGGCTGTCCCACTGCGTCGAATATTGCAGTGTCAGGATCACCTGGTCGTCGCACACGACGTCGGTCGCGGTCGGATCGTCGCAGCGCAGCGGATAGTTCATGTTCGGCCGGTCGCCGCGCATGGTCGGGCTTCAGCACCGGCGGCATGGCGGCGCGGCGACAGGATCGCGCCGCCGGGATAATCCAGCGGCAGCGACAGGCAGAACGTCTTGCCGACCTTCACCTCGGCGATGCCTTGCAGCACCTTTTGGGTGTCAGCAGATTGAGCCGGCCCTTCTCGTCATCGGGGCCGAAGTCGCCCCAGGTGGAGCCCTCCGGGCGGCGGGTCCACCGTGGGTTGTCCGCCATGGTTCCCTCCGTTTCCGCGACCGCCACCGTGCGACGCGACCGGGCCCCTGTCGAGATACGCGGTCGCGGCGCCTGGGCGGGCGACGCCGCGCCCGCCGTTTTCATCCGGAAACCGGTGGCTCAGTGGTGGCTCAGTTCAGAAATTCGTCGGTCCAGGCTTTATAGTCGCTCGAGCGCGTGACCTTCCCCATCAGTTCCGACGACGCGATGCCGGTCAGCGCCGAGGGTTTGGTGCCATCGCGCAACGCTTTCAGCGTGTTGTACACCGCCTGTACCGCGGCCGAGAACGGCTGATGACCCTGCAACGCGATGCGCACGCCCATGCTGCCCAACCAGGCCTTGTCCAGATCGCCGCCGCCACCGCCCAGCATGATGGGGATTTTCAGTTCCGCGTGCAGCGTCTCCAGCAATTCGCGGGTCATGCCGCCGGCGAAGAACATCGCGTCCACGCCTCCTTTTGATAGGCTTTGGCACGCGCCAGAGCGTCCTCCGGGCCGCTGATCGCGGCGGCGCTGGTGCGGCCGATGATGGTCAGCGACTTGTCTTCGCGCGCGCGCAACGCGGCGCGCATTTTGCCGATTCCTTCTTCCAGCGAAATCAATCCTCGGCTTTTTCTCGCCGAACGCGCGCGGCAGCACGGTGTCCTCGATCATGATGCCCGCGACGCCGGCGGTTTCCAGTTCCTGGATCGTGCGCATCACGTTCAGCGCGTTGCCGTAGCCATGATCGGCATCGACCATCAGCGGCAACTTTCCCGCGCGGTTGATGCGATAGGCCTGCGCGGCGAACTCGGTCAGGGTCAGCACGATCAGATCCGGCGCGCCAAGCACCGAGAACGATCCGATCGAGCCGGCGAACATGCCGACCTCGAACCCGACATCCTCCGCGATGCGCGCCGAGATCGCGTCGAACACGGACCCCGGATGCAGGCACTCGTTGCCATTGAGCAATTCACGATAGCGTTCGCGGCGATCTGTCCAGTGCATGCTGTCCTCCCCAGGCGTTCGCAGCCAGCGTAATGGCGTTCACCGCGGGTGGAAAGGGATGCGCCGGCGAGGTCAATGCGTCTTCAAATGTGTCTTCATTGGAACCCGATGCACCGATGCGAAGTTGAAGTTTATCCGGACCCGGCCATGATTGGACGCGGCCAGCGGGCGTGGGCGGTTGGGCATGGGCGGCGAGGCCGTTCCTGTCCACCGCGCCCGGTGTGCCGTCGTCCCTCGAACACCGAAGTCCGATCGTCGCCTGGCCGCGTGGAAATTCTGTCACGGACAACAACAATGAACGATGCCACCACAAGTCCGCCGTATGGCGCGGGCGACGCTCCGACCACCCGTCAGATCTATAAAATCGCGCTGGCGAGCATCATCGGCTCGGTCATCGAGCAATACGATTTTCTGGTCACCGGCGTCATCGCGGCGACGACCTGGGGCGGTATTTTTTTCCGCCTGCCAGGCCTGGCCGCCGTCGCCGCGGCGATCGGGGTCTACGGCATCGGCATCATCATCCGCCCGGTTGGAGCCTATATCTTCGGCAATCTCGCCGACCGCCGCGGCCGTCAGTCCGCCATGGTCTACGCGCTCGTGCTGATGGGCATCAGCACGCTGGCGATCGGCCTGACGCCGACCTACGACACGATCGGCGTCACGGCGCCGGTTCTGCTGATCGTGTTCCGTCTGATCCAGGGCATCAGTTTCGGCGGCGAGTTCGGCACCGCCTCGACCTGGGTCGTCGAGCAGGCGGCGCGGTCGAAATATCGTGCCTTTTGGGGGGCGTGGGTCGGCTTCGCGATCCCGATCGGCCTGTTGCTCGGCTTCGGCTCGGTGATCCTGGTGAAATCGCTGATGACGCCGGAAGCCTTCGTCGCGTGGGGCTGGCGGATCTTTTTCATCGCCGGCTTCCTGGTGGCGATCGCCGGCCTCGTGATCCGCATGCGGACCGCCGACAGCTTCGTGTTCGAGCGGCACAGGGATCTGGGCGCGGTGATCGACTATCCGGCCCGCCTGGTATGGCGCGAAATGCCGTGGCGCATCCTGCGCACCTCGCTGGTGAACGCGATGTTCGGCGGCGCGTTTTTTCTCTATTTCGTGTTCGGCACCAGTTACATGAAGGCCGTGGGCTTTACCGAGCTCGCGGCGGAAACGATTGGCCTGATCGCCGCCGCGTTCATGCTGGTCTTCATGATCATCGGCTCGTTGCTCGCCGATCTGATCAACCGCCGGACCATCCTGCTGATCGCCGCCGTGGTGTTTCTGGTGTTCGCGATCCCGTATTTCTACCTGATCAATTCCGGCAGCTTCCTGCTGGCCACGATCGCCGAGGTGATCGGCTTCGGGTTCGTGTTCGGCTTCGGCTACGGTGCGATCCCGACATTCTACACGGAGAATTTCCCGACCCGGTACCGTGCCTCGGGCGCCAGCGCGGGGTATCAGATCGCGCAGGCTTACGGGGGCGGCCTGATCCCGATTCTCGCCGAACTCATTCTGAAGTCGTACGGCATTCATGAGGCTTATATCTACATCGGCGGTCTGGTGATGGTTTACGCCGTCGCGGCCATCCTCGCGATCCTCGCGACGCCGGAGACGCGGAATCTCGATCTGGAAGATACCCTGGCGCCGCGCTGACCCGCTCCGCGCGGTCCACGTGGCAGCGTGGTGCGCGGCGACATTGGGGACGCCACTGTTGTCGCGACGGCGATGGGTCGCTCCAACCCCAGGTTCGATCCTCGGACCTTCGGGACCGGGGCCGGGACCGGGGCCGGGGCCGGACGACGATCGTGATCGCGCACCGGCTGTCGACGGTGCCGAACGCCAATGTCGTGGTGGCGATGGCGGACGAAGGGCGGCGGAGATCGCGACCCATGCCTCGCTGCCGGCCGAGGATCGGGTGTATGCCCGGCTTGCGCGGTCACAGGCACCTGGGCATCGCGGCGCCCATGGCGGTCGGATCTCGCCGCCCGCCGCGTTACGCTACGCCCGCGTGAGCAAGACACCGGTTCCGGCATCGGTCAGGCGGCCAGGCCGGAGCTTCCGATTGACCGCGACGGCTGGCGACGCCAGCCGAATCTGGTCTGCCAGGCCTGTTTCCTGACATCGCGGCGACGGCGTAGCGTCACGACCGGTTCGCGAGGCCTGAACAAACCGGTTCAGCCGGGCCGCGCAAGCAACGCCGATTGCCTGGCCGGAATTGCATTCAAATTGACCGAAACTTGTAGCATTCTCCGCGCATGGTCGAACGAACTCGCTGAGGCGACCCTGGAATGACAGTTTCGAGACATGTGGATCGTCAAATGAGGGCGACCG
The DNA here is from genome assembly GCA_963719675.1 of uncultured Alphaproteobacteria bacterium. GTDB lineage: Bacteria > Pseudomonadota > Alphaproteobacteria > Acetobacterales > Acetobacteraceae > Rhodopila. The sequence continues at coordinate 1,823 of CAVRDN010000081.1, read as the reverse complement.
CGGGAACCCCGGCGCGGGTGGCGATGCTGATTTATCCCGGCGTGGCGCCGCTCGATGTCTCTGGGCCGTTGCAGGTGTTCGGCGTCGCGAACTTTCTGCGCCAGCAAAAGCTCTATGACGTCATCACGGTGGCGCCGACCGCCGGACCGGTGCCGACCCCGGTCGGCTTTGCCTTCATGCCAGCCTGCGCGATGACCGAATTGCCGCTGCCGGTCGATACCTTGCTGGTGTCCGGGGTGGCTCGCCCGATTCAGGGACGCAACCCGAAATGCTTGACTGGCTGCGCAAGGTCGCACCACAGGCCCGTCGGGTCGGATCGATTTGCACCGGCGCCTTCTCGCTCGGCGCCGCCGGCCTGCTCGATGGCAAGCGCGCGACAACGCACTGGGCGTTCGGCGCGGAACTGGCGCGGCGCTGCCCGGCGACCGAAGTCGACATCGATCCGATCTTCGTTCGCGACGGAAATCTGTACACCTCTGCCGGTATTTCGGCGGGGATCGATCTCGCGCTGGCCCTGGTCGAGGAGGATCATGGCCGTGACTTCGCGTTGAGCATCGCTCGCTATCTCGTGTTGTTTCTTAAGCGTCCCGGCGGACAGACGCAGTTCTCGGGACAGCTTCGCGCGCAGTTTTCCACCGTTCCCGCTACCCAACGGGTGCAGCAGTATTGCCTGACGCACCTCGATGGCGACCTGCGTGTCGGCAATTTGTGCAAGATCGCCGCGATGAGCGAGCGCAGCTTCATCCGCAGGTTCCGGGAAGACACTGGCCAGACGCCGGCGCATTACGTGATGGCGGCGCGGACGGAGGCGGCGCGTCTGCTTCTGGCGGAAACCAGGTTGCCGATCAAAGTCGTGGCCCAGCGCAGCGGCTTCGGGTCGGCGGCCGTGATGCGGCGCGCCTTCATGTTACACCTCGGCGTAGCGCCGCAGCAGTATCGCACCAATTTCTCGACGGCCGCGGCGGCGCCTGACAGTTTGAACCGCTCCCCCTACCCGCCGGACAGCCATACCCACACCGTTCCTGACCCGGATGCGTCGCAGCCAACCGGATGAGACACCGGCGTGGCCGGCCATGCTTCGTACACTCCGGCGCTTGCGCCCCCGAGGCGGACCAGTGACCTCGGTGATCACGCGCGCAACCCTGTGCTCCGGCAACGCAGGCCGACGCCCTCTGCCAGGTCTGTCCTCCAGACCCGACAATCCTGACCGCTCGAAGCGATTTTGGGCGAACAATTGGGTCGCCGGGCGACCCGAATAGGCGAAGGCGCCCGAAGCTTAACCATTCGTTAAGCAATTAGGCGGTACCACGCGCGCGGCAGACCCAACAGGAGAGCGCCGTGGCGAGCAGTACCATTTACGTAGACCCCGCGGCGAAGACCAACGGCAACGGTTCCGTCTCGCGTCCGTACAATACATGGACCGGGATCAGCTTCAGCCCCGGAAATACGTATTTGCAAATGGCCGGCACGACGTGGCAGGGCAATATGACCATCGGCAAGTCGGCCACCGGTGCGTCGCCCGTCAAGATCGGATCGGTACGGAACGGGCGCGGCGCCCGCGATTTCCGGCTCGGTCAACTTCGACGGCGCCTCCAACGTCAGCCTGACCGGGTTCGCCATCAGCGGCGGCTCGGGGGCGGGGATCCTTCTGCAGGGTGGCGCGAGCGACATCCAGATCACGTCCAATCTGGTCAGCGCCTCGGTCATCGGCGTGTGGATCGGCAATGGCGCCGGCGGCGGCGACACGATTTCAGGAAATACCATCTCCGGCAGTTCGATGTTCGGCATCGACATCGGCGGGGTGACCAACGCGGCCGGACAGC
>CAVRDN010000080.1:0-161065 GCA_963719675.1 uncultured Alphaproteobacteria bacterium | reverse complement strand
CAAGATGCACGGCATGGTTCACGTGGTGAGCCAGGAAGATTTCGATAAGTGGATAGCGGCACGGGAGGCGGAGAAACAATAAAATGGCGACCGCGGCTACGGTTCATTCGCACGCTCCTCAGGGATTTATCCGGAAATATGTTTTCAGCCTGGATCACAAAGTTATTGGCATTCAGTATTTCTTTCTGGCGCTCACGGCGGTTTTTGTGGGGATGTTTTTGTCGCTGCTGATGCGCATCCACCTGGTGTGGCCGAATGCGGTGCTGCCGCTGGTGGGGGAGATCAAGCCGGAGACTTATCTCAGCCTGCTGACGATGCACGGGACGATCATGGTGTTTTTCGTGCTGACGACGGCTCCGCAGGGCGGGTTTGGAAATTATTTTCTGCCAATTCAGATTGGCGCGCCAGATATGGCGTTTCCGGTGCTGAACATGCTTTCGTTCTGGACGACGTTTGTCGCGTTCGTGACCATCATCGCGGCATTTTTCGTAACGGGCGGAGCGCCGCTGCATGGGTGGACGGGATATGCGCCGCTGAGTGCGCTGCCGTCGGCGGGGCCGGGCGAAGGGTTGGGCGCGGATTTGTGGATCACGAGCATTGCGATTTTCTGCATCGCGTCGCTGATGGGGGCGCTGAACTTTATTACGACTACGCTCGACCTCCGGGCGAAGGGCATGACTATGATGCGCATGCCGCTGACCGTTTGGTCGTGGTTCATCACGGCGATTCTGGGATTGCTCGCGTTTGGCGTGTTGCTCTCGGCGGGCATTCTTCTTTTGATGGATCGGAATTTGGGGACGAGTTTTTATGTGCCGCTCGTGGTGGTGAACGGGCAGATCATGGGGCACAAGGGCGGGTCGCCGCTGCTGTGGCAGCATCTGTTCTGGTTCTTCGGGCATCCGGATGAGCGGGCTCTTGCCGGCGATCTGGCGCGCGAGGGCGGTCACCGCCGTATCGAGTTCGGCGTCCGGCACCACGCGGTTGACCAGGCCGATCTCGCGGGCGCGGTGGGCGTCGATCAGGTCGCCGGTCAGCAGCATTTCCATCGCCGCCTTGCGGCCCACGGCGCGGCTGAGGGCCACCATTGGGGTCGAGCAGAACAGCCCGATGTTGACGCCCGGCGTGGCGAAGCGGGCGGCCTCGCCGGCGATGGCGAGGTCGCAGGTGGCGACCAACTGGCAGCCGGCGGCGGAGGCGGCGCCATGCACCCGCGCGATGACGGGTTTAGGGAGCGCGACGATGCGTTGCATCAGGCGGCAGCACAGCGCGAACACCGCCTTGTACGCGGCGCGGGTGGGGGTGGCGCGCATCTCCCGCATGTCGTGGCCCGCGCAGAAGGCGGGACCGGCGGCGGCGATGACCACGACGTGAGTGGCCGGGTCGGTCGCGATGCCGGCGAGCGCGGCGTCCAGCGCCGCCATGAGACCCAGGGAGAGGGCGTTGCGGGCGGCGGGACGGTTCAGGGTCAGCGTGGCGATGCCGTCCTGATTTTCGCGGAGCAGGAGAGGGGGGTTGGTCATGGCGGGGGGTCCGTTCCGGCTGGCCGGGGCATCGAGGCGGGGCGATGGATGGTCGTCAAGATGGTGGCGCGGGGCGCCAGCAACCGACGCCTTTTCCGCGCGTGATCGTTCCGTTCGAACAACACTCTCTGGCGGACGCCCGTTAATCGAACATCAACACCGACCGCGCCACTTCCCCCGCCTTCATCGCCCGGAACGCGTCGTTGATATCCCCCAACACCCCACGCCGCGAGATCATTGAGTCCAGATCCAGCCGCCCCTGCTTGTAGAACTCCAGGTAATTCGGAATATCGGTGCGGAACTGATTCGATCCCATGCGCGACGTCTGCACCTTGCACTCCGGCCGGATCGCCAGCCACGGGAACTCGATCTTCGCGTCCGGCGGCAGCACGCCGACGATCGTCGCGGTGCCGCGCACGGCCAGGCTCTCGATCGCCTGGCGGCACAAAATCGACAGCCCGACCGCCTCGAACGCGTGATCGACCCCGAGACCTTGGGTCAGCGCGCGCACCGCCTTCACCGCGTCGTCCTGCGTCTAGTTCACGGTATGCGTCGCGCCAACGCCTTTCGCCATTTCCAGTTTGGAATTCGAACTGATCCACCGCGATGATCTGCCGCGCGCCGCCGATTCGCGCGCCCTGCACGATCGACAGCCCAACGCCGCCGCAGCCGAACACCGCCACCGTCTGGCCCGCCTGCAGTCCAGCTGCTGCGCAACGCCGCGCCGACCCCGGTCAGCACGCCGCAGCCCACCAACGCCGCGCGATCCAACGGCAGGTCCGGATCGATCCGCACCAGCGAGTTCTCGTGCAGCAGCATATGCTCGTGCATAACTCGCCGATATCGGCGAACTGCTGGAACGACGCGCCATTCTGCGACAACCGGCGCGCTCCTCGGCGCGCGCCACGATGCCGCCGGTGCAGACGTTGGGGTGACCGCTGAGGCATTGCGGGCAGATGCCGCAGAAGCCGGACAGGCAGGCAACGACGTGATCGCCCGGACGCATCGCGGTGACATCGTCGCCGACCGCCTCGACGACGCCGGCGCCCTCATGCCCCAGCACGAACGGACGATCGAGATCGGTAACGGCCATTGCCATCCACCACGTGCAGATCGCTGTGGCAGACGCCGGTGGCGACCGTGCGCACCAGCACCTCGCGGCCCCACGGCTTGTCCATGTCCACGGTTTCGACCGTCAGCGGCTCGTGCACTTGCGAAAAACGGCGGCGGTGATTTGCATTGGTTTCCTCCTGGGCTGACCCATCATCCACATACGCCCGAATTTGACCACTCCCGAGCCCAGGGACGACACCTCGGTCGATCGACACGCCGGCCATCGATCGGCGAACCGTTCGCCGGGACGGAACCGCGAGGGCCGCGACCGCATCGCCAGCGTCACGGCGGACTGGCGCGTCCGCCGCGCTTCATGGCTTTCGAGCTGCCCCTGGCCCGCCCCTGGAAGTGCGACGATCAGCGCGGAACGGCGGCCCGGTAAAGATGCCAGGTGGCATGGCCAAGCAGCGGCATCACCACGACCAGCCCCAGAAGGGCCGGGATCGAGCCGATCACCAACAATCCGGCGACAATCAGGCCCCAGGCCGCGATGATCCGCTTGTTCGCCCGAACCACGCGCACCGACGTCCGGATCGCGATGTCAACCGTAACGTTCCGGTCAAGCATCATCGGAAACGCGACCACGCTGAGGGTCAGCACCAACACAGCGAACAGGAATCCCACACCCATGCCCACCGCGATCATCGTCCATCCAGCCGTCGTGCCGAGCACATCCCGCATGAAAGCGGATGCCGACACCGGATCGTCCGGGCCCAGGGTCAGGTCATAAATCACCTGGGCGCTGATCAACCACGCCACCAGCAATGCCATCAACGCCAGGCCCAACAGCACGATCTGACCCAGCGCCGGGGATCGCAGTACGGCGAAATTGTCGGTCCAGCCCGTGGAGAGGTTTTGCTCGCGCCGCCGGCTCATTTCATTGAGGCCGACGGCGGCGAACGGTCCGACCAAAGTGAAGCCGGAGACCAGCGGGAAAACCAGCGGCAGTAAATGGTGACCCGATGCGAGGTGAGCCAGCAGCAGACCAATGAGCGGGTACATCACGCAAAGAAAAATGACGTCGGTGCGGAATGCGTCGAGGTCTTTGAACCCGGCGACCAGCGCGGCCTTCAAATCGCCGGGTACAAGGCGGCGCACTTCTGGCACGTTACGCACGCGCCGCGCGTCGGCCCAATACTCGGCGGGCTGTAACGGCTCGTACGGACGGAAGGCCTGTGTGATGACTTCCCATCCCCAGGCTGGCGGCGGACGAATGACCATGGCTGTTCTCCTCCCGAACTTTTGGTTCGAGGGCGCGATGGCCAAAACGGGATCCGCCTCGTGGCCCAGATCGTCAACCGGGTGCGCCCGGTCAGGTACGCGAGGAACCCGGAACAGCCAGGTTCGCGACCCACGTAAGGCTGGATATGGTGGGCGGCGCGAGGAAATTTAAGAGTGTCAGATCGTTTCGGATCCGGGAATCTGAACCCGTTGCGTCATAGGCGGCCGCGCGCGGTCCGGACAAACACTTGCCATCACCCCGATCCCCGGTATGACCGAGGCAACCCTCACGTCCAAAGGCTCCCTCATGCTCATCGGCTTCAATCTCCCGATCTCCGGTCCCATGGCCACCGCCACTGACATGGCGCGGGTCGCCCGCCTCGGCGAGGAACTCGGCTTCGACTATCTCACCCTGACCGACCACATCGCGCTGCCGGACGTCGCCTCGCCCGGCTACCCGTATTCCGAGTCCGGCGAATTCTATTCCCCCGACCCCGGCCATCGCATGGAGCAACTGACCGCCGCCGCCTGGATCGCCGCCAAAACGGACAAAATCCGCCTGGTGCTGGCAGTCATGGTGGTGCCGCACCGCCCCGCGATCGTCGCCGCCAAGATGCTGACCACCATCGATGTGTTGTCCAACGGCCGCCTCGACGTCGGCATCGGCGCCGGCTGGCAGAAGGTCGAGATCGACGCCGTCGCCACCACCCCGTTCGAGGAGCGCGGCGCCGTCACCGACGAATACATCGACGCCTTCCGCGCCGTCTGGACCCAGAAGCACGTTAAATTCGACGGCAAATACACCAAAATCGACGGTCTGCTGGTCGACCCCAAGCCGGTGCAGAAGCCGCACCCGCCGATCTGGGTGGGCGGGGAGACGGGGCCGTCGATGCGCCGCGCCGCTCGAGTGGGCGACGTCTGGTACCCGATCGGCAGCAACAAGGCCAACATGCTGGACACGCTGCCCAGGCTGGAGGGGGGATCGCGAAGATGCGCGATCTGACGGCGAAGGCAGGGCGCGATCCGGCGAAGATGGGCGTCGCTTACCGCGTCAAGCGCCATGGTCAGCCGGCGCCGCTCGCGTCCGACGGCAATCGCAAACTGTTCACCGGGTCGATCGCCCATGTGATCGAGGATATCGCCGCGCTCCGCCAGCTGGGCGTGACCGCGATGGACTTCGACTTCGAGGGCCGCGAAACCGACAAGGCGATCGAAGAAATGAAAAAATTCCGCGATGAGGTGTTGGCGCGGATTTAAGTCCGTGGCCACATAGGGGGTATGGAACCAGATTCACCGCCCCCGGCCACCGAAGTCCCGCCCCTTGTCGCCGCGGACCCGCCTGGCGTCGCCACGGTCCTGCCGAGTGTCCCGCCTTTCATCCCGGCGGACACGCCGCCGCACGACGCCGACGCGTGTCATGAAATCGCCGTCGGCCTGCAAAGCCAGGGACGCCGTGCCGAAGCGGAAACCTTGTACCGCGCCGCGCTCTCCCTCGCGCCCGATCGCTCCGAACTCCTGGGCCAACCTTGGGCTCACCATCCTGCACGCGGGGCGGGCGGACGAGGCGATCGAATGCCAGCGTGAGGCGCTGCGGCTCGATCCGGAGAATGTCGAGGCATTCAATAATCTCGGCATCGTCATGCACACGTTGAACGCGCTGCCCGAGGCGGAGAATCATTTCCGGGGCGCCCTGCGACTCGCACCGAACCACGCCAACGCCATGCTCAATCTCGGCGTCATCCGCCAGTCGCTCGGCCGCATGGAGGAGGCGGAACTGCTCTACCGCCAGGCCCGCGCGCTGGGCGTGGACGAGGCCCGGGTCTGCAACAACCTCGCGTTGACCCTGGTCGAACTGGGCCGGCTGGCGGAGGCCGAAACCATCTGCCGCGCCGCGCTCGCCGCCAATCCCGACTATCCCGAGGCAGCCGTCAATCTCGGCATGATCCTGCTGATGCAGGGCCGGTTGGAGGAGGGGTGGCCCTGGTACGAAGCCCGGTGGCGCGTGCCGCCGCTGCTGTCGCGGGCCCGGCCGCCGGACGCGACGCGCTGGACCGGGGCGGAGCCGATCGACGGGAAGACAGTCCTGTTGCTGAGCGAGCAAGGATTTGGCGATGTTCTGCAATTCTGTCGTTACGCGCCTCTGGTCGCTCGTCGCGGCGCACGCGTGATTCTCGGAGTGCCGGACACGCTCGCTCGCCTGATGGGCTCGTTGGAAGGGGTGGACAGCGTCGTGTCGCAGGACGATCCCCTGCCTCCGTTCGACCTGCATTGTCCGCTGATGAGCCTGCCTTTGGCATTCGATACGACGGAGGAGACCATTCCCTGGCGGGTGCCCTACCTCGCAGCCGCGCCGGAGGCGATCGACCGCTGGCAGGCCAGTCTGCCCGCCACGCGCGCGCGGCGGATCGGTCTGGTATGGGCCGGTGGACGCCGTCCGGAACAGCCGCACGCGGCCGCGATCGATCGGCGGCGCTCCATGCGGCTGGGCGAGATGGCGCCTCTGGCCGCTGTGCCCGACTGCGTGTTCGTGTCGTTACAGCTTGGTCCGGCGGCAGCACAGATCGCGACGGCGCCGTTTCCGATCGTCGATCTCACCGATCGTCTGACGGATTTCGCCGAGACCGCCGCGTTGGTCGAGACTTTGGACCTGATCATCGGTGTGGATACCGCCGTGGCCCACCTCGCCGGCGCGCTCGGGAAACCGGTGTGGCTGTTGAACCGCTTCGATGGCTGCTGGCGCTGGGGCCAGGAGCGCGAAGATACGCCCTGGTACCCGACCATGCGGCTGTTCCGGCAGACCACGCCCGGCGACTGGGACGGCGTGATGCGGCGCGTGACCGACGCGCTGATCCATTTCCCGCCGCCAGGCTGAGCTCCGCCCGCCGGTCTCCTTGCCGCGGCTGAGCCGCGCGCGCCGATCGCCCCTGGTCAACGGCACCCCCCGGTGGCAGGGTCGGGGCGTCACCAAGGGAGGCGGCGATGCTCAGCAATCACCTGGAAATTCGTCCCATGTCCGGAACCACCGGCGCGGAGATCTTCGGCGTCGATGTGAGTGACCCGCTGCCGGATACCACGATCAAGCGGATCCGCGGCGCGCTGGCGACCTACGGCGTCGTCGTGTTTCGCGATCAGTCGCTTGACTCCCGAACAACATATCGCCGTCGCGCGCCGCTTCGGTGAGATCAACATCAATCGCTTCTTCACCCATGCCGACGGCTACCCGGAAATCGCTCTGGTATCGAAAGAACCGGACCAGACCGCGAACATCGGTGGCGGTTGGCATACCGATCACAGTTACGACGTGCGCCCGGCCCTGGGTTCGATGCTGTACGCGCGCGAGGTTCCGCCGTCCGGCGGCGACACGCTGTTCGCCAGCATGTACGCGGCCTATGACGCGCTGTCGGATGGATTGAAGCAGACGTTGTCCGGTTTGCGCGCGGTGCATTCCAGCCGGCACGTGTTCGGCGCCGAGCGGCCCGCATCTCAAGGGCCGTATCGGCAATCCTGAACTGGCGACGCAGGACGCGATCCATCCCGTCGTGATCACCCATCCCGAGAGTGGCCGGCGAGCGCTCTACGTCAATCCGGGCTTCACGCTGCGTTTCGACGGTTGGACGGCCGAGGAATCGCGGCCTTTGCTGGGTTTTCTGTATCAGCATGCGGCGCGGCCGGAGTTCACCTGCCGGTTGCGATGGGCGAATGGGTCACTGGCGTTCTGGGACAATCGCTCGACCTGGCATTACGCACTGAACGACTATCAGGGTCAGCGACGGCTGATGCACCGGATCACGATCGAGGGCGGCCCGTTGCATTGACGTGCGTGTCCTAAATCGGTGCGAAGCGAGGCGGTTGAGACAAAACCCTCGGAGGTGCGTGAAGCCGCCATCGGTGACCGACTGCTCGACATCCAAAGCTGAAGCGGGATCCAGGGGCTGACGCGGCCACGCCCGCGGATCCCCACACCCGCCCTTCGACGCGCCGGCATTACCCCGTCATCCCCAACCGCCGCGAGGCAATGCGCGCGCCCTCCGTCATCGCCGCCAGTTTGGCCCACACCACGTCCTCCGCCACGCGGCCGCGGCCGGCGGAGGTATCGAACCCGCAATCCGTCCCCGCCAGCAAACGGGTTGGATCGCCGATCGTGCGTGCCACGTTCTCCAACCGGTCGGCCACCACTTCGGGGTGTTCGACGAAGTTGGTCAGTGGATCGATGACGCCCGCCACCACCACCTGACCGTCGTCCAGCGGCAGGTCCTTCAGACACCGATACTCGTGCTGATGCCGAGGGTTGGCGATCGGCAACACCCAGCCGCCGACCCGGGCTTTGCTGATCGCCGGCAGAATCTCCGCCATCGCGACATCGCAATCGTGCGGTCCCTCGTAATTGCCCCAGCAGGCGTGGATCCTCACCCGGTCGCGCGGAATGTTCACCAGCGCGTCATTGATTGTCGCCACCACACGCTCGGCGAAATCCAGGAACGCCGCCACCGGCTGATCCTGGTAGGTGATGTGCCGTTCGAGTGCCAGGTCCGGCGCATCGATCTGCAGCAGGAAGCCATGCCGCACGATCGCCTCGTACTCCACCTGCAACGCGCGCCCGAGCGCCGCGAGGTAAGCGTCCTCGGTATCGTAATGCTCGTTGCGCATCGCGGCGGCGATGATCCCGGGGGAGGGCGCGGTCATGAACGGCTCGGCGAACCCCGGCGCGGCGACTTCATCGAGGGCGGCCTGAAACTCGTCGCATTCGGCCTCGACCAGGGCCGGGTCGATATAGGTGACCGCGCCGGTGGCGGATGGCAGCGTCCCGCGATTGCTGACCGCCGGCCGGGCGCCGTCCGCCGCCGCGGCCCAGGCCTGGTAGAGGGGATAGTGGGACACGTCGGCGACCGGCCGGCGGGTCCAGGTGCCGCCAAACCCGGTCATCCGATGACGCACGTAAAGGAAGAAGGCCTCGCGCTGCTGCTCCCCGTTGTTGCCGACATCGATGCCGGCGGCGATTTGCCGGCGCACGACGTGGCGGGTCGCGGCTTTGCCTTCAGCCTCGATCGCGGTCTCGTCCACCTTTTCACCGGCGGCGCGGCGTGCGTAGAGCGCGGTTAAAGCGGCCGGTCGAGGCAAGCTGCCGGTATGCGTGGTCAGGATGCGGTTGGTGCTGTGGAGCATGCGGAAACCTCGTTAACGCTTTATTCTGAACGAACTCGTAATCCTGGGCCACCTCGGAGCGAAAATGCCGCGAGGCCCGCGATGGAAGTTGTTTCGGCTCAAACAAAAACCATTGGCATCAAGCGCCAGCAGCGCCGCGTATTCCTGGTGGGATCGATCGTCGCCGCCGTTCCCGCGCCGTGCGTACGCAGGCCGTGTCGGCCGCTCACCAAAAGGACCGGCTTATCGACGCCTTCGTGAGGATCAATCGCCAACTTACCGGGCAGCCCCCACGCCGCCTGTCAGGGCAGTCTCATCACGACGCCGGCTCGAATGTTCCGGTGTAGCCGAACAGGCCAACCGCGCCGCCGGTGTGCAGGAACACGATCGTCTCGCCTTTGCGCAGTTCGCCTTTGCGGATCAGATCGATCATGCCCGCCATCGCTTTGCCGGAGTAGACCGGATCCAGCAAAATCCCCTCCAGCCGGCCCAACATGCGCACCGCTTCGATCATACCGTCTGTCGGGATACCGTAGCCTTTGCCGACGTAATCGCAGTTCGCCACCACGGCCGAGCGGGGAATGCCCCCACGCACGCCAACGTAATCGGCGGTCGCCTCGGCCAGCCGGAACACATTCTCCTCTTGCCGGTCGCGCGGCAGCCGCACGCCGATGCCGAGCACCGGAATCGCGGCATTCTCGCCCTCCAGGCCAACCACCAGGCCGGCATGGGTTCCGGCGCTGCCGGTCGCGGTGACCAGCCGGTCGATGCGCAGCCCCATCTCGTCCGCCTGCCGCACCAGTTCCTGCGCGCACGAGACATACCCGAGTGCGCCGACCTTGTTCGAGCCGCCGCCTGGGATGACATACGCCTTCTGTCCGCCGGCACGCAGCTCGGCGCCCTTTTTCTCGGCTTCCACGTTCATGTCGATGCCGCCGGGCCGGTATTCGATCTCGCAGCCGAACAGCTTGTCCAGCAGCACGTTGCCGGAGCCCAGGTAGTCGCGGTCGTTGGTCTCGATCCGGTGCTCCAGCAGCGCGGTGCATTTCATCCCGAACATCGCCGCGACCGCCGCCGTCTGCCGCACATGGTTCGACTGCACCGCGCCTTGCGTCACGACATGCGTCGCTCCCTGCGCTTTCGCCTCGCCGATCAGCCACTCCAGCTTGCGCACCTTGTTGCCGCCGGTGGCGACCACGGTGCAATCGTCGCGCTTGATCCAGATGTCCGGGCCACCCAGTTCCCGGGTGAGGTTATCCAGCCGATGCAGCGGAGTCGGCGCCGGGAACAGCTTGACGCGAGGAAAGCGAGCGAGATGCATGTGGCCTGGTCCTTTCTCACAAAAAAGTCCCCCCCGGGACCGGGTGGGTGTAATGATTCCCCGGTCACGGTGTCTGAGGAACACTAAGACCGGAAAATGGAGAGAGTCATGCGTATCATCAGGCGGCGCGGCTGGGAAATCGCTGAGCGTTTCGTCACACCGGAAGCCGCGGTGCTGAACCGCCGCGCGTTGTTGGGGGGCACCGCGGCCTTGCTCGCCACCGCCGCCGGGCTTGCCGCCGCCCATGCCGAGCCGAACCCGAAATATCCGGCCGGACGACCGCTGACCGAGGAAAAATACGCCACGACCTACAACAACTACTATGAATTCAGCGAAAGCAAGGACCTGTGGCGCGAGGCGCAGGCGATGAAGACCAGCCCATGGACGATCGAACTCGCCGGGCTGGTGAAACAGCCGCGCAAAATCGGCTTCGAGGACCTGCTGAAACAGGTCGCCGTCGAGGAACGCATCTACCGCCACCGCTGTGTCGAGGCCTGGGCCATGACCGTGCCCTGGACCGGCTTCCCGATGTCGGAGCTGCTGCGGGTCGCGGAACCTTTGGGGTCGGCGAAGTATTTGGCGTTCGAGACGGTGCAGGACAAATCCATGGATGGGCTCAGTCAACCGCTCTATCCGTGGCCTTACGTGGATGGACTGGCGATCGATGAGGCGGCGAATGAACTGGCGTTCATCACCACCGGCATGTACGGCAAGCCGTTGCCGCCGCAAAACGGCGGTCCGATCCGTATGACGACCCCCTGGAAATATGGTTTCAAACAGGTGAAATCGATCATCAAAGTGACCTTCACCGAAAAGCGCCCGCGCTGCTTCTGGCAGGACATCAACGCCAGCGAATACGGCTTCTGGGCCAATGTGAACCCGGCGGTGTCGCATCCGCGCTGGAGCCAGGCGCGCGAACGGTTGCTCGGCGTGGACGAGTGGGTGCCGACGCAAATCTACAATGGATATGGCGATTTCGTCGCGAGCTTGTATTCGGATCGCAAGTCAGAGAAGTTGTTCATGTGAACGCGCAACGCATCCTGGCTGTTTTGGCCGCCGTCCTGTTCGTGGGGGCGGTGGGGCTTGCCACGGTGGGACCGGAGATGGTCAGCCTGGGTGCGGTGTTGTCATATCTGAGCGCCACGGCGGAAACCGGCCTGCACACCTGGCTCGTGCGTGACATCGGTCCCTGGGCTTGGGACTACGTCGCGCGGCCGTTGCTGATACGGCCGGCGTGGCTGCCGTTGGGCTCGCTCGGGCTGATCTGCGCCGGCGTCGCGCTGTCGTTGCCGGCGCGTGACGCCACCCGGCGGTCGCACCGGCGGAGTTGAGCGACGGAGTTCCTCACACCGTCGCGCCGAACAAACCGCCAAGCCGTGCCAGCGTTGTCAGATGCTGATCGGCGTCTCCGTAAAGCTGATCGATCATGGTCATCCGCTTGAAGTAGTGGCCCACGGAATATTCCATCGTCATGCCGATGCCACCATGCAACTGGATCGCCTCCTGGCCGATATGGCGGCCGGAGCGTCCGATCTGCGCCTTGGCCGAGGAGATCGCGCGCCGGCGTTCGACCGGGTTTTCCTCCGCCGCCATGACCGCCGCGAACATCGCCATGCTGCGGGCGCCCTCCAGCGCGACCAGCATGTCCACCGAACGGTGCTGCAGCACCTGAAACGAACCGATCGGGCGACCGAATTGCTTGCGGGTTTTCAGATACTCCAGGGTCAGTTCGTGCATCGCCTGCATGGTTCCGACGGCTTCGGAACAGAGCGCCGCGATCGCTTCATCGACGGCGTGCTCGACGATCGGCAGCGCGTTATCGTTCAGCGCGGTGGCGCGGACATGGGCCAGTGTGATTTCCGCGGCCCGCAGTCCGTCCTGTGTCGGATAGCCGCGGCGGGTCAGACCCGATGCATCGGCGTCCACCAGGAACAAGCCGATCCCGTCACGGTCCATTTGCGCGCCCGAAATGCGCGCCGTGAGCAGGATCTTATCCGCCACGTCGCCGTGCAGCACCACGCTCTTGGCGCCATTCAATACGTAATCGGAACCGTCCTTTTTCGCGGTTGTCGTGACATTCGCCAGATCGTACCGCGAGTGGCGTTCGATATGCGCGAACGCGAGTTTCAGCTTGCCCGCGGTGATTCGCGGCACCAGAGTGGCCAGCAGCGCGGGATCGGCGGCGCGCCGGAGCAGGCCGCCTCCCAGGATCGCCGTCGCGAAATACGGCTCGACGACCAGGCCGCGGCCGAACGCCTCGGTGACGATCATCGTCTCGATCGAACCGCCGCCGAAGCCGCCCAAAGCTTCCGGAAACGGCAGGCCGAGCAAGCCCTGTTCGGCGATCCGCGACCACATCGTCGCGCTGAAGCCGGCCGGCTCGGCCATATATTGCTTACGCTGCTGAAACTGATACTGGTCGAGGATCAGCCGGTCCACGCTCTCCTTCAACAGGCGTTGCTCGTCGCTTAAATCGAAGTCCATTGGTTTCCTCGTGGGTGCCGCGCGTTGTTCGGGTCATAAACCCAGGGAGATTTTGGGCCTGGGCCCTGGGGGACTACAGGCCCAGGATGGCCTTGGCGATGATGTTGCGCTGGATTTCGTTGGAGCCGCCGTAGATCGATACCTTGCGGTAATTAAAGTACATCGGCGCCGCTTCGGTGGCGTACTCGGGTCCGACGACCGGTTCGTTACGGCCCTCGAAGTCGCGTTGATAGGGCATCGCGTACGGGCCGACGACCTCCATCACCAGTTCCGTCAGTTGCTGCTGGATGACGGAACCTTTCAACTTCAGGATCGAGGAGGCCGGGTTCGGACGGCCCTTTTCCTGCTTGCGCTCATCGGCGACGACGCGAAGCTGGGTCATCTCCAGCGCCTTCAGTTCGATCTCCACGGCGGCCAGCTTCTCGCGGAATTTCGGGTCGTCGATCAGCGGCACATCGCCCGACCGCTCGAGCGCGGCGAGTTCCTTGATGCGCGCGACCTTGGCCTTGGAGGCGCCGACCCGCGCGATGCCCGTGCGTTCGTTGCCGAGCAGGAACTTCGCGTAATCCCAGCCCTTGTTTTCCTGACCGACGAGATTTTCCGCCGGCACCTCGACATTGTCGAAGAACACTTCGTTCACCTCACGTCCGCCGTCGATGGTGATGATCGGCCGCACGGTGATGCCGGGGGTTTTCATGTCGATCAGCAGGAAGGAGATGCCTTCCTGTTGTTTCGCCGCCGTGTCGGTGCGCACGAGGCAGAAAATCCAGTCGGCGTATTGCGCCAGCGTGGTCCAGATCTTCTGGCCGTTGACGACGTACTTGTCGCCTTTGCGTTCGGCCCTGGTGCGCAACGACGCGAGGTCGGAGCCGGAGCCCGGCTCGGAAAAGCCCTGGCACCAGAAGATATCCGCGTTGGCGGTCATCGGCAGGAAGCGTTGTTTCACGTCCTGACTGGCGAACTGCGCGATCACCGGCCCGACCATCGACACGTTGAACGGGATCGGCGCGGGCACGTTGGCCTGCTGCATCTCGTCCTGATACAGATAGACCTGCACCGGCGTCCACGCCTTGCCGCCCCATTCCACCGGCCAGTTCGGCGTCGCCCATCCATGCTGATTGAGGATCCGCTGACTGGTGATCATGTCGTCGCGGGTGAGGCCTTCGCCCTCCGCCACCTTGGCGCGGATCTGTTCCGGAATGGCGGTACGGAAGAACCGGCGCGCCTCTTCGCGAAACGCCAGTTCGTCGTCGGTGAAATTCAGGTCCATCGTGCGTTACCCCGTTATTCCGCCGCGGCGCGCCGCAGCCGGTCGGTGAATTGCTTACGGAATTTCGCGACTTTCGGCGCCACCACGACCTGGCAATAACCCGACCACGGATTGCGCGCGAAATAGTCGTGATGCTCTTCCTCGGCCGCGTAGAACGCGGTGAGCGGTTCGATCTCGGTGACCAGTTTGCCGCCCCAGATTTTCGCGTCGCCGATCTCCTTCATGACCGCCTCGGCGGTCGCCTTCTGCGCGTCCGAGTGCGTCAGGATGATCGAGCGGTACTGCGTTCCGACATCGTTGCCCTGACGGTTCAGTGTCGTCGGGTCATGGATCGCGAAGAACACCCGCAGCAGATCCGCGTAACCAAGCTGCTCCGGGTCGAATTTCACCTGTGTGACCTCGGCGTGTCCGGTGGTTCCCTGGCATACCGCCTTGTATGTCGGGTTGGCGACCTGGCCGCCGGCGTAGCCGGACATGACGGCGTTCACCCCACGCAATTCTTTGAAGACGGCTTCCAGGCACCAGAAGCAGCCGCCGCCAAGTGTCGCGACTTCCTCGCTCATGTGACCTCTCCTGTGATCGGGCTGGTTCCAGCATAGAAGAGCGGGCGGCGGCAAGCCAGTGCCACGACGTGAACCGCGCGAAGCCCCTGGGGTTCCGCTCCGGACGCCGGCCAGGTGGCATTGATCGGCGCGTCGCGGGCCGGTCCCGCCGGATTTTCGTCAAGGGCGGCGACCCTTCGAAACCGGTGGTGCTCTTTGCGAAATCCGTTCTGACCGTTACCGTGGCGCCGACGCCGCCCGAACGCCGTGTGGCCGCTATCGTGGGAGAAACGCCGATGTCTGAATCACTGCCTGTTGTCGCCCAGAAGGGCTCCTATAAAATCGATGTCGAGGCCGGCAAGTCGTATTGGTGGTGCGCCTGCGGCAAGAGCGGCAAGCAGCCGTTTTGCGATGGGTCGCACAAGGGCAGCGCGTTCACGCCGATGAAGTTCGACGCCGAGACATCCGGCACCGTATCGTTCTGTGGTTGCAAGCACACCGGCAATGCACCGCGCTGTGACGGATCGCACAACAAGCTGCCCTGATCGCGAAGCGGGCGGCGCCGGGGTCGCGCGCCGTCCCCGTCTGCCCGGTTGTTCCGGTCGGCGCCCTCGACCGGCATCGCGGTCGAAGTTCATCACGTCGCCGCGCACCGGGACAACACGGGTGCGACAGCGCATGCCGTGACCGGTGCGGCGCGCCAGGCTGACGAGGCAATCGCTCCGCGCTATGCTGGACCCGTCGGACCCAACGCGCCGGCCAGCCGAGAGGGAACGAAATCATGAAAATCGATGATGTCAGCCTGACCATCTTCACCTGGGACAATATCCCGGCGACCAACTACCACACCGGCACCGCCACGGTTGGCAACAGCAATCTCGGTCTCTTGCGGATCCACACCGATGGCGGCCTCGAGGGTCACGCCTTCCTCGGCTCGGCGACCAACCCGGCGTCGATGGATGGGCCGCAACTGATCCGTTCGCTGAAACCGATGCTGATGGGCAAGGATCCGCTGGAGCGGGAAACGCATCCATGCCGGCATGCGGCTGATCAATCGCGCGGTCAGCTATCGCACGATCGGCGCGGTGGATACGGCGCTGTGGGATCTCGCCGGCAAGATCGCGAATATGCCGGTGCACGCGTTGATGGGCACCTATCGGACCTCGATCCCGGCCTATGCCAGTTCGCAGGTGCTGCCGGACATCGCGGCCTACGTGGAGCAGGCGTTGTCGTTCAAATCGGCGGGCTGGCAGGCGTACAAGATCCATCCGCCGCGCGATCCCGACAAGGACATCAAGGTCTGCGAGGCGGTGCGGGAGGCGGTCGGCGGCGAATACCGAATCATGCTCGATTCCACCTGGTCGTACGACTACGTGGACGCGCTGCGCGTCGGTCGCGCGATCGAGGAAATGGGCTATTACTGGTTCGAGGATCCGCTCGCCGACGAGGACATCTACAACTACGTCAAGCTGCGTCAGAAGTTGTCCATTCCGATCATGGCGACGGAGTTTCCCGCCGGTGGCCTCGACACCTATCCGATCTGGCTGACCGAGAAGGCGACCGATTATCTGCGCGGCGACATCCCGAACAAGGGCGGCCTGACCACGATGCTGAAAACCGCGCATCTGGCCGAAGCCTTCGGCCTGCGTTACGAGGTGCATCATTCCGGTAACTCACTGAACAACCGGGCCAACCTGCATCTGTGCATGGCACTGCGGAACACCACGATGTGGGAAGTGCTGCTACCCGACGGCGCGCACAAATACGGCATGGTGGAAGACCTCGCGCCCGACAAGGACGGCATGATGCACGCGCCGACCGAACCTGGCATCGGCGGTCAGATCGACTTCGAACTGATCAGGCGCAAGACCGAGGCCGTGCTGACCTGATCCCGGATGAAGGCCGAGTAGAACGACGCCGCGGCAAAGCCCGGTTCACGGCTTGCTCGCGCGAAGGGAAAACGACAGCGGTAGCCAGGGTTTTTCCGGCCATGTGTAATCGCCTGGCCCGCGTTCCACGAGGTTTTCGAAGAGACGCCAGACGCAACTGTCGTGTTCCTGAAACCGGTCGATCCGCAATCCGGCCTGGATCAGCGCGGTGAGAATGTCGCTGACGGGGTGCAGCCATTGCCAGGTCCGGCTGTTGCGCAACCGGGCCGCCGGATCGGCGTAGTCGCGCGGGTCGTCCTCCATCGAAGCGCCTCGCGCGAGATAGGGCACGTACCAGCCGGGCATCCCGTCCGGGGTCGCGGTGGCGCTGTCGAACACGTAGCCGAATGGATGCGCGTCGGCCAACGCGAGATACCCGCCGGGCGCCAGGAAGTCCGCCACCACGCGCGCCCATGCCGTCATGTCGGGCAACCAGCATAATGCGCCCCAACTGACGAACACCCGATCGAAGCCGCCTGGCTCGGGGAGGGCGGTCAACGCATCGTAGACGTTCGCCTCGACGAAACGCGCCCGGTCCGCGAGGCCGATCTCCGCCGCCAAGGATCGGGCCGCCGCGATCGCCGGCGGAGAGAAATCGATGCCGGTGACGGCGGCGCCCAATCGGACGATGCGTAATGAATCCATGCCGAAATGACATTGCAGGTGCAGCACGCGCCTGCCGTCGACCGGGCCGAGTATCTCGGCGGCGATCGGGTCCAACCCGCCGCCGCCCGCGCGCAGCGTCGCGAGGTCGTAGGTGTCCCTGGCGTTGATATGGATTGTCACGCGCTCGTCCCAGTTGGCCTGGTTCAAGGCGCGCCAATCCGGCGGTATCGCCATGCGTTCCTCCTTTCCCGGCGTGTCCGGCGAAGCGCCAGGAACACGGGATCGCGGCATCTTAACCGTTACTTCACGCCTTTGCCGCAGTCATGGTCCACGTTTTCAATGCTGGCGAGTGCGTGATGCGAACGCGAATGGCCGTCCTGGCCAAGGCAATCGGCGACCTGGAGGGCAATCGGTTCGCGGCAGTGGCGTCGCGCTGCGCCCCGTTGCTCGCGCGCGACCGGCACGACATCGAGGCGTCGCTGCTCGCCGGCCTCGCCGCCGGCGCCCGCGGCCTCACCGATCGTGCCGCCGGCCTGTTGCACCGTGCCGCCCGCGGCCGAGGCGATGCCGCTCACCCGCTGCGCGACCTCGCGGCGATCCTGCGCCGGATCGGCCGGCCGGATCTGTTGGAACCGCAGTTCCACGCGTTGCGCCGGCTGGCGCCCGAGGATGTCTCACTGCTGTACTCGTATGCCGAATTGTGTTACGATAACGACCAAAACGAGATCGTCGTTCCGCTGCTCACGGACGTCTTGCGCCTGCGCCCGGATGACGTGCCCGCGCGCAACCTTCTGGCGATGGCACTCGCTTCCCTGGGGCGTACCGAAGCCGCGATCGCCGCGTTCCGCGATGCCATCCGCCGCGATCCGTCTCGCGCCGGTTCCTGGGCCAATCTCGGCCTTCTGCTGAAGGACGATGGCCGCTTTCCGGAGGCTCTCGCCGCGTACGACACCGCCGTGGCGCTCGCCCCGAACGACGCCCAGATCCGGGTCAATCGCGTGGTCGCCCGGTTACGGGCGGGACACTGGACCGAGGCGTGGGAGGATTACGAATGGCGCCTGACGCTGGCGGGTCACGCCACCCGCGGGCCGCGCCTGTTGCCCACGATGTCCGGACTGCCGGATCTCTCCGGCCAAACGATCGTCGCGGTGCATGAGGACGGCTTCGGCGACACCTTGCACTTCGCACGCTATTTGCCGTTGCTCGCGGCACGCGGCGCGCGCGTGATCGTCAGTGTGCCGAAGCCGCTGCGCCGGATCATGCGCACGGCACCGGGCGTCGCGGCGATCCACGACCCGGATGATCCGTTGCCGGATTACAACTTTTACTGTCCCTTCTTTAGTTTGCCGCGCGCGTTCGAAACGACGCCCGAAACGATCCCGGCGCCGATCCCCTACCTGAGCGCCGATCCCGGGCTGGCCGATTTGTGGAGCACGCGTCTGCCCTCGGCCCAGCCGCGCATTGGCCTGGTCTGGGCGGGGCTGGCGCGGCCGGCGCTGCCGGGCTTCATCACGCTTGATGGACGCCGCAGCCTGGCGCTGGCGGCGTTCGCTCCTTTGGCGGCCGTTCCCGGGGTCGTCTTCGTCAGCCTGCAGCATGGTCCGGAGGGAGCGCAGGCCAGTACGCCGCCGCCCGGAATGAGGCTGTTCGACCCGATGCCGTTGGTGACCGATTTCGCCGATACCGCCGCGATCGTCGCCAATCTCGATCTGGTGATCAGCGTCGATACGTCGGTCGTGCATCTGGCCGGCGCGTTGGGCAAGCCGGTGTTCTTACTTGACCGATACGACCATTGCTGGCGCTGGCTGAGCGGACGCACTGACAGCCCGTGGTATCCGGCGATGCGCATCTTCCGTCAGGCAAGCATCGGCGCATGGCCCGCCGTGCTGCGATCCGCCATGACGGCGCTGGCGGACTTCGTCGCGACGCTACGGGCCCGGACGGCCGGGAATACGGTCGGTGTCGATCTCCTGAAAGTTCCAGAAGCTGTCGAGCGCGATGCGTAGCCGATTCGGTTTCGCCGGCAGCGTCATCCCGTCGCACGGACTGACCGGCGCATGCGGCGCCAGCACCCGGCGCCAGAAATCCACCGTCAGCACCTTGTCGTTCAATGAGGCATAAAGGTCCGGCGCATCCGACGCGCCGCGCCAGCCGACGCGAATGGGCAGCGCGGCCAACGTGTGCACGCGTTTGGCGAAATAAGGCGCCTCATAAGCGGTGCTGGAGTTCACCGTCAGGACCGCGCTGATCTGCGGCAACGACAGGATCCGATAGATGTTGTCGCGCACCACGCCCGCGACGTTCGGCGCGCCCGAGGCGATCTCCAACAAGCTGTGCGCCGGTTCCAACGGATGCGGCTTCAGCAGCACGGCCGCGTAACGTGTGCATATCGCATGGATTTCAGCGGCGTGGGGTAGCGCGTCGTAGAACATTCCGTCAACGATCTGACTGCAATCCAGGGGACGCTGGCCGATCACGATCAGGGTGTCGAATGGAACGGTGGCGTCGGAGATCATGTGGCACATCGCCTCGCGCAGCCCGGCGGTGACGATCACCTCGGACTCGCTCTCGGCCATGTCCAGCAGCGCCGCCTGCGTGACCGGATCCGACGCGCGCGCGGCGAACAGGAGATCGTCGAGAAAGCGAACCGGATGCAGGCGCAGATCGATGAACGGCACCTCGATCGAGCGCAGCAGTCCACGCAGCCAGGGCGGCAATTCATAGCCGACGCAGAACCGGTGCCGGAGCCGTCGCAGCAGGTTTTCCTCCACCTCCGGCGCGCGTGGCGGATCGAGGTAGCGTGCGGCCCAGGTCCCGGTGCGCCGCCGACGGAGGTCGCGCTGCCTCCAGCCAGGAACGCAGGGCGGGACTGGCATTCGTGGTGAGGCTGTCGATCGGCAAACCGCAGGCGAGATGGAGTTGGCGCTTGATGGCATCGAACAACCAGGTCGTGGCGCGATCGACCCCTCCTGGTTGACCGCGGCCGTCGGGCCGCAGCACATCGCCGATGACGGTGATACCGCTGATCACCGGCGCGAGATCGTTTGGCTGCGTACCACGAATGAACTCCAATCGCACGGGAACGGTGGAGTTTGCGACAGGCGCGTTAACGCGCGATGAATTCCCATGCGATGACGCATGATAAATTCCCGCGCACACCGACGCATGATGGTTTCCCGCGCGCCGTCGCATGAGAGTGCCCCGCGCCGGCGCATGAGCGTGCCCCGCGCCGTCGCGCGACAGACCCCCCGCGCCGTCGCGCGATGAACGTCCCGCGCCGTCGCGCGAGGAACCTCCCGCGCCGTCGCGCCGGCGCGCGATCGCCGGACGGCACGGTTTTCGGCGACCGACGCGCGAGCGGACGGATTTTTTAACTCTTTCTTCATTTGTCCGGCGCATGTTGGCCCCGCTTTCCTCAATGAGAAGTCATCAACATGAGTATCTCGAGCGTATCAGGGGCCTCAGCGGCATTGCTCTCCCAGCAAACCCGCGGCCAACCGCCTGCTCCTCCGACCAACACCGACGCGACCGCCTCGCAGACGCAACGTCCCGGCGGTCACCACCATCATCACGGTGGCGGCGCGCCGCCGACGCAAAGCACCGGCACCAGTCAGCCCACCAGTTCGGGTACGCTGAATACCGTCGCGTAGCGGGTCCCATCGAACAGGCCGGGCCGCGGGTTGCCGGCGGTCATTCGACCGTGCCGGAGGTTGACGCGTCGTGAACGATAACCCCGCGGAGATCATCCCGTTCGAGACGCCTCCCGCTGGCACGTTCGATGCCATTTTCCACGCTCTCGACGCGTGTTCGATGGACCTGATCGGTCCCATGCGGCCACGCCTGCTGGTCGTTCCGATCCGCGACGACGCGGGGACCGTCGCGGGCGGACTTTGGGGATGCACGCTGTTTCAATGGCTGCATGTGCAGTTGCTGTTCATCCCCGAAGCGTTGCGTGGCCGCGGCGTCGGGTCGGCGCTGATGCGCGTCGCGGAAACCGAGGCGCGCAACCGAGACTGCGTCGGCTCTCACGTCACGTCGTTCAGTTTTCAGGCGGCCCCGTTCTACGAAAAGCTGGGTTACACCGCGTTCGGACAACTCGACGACTATCCTCCCGGACACGCTCTGCTGTTCTTCCAGAAGCGGTTCGACGCGACACGGGCGCCGGTTACCGCGCCGGGTTGGTGACCGTTACGTCGGCGACCGTTACGACACGGGGCGTCAGCGCCTCGTCCCACGTGACCTCGGACGGCGGATGGGAGAGACCCAGTATGCCGGCCGGTCGGGCCGATGCCATCGCGATCGCCTCGGCGACGGTGGCGAAGCCCCAGCCGACGACGTTCCGGACCGCCTGATCGAGCCGCAGCGCCGATCCCGCCAGCACCTGAGTTCCGGGCACCCGCACCGAACCGTCCGCGGCGTGTTCGATCCGCATGCCGGCGAACTCGTACACGCCGGGTGGCGTACCCGCGGCCGAGGTGGCGTCGGTGACCAGGATGCAGCATTCCGGTCCCTTGGCGCGCAGCAAAACACCCAGGGCATGCGGCGGCACATGGATGCCGTCGGCGATGAAACTGGCGCACAGCCGATCCTCCGCCAGCTGCGCGATCAGCGGGTTGAGGAATTTTGGTTGCGGTTGCGGCAACGCGTTCCCCAGGTGCGTGCTGAGGGTGAGTCCCGCATCGGCGGCCAGCCGGACGGTCTCGTGATCGGCGGCGG
Organism: uncultured Alphaproteobacteria bacterium; assembly: GCA_963719675.1. Taxonomy (GTDB): domain Bacteria; phylum Pseudomonadota; class Alphaproteobacteria; order Acetobacterales; family Acetobacteraceae; genus Rhodopila. Next base: position 139,202 of record CAVRDN010000080.1, on the reverse strand, counting down.
TATGTCCCATCGCGGTGACGATTCGCCGTCGCGAGGCCCAGTTGATGAGGGGGAGGGCACCTGGACGTTCGGGGGCGAGAGTGAGCAGGCGGATCGGGGTGCCGATCCCCGCCGTCACACGCTCCAGCAGCGCCGGGTCTGGCGCCACCATCGACGAGGCCGGATGGCAGCCGGCATAACCCGCGGCCGGATTCAGAAACGGCCCCTCCAAATGGACGCCCAGTACCATCATCGGGCCCAGACGGCTGCCCCGTACGGCACGGTCGAGCGCCTGGAGACGAGCGGTGAGGTCCGTCTCGGTCGCGGTGATCAGCGTCGGCAGGCAATGCGTCACCCGCCGCGCAGCATGGCGTGCAACGCGTGGTCCAGCGCGTCCGGCGTCAGCCCGGGGTCGTTGAAATCCACGCCGGCGTAACCGTTGACCTGAAGATCGAGCAGTCCCGTCGTCCGCATCGTCACCATCCCGGTCGAACAAATTTAACCTCGGCGACACGCCCGCGTAAGGCCCCGCGCGGTCAATGTCCTGGCGCGCGACGTTAACGTTGTATCAACCATCTCCGCCCTATATCCCCTCGATCGTCACACTTCGGTGATCGTGGCGGGTCTGCCTCGATTCAAATCACATTGCCCGAATTCCGACCATGATTTCGCCACTTGGCTGAGCATTCATGACGTGTCTATATCGTTCAACTTCGCCTGGGAACGCCACCAAAACCAATCCATGAGCCTTGCACAGACCCGGGCCCAAAGCCCCATCGTGAACGCGATCAGCCTGTTGGCGCTGCTCGGTGTGACGACGATCGTCCTGTTCGCCGCCTTGCGGTCGCCGCTGAAAGACGACATCGCCTGGCTGCTCTACGTGGCGCATCGCTGGATGGCCGGGCGAGAGCTTTACGTTGACCTCATCGAGGTCAACCCGCCCCTGATCATCTGGATCTCGGCGATTCCGCTGACCTTGGCGCGTTGGTTGGCGGTGACCCCGCAATTCGTCGCGATGCCCGCGTTCGCCGCCATCGCGCTGGGGTGCGCGTGGTGGAGCGCCTGTCTGCTGCGGCCCATCGGCGGATTGTTCGCCGCGCGGATCCCGGTGTTCGCGGTGATCGGCGGAGTCTTGCTGATCATTCCCGCCGCGGATCTCGGTCAACGCGAACACCTGCTCGTGGCGGCGTTTCTGCCCTATCTCATCTTGTTCGCCCGACGGCTCGCGGCCGGTCAGGGCGGTGCGAGGCCGTCCGCGATGTCACGCGATGGCGAGGCGCCGGCCGCTACCGATTCCCCCGACGAAACACCGGCCTCCACCGGCGTACGATCGGACCTGATCACCGGTGTGGCGGTTGGCGTTCTCGCCGCTCTCGGCTGTGCCCTGAAGCCGCAATACGGTCTGGTGTTCGGGGTGCTGGAGATCGTGGCGCTGAGCCATCGCATCCGGCCCTGGCGGCCCGCGCCATTGGCCGCCGCGGCGACATTGATCGGCTACGTCGCCCTCGTCGCCTGGGTTTGCCCGGCCTATTTGCGCCGTGCCGTTCCGATGGCTCTGGCGCTGTATGGCGCGACCGACGTTTCGTTCGGCGCGCTACTGCTGAAAAGCGCTCCCTTACTGGCGGCGGAAGAACTCGCGATCGTGCTTTGGTGGCGCCATCGGCGAACTTCGGCGCACACGGACCTGCTGATGACCGGGGTGGTGTTCGCCGCGACCTCCAGCGTGATCTGTTTCATCGATGGAAAGGACTGGTTTTACCACCGGCTTCCCGCGATGGTCGCCACGCTTCTGGTGCTGATCCTGTGGGCCGCCTCCTCGATCGCCTCGCGCCGCGAGAACGCGTCACCCTCGCGCCTGGACCACGCCCCGCGTATGGACCTCGCACCGCGCGTGGATCATTCGACCGGTTCGGATCGCGCGGATCGCATGCCTTGGGTCGGGTTGGTCGCCACCGCTGTCGTGGTCACGTTGTTCTGCGTATCCGCCGCGCGGCGCCTGGAGCCCGAGGTGCGTCAGGCGGTCGAACCGCAGGCCACGACCGTCGCCCGGCTCGAGGCATTGATCCGATTGCACCACGCGCGCACCTACATCGCATTCTCCGAGTGGATCGCGCTTGGCTTTCCCGTGGTGAACAACACCGGCGTGCTGTGGGCCTCGCGGTTCGACTCGATGTGGGCGTTGAAGGGAGAATTGTGGCGCGCTCACATCGATCCGGCGGTGGCAAGGGAGTGGCCGATCGCCCATTGGGTCGCGCACGACTTCATCGCCGGTTGTCCCGATATCGCCGTGGTCGATACGCGGGAGGGACTGAATTACATTCGTGTGCTTAGCGGCGCCGAGCCATCGTTCGCCCGGGTCTGGTCTCGCTATAAGGAGATCGTCGCGTTCGATGGATTGAAAGTCTACAAGCGCGGCAAGGGTGGTTGCATCGATCCCTGGGTTGCCGCGGAAGGACCTGGCAGCGGAACGACCGTTCGATAAAGCCATGAACACGATCGTGTGCCAGGCAGTCATTGCCACGCCCGGCGTTATCCCCCGGTTCCAGCCCGATCGGAACTTCATGGTGCCGGACATCGCCGTCACCTGCTCCGCCGCCGACCTCACGGCCAAGGCGTTGCGGGAGCCCGTGCTGCTGATCGAAATTCTGTCGCCGGCGAACCATGCCGAGACGTGGCGCAACGTCTGGGCTTATCTGACCATCCCGACCCTACGGGAGATCCTGGTGATCCGGACCTCGACCATCGGCGTCGAACTGCTGCGTCGCGATGACGATGGCGGCTGGCCCGCCAGGCCGCTCGCGATCGCCGGCGGATCCTTTACGCTGTCGAGCACCGATTTCACGCTGCCGGTCGCGGTGCTGTATCGCGGCAGCGGCACGACTGGCGCGGCCTGATCAGAACCGCTCCTCGCCCGCGTGCCGACCCGGATCGGGAAAATCGCGATACAGCGCGAACGTCGCGTTGGTCACCAATGAATTGACGCCGAAATGCAACCCCTCGACCGGCTCCCGCCGTCCGGCCACGCGCGCGAACGCGCTGTCGAGTTGCGCCAGGTCCCGCACCTCGACCATCAGATGGAACTCGCCAAGACCGGGCGCGCCAAGGCCGAGTTTGCGGCGGGTTACACGAAATCCCTCGATCAGGCCTTGGTCTTTCAGATGGCCCAGGTAAGCGCTGACCTTCTCGGTGAAGGTCAGATCGGCCACGCCGGGCTTCAGATCGCACCAGATGTGATAAATGTTCAACGCGCCGCCGCCGGCGTGATCAGGTGATCGGACAGGCGACAATGTGCTGCTGGTAGGCGGGCCGCTGGCACAGCCGGTCGTACCACGCCCGCAGCGCGGGAAGCTCCGGCCGCTCCAGCCCCAGATAGTCCATGCCGAACCACCGATTGGCGTGCACGCCCCACGGAATGTCGCACAGCGTGAAGGTGTCCCCGGCGATGAAGTCGTGCTGCTTCAACCCGGCCTCGATCATGCGCCAGGCTTTCGCGGTTTCCTCGATCGCCTGAGCGATCGCCGCCATGTCGCGCTTATCCGACGGGGTCCGCACGAGGCCCCGGAACACCTGACCCATCGGGCGGTTGAAGACGGTCTGCTGCGCGTCCATCCAGCGGTCGACGTTGGCGCGCGCGTGCGGCTCAGTGGGTAACAGCGGCGACGTGGGCGCGTACGCGGCATGCAGATAGCGGAGGATGACGTTGCTCTCCCACAGGGTGAAATCGTCCTCCTGCAAGGTCGGCACCAGTCCGGTCGGGTTCATCTTCCGGTATTCCGGCGTGTCGGTCTTGCCGAATGCGCCGCCAACGTCGATCCGCTCGAACGGCAGGCCCATTTCACCGAGGCACCACAGCACCTTCATCACGTTGCTCGAGGTCGCGCGGCCCCACACGATGCGTTTCATGGTGTCCATTCTCCCACCGGCATTCTCCCGCCGGTCGCGCCACAGACTAACCGCGCGCCGCCTCTTGCGCCATGCCCAGGGCGAGGGCATGTGGCGGCCATGCCTGCCATCGGGACCGTCTCCTATCGAACCGCCGGGCTCGCCGCCGCCGTCGCGGCCGCGCTCGCGCTCGGGATCGCGAGCGCCTCCGAGCGTTGGGACGGTCTCGTGCCCTGCGCGCTGTGCCTGCTGGAACGGTGGCCTTATCGGATCGCCATCGCGCTCGGCCTCGTCGCCGCGGTGCTGCCGCCGAAAGTCGCGCGGGCCGCTCTGGCGTTGCTGGCGCTGACCGTGCTGGTCGGGGCGGTGATCGCGGCGATCCATGTTGGCGTGGAATTCCGCTGGTGGAAAAGCCCGCTGCCGGAATGCGCCGCGCCGACCTTCAGCGGCGGCTCGATCGCCGAGCGCCTCGCGCATATGCCCGCCGCGCCCGCCAAGCCGTGCGACGATCCAAGCTACCTCGTTCCTGGCGTGAAGCTTTCGATGGCGGAACTGAATTTGATTTTCGCCTGTCTCTTCACCGCCGCCGTCACCTGGGCGGCGAGCCGGAGACCGACCCGATGACCAACGCATCCGGCCGCGATCCCACCGCGCCGCTTCCGGGGGATCGCGCCTACAACGACACCATTCACCGCATGATCCGGGTGGACCACGCCGGCGAATACGGCGCCGCGCGGATCTACGCCGGCCAACTGGCGGTACTGGGTCGCGGCGGCAAGGGCGATCTCCTGCGCCACATGCGCGATCAGGAGCAGGCGCATCTCGACACCTTCAACACCGAGATCGCCGACCGCCACGTGCGTCCGACCGCATTGTTGCCATTGTGGCACGTCGCCGGTTTCGTTCTCGGCGCCGCGACCGCCGCGCTGGGCGAACGCGCGGCGATGGCCTGCACCGTCGCGGTCGAGGAAACCATCGACGCGCATTACACCGCGCAACTCGATCGTCTTGGCAACTCGGATCCGCCGTTGCGCGGTACCCTGGAGAAATTCCGCGCCGAGGAACGCGAACACCGCGACATCGCGCTGGCCAATAACGCCGAGCGAGCGCCCGGCTACCGTTTCCTGTCGGCCGCGATCCGCACCGGTTGCCGCCTCGCGATCCGTCTCAGCGAGCGATTGTAAGGCTCCTCCTCCCGGGCCTGGAGTTGCGCGCCTGATCGTGAGAAGCTTCCGCCAAAGCGGCCAACGTCCGCGAGAGACGTCGGAGGGAGTTTCAGGATGAGTTCGTCGACGCAAACCGCCAGCGGCGGTCTGTCCTGGGTCAAGAACGTAACACGTTATCAATGGATGGTTTTCCTGGTCGCCTGGCTCGGCTGGATGCTCGACGCGACCGATTTCGGTTTGTTCAATTTGGTCCTGAGACCCGCCCTGACCGAGCTTCTTGGCGGTCACCCGACCATCGCGCAGATCGGTCAGGCCGGTGGCTGGCTCAGCATGGCCGGCCTGATGGGATGGGCACTCGGCGGTTTCGCGTTCGGAGTCGTCGGCGATTACCTCGGCCGCATCCGCACCCTGGTGCTCAGCGTCGTCCTGGTCGCGGTCTTCACCGGCCTGCAAGGCCTCGCCACCAACACCTGGATGCTGGGATTTTTCCGCTTCTTCTCCGGTGTCGGCACCGGCGCCGAAATCGTCGTGGGAATCCCGCTGGTCGCCGAGGCGTTCGCCACCGAGCAGCGCGCCAAAGTGCTCGGCATCATGATGACCGGCGCGGCCTTTGGGAACCTCATCGCCGGGCAGATCTTCGCCTCGATCGGGCCGTATGGCTGGCGCTATGTGATGTACGCCGGCATCGTTCCCGCGCTGGTGCTGCTGTTCCTGCGCCGCGGCATGGAGGAGCCGGAACATTTCAAAGACGTACAGGAACGCCGGCGCGCGCTGAAGGCGGCACGGTCGATTTCGACGGCGGATGAGAAATTCCTCGCCTTCGCGCCGAAGCAACTGTTCACTCCGGAACTACGCTACAGCACGTTCATCGGCATCTTGTTTTGTTTGGGCACGCTGCTGGCGATCTGGACGAGCCAGATCTGGCTGCCGACCATTCAAACGCAATTGCTGCAGAAGGTCGGCATCACCGGCGCCGCCAGCGCGCCGTTCGTCGGACACGGAATGACGCTTTGGGGACTGGGCGGTATCCTCGGCTACGCCAGCTTCGGCTTCATCGCCGACAGGATCGGACGCCGTCCGGCGGTGGTGTTTTACAATCTCGGCACGATCGCGTCCGGGTTATATCTGTTCCTCGGCGTGAGCACGTGGGACCTGTATCCGTATCTGCTGCCGGTGTTCGGTTATTTCGTGTTCGGCGTGTTCTCCGGCCATGCGGTCTACCTGCCCGAGCTGTTCCCAACCCAGGTGCGCGCCACGGCGGTATCGTTCTGTAATGGCACCGGCCGGGTGATCACCAGTTTCGGTCCATTGATCGCCGGCCTGATTACGCCGATGCTTGGTGGACAGTTCAGCACGGCGACCGCGATCATGACCTGCTTCGCCGGATTGAGCATTCTCGCGATGATGCTCGGCCGGGAAACCCGCGGCGAGGATCTGCCGCATATCCACTGAAGGAATCAAACGATGGCGAAAGCATATTGGGTCGGCTGTTACCGTTCGATCTCTGACCCCAACGCTTTGGCGGAGTATGCCAAACTCGCGGGACCGGCGATCGCCGCGGCGGGCGGCAAGTTCCTGGTCCGCGGCGTGCCGGCGAAGACCTACGAAGCCGGTCTCGAGCAGCGCACGGTCGTGATTGAATTCGACAGCGTCGCCGCCGCGGTCGCCGCGCATGACAGTGCGGGCTATCAGGCGGCGCTAAAGGCGTTGGGCAACGGCGCGGAGCGGGATATTCGCATTCTCGAAGGTGCCGCCTGAAATCAGGAACGGCTTCGATCGCCGTGACCCGCGTACCGCTCGGCGGGCGCGGGATCGCGGTTGAGAGGCGCGGCGCGGAAACGGGTGTGCGTTATGGCGACGGTTCGTGGCGAACGATCGTTCGCTGAACCACGGAGGTCGCAAAGCGCACCGAGGACGCGGCGACGACGTAATCAGACGACCCGTTCGTAATGCGTTCTTGCTCCGCGTCCTCGGCGCGCTCCGCGACCTCCGCGATAAAGCGGACAGCACAGCGCGCATATGCCTGTCAGCCGATCCGCGGTCCTCTCTCCATCAATGAATACACCCGACGCCCGGCCGATCGCCGATCATAAGATTCGATCCGCGAAACGAGACCGATAAAGCGGCGTCGATGACCGCGGATACGGAGAATCGACAGGCGGCATCTGGGCTTGTCGCGCTCGTTCAACTGTCGAGTTCGCTGTCCCAGTAAAGGTAATCGCGCCAGTCCTCATGCAGGTAGTTGGGCGGAAACGCGCGCCCGTTATCCTGCAGCTCCCACGTCGTCGGTTGCCGCGGCGCGAGGCGGGGGAACATCCGGCATTCGCGCGGCAGGCGCGAACCCTTGCGCAGATTGCAGCCGCCGCACGCGGTCACCACGTTTTCCCACGTCGTGCGGCCGCCTCGGCTGCGCGGGATCACGTGATCGAACGTCAGTTCCGGCGTGGGAAACCGATCGCCGCAATACTGGCAATGAAAGGCATCCCGCAGGAACACGTTGAACCGTGTGAACGCCGGCCGGCGCGCCGAGGGGATGTAGTCCTTCAGCGCGATCACGCTCGGCAATCGCATGGTGACGCTGGGAGATCGGACCTCGGTTTCGTATTCGCTCAGGACCGAGACGCGGTCCATGAACACGGCCTTGATCGCGTCCTGCCATGACCATAGCGACAGCGGAAAATAAGAGAGCGGACGGAAATCCGCGTTCAACACAAGCGCGGGATAATGGGATCCGCCGTCAGGCAATCGCAAGCCCTCTACGTTCGGGCGCGAGCCTTGATCGGGTCATGGAGCGTCGAGACCCGTCCAATGCCGCGTCGTCAATCCATCCACAGGGCTCACGCCCATCGCGCTTATGGCAGAGCCCCGGAGTCGCCGCAACCTGAGCGATCAGGGGTGGTCCCGGTTTCACGACTTCGTCACGAAAACGCACGTTGCAAGGCCAGCGCGCCCATCGCGATGCCGGAGTCGTCGATGCCATGCCCCAGATTGGGAATATACAAGGATTCAACAGGAACCCCGGCTGCTTTCAGCACCACCTCGGCGTCGCGGGAGCGGTGGACCGGAACCTGTCCGTCGGCCTCACCGTGCACGAGCAACACCGGGGCGGTGTTTCGCAGTTCCGCGACCAGTGTTTCGGGCGCGATCAGGGCGCCGGAAAACGCCAGGATGGCGCGCGGAGCGACCGGGCGGCGCAGGCCGGTGAACAGCACCGTCATCGCGCCCTGGCTGAACCCCATCAGCGCATAGGCGTCGGCGGGCAGGCCGAGGCGGGCCAGTTCGGCATCGACGAACGCGTTGAGGAAGCCGGCGGCGCGGCGGACGCCCCCTTCCATGACCTCGGGCCGCCGATCGCTGACCGCCCACCACTGGCGGCCGAAGCCGGAGTAATGCTCGTCCGGCGCGTTGACCGAAGCGAACAGCGCGTCCGGCGCGGCGTCGGCCCAGGACGGGGCGAGATCGATGAGGTCGTAGGCGTCGGCGCCGAGGCCGTGGCATAGCACCACCAGTTGCTTTGGGACGCCCTTCGAGGCGGGTCCCCAGTGCACGGCTTCGAGGATATCCGGCATCATACGCTCCCTGTCGCCGGGTCGATCATTCCACGCCGCGGCACGAAAGTCTGTCGCGCCGCGCACGCATTGTCGATCCCCTTGAACGGCGGCCCCTGCACGCCGGCCCCTTGAACGCCGGCTGCAGTTCCTCGGCGAAGCGCGAATGCCGCTTTCGATTCGGGCGATCCACGCAACGTCATCTTGTTCGGGACGACGCGCGTCTGTAGGTTGCCGCGCAATTCCGGCCAGCAGCCAGGATCCACGCCAGCGGGGCCTCGTCCCAACGGCCAGCGCGCGGGAACCGCATGTCTCAGACCCCTCATTACAAGCGCGTTTTGCTCAAGCTGTCCGGGGAGGCGCTGATGGGTCAGCGCGAGTTCGGGCTCGACAATGAGACGGTCGCCGGCATCGCGCGCGATATCGGCGACGTGGTCGGCATGGGCGTGCAGGTCTGCGTGGTCATCGGCGGCGGCAACATCTTCCGCGGCGTATCCGGTGCCTCGATGGGGATGGACCGCGCCCAGGCGGATTACATGGGCATGTTGGCGACGGTGATGAACGCGCTGGCGATGCAGAATGCGTTGGAGCGGGTGAATGTCTACGACGCGCGTGCAGTCGGCCATTCCGATGGCCAGTGTATGCGAACCGTATATCCGCCGCCGCGCCGAGCGGCACATGGAAAAGGGCAGGGTGGTCATCTTCGGCGCCGGCACCGGCAATCCGTTCTTCACCACGGACACCGCGGCCGCCTTGCGCGCCGCCGAGATGGGCTGCGACGCGCTGCTGAAGGGCACCCAGGTCGATGGCGTTTACTCGGCCGATCCGCGCAAGGTGCCGGACGCCACGCGATACGATCGGCTCACCTATCACGAGGTGCTGGCCAAGGATCTGCAGGTGATGGACGCGGCCGCGATCAGCCTGTCGCGGGAAAACCGCCTGCCGATCATCGTGTTCAACATCCACGCCTCCGGCGCCTTCGCTCAGGTGATGCGCGGCGAGGGCAAGTTCACGCGGATTATCGAGGGAGCGTGAGGCGCGCCGCGCGGGTGGCTCGTGGTACCATGATCGCGGGCGCTGGCCGCCGGCCGCGTCGGGAAAGCGAATTGAGGACGAAACCAGCGCTCGGGCATGGTGCCGTTCCGGCCATCGGCCATCGGCCGGCGTGCGACGGGTGAGCGTCTCGCGCGCCGCCGCGGCGCTCCCCGTTCCAGGCCGCCGCGCCGCCGCGCCGCTCCCCATTCCAGGGCGCCGCGCCGCCGCGGCGCTCCCCGTTCCGGGCCGTCGCGGGTCGAGGCCAGGCCGTGATCGGGGCCGAACCGGAGTGGAGGCGAGATCGGTTCGAGGGCAAACCGGCTCGGACAACGAGGATCGCGACGCGGCCGCGTGTTCATGTTTGAATGTGCTGCTATAAGCTGATCGGATCGCATGACCCGCTTGAACTGGGAGGGACGAAAATGCCCGCCGACGTGAAGACCCTGAAGGAAGACCTGGCGCGCCGCATGGACGGGGCGCTGGAAACGTTGCGCCGTGAGTTCGCCGGCCTGCGTACCGGACGCGCGCATCCCGGCCTGTTGGAGCCCGTGAAGGTCATCGCCTATGGCCAGGAGATGCCGCTGAACCAGGTCGGCACCATCGGCGCGCCCGAGGCGCGCATGCTGACGGTGCAGGTCTGGGACAAGTCGATGGTTTCGGCCGTGGAAAAAGCCATTCGCGACTCGGGGCTCGGCCTCAATCCCGCCTCCGACGGCATGCTGGTCCGGGTCCCGATTCCCGCAGCTCACCACCGAGCGACGCAACGAACTGGCGAAAATGGCGCACAAATACGCCGAAGGCGCGAAAATTTCGGTGCGTGGCGTGCGGCGCGACGGCATGGAGCAGATCAAGGGCTATGAGAAGAAGCACGAAATCGGCGAGGATGTCGCCAAGACCTGGGCTGACGAGGTGCAGAAACTGACCGACCAATACGTAAAAAAGGTCGACGACGCGCTCGCGGATAAGGAAAAGGACATCCGCCAGGTCTGAACGGTGCGGGCCGCGATGGCCGGGGTCTGGACGGCCCGGCCGTGAACGGCCAACGGTGGACGGCTCCGGTCGGAACGGGGAAGGCCTGGGCGGAAAAGCCCAGGCGGAACGGCCGAGGTTTGAATGGCAGGTCTGAACGGCGAAGACTGATCGGAGAGCATGTCGACCGCAACCCAACCAATCGCCGCGAGGCGACTCCAGCCTGGGGCCGCTGAACCTCCGCCCGCGCATGTCGCCGTCATCATGGATGGCAACGGACGGTGGGCCGCGGCCCGCCATTTGCCGCGGATCGCCGGACATCGAGAGGGAGCCCGCGCCGTTCGCCGCACGATCGAGGCGGCGATCGCGCAAGGTGTGTCCTGGCTGACGATTTATGCGTTCAGCAGCGAGAACTGGCGCCGTCCGGTGGACGAGGTGCTCGATCTGACCGGGCTGTTGCGGCAGTACCTGCGCACCGAGATCGCCGAACTGAAGGCCTCCGGCGTGCGGCTGCGCTTCATCGGCGATCGCTGCCGGTTCGATGCGGGGATCCAGAGCGATCTGCGCGACGCCGAGCGGGACACCACGAACAACGCCCGGCTGAACCTGACGATCGCGCTGTCCTATGGCGCGCGGGCCGAAATCGTCGAAGCCGCGAAAGCCGCCGCCGAGGCGGTGCGGGCCGGCGTGCTCGATCCGGCGAAACTGGACGAGCAGGTGTTCGCCAGCTTTCTCGCCACCGCCGAGATGCCCGATCCCGACCTGATCATCCGCACATCGGGCGAACGGCGGCTGTCGAACTTCCTGCTGTGGCAGGCGGCCTATGCCGAACTGGTGTTTCAGGACGTACTATGGCCCGATTTCAGCGCGGAGCATTTCGCCGCCGCTTTGGCTGAATACGCGCGGCGGGAACGGCGTTTTGGGGCACGCCCTGGCTGAAGCCCCGTCTCCGGCTGAAGTCCCGTCTCCGGCTGAAGTCCCGTCTCCGGCTGAAGCCCCGTCTCCGGCTGAAGCCCCGTCTCCCGGAGGTGCGACCGGTCCCGCGTCGCGCTGGAGCGATCTGACCCGCCGCGTGCTGTCGGCGTTGGTTCTGTTGCCCGTCGCGCTGCTGTGCGTCTGGGCTGGAGGTCCGGCGTTCTCGATCCTCGTTGGGATCGCCAGTTATGTGATGGCGCGCGAATGGCTGGCGATGTGCGGCCACGCCGGGTCCGACCCGGTATTCCTTTGGTTCCCCAACATCCTCGCGGTGGTCGCGTTCGTCCCGGGATTCGAGTCTGGCCAGTGCCGGGTGGACCATCGGTCTCGTAGGGGCCAGCACGATCAACCTGGTCGCCCTGTGGTTCACCCGGCGCCGCGGCAAAGTGGGGCGCGTGACGGCGCGAGATCACGAAATGATCGCGGAATGTGCCGGCAGCGGGTCGAATGCAGCGGCCCGGCAAGCGGCGAACGGCGAGGGGGGTCGCTTCTGGGTTGGCTGGCCAGCCGCGCCAAAGTTCAATCTGGGCTTCGGGTTCCTCTGGCTGGGCATGGCGGCGTTCGCGTTGCCCTGGCTGCGTGCCGATCCGGTGGCGGGTCTTCCGAACACGCTGTTCGTCCTGGCGATCGTCTGGGGCAGCGATATCGGCGCCTACATGCTCGGCCGCCTGGTTGGAGGGCCGAAACTCGCGCCCGCCATCTCGCCTGGCAAGACATGGTCGGGCGCGTTGGGAGGCCTGGTCAGCGCGGTGCTCGCCGGCCTCGCCGTGGCGGCTTGTTTTTCCTCGGAAATCTCGCCATCAGAGGTGATTGGACCCGGGATCGTCCTCGGTATTATTTCGCAGGCGGGGGATCTGTTCGAAAGCGCCCTCAAACGCCATTTTGGTGTTAAGGACTCTGGACGTATCATCCCCGGTCATGGTGGCCTGTTGGATCGAACTCGACGCCTTGTTGGCCGTGGCGCCCGTCGCCGCTTTGCTGGCATTCACTGTCGGACGAGGAGTAGTCCTGTGGCGATGAACGCGAGACCTGACCGGACCGTCGCGAGTGCTCCCCGCACCATCACCGTGCTTGGCTGCACGGGTAGCGTGGGCACCCAGACCATCGACCTGCTGCGCGGCGCAGCGCCTGGACGGTTCAAGGTGGTTGCCCTGGTCGCCGGCCGCAACGCAACCCTGTTGGCGGAGCAGGCGATCGCTCTCCACGCCGGGCACGCGGTGGTCGCCGACCCGGCATCGTTCGCCGTGTTGCGCGATGCGCTCGCCGGCACCGGCATCACCTGCGCGGCCGGCCCCGACGCGGTGGTGGAAGCAGCCGAGCGCGATGCCGACTGGACCATGGCCGCGATTACCGGCGCCGCCGGCCTCGCCTCGACCCTGGCGGCGATCCGGCGCGGCAAGGCGGTCGCGCTGGCGAACAAGGAAGCCCTCGTCTGCGCCGGGGAGGTGATGTTGCGCGCGGTCGCCGAGGCGGGGGCGACGCTCCTGCCGGTCGACAGCGAACACAACGCCATTTTTCAGTCCATGGCCGACGGCAATCACGGCGCGATCGAGCGGATCATTCTCACCGCCTCCGGCGGACCGTTCCGTACCGCCTCGATGGAGGATATGGCGCGCGCCACCGTGGAAAGCGCGCTGCGCCACCCCATATGGTCGATGGGTGCGAAAATCAGCATCGATTCCGCCACGATCATGAACAAAGGGTTGGAACTGATCGAGGCGGCGCGGCTGTTTGGCCTGGACGAGACGAAAATCGACGTCCTGGTGCATCCGCAATCGGTTATTCACGGGATGGTGTGCTACCATGATGGCTCGGTGATGGCGCAGCTCGGCTCACCGGACATGCGCATTCCGATCGCCCATACGCTGGCCTGGCCGGAGCGGATGGCGACGCCTTCGCCCAGACTCGATTTGGCCGCGGTCGCGCGGTTGGAGTTCGAGGCACCTGATCTGGTCCGGTTTCCGGCGCTGCGGCTGGCGCGGGACGCGTTGCGTGCCGGAGGCGGGACGCCCGCCATTCTGAATGCCGCGAATGAGGTCGCGGTCGAAGCCTTTCTGCAACGCCGGATCGGCTTTCTGGATATCGTGCAGACCGTTGAAAGCGTGCTTGAGGCGCTTGGGACCCCGGCCGCGACGACGTTGGACCAGGTCATCGCCCTCGATGCGGAAGCCCGCCGCATCGCCGGCACATTCGCCACCGCGAAAGCCGCATGACCCATACGGCGCCGTCGCATACCGCGGGGGCATCGCTCGCCTTATATTCGATCCACGAGAACCGTCCGAGATCTTCCCGCCTTCGCTGAACCGCCTTCGTTGACCTGTCCCGCCTTCGTTGACCTGCCCCGCCTTCGTTGACCTGCCCCGCCTTCGTTGACCTGCCCCGCCTTCGTTGACCTGAAAGAAGCGCATCCTTGCCGCACGTTTTCCCCGATCTCGTTCGCACGGTCGCCGCCTTCGTGGTGGTCCTCGGCGTTCTCGTCTTCTTCCACGAACTAGGCCACTACCTCGCCGCCCGTTGGCGCGGCGTGTATGTGGAGGCGTTTTCGGTCGGTTTCGGCCGCAGCATCGCCAGTTGGTACGACCGGCACGGCACGCAGTGGCGCATCTCCTGGCTGCCGCTCGGCGGTTACGTGAAGATGCACGGCCAGGAACGGCCGGAAGAGGTGTCGGACGAGGTCCGCGCCAGCTGGAAGCCCGGTCAGACCTTCCACGAGAAATCCGTGCTGTCCCGCGCCATCATCGTCGCCGCCGGACCGCTGGCCAACTTCGTTCTGGCCATGGTGCTGTTCGCCGGATTGTTCATGGCGGTCGGCCGGCCGGTTACCTCTCCCGTGGTCGGCGAGGTGCTGCCCGATGGCGCCGCCGCCCGCGCCGGCCTGATGGTCAACGACCGGATCGTGGCGATCAACGGTCAGCCGATCACCACGTTCGAGGATATTCAGCGGATCATCACCGCCCATCCGGTCGAGACGCTGACCGTTCGGGTGCGGCGTGACGGCGCGGACAAGGATGTCCCGGTCACCACCGAGGCGCGCGAAGTGGACGGCCATCGCGTCGGCCTGCTGGGCATTCGCGGCGGCGCGGTCGATTACGAGCCGCTCAGTGTTCCCGCGGCGTTGTCGGCGGCGTCACGCAGACCTGGGCCATCACCGACCGAGACGTTCAGCGGCCTCGCGCAGATGATCTCCGGTCAGCGCGGCACCGACGAGCTGGGCGGACCGCTGCGGATCGCGCAGTTGTCCGGCCAGGTGGCGCAGCTTGGGGTGTCGAACCTGATCTCGTTCATCGCGGTGCTGTCGGTCAACCTGGGGCTGATCAACCTGTTTCCGATCCCGGTGCTGGATGGCGGCCACCTGCTGTTCTATCTGGTCGAAGCGGTGCGTGGCCGGCCGCTGCCGCGCCGCGCGCAGGAGTACAGCTTCCGGGCGGGAGTCGCGCTGCTGGCCGGGCTGTTCATCTTCGCCACCTGGAACGACCTGGCGCATATCGGACTGTTCAAATGGGTCGCCGGGTTGATCGGCTGACGGTTCGAAGTCGCGTCTCGGGCAATCGGCCTCGAGATTCCGTTGGCGGCGTTCTACGAAGGGCTTTCGTTCACCGAGAACGCGCGACCGGCCGCCGCCTGAAGCAGGGCGAGCTCCTACCAGCCGCGCACGCCGCCCGGCCGGCGCACGTCGGCGCCGCCCTCCAGCATGCCGGTTTCCTCGTTCTTCACCACGGCGCAGACGCAGCCGGCCTTCCATTCCCACTCGCGCCACCAGTTCACCTCGTGGCCCAGGCGGCCCAACGCATCGGCGGTTTCGTCGGTGAAGCGGCGTTCCATGCTCATGCGGCGCGGCGCGTAGGTGTGCGGATCGGACGAGCCAGGGAAACTGGAGGACGCGAAACGCGGCTGCTCGATCGCCGCCTGCGGCGTCATCTCGAACACCGCCATGTTGAGGAACACCTGCAGCATCGCCTGCGGCTGCACGTCGTTGCCCGGCGTGCCGAACGGCATCGTCCACTTCCCCTCGCGCCGGGCGATCGCCGGACTGGGTGTCAGCCGAGGCCGCTTGCCGGGCTCCAGGCAGGCCGGATGCGCCGGATCGGTCCAGGACTGCATGCCACGCGAGGACGGCGCGATCCCGGTGCCGGGAATGACGGGCGTGTTCAGTGCTCCGTCACTGGGGGTCGCCGAGAACGCGTTGCCGTGGCGATCGACGACGCACACGAACGAGGTATCCGGCTCGGGCTCGGCGTAGGCCTTGTCCGCCTTCGCGCCGGGGAGGACGCGTGGCGCCAGGCCGAGTTCCTCGGGCGTTCCGGCGGGCGGCATCTCCGGCCACGCGCGCGCCGGATCAATACGGCTCCGTCGCAGGGTCGTATAAGCGTCGCTCAGCAGCGCATCGATCGGCACATCGACGAATTTCGGATCGCCGTAGTACGCATGCCGGTCGGCGAAGGCGAGTTTCAGCGCCTCGATCAAGGTGTGAATGTACGCTGGCGTGTTATGGCCCATCCCACGCAGATCGACGCCGTCGAGAATGCGTAGAGTTTGCAGCAGGACCGGGCCCTGGCACCATGGCCGGCAGCCATGCACGGTGATGTCGCCGAACCGGACGGCAAGCGGCGTTTCGACATCGACATGGAATTCCTCCAGATCGTCGGCGCGGATCCAGCCATCGTTCTCCTTGTGATACGCGACGATCTTCCGCGCGATATCGCCGCGATAGAAGGCATCGCGCGCGGCGTTCAGGCCGGCGATCCGGTCGCCTTTCGCGGCCTTCTCCTGATCCGCCATATACTGGATCGAATGCGCGAGGTCGGTCTGGAAAAACCGTTGGCCGGGCACCGGCGGCTTGCCGTTGGGCAGATAGATCGCGGCGTTTTGCGGCCATTGGCTGATCGAGGCGACACTCTCGCCAATGATCTCGGCGGAGATCGACTGCGATCCGAAGCCCTCGCGGCCGAACCGGATCGCGGCGGCGGCGACGTCGCTGAAGCTCATGGTACCGTAACGAGCCAACGCGGTGATCCACGAGTCGGGCGCGGCGGGGATCACGCACCGCTTGATATTGGACAGGATGCGGCCGCCCTGATGCTCCCGGAACCAGGCCGCCGAGGCCAGCTTCGGCCAGGGGCCCAGGCCGCTGATGGACACGGTCTGCCCGGTCTCCGCGAGCTGGATCATGATCGGCGCCACGCCGCCGAAATGCACGTATTCGCATTGCAGCACCCCCAGAGCGATGCCCGCCGCCACGCCGGCGTCGATCGCGTTGCCGCCCGCCTCCAGGATTTCGAAGCCGGTCTGCGCCGCGAGATAGTTCGCCGACGCCACCATGTGCTTCGTGCCGAAGATGCGCGGATGATGGGTGGGCATGCGATGTTGGTCGGCCATGGAACTCTCCTGTGGCGCGGCGCGCCTTGATGGCATTCGGGGGCTCAAACGCACGAGCGACAGGCGTCACGAGCCGGCGTGGAACCGCGATTCCGCGAGGCCCGGCTCGACCGCGCCCGCGGCACCAACACGATGGAGAAAGCGATGACCCGGTCGAGCCGGATAATCACGATGAAACCGTGCCGCCACGATGTCCATACCTGTCTGATCCGCGCGGGCGTCCGGTTTCATCGGACCCTACCACTGTCGTACCCGCAGGACCGGCGACAATCGGTTTCCGGACGGTTTCCCGCTTTGAGCGATCGGCGCCGGCAGCACGGATATCATTTCGCTGGCGTGATATCGGCGGCGAGCACGTGCCCGTCGGTGCGTGGCGTATGGTGGACGTTCGTGGTCATCGCCTCGATATTGAACTGATGATGCAATGGCACGGTGGCATGATCGCGGACCTCGATATCGGTAGCCTGGATCAGCAGTTTCTCGCGTTGGTCACGATCCATCGTGCGCAGCGCGGTGTCGAGGATCTGATCGAACTCCGGATTGCTGTAGCCACCGCGGTTGAACGCGCCTTTGCCGCGCGCCGGGTCCGGCGTCTCGAACTGGCTGATCAGCACGATGCTGGGCTCGGGCGTATCGAACGTCCAGAACGTGGTGAACAGGCTGAACTCGTGCTTGTTGGCGCGCGGCACCCAGACCGCGTGCGGCATGACCTCGGGCGTGGTGGCGATGCCGATATGGGTCAGCATTTGCGCGATCGTCTGGCAGATCGCCGCGTCGTTGACGAAACGATCGTTCTGACAATCGACCGCCAGATGAAACCCGTCGGCGTAACCGGCCTCGGCGAGCAGCCGTTTCGCGGCGACGGGATCGTAGCGCGATGGCGGCAGAGCGGGATCGTAGCCGTATTGGCCCGGCCGCATCAGTTGGTTATCCGGCGCGGACTGGCCGTTCATCAGCCGGTCGCGGATCGCATCGCGATCGATCGCCAGATCGACGGCCATGCGGACGCGCTTATCGTGAAACGGGTTGCTGGCCAGAGGTTGTCCGTCATTGCCGGTGATCTTTGGCGACGGGCGGTCGCGTTGGTCGAACACGAAGCCGACGATGTCGGCGGACAGGCCGGAGACAACCGTAAAGCGCTTGTCGTTGCGTACCCGCTCGATGTCCTGCACCGATACCGTATCGATCAGATCGGCGTCGCCGGCGAGCAGCGTGGCCAGCCGTGTCGACGGGTTCTTCACATAGCGGAACGTGACTTTGTCCCAGGCCGGACGCGCGCCCCAGTAATGCTCGTTACGCTCCATGATCAGACGGTCGCCGCGCGCCCAGGAGACGAGACGGTACGGCCCCGAACCGATGGCGGCGGTGCCGGTGTTGTAATCGTCGGTGGTCGCGTTCTGGCCATGCGCGCGGGAGACGATGCCGACGGCCGTCATGTAGTCCGGCAGCAGGGGAAACGGACCGTGCGTTGTCAGGTGCAACCGGAGCGGGCCGGTAACCTCGATATCGGCGATGCCTTTGACGTATTCCGAGAAGTTGGCGACCGTGGTGGGCACGGTGGCGACACGCTTCAGCGTAAAAGCGACATCGTCCGCGGTCAGTTTGCCGCCGTCGGAGAAAGTGACATCGGGGCGCAACGCGATGTCCCAGGTGGTGTCGTTTTCCAGCGTCCAGGCGGTCGCCAGGTTGGGCGCGAGGCGGCCGTTTGCGTCAATGGTCGTCAGCGTCTCGAACAGGTTCGGCATGAAGGCCTTGTTGCCGCCGAAGTTGTGGATGTGCGGATCGATGGAATCCGGTTCCACCGCGAGCACCAGCCGGAGATCGGCGGCCTGCGCGGGGATGAACCAGGTCACGATCAGGATAGCCAGGGCCTGGAAACATCGGCGCACGTCCCACCTCGTCGCATGATGGTGGAAGGGTGCCTCGCGCCGCGGCGCGCCGTCAATTGGAGGATGCGAGAAAGCATCCCGGCGGCGCGCATGGTCGTTTCGACACCAGCGCAACGAGCGAGCCGACAGCACGGGAAACAGGATCGCCGCGCGGGCGTCGCTTGCGACCCTGTGTGGCAACACGATCAGTGCGCCGCGGTCGCACGCTTACGACGTGGTGTATCGGCATGCGCTGGCGATCGACGCGGCGGGCGAGCGCCTCGTCTTCCAGGAGACGGCCTGTCATCTGCCCGGCGGCTCGCCGGATATTCGTCCGCACCCGCGCCGCGGCCCGAGTTCGCGCTGATTTGGTCGGGTCAGCCGTGGGTCCGCGGGTCAGTCAGTGTGTGCCGATGCAGCGTATCCATCATGCATGATGCCATGTGCCGCGTCAGGGCAAAATCCAAGGTACCGCCCGAACCAAACGTCACCGAAAGAACGAAGCCATCCGCCTGGCAATCCCGGAGCAGGTTCCACCAGGTGACCTCGATCGCGCCGGTCCCGTCGTCATCGCCACGAAGCATTGTCCGCCGCGTGGTCATGGCGCGGGCGGCGTGGTCTATCAGACGCGGCACCGCCAGGCAGGGAACACCGAGCGTCATGAGGCCGCCGGATGATTCCCGCAGCGTCAGCACTACGTGCCGGCCATCGCTGGTCACACCTGATGTAACAACCTCGTCGATCATCGTCGCGGCGATCTTCATCGGTGGTCTCCTCAGAACATCAGGAAATGGAGCAGCGCCGGCACGCTGAAAATCGATACGAACGTGGACACGACAACCAGGCTGGCCACTTCCTCCGGCTGGTTGTTCCATTTCTGCGCGAACAGATAGTTATAGACCGCGACAGGCATCGCGCACTGCATGATCAGCACGGGTCGCGCGATGCCATCCAGGTGGAACAAGGTGGCGACGCCAAAGCCGATGCAGGCACCCACCCCGATGCGCAGCGCGGAGAGCGCTATCGCGCGGCTTATCACCTCCACCCGCAATCGGGCGAGCGATGCTCCCAGCATCAGTAGCATGAGTGGGATTGTCATCCCGCCGATCAGCGAGATCGTGTTGACGACCCAGGGCGGCAGAGCCACTTTCCAGACCGAGACGGCAACCCCGAACAGTACCGCGTAGATCAACGGCAGCCGCAGCATGCCGGCCCAGTTCGCTTTGCCCGCCGCGACCGCCTGACCGACCGTGAACTGCCCGATCATGCAGATGGAATAGAAGACGATCGCGTAGCTCAGGCCTTCACGGCCAAACGCATAAGCGGCGAGCGGCAGTCCAAGATTTCCATTGTTCGGAAATGTAAGCGACGGCAGGAATGTTTGCACGCGAAGTCCGGCCAGCGGCAAAACGATTGCCGCCACCAGCGCGAATGCCGCGAGCGCGGCGATGGTCGCGAGTGCGATCGCCGCGAAATTGTTTGGCGCGATCGCGGTTTTCGCGAAGGTCGAGAAGATCAGACAGGGAGTACCAATATCCACGACCAGCGGAGTAAACATCCCGTTCTCGAACGGCCGTCCGGCGCGGACCCAGATAAATCCCAGGCCCGCGGTGGCCAGAACGGGAATGACGGCGGCCAGGATGGGCTCGAGCATGACAACTACTCCTGATCCTTGTTTGGAACACGCCAGACCGACTTACGGCTGCAAGGCTTCAGGGCCTGGCGCGGCCGCTTCGCGGCGTTGGCCAGATGCCGGCCATCGGAAAATACGACCAGTCACGCTACGAACGATTGATATGGCGTCACGCCAACTCCTGGCCCTTTCTGACTTTTTCGCGGGCCTCGGCCGCAACCAGAAACTCTCGTACCACTCTTCAGGGGTTTTGAACGGAATGTAGTCTTTTCGTGGGTCCATGTCGCACCTCACCGAGATTTATGATGGTCAGTGACAGGCGTCACTGTTCTCGATCGTGGCCGCTACACCCGCGCATCCATTTAACTATTCGCCCGAGACTTCGCTGTGAGCTGCTTCACATCTCGTCGCGGCCCTGTGCGGTCGGTAGACATGCGGAAGTCATTCATTCAGGTGGGCGACATTCATCGTTACCTCGACCGCGATATCGCGAGCATGGGGCGACACGGGCGACCGGACAAAAGAGCACGATATCCATCCGCGATCGCCGGCCAATCAAAAATGGCCGGGAAACACGGTGCCGGCAAAGTAGAACAGCATCACCACCTCGGCCCGACATTCGGTCGAACAGCGCGCGGTGTTGGCGATGCTTAAGCGTGACCGCGACGCGAATTTTCATCACGGCCCGGTCCTCAACGCCGGCAACACGACCTCTCGCGCAAACCATTGTTTATAGGGAACGAAGACCGCTCATTTGCCGCGCGATTGATGCCGAACGGCCGCCGCGGCATCCCGCGCCGGCGAACCTATCGCGTGGTGTCGCCAAGCAAAGCGGCGACCCGCTTCCAGTGCTCGTGCCAGTTGCCTTCGACGTCCCACGCGGTTCGTTCCGTCATGGCACGGGCGAAGTCCCGTGCCCGCGCCGGGCTGCCGCGCGATAACAAGAATGCCACCCAGATCGTATCGGGATCGCGCTCTGTTGGTGGCGGTACGCCGGCGGCGACGGACAGCGCATTCATCTCGTTCATTGCCTCGCTCCCAGTTAATTGAGGGCAGAGATGCCCGTGTTCAGCTCGCGGGCATCGACAGCGCCGCGTCAGGGCGTGTCTCGGTGCCGTCGGGCGGATGCATCCACACGGACACGCAGGCAGCGATCCCGACGCAGGCGAAGAAGCAGGCGATCGCCCACCAGGTTTCGCGCATGTGGACCCGGCGACACGCGGCCTCGCGTGCGTCTCGCCCGATGGCGGAGCGCCCGCGGGCGAAGGAAAGGCCCAGGGAGCGAAACAAATCGGCTCGGCCTTTGGCCGGGTCAGGGTCCATTTGCATTGACTGACTCCATGAACCGAAAGATCCAGGTCTTTCGCGTCTTGACCTTACCGGTGCCGGACCGTGTCGCGTTTTCAGGGTGGGTAACGCGGCGTGGTGAGACGCCGCCACGATTTTCGTGCAAATCGCGGCAAATTCTTCCAAATCGATTGTGAATCAATCGCCTGTCGACCCGTTGGCGGCGGCGAGTTGGCGAGCCGTGACCCCGTGGGATGCCCGTCGCCTCGCCGAAGAACGACGGGGAAGTCAAATCGAGGTTAACAAACCGCGTCCGCCAAACTAGACTGGGCCAAACCAGGCGGGGGAAGTTCTCAATCGCGGACCGTTATCGACAACCCGCGTTTGGTCCCTACTGGTCCGAAACGATACCTGGCGCCTGTTCACGTCAAGCCGGCGGATCCCAGCGATGGACGATTTATCACTGCCTCGGATCTCCCGGTTCGACGATTTTCTGTTGGATCGGCACACACGGTCCGTGACCCGGATCGACGGCGCCGGAAATCAAACCCCGGTTCCCCTGGGGTCGCGTGCGTTCGACCTACTTTGTCTGTTGATGGAGCAAAGCGGCATCCTGCTGTCCAAATCGGACATCATGCAGGCCGTGTGGGGAAACGTGCTGGTCGAGGACGCGAACCTGACCATGCAAATCTCCGCGCTTCGGCGTACCCTGGATGCCGGACGGCGGGGCGGAAGCTGCATCCAGACGGTAACCGGGGCGCGGCTACCGCTTCCTGCCTCCGGTCTTGCCCTGGCCGCCGGACCCGCCGCCGCTCTCCGACGCCCCAATCTTGCCCGTGCCCGAACCAGCCGGCGTCCCCGAATTGGCCAGCGTGGCCGAACCGCCGAGCGTGGCCGAACCGCCGGGCGTGGCCGAACCGCGGGACGTGGCCGAACCGCCGGACGTGGCCGAACCGCCTGGCGCATCGGCACCGCCGGAAGTGAGGCTGTCGCCGTGGCGGGACAGACGCTTCTGGGCGGCCGCCGTGCTGCTCGCCGCCGTGGTTCTGGCCGCCGCCGGCTATGTCTGGTTTCGCAGGTCGGCGATCCCATTCGCCGATCGCCCGCGATTGTCCGTGGTCGTGCTGCCGTTCGAAACCCTTGCCGGCGATCCGCGAGACGATCGGACGGCGGAGGCCGTCGCGGACGACCTCACCACGCATTTGTCGCGTATTTCCGGGATGTTCGTGATCGCCCGCTCGGCGGCCGAGACCTACAAGGGAAGTGCCGCGAACCCGCGCGAGATCGGCGACGCACAGGGCGTGCGCTACGTGGTGGAAGGCAGCGTCCACAACGCCGGCGACGCGCGACGGATCAATGTGCGATTGATCGAGACCGACACCGATGCGCAACTCTGGGCCGACCGGTTCGACCTGCCGGCGTCCAGCCTGGCCAATGGCCGGAGTGGGCTCGACCGTCAGATCGGACAGGCTGTGAACATCGCCCTGACCGACGCCGCGAGCGCCCTTGGCAAGCGCGAGCACCCCCATGATCCGGATGCGATGGACCTGATCCTTCAGGCCCGCTCGCTGTCCTACCACACGCCCGACACGCGTAGCCTCGAACAGCGGCGGCGGCTTTTCCAAAGGGCGGTCGCCCTCGATCCGCATTCCATTGATGCGTTGCTGGGACTCGCATTCGCGCTGATCGAGCCGGAGCACCGAGGTCCCGACCTCGATCAGGCCGAAGACCTGATCGAGCGCGCGCGGCGGATCAGCCCGAACGACCAGGATGTTCTGGCGGCACGCGCGCGTTTGCTGACCGTCGAGGGCGAGTGCGATGAGGCCGTGGTCGCCTTCCAATATTTGCGCGAGCAATTTCCTCGTGCCGCGCCATGGCGATCGGCACCGCTGGGTATCTGTCTGACGGTGACGGGCCGGGCGGAAGAGGCGATTTCGATGGTTCAGGAGAACCTTCGCGAGGATCCGCACGCTCCTTATATGTCGACCCGGTATGCGATGCTGGGGTTCGCGACCCTGATGCTGGGGCGCGATGAAGCGGCGCTCGGCTGGTACCAGCGCGCGCTGGCGGCCAACCCGGACAACCGTCCGGTGTGGCGCGCCGAATACACGCTGCGCGCCGCCGCCGCCAACGCGCGCCTGGGGCATATCGAGGAAGCGCATCGTTTGGTGAGCGAGGCGAACCAGATCTGGCCCTGGTACACCGTGCGGGGTCACGCTGAGGGGGGCCTGGCCAATCCCATCTTCGCGGCGCAGATGGAACGCTACCGTGCGGCGCTTCGGCTCGCCGGGTTGCGCGATCACGCCGATGAAGACGCCGATTTCGGCACGAAGTCGGACGACCGGTTGCACGAGGGCGACCTCCTGGCCGGACCGACGCCGACCACCGCACCGGGCGCCACGACGATCCAAACGCAAGACCTCGCGCGTCTGTTGACCGATCGCGCGCCGATCATTGTCGATACGGTGGAAGCGTTTTCCGGGCGCTCGCTGCCCGGCGCGGTCGGGCTGAAAGACGCCGGGTGGGGCACCACCGTCGCGGATTCGATGCAAGATCGCCTGCGTCGAAAAATGGCGGAACTGACCGGCGGCGATCGCACGCGAGCCATCGTGGTGGTCGGCTGGAACCCGGGACATTTCGGCGGCCGCAATCTGGCGCTGCGACTGGCGGCGCTTGGTTACACCCGGATCTGGTGGTATCGCGGCGGCAGAGAGGCATGGGAGGTCGCGGGCCTCCCCGAAACGCCGATGGTGCCGACGGTCTGGTAGTTATGGGTATCCAGCGTTGGAATGTGCCCGGATGGCGCCAAGATCGACTTATCCGATCTCGACCATTGGCGAATGTCGTGATCGCCAGTTCCGATTTGGCGGCCCCAATCTTTCTGTTTCGCCGCCGCGTTGCGTGGCCGTGGGGTGACCTGGCGATCCCGGCCAGGCGCGAATCCGCACCGCGGCCCTCGATCGCCCGTGCCGCTTCGCCGCGCCGCGCGTCATCGCGCCAGGGATTTTTTGCCGGGCATGTTCCGGCCGTGCATCGAGCAAGGTTCGGGCAGCCCGTAGATCCTTCGTCGCGACAAGGCACTGACGATCCTCCGATGTCACGTTGCCGCCCCCATCGCCGCCGGATGACCTTCATTCACTTCCGCTTCCCGCAACTGCCGGATCCGCAGCGGCACCGGCGGATGCGAATAGTGTACCAGCGCGTATACGGCGTCGGGCGTCAGCGTGGACGCATTGTCGCGCGACAGGCGGACCAACGCGCTGATCATCGGCCCGGCGGCGACCTGACGGCGCGCGAAATCGTCCGCCTGGAACTCATTGCGGCGGGAGATCCAGTTGCCGAGCGGCGCCAGCAGCGGTCCCACCAGGCCGGACAGCAGCAGGCAAGCCAGTAAGGCCAGCGCGTCGTCGTGGTACGCGATGCCGAAGGACGGCAGCAGCCACGGCTGCTTGCTCAGCCAACCGAACGCCGCCAGCACCAGGAACGCCATCGCGGCGGAGCGCGCGAGGCCGAACAGTACATGGCCATGCCGGTCGTGGCCGAGTTCATGGGCGACCACGGCCTCGATCTCCTCCGGCGTGCTGGCGGCGATCAGCGTATCGAACAGCACGACGCGTTTCGTCTTGCCGAAGCCGATGAAGAACGCGTTGCCGTGCGCCGAGCGGCGCGACGCGTCCATGCTGAACAGCCCGCCGGCGCGAAATCCGCAGCGGTGCAACAGCGTCTCGATCCGGCCGCGCAGTTCGCCGTCCCGCAGCGGGGTGAACTTGTTGAACCGCGGCGCGATGAAGCGGACGTAAATGGTGGGCGCGGCGAACATCAGCGCCACCACGCCGAACCAGGTCCACAGCCACCACAGTCCGACGAACGCGCGCATGGCCCAGAGGCAGGCGAACAGCAACGGCACGGCGATCGCCAGCCCGATGGCCCAACCCTTGAGCTTGTCGAGCACGAACATCGCCGGCGTCGTGCGGTTGAACCCGAACGCCTGCTCCAGGACGAAGGTGCGGTAGATGTCCAACGGCATCGACAAGACCGCGCCGATGGCGGAGGTCGCGATCAGGAACGTGACCCCGAGCCCGAGTGAAGCCGGTAGCACGCTGGCCAGGGCGCCGTACACGAGGTTGATGCCGCCGAGGACCCAGCCCAGCGTCACCAGGAGGTCCCAGATCGTGCGCACGCCGGAGAGACGTTCCCGCGCCACGGTGTAGTCGGCCGCCTTGCGATGTTCCTCGAGCGTGACGCTGGCGGCGAAGTCGGCGGGCACGGCGTCTCGGTGGCGGCGTACGCAGCGGATCTGCCGGACGGACAGCCACAGCGACAGCCCGGTCCAGAACGAGGCGACGACGATGAAGACCACGAGCAGGATGGGCATGCGGGACACTCTCCGGGCGCCGGGACGACGCCACGCGGTTTTGGCGCGGTTGCCTCGGCTGACGCCACCAAAATCGCGTGCGCGGCGTGGCATTCGGGTTCGCGCGCCGGCGGTTCGACGCGAACAGCGACGGATCGATTTCACCGACCTCGCCTCGCCGGAGTATCGGGCCCAACAGCCGTTCGGACAGGTGCCGGTGTTCGAGGAAGACGGCCTGACGTTGTTTAAGTCGAGGCGCATCGGGGCAAGGGGCTGGTGGAGGCGCATCCGAGCCTCATGGCCTGGCGGGAGCGTTGCGAGGCGCGGCCGGCGTTCCGGCGCGCCCTGAATGTCCGGTTGCCCTCGTTCGGGTCGCGCTGAGGCCCGACGGCCGCCGGAGATCCTACGTCGCCAGGCGAAACCGGCGGCGAGGGAACGGCTTCGCCTGGGGACCAACATCGCGGACGCGGGCCACGAAGTCAGCGCGGAAGCTTCGGCGAGGGACGGCGACCCTGCCGGAACGCCGCGCCGGATGCCGCTCGACAAGTCGCCGCCGCGCGGGACAAACCTTCTGTCGCGGCCTGAATCCATCGGCTGGCGCGGCGGTCTGTCAGCGGCTATATCGGACGCGGCAACTCGCACTGCCGTCGTGCGCCGCCGCGCGAGATGCGGCCCATGGGGCTCGCGAATGGGGGAGGCCAGCCGCTTGAAACTGAGTTCCGTGACGCGGTTTCTGGCCGCCTGTGTTCTGACCATTGGCTTCGCGACCGCCGCCGGCGCCCAGTTGAGCAGCCCACCGGGCGCTGCTCCGGCCGCTGCTCCCGGCCGCGCCACCCCCGTCGGCTGTTTCCCCATCCGCCGCGCCTCCATCCGTGGCGGCGCCGGGCATGGCGTTGGGCCCAGGCACGATCCAGGCGATCCAGGTGGTCGGCAATCGGCGGATCGAGGCGGGGACCATCCGTTCCTACATGCTGGTCCGTCCCGGCGATCCGTTCGACGCGGACCGGCTGGACCGCAGCGTGAAGACGTTGTTCTCCACCGGCCTGTTCGAGAATGTGCAGCTCAGCCGTCAGGGCAACGTGCTGATCGTGACGGTGGCGGAGAACCCGCTGGTCAACCGGGTCGCCTTCGAGGGCAACAAGAAGCTCAGCGACGACGCCCTCAAGGCCGAGATCCAGACGAAGCCGCGCGCGGTGTTCACGCCGGCGATGGTGGAGGCGGATCGGCAGAAGATCCTCGACCTTTACGCCAAAAAGGGCAATTTCGACGCCTCGGTGGAGCCGCGCATCATCCGCGAGGATCAGAACCGCGTTGACGTGGTGTTCCAGATCACCGATGGCCCGACCGCTCTGATCAGCAAGATCGCCATTGTCGGCAACCACGCGTTCAGCGAGAGCAAGCTGATCGAGGCCATCAGTTCCCGCGAAGTCGCGTTGGTGGCGCTTTCTGTCGACCTCCGATCAATACGATCCGGAGCGGCATGGGTTACGACAAGGAACTGTTGCGGCGGTTTTACCTGAAGAACGGCTACGCCGATTTCGAGGTGCTCGACGCGACGTCGGAGCTTTCGCCCGACCGCAAGGGATTCTTCGTCACTTATACGATCCACGAAGGCGAGCGCTACCGGTTCGGCACGACGACGATCACCTCGCAGATCAAGGGCGTGACGCCGGCGATGATCGGTAAGGTCGTCGATCTGCACGAGGGCGACTGGTACGACGGCGACGCCGTCGGCAAGGCCGCCGACGCGATCGAGGAATACATCCACAACCTCGGCTACGCGTTCGTCGAGGTGAAGCCGCGGATCAAGAAGAACCCGGACAAACACACGGTCGACCTGGTGTTCGACGTGGGCGAGGGGCCGCGCGTGTTCATCGAGCGGATCGACATCACCGGCAATACCCGCACCAAGGACAAGGTGATCCGGCGTGAATTCCGCCTCGCGGAGGGCGATGCCTTCAACGCCGAACTGATCCGCAAGACCCGGCAGCGGCTGAGCGATCTGGGCTACTTCCAGGGCGTCGAGATCACCACGTCGCCAGGCTCGTCGCCGGACAAGGCCATCCTCACCACGCGGATCCAGGAGAAGGCGACGGGCGAACTGAGCTTCGGCGGCGGTTACTCGACCGACGCCGGGGCGCTGATCGACATCGGGCTGTCCGAGCGCAACCTGGTCGGCACCGGCATCGCCGCCAGCATCAACGGCGTGCTGGCGCAGAAGCGGAGTTCGATCGACATGTCGGTGACCGATCCCTATTTCCTCGATCGCAACCTCGTGGCGGGCTTCGACCTGTTCCTGATCCAGACCCAATATCTGGGCACCGAACCGTATGACGAACGACGGATCGGCGGCACGCTGCGGCTCGGCTACGACTTCAACGATCATCTGCGCCAGGTCTGGAGCTACTCGCTGGTCAATCGCGATGTGTTCGACGTGATTTCCACCGCGAGCCCGCTGATCCTGAACCAGCAAGGCTGGACCTTGCTGTCGCAGGTCAGCCAGTTGCTGACGTTCGACTTCCGCGACAGCAAATTGTTCCCGCACAGCGGTTGGGCCATCGACTTCGGCACCGACTACGCCGGTCTGGGCGGCGACGTCGATTATGTGCGCGGCAATTTGGCGGGCGCCTATTATATCCCGCTCGACCGCCTGATGGGCGACGATCAGTGGGGTATCAAGCTCTCCGCGACCGTCGGCTACATGGTTGAACTGCCGGGCGGCAAGGACGAGATCATCGATCGGTTCTTCCTCGGAGGCGACAATTTGCGTGGCTTCCAGACCGGCGGTGTCGGACCGCACGACGCCAACACGGGCGATCCTTTGGGCGGACGGTTCCTCTGGACCGAGTCGCAGGAATTGCGTTTCCCGCTGCCTGGCGTGCCGCGCGACATCGGGTTGACCGGCCGCGCGTTCGTCGACGTGGGCGCGCTGACCCAGGCCTCGTTCCCGAACGGCACATGCTCGGGTTGTCCGCCGATTTCGATCACGGACTCCGGCGCGCCCAGGATCGGGGCGGGCGTGGGGGTATCGTGGCGCACGCAGTTCGGTTTGATCAATGTCGATCTGGCGCCATTTGTCGTCAAACAGCCGCATGATCAGACGCAGATATTCCGCTTTGGCTTTGGCACGAGGTTCTAGTGATCCACTCCCACGTTGACGCCGCGCGGTCTGTCGCCGCGCGTATCGTGTTCACGCTGGCGCTCGCCGCGCTGCCATTGACCGGACAGGCACAGCAGCCACAGTCCGGCAACGGCTGGTTCGTTCCGGCGCAGCCGAAGCCCGCTCCCGCGGCGGGTCAGGCCGGCGCGGGAGCAGGTCAGCCGCAGGCCTCACCGGCGTCTCAGCCGGAGGCGCTGCTGCCGATGGTCGAGCCGCCGCAGGGCGCGTTGCCGCCGCTGCAGGTGCAACTGCCGCCCATGCCGGAGATTCCGTCCATTCCGAAGGGCCCGCCCACGCCGGCGGCCATCGTGGGCATCCTGTCGGTTCCCGACATCCTGCGCATTTCGACCGCGTATCAGCAGGCGGACAAGGAACTCGCCGCGCGGCGCAACAAGCTGAATGAGGATGGCCAGAAGGAACAGAACACGCTGCGCGAGCTGGGCCAGACCTTCGCCAATGAGCGCGCAAAGCTGACGCCGGAGCAAATCCGTGCCCGCGAGAAGGATTATGCCGACCGGGTCAACGATTCCCGCCGCAAATTCAGCGACCGGGCGCGGATCATCCAGGAAGCCGGTCAGTACGTGATGGCGCAGATCGAACGTGTCATCGAGCAGGTCGCGCAGCAGGTCGCCGCGTCGCGCGGCGTCAATCTGGTGCTCAATCGGGCGCAGGTGCTTGGCACCACGACGGATTTCGATTTGACCCCGCAGGTCGCCGATGTTCTCAACAAGATCCTGCCGACCGTGGTGATCCCGCCGGACGGGGTGTCTCCGAGCACGTTCAAGGCGCCGGTCGCGGGTCCGCGGGCGGACACGATGCCGCAAACGACTCCGGCCGCCGCTCAGGCGACGCCGCCCGGGAAGGCGAAGCCCGCCGCGAAGAACTGATGTCTCGACGCGAATTGCCGCGCCTGGCCCTGATGCACGGCGAGAGCGAGGCCTGGGGTGTCGCCCGACGCGCCGGGGGCCACCTGTTGCCGTGCGCACCGGGCGGCGGTCGGGCCGGTCGATCGCCACGCCCGTCGCCACGCCCACTGGCCTTCCCAATGGCCCGCCCACCGGCATGAGCGTCGAGGCAGCCATGGAGCAGCCGATTTTCGGTGACCCAAGGTTTTTTCAACGCGCCGGCCCGCACACTCTGGCGGCGGTGGTCGATGCCGCCGAGGCCGAGGCACCGCCCCGACGCCTGATGCTGCACGGTGTCGCGCCGCTGTCGGCGGCGGAGGCCGGGGACGTCAGTTTCCTCGACAACCGGAAATACCTGACGGCGCTGCAAAAGACCCGCGCCGGCGCGGTGATCGTGCATCCGGACCTGGCCGACCAGGTTCCGGCGTCGAGTGTCGCCATCCTGTCCACCGAAGTTTCCGCCGCCTGGGCGCGCGTCGCCGCCTTGTTCCATCCCCTGCCGCCCGCGGCGCCGGGCGTACATCCCTCGGCGGTGATCGGCGCCGACGCCCGCATCGATCCGAGTGCCGAGATCGGCCCGCTTGCGGTGATCGGCGACCGCGCGGTGATCGGCAGGCGCACCCGCGTCGCCCCTCTGGCGGTGATCGGCCAAGGGGTGGAAGTCGGCGACGATTGCCGCATCGGCACGCATGCGAGCCTGTCCCACGCGATCCTGGGCGACCGGGTTTTCGTCTATCCCGGCGCCCGCATCGGCCAGGAAGGCTTTGGCTTCACGATCACCGCCGAGGGCTTCCTGACAGTCCCCCAACTCGGCCGGGCGATCGTGCGGGACGACGTGGAAATCGGCGCCAACAGCACGGTCGATCGCGGCGGACTGACCGATACGGTGATCGGACCAGGCACGCGCATCGACAACCTGGTGCAGATCGCGCACGGCGTGCAGTTGGGCCGTTGCTGCGTGCTCGCCGCGCAGTCCGGGATCGCCGGGTCCACCATCGTGGGAGATTTCGTCATGATGGGGGGCCAGGCCGCGGTGTCGGGGCATCTGTCGATCGGCAGCGGCGCGCGATTATCCGCGCGGTGCGGCGTTATGCAGGATGTCCCGGCCGGCGGAGAGGTCGGCGGAACGCCCGCGCAACCCATCCGCGCCTGGATGCGGGAAGTCGCCTGGCTTCGCCGCGTGACACGCTCCCAGGGATGGGGCAAAACGCCGCCCAGAAAAACGGATTGAGCAGCATGGCAGAACCGGCATCGGTGGACCTGAAGACGGCGCAACCGGGTGAAGCAACCCAGGGAAGCACGCCCGCGGGGGCGATGTTGGACATCAAGGGGATCATGACCGCGATCCCGCATCGCTATCCGTTTCTGCTGCTCGACCGGATCGTCGACATGGTGTTGGGCGAATCAGCGACCGGCATCAAGAATGTGTCGGTGAACGAGCCCTACTTCGCCGGCCATTTCCCCAACCATCCGGTGATGCCCGGTGTGATGATCATCGAGACGATGGCGCAGACCTCCGCTGTCCTGGTGGTCACCACTCTGGGCCCGAACGCGGCCGGCAAGGTGGTCTATTTCATGTCGATCGACAGCGCGAAGTTCCGCCGGCCGGTGATGCCCGGCGACCAGTTGCGGGTGGCGGTCACGCGCAAGCAGCGCCGCGGCCCGGTGTGGAAGTTCCAGGGGGTCGCCAAAGTGGACAACGTCGTCGTCGCGGAGGCGGTCTATTCGGCGATGATCATGGACCGCGCGGCCTCGCTCTGACCAAACGAACCAGGCCATCCGGCGGCTTCCCGCGATTTCGCCGGGCGCCGCCATCATCGTGCCGGAAATATCGGGCAACAATGATTGAGTTGGGTGAAACCCCGGAATGACCCTAGGGTTTCATGCCAAAAGACACTCTCGCGCGGATGGAACAGAATCCCCATGGATGCGATGCCTGACGTCATGTTGCCGCGGCCCATGGGGGTGACCGTCCATCCGTCGGCCCTGGTCGATCCCGCCGCCGTGCTGGGCCGCGACGTGCGGATCGGACCGTTTTGCATCGTCGGACCCGATGTGACGATCGACGACGGCGCGGAGCTTGTCTCCCACGTCGTGGTCGATGGCCACACGCATATCGGCGCGGGCGTGGTGCTGTTTCCGTTCTGCACCGTGGGTCTCGCGCCGCAGGACCTGAAATACCGCGGCGAGCCGACCCGCTGCGAAATCGGCGCGCGCACCCAGATCCGCGAGCACTGCACCATCCATCGCGGCACCGCGACGGGACGCGGCGTGACCTCGGTCGGGTCGGAGTGCATGCTGATGGCGGTGGCGCATGTCGCGCACGATTGTTCGCTCGGCAACCACGTCATCGTGGCGAACAACGTGGTGATGGGCGGCCATGTCTCGATCGGCGACCACGCGGTGATCGGCGGCTCGGCGGCGATCCATCAGTTCGTGCGGATCGGGCGGGCGGCGATGATCGGCGGCGTTTCGGGCGTCGAGGGCGACGTGATCCCGTTCGGCAGCGTGATCGGCAATCGCGCCCGGCTGGCGGGGTTGAACGTGGTGGGGCTGAAACGGCGTGGCTTCGAGAAGGGCGCGATCCTGAGCCTGCGGGCGGCGTTCCGGGCGCTGTTCCGCGATGAGGGCGTGTTCGCGGAACGGCTGGCGATGACCCGCGCGACGTTCGGGCGGGATCCGCTGGTGGCCGAGGTGCTGGCGTTCATCGACGGCGAGAGCCACCGGGGCCTGATCCGGGCGGAGTAGACGAGGGCGTTTCCGGGGGGACATCGGAACGCCCTGCGCCGAGGTCCGCGCGCCGCGGGTCTCATATCAGCGGCGATAGGGCCTGACCGGTCGCACAAACGTCTGTTCGTCCTCGCCGGGCCTGATCTGGTCATCTCGCGCGGCCTGCGTCGGACCATTCGGCCAGGAGTACACGCGGTCTCATCAGGCCGCCGGCGTCGTCCACGCCAGGGCGTCGGGTTGCGTCGCATGGCGCACCGCGTCCTCGGGGATGACGACCCAGTTCTGCGCGCTGCGGGTCCAGAAGTGGATGGTCGGGACGAGCCAGCGCGCGTCGTCCAGCGTTCCCGGCTTGATGTTGCGGTTCGCATAGGCGGCACCGCCGGGAACATGATACAGCCGCGTGCCGCACTCCGAACAAAACCAGCATTCCATGACCTTGGTCGGACTGGTCTGGCGCGCGAACATCTTCGGCGCTCCCCGTGTGATTTGGAAACTCTCCCGCGGGATGACCGCCGCCATCGCGAAGGCGGAGCCGGATTGCGTCTGACACTCGGTGCAATGGCAGGCGTAGACGACGCGTGGCGGCCCGCTGATTTCATAGCGGACCGCGCCGCACTGACAGCCGCCGGCCTGTGGGAACGTGGTCATTCGCGGTCTCCTGACCGTGCGCGACGCGTTGAGGTTATCGACCGCGGCATATTACCCGCAAGCCCGAACTGAGATACCACCCGCGTGCGATCGAGGTTGCCGGCGGGATGTATTCCGGGGCAGTGTCGATTGAAGGACTGACACCGAGGAGTCCATGGCGAATCTTAAATCCACGAATTCCTGTCGTGTCCTGCTGGTCTACCCGCGGTTCAGCGCGGCGACCTTCTGGAATTTCGCGGTCGCGTGCGAACTTGTCGGCGCCCGGTATCCCGCGGCGCCGCTCGGGTTGATTACCCTGGCGGCTCTGTTGCCGCCGCACTGGGATGTCAGGTTGGTCAATCGCAACACCGAGGAACTCTCCGGCGACGATCTCGATTGGGCCGATATTGTCATGACCGGCGGCATGCTGGCGCAGCAGGTCGATACGCTGGAACTGATCGCTCTGGGTCAGGCGCACGGCAAGCCGGTCGCCGTCGGCGGGCCCGATCCGACGTCGAGTTCCCGAAGTTTATGCCGCCGCCGACTTCCGCGTGCTGGGCGAGGCGGAAGGCATCATCGGCGAATTCGTCGCCGCCTGGGAGGCGGGCGACCGGTCCGGCTGCTTTACCGCGCCAAAATTCACCATCGATGTGACGCTCTCGCCGATCCCGCGCTTCGATCTGCTGAAATTCGAGCATTACCTTTATGTCGGCGTGCAATATTCGCGCGGCTGTCCGTTCACCTGCGAATTCTGCGACATCATCGAATTGTATGGCCGCGTGCCGCGCGCCAAAACGAACGCGCAGATGCTGGCGGAACTCGAAGCGCTGTACCAGCTCGGTTATCGCGGCCATGTCGATTTCGTCGACGACAATCTGATCGGCAATAAAAAGGCGCTGCGGACCTTTTTGCCGCTGCTGGCGGATTGGCTGAAGGAGCGCGATTATCCGTTCGAGTTCTCGACCGAAGCCTCGATCAACATGGCCGACGACGATGAGCTGTTGAAACTGATGCGCGCGGCGAATTTCTTCGCGGTGTTCGTCGGCATCGAAAGCCCCGATCCAAAAACCCTCGTGCATACCAAGAAAAAGCAGAACACGCGGCGAAATATCGCGCACAGCGTGCACAAGATTTATCGCGCCGGGATGTTCGTGACGGCCGGTTTCATCGTGGGCTTCGACAGCGAGGAAGTCTCCATGGCCGACGCCATGGCGGACTTCATCGAGGACGCCGCCATCCCGGTTTGCATGGTCGGCCTGCTGTATGCTCTGCCGAATACGCAACTGACACGGCGACTCGCGCTGGCCGGCCGGCTGCACGACCATCACGACGTCGCGTCGCCGGAATTGAGCGATCAATGCACCGCGACATTGAATTTCGACACGCTGCGGCCGCTGCCGGAAATCCTGCGCGACTACCGGCGGATTTTGGAACGCGTCTACGATCCGTCGGCGTTCGCCGGCCGTTTGGAGCGGTTGTCGGACATGCTCGATCGCTCCGATCGTCCTGGGATGCCCGAGGGCGATAAACGGCTGAAAGCGTCGCTCGGGATGGTGCATGAGATTATCAGCCGCATGCCCGAGGCGCGGCAGCCGTTCTGGCAAACCTTCGTCAAATGCGGCAAGGCGAACCCGTCGGCGTTGCGGTACATCGTGATGCTGATGGCGTTTTATCTGCATCTGGGGCCGTTCGCGCGCAAGGTGATCGCGGCGATCGACGTCAGACTGGCGGAACTCGAGGTGGAGGCGGAAGCGATCGATGGTTCGGCGTTTTCGCGCGGCGAGCGGCTGGCGGTGAACGCGACGGTCGCCGGATAGTCACAGTGCTCCGATCAGTTTCGCCCACTTGTCCAGGATCGGCAGTACCACATCGTCCTTCGCCGCCGGCAGGCTGATCACGATCCGCACGATGCCGAGATCGCGATAGCGCTTCAACGTGTCCGGATCCTCGGTCGAGCCAAAGAGGGAAATCGGAAAGGTCGCGGGATCTCGGCCGGCTTCCTTCAGCATCTCGCGGAATTTCGGTACATAGTCGAACACGTCGCCGTACTGGGTCGCCCGGCCGGCCAGCGGGATCCAACCATCCCCGTAACGAACTGCCCGGCGCGCGGCGTATGGATACGCGCCGCCAACGATGATCGGCGGATGCGGCTTTTGTACCGGTTTCGGCCACGTCATCATCGGATCGAAGTTGACGAATTCGCCGTGATATTCGGCTTTGCTCTGGGTCCAGATCGCTTTCATCGCCTCGATCCGCTCACGCACCAGCTTGTGACGGGTGGCGAACACCGTGCCGTGATTCTCCATCTCGTCCTGGTTCCAGCCGTTGCCGATTCCGAACAAAAACCGGCCGTTGGAAACCTGATCGATCGAGGCCACCAGTTTCGCGGTCTGGATCGGGTCGCGCTGGTTCACCAGGCAAACTCCGGTGCCAAGATTGAGCTTTTTGGTCACCGATGCCGCCGCCGTGAGGGTCACGAAGGGATCCATGACATCGTAGTATTGTTTCGGCAGTTCTCCGCCGCCGCCCCACGGCGATTTCCGCGACAGCGGGATATGCGAATGCTCCGCCGCCCAAAGCGATTTCGAACCCGCGGCTTTCCAGCGCCCAACCCAGGTCGCCGGGCGAAATGGAATAGTCGGTGAAGAAGATCGCGGCGCCGAACTGCATCGTTGGGTTCTCCTTATATGAACGCGCGCGCGGCGCGTTTCGACTGCCCGCCACGGGCGAGACGCGCTAAATCCGGGCTTTGAGCGCCGCCCACTGATCCAGGATCGGCAACGCCTCCGCCGCGTTCGCCGCTGCCAGCGCGACATTCACCCGGACGATGCCGAGGTCGCGGCACCGCTTCAACAGATCGAGATCGGCCGGAGCGGAGGACAGCGAGACCGGGCAACTCGCCGGATCGCGTCCGGCTTCCTTCAGCATGGCGTGGAATTTCGGCACGGCGGCGAAGAAGTCCTCCGGGTTGCGGGCGGCGCCCACGGTCGGGATCCAGCCGTCGCCATAGCGCACGGCGCGGCGCGCGGCGTACGGAAACACGCCACCGACGATGATCGGCGGATGCGGCTTCTGTAGCGGCTTCGGCCACGTCATCATCGGATCGAAGTTGACGAATTCGCCGTGATATTCGGCTTTGCTCTGGGTCCAGATCGCTTTCATCGCCTCGATCCGCTCACGCACCAGCTTGTGACGCGTGGCGAACACCGTGCCGTGATTCTCCATCTCGTCCTGGTTCCAGCCGTTGCCGATACCGAACAAGAACCGGCCGCCGGAAATCTGGTCGATGGAGGCGACGAGCTTCGCCGTCTGGATCGGATCGCGCTGGTTCACCAGGCACACGCCCGTGCCGATCTTCAAGGTTTTGGTCGCCATCGCGGCGGCGGTGAGGGCGACGAACGGGTCCATCGCGTCGTAATAGTATTTTGGCAACGCGCCGCCGCTCGCGAACGGCGTGCGGCGCGACACCGGGATGTGCGAGTGCTCGGCGGCCCAGACTGACTCGAACCCACGCTCCTCCAACGCCTGGCCAAGCGCCGCCGGCGTCATTGAATAGTCGGTGAAGAACATCGACGCGCCGAACCGCATGACCGCTCTCCCGATACGATGTCGCGGCGAGCATGCCATGGAACCGCGGGTCCGGCGAATCCCGCCGGCTCCGCCGTTCGGGTTGCACCGGTCCACGGAAGCCCGCGTTGGCGGCGCCGTCGGCTGTTCATCGATCGAACCCCGTGATCCCTGTCGGCGGACCCGTGCCCTGGGAGCCGTGCCAGGG
Source organism: uncultured Alphaproteobacteria bacterium (assembly GCA_963719675.1). Classification (GTDB taxonomy): domain Bacteria; phylum Pseudomonadota; class Alphaproteobacteria; order Acetobacterales; family Acetobacteraceae; genus Rhodopila. The sequence continues at coordinate 101,933 of CAVRDN010000080.1, read as the reverse complement.
AAGCCGACCCAGTGAAGCGGTGCCAGTGAAGTGGCGCCAGGGAGGCCGTGCCAGTGAAGCCGTGCCAGTGAAGCCGTGCCAGTGAAGCCGTGCCAGTGAAGCCGTGCCAGGGGATCGCTGCCCAACGAACCCCGCCAAGGGGAGCCGCGCCGCGCGGACCATCCATCGAGGACCGCGCCGTAAAGCGCGTCCCCCGGCCGATGCGCCACGGCAACGCGGGGGTGAAAGCGCTGGCCGCTGATCCAGGTCAATGCAACCTTTCCATGCCATGAAAGGTTACTGAGCCGTGATCGGAGAGAACTCAGCGCCCGTCGAAGGGCTACGGACCGTGCCTGAAACGACCGATGGTTTGCCAACGCCGGGAACATGGGCCACGGACCACGCGAGGGATGACGTACCGGACGACGTCATCGATGACCCATGCGACGCACATTTCGCGCCATATTTGACGATGCATCCGATGAGATACGGGACCACGGAATTCCAGACGCCTCGCTCGATGACCAAATCGGCCGCTCAGCCACTCCGGCGCCGGGGCGCCTCGCCGGAACGGCCCCAAACTGACCACCTCCAACCGCCCATCGCAACCAAAGCAGCCCGATCCGCCCGGCCCGAACGAACCGCCCCATCAGTACCACCCCAAAAGGCTCCATAAAGGACATTCGCCGATGCCAACCAACGCCAACGACGCCTCCGACCGGGTAGAAGATGCGATGGCGCAGATCTCCCGGCTGCGCGACCAGGTGGAAAACCTGATCCGCGATCGCGTGGAACCCGCCTTGGAAGACGCCGCCGAACGCGCCGAAGCCGCCACGGCGATGGTCCGGGAGAAGGCTGACGACCTCGCCGGCGCCGTTCGCCGCCAACCCTTCGTCGCCATCCTCGCCGCCGCCGCCATCGGCTTTCTTCTGGGCCGAGCGAGCCGCTGACGGTGCGCTCATTCCAGTTGCTTCGCCTGGCGGTCGAGGCCGAGGCACTGCGCCTGCGGCACCGGGCGCGGCGCACCGTCAGCCGGCTGGCGTTCGCCGGCGTCGCCGTGGTGCTGCTGTTCGGCGCCGTGCTGTTCGCTCATGTGGCCGCGTGGTACTGGCTGCGCGAGCATCTCGCGGGTCAGTATGTCGGACTGATCTTCGCCGGCGTCGATCTGCTGTTGGCGGCGATTCTGGCCGCTCTGGCCGCGCGCTCTTCGCCGAGCCGGGTGGAACTCGAGGCATTGCAGGTGCGCCAGCACGCCCTGGAAGACGCGGCGGGATCGCTGTCGATCATGACCATGCTGATCCGGGCGGTCGAGGTGCTGATGTCGTCGCGCGGCCGCAAGTGACGACCGACCAGGCCGCGCGCCGGCGATAGCCAACACGACCGGAAGCGGGTCGTGCCCTCGCGTGAGGCACGCAACGACGCGCGGCATAACCAGATCGCTCCTCGGGACACGTTCACGGGGAGTCCGCGTCAGCGACGCCAATAAAGGGTGAACGGATCAAAGCATCACCGGGACGCGGCGCGTGGACGGACCTTGACGTTTTCTACCAATTGGTAGAATTAGCGACCTATTGGTAGCTAATTTCGAGGGACCGACCCAATGCCCGAACTCAGGCCGATGACCATCATCTATCCGGTGATGCCCGCCAAAGACGAAGCCGAGCGCGCCGCGCTGCGCCCCATCGGCCGCGACCGCGACCGGTACCACGCCGCCATCCACGGTGCGACCGAGATCGTACAGGCCGCCGACGCGATGGGCCTCTGGGGCGTCGGCACGATCGAGCATCATTTCTGGTCGGAGGGCTACGAGGTCGCCCCGGCCCCCGGAGCGATCCAGGCGTACTGGGCCGCCCTGACGAAGCAGATCCACGTCGGCGTACTCGGCTATGTCATGGCGACCCACAACCCGATCCGCGTGGCCGAGGAAACCGCGGTCATCAACCACCTCGCGCGCGGGCGCAGTTTCGTGGGCCTCGCCCGCGGCTACCAATCGCGCTGGACCAACGTGCTCGGGCAGCATTTCGGCACCCGCGCGACCAAGTCGCCGTCGGCGGCGATCTACAATCCCGCGACCCAGGGCGCCGGCTTCTCCACCGCGACGCAGGTGGAAAGCGACCTCAACGACGACCGCGTCAACCGCGAGATCTTCGAGGATCACGTCGAGATCATGCTCAAGGCCTGGACCCAGGAGAGCTTTGACCACAACACCAAACGTTGGCAGATCCCCTATCCGTACGAGACCGGCGTGACCGATTGGCCGTTGGCGCGCGCCGGCGTCACGCAGAAGTTCGGCGCGCCGGGCGAGGTGGATGCGCAAGGCAACACACGGCGCGTGTCGGTGGCGCCGTCGCCGTACACGCGGCCGCATCCGCCGGTGTTCCTGTCCGGCTCGGGCAGCCCGGAAACCATCGCGTTCGCCGGGAAGCACGGGTTCGTACCGACGTATTTCTGCAATCTGCAATCGGCGCTGCCGCTGGCCGACGTCTACCGCAAAGCGTCCGCGCAACATGGAAGGGCACTTGGGCTGGGGCAGAATCAGTGCGTCGTGCGCTGGATCGAGATCGGCAAGACCAAGGAGCAGGCGCTGCGACGGATCAAGGACTACGACCTGGACATCTGGAAGAATTTCTACGCCGCCATGGGCCGGCGCAAAGTGGAGAACGACGATTATCTGGGCTCGCTGATCAACTCGGGCCTGTTTCTGTTCGGCACGGTCGAGGAGGTGCGCGCGCAACTGGTGGAGCAGTGGCGGGCGTTCCCGGCGGAATACATCACGCTGATCAACCATTACGCGCAGACACCGGCGGGGGTGGTGATCGAGACGCTGGATACGTTCCAGCGCGAGATCAAACCGGCGCTGGACGAGGCCATCTTCAACGCCAACCGCGCCGCCGCGGAGTAGGTATTCCCGGGGGACGGGTGGTTTCGCACCAATAATCAGGGTCCAGGGGCCACTGCCCCTGGCGGGGTCGAGGGGCGGAGCCCTCGTGGGGTTCAGGCGGAGCCCTGACGCGTCCCCACGCCAGGACCGCCCCGGCCCAGGATTTGCCCCGTCGGGATCGATCCGTTAACGTCCTCGCAACAACGATCCGAGGCGTTCATGAGCGACACTCTCCCGACCGCCACCCGCGTCGCGGATCCGGGCATCCGCGCCCTCTATCAACTGGAAAATCGCTGGCAGGCCTGGCTCGATGTCGAGGTCGCGCTGGCCCGGACGCAGGCGAAACTCGGGATCATCCCAGCCGACGCCGCCGAGGCGATCGCGGCCAAGGCCAGGCTGGAACTGATGGACCGGGCCCGCATCGACGAGGGGTTCGCGCGCACCGGCCACACCATCGTGCCGTTGGTCTGGGAACTCAGCCGCATCGTGGGCGAGCCGCATGGGGGCTGGGTGCACTGGGGCGCCACGACGCAGAACATCACCCAGACCGGCGACCTGCTGGTGCTGCGCCAGGCACACGGCATCTTCCTGCGTCAGATCGGAGACGTGCTCGTCGGCGATGGCCGACCTCGCCGAGCGCGGCGCCGACATGCCGCTGCCCGGCCGCACCCACGGTCAGCACGCGGTGCCGGCGACGTTCGGCTACAAGGTCGCCGTCTGGATCGATGAGTTCCTGCGCCATTGCGACCGGCTGCGCGATCTGGCGCCGCGGCTGTTCGTCTCCATGCTGGGCGGCGGCGCCGGAACCTTCGCCTCGCTCGGAAAGCTCGGGCCGCCGGTGCAGGCGGGCATCGGCGAGATACTCGGCTTCGGCACCATGGCGGTGCCGTCCCGCGCGTTGGGCGACCATCTGGCGGAGAATATTTGTGTCCTCGGGTTGATCGCCGCGACCTCGGGCAAGATCGGGCGGGAAATCTATACTCTGATGAAGACGGAGTTCGGCGAGGTCGAGGAACCCGTGCCGCCCGGCACCGTTGGTAGCTCTACCATGCCGCAAAAGCGCAATCCGAAACTCTGTCAGGACATCATCGCGGCGGCGGCGGAGGTGCGCGCGATGGTGCCCTTGGCGCTCGAAGCGATGATGACCGAGCATGAGGCGGATCGCACCACCAGCCTGATCATGGACGCGGCGGAAGGACGCACCTGTGTCGCAATGGGTGATATCCTGGCGCGCCTCGGTGAAATTTTACGCGGCCTCGCGCTTGATCCTCGGCGTATGCGCGCCAATCTGGACCTGGGTCATGGACTGATCATGGCTGAGGCGGTGATGCTTGATCTGGGTAAAGCAATTGGCCGCCAACACGCGCACGACGTGGTCTATGACGCGGCGCAGGCGGCGTTTGTCGAAAACAAGTCCTTTTCGGACCTGCTGATGGCGGATCAGCGGGTTTCTTCGCGCGTCGATGCCGGCGGCGATGCGGGCATTGCTCGATCCGACGCTGTACACCGGCCTCTGCGCCGACATGGCGCGGGAACAGGCGGCCCTGGCGCGCGCCAAAGCGCTTGAACTCGCGCATCAGGGGAACGGGTCGGTGGGGGATCGGCATGACCGGGATCCAGCGGCTGATGGTGCCAGGCCAGTTGCCGCCCATCAGTCATTACTGCCACGTCACGCGCGCCGGCAATCTGATCTGGGTCTCGGGTGCGATCGGCGTGGCGGCGGACGGATCGGTCCCGGACGACGTCGCGGCGCAGATGGATCTGGCGCTGGCCAGCATCGACGCCTGCCTTACCGCGGCCGGAGCGAGTGCCGCCGATGTGGTGAAGGTGACTGTCTACCTCACCGACATCAACGATCGCGCCAAGGTCAATCCTGCCCGGCAACGCTATTTCGGGGAGCATCGGCCGGCTTCGACATTGGTCGCGGTGACGGCGTTGGTGTTGCCGAACGCGAAGGTCGAGATCGAGGCAACCGCGGTTGTTCCCGAGGCGGCGGAATCGTGACTAGGGCGGCGTCCGGGTCCTGGCCTCCGGGGCCTGGCCTCCGGGGTCCTGGCTTTCGAGGTCCGGGCTTTCGGATAAGGCCGTGCGGCTGTCGAGATTTGTGGGCGGAGCCGGTTTCGCGATCTCGCCCGGACGGCTCCACTGACTGAAGTGCGTGCATAGCGAAGGGTCGAGCCCGGAAATGACAACACGTCAGGGGTTACGGAACCAGGTCATGAAGGCAACGGGCTGATGGGCGATGTCGTAACGGCATCGATCTCCGACGATGCGTCGCCGGCGGCACTGGCGCGCCGCTTCGAAACGATCCGCGCGCGCACCGAAGCGCTTGCCGCGCCATTGACAGCCGAGGATCAGTGCGTCCAGTCGATGCCCGACGCGAGTCCGGCGAAATGGCACCGCGCGCACGTCACCTGGTTTTTCGAGGAATTCGTCCTGCGTCCCGCGCACGAAGATTATCGTGTGTTCGACGAGGATTTTCGTTTTCTCTTCAACTCGTATTATGAAGCGGTCGGGGCGCGGCATCCGCGGCCGATGCGCGGTTTGCTGACCCGGCCGGAGACAACGCGCATCGCCGCGTATCGCGCCCATGTCGATGCGGCGATGTTACAATTCCTGCCGCGCGCCCCCGCCGCCGCGCTGCGGCTGATCGAGCTCGGCCTGCAGCATGAGCAGCAGCACCAGGAACTGCTGGTCACCGACATGCTCGACGCGTTCTCGAAAAATCCGCTGGCGCCCGCGCTCATCCCGGACTGGCGGGAGCCCGGTTACGATCCGCGCCCGACACGGTTCGTCCCGGTCCGTGGCGGCGTGACCGGCATCGGTCACGACGGCGATGCGTTCTGCTTCGATAACGAAACGCCCGCGCACGAGACCTTGCTGCCGGATTTTCTGCTCGCCAGCCGGCTGGTGCGCAATGGCGAATATCTCGATTTTATCGATGACGGCGGCTATCGCACGGTCTCGCTCTGGATGTCGGATGGCTGGGCCGCGGCGCAAAGCAACGCCTGGTCCGCGCCGGAGCACTGGCGCGATCATGACGGCGCCTGGTCGCAGATGGGCCCCGGCGGACTGGCGCCGCTCGATCCCGACGCGCCGGTGCGTCACATCAGTTGGTACGAGGCCGACGCGTTCGCGCGCTGGTCGGGCGCGCGGCTGCCGACGGAGTTCGAGTGGGAGGCCGCGTCCGACCATCCCGATCTGCGGGAACTGAGCGGCCACGTCTGGCAATGGACCGACAGCGCGTATCGGCCGTATCCCGGCTACCGGCCCGCCGCGGGAGCGGTCGGCGAGTACAACGGCAAATTCATGATCAATCAGATGGTGTTGCGCGGCGGCTCGCTGGCGACGCCGCCGGGTCACGCGCGGGCGACCTATCGCAACTTCTTTCATCCCGACAAACGCTGGCAGTTCACCGGCCTTCGGCTGGCGCGCGACGCCTGACAGGAAAATCCCATGACATATGACGATGAGGACCGCCCCGATACGTCTGTCGCGTTCTCTGGGGTTCGCGCGACCAGAGAGCGGACGTCCGGTGAACGCACGGCCAGGGACCCGATGTCCAGGGCGCGCACGCCGAACGGACGCGCCGCGCCCGGCGATGTCATGGTCGCGCCCGACCCCGAACCGGAGCTCGTTTCGGACCCCAGCGCCGAAATCGCCGAGGCCGCTCTGGCCGGGTTGCTCGCGCCGCGCAAGACCCTGCCGCCAAGCCTGTTCTACGATGAGGAGGGCTGTCGTCTTTTCTACGAAATAACGAAATTGCCGGAATACTACCTTACCCGGACCGAATTCCGGTTGCTGGACAGCATCGCGCCCGAGGTGGCGGCGCTGCTGCCCGCCGGGTCCACGCTCGTCGAGTATGGCGCCAGCGACGAGACCAAGGCGGAGATGCTGCTGCGGCAGGCCGTCGCCGGCCCCCGCGGCCAGGATCCGCGCGGCCAGGATCCGCGCGACCAGGACCAACGCGACCAGAACCCGCGCGACCAGGATCCGCGCGACCAGGACCCGCGCGGCCAGGACTTAGGCGATCACGGCGTCTTCGCCACCTATATCCCGATCGACGTCGCCGGCCCGGCGTTGCGGGAGATGCGCGATCGGCTGGCGGCGCGGCGGCCGAACCTCGCCGTGACCCCGGTCACCGCCGATTTCCTGCGGCCGATCCGTCTGCCGGACCGCGCGCGCGAGGCCGCCGTCATGGGCTTCTTCCCCGGTTCGACGATCGGCAACCTGGAGCCCGAGGCGGCGATCGGTTTCCTCCGCCGCGCGCGGGCCACGTTGGGCTTTGGCGCCAAATTCCTGCTCGGCTTCGACACCTGCCGCGATCCGGCGCGCCTTATCCCGGCCTATGACGACCCCGCCGGCATCACCGCGCGCTTCAATCGCAACCTGCTGGTCCGGCTGAACCGGGAGGCGGGGGCCGCGTTTCCGCTCGGCGACATCCCCGAGGCGTTCGCCCACCGCGCGGTCTGGAACGAGGCGGAGAGCCGCGTCGAAATGCACCTGGTCAGCAATGCCGCCCGGACCGTGCCGGTGGCGGGCCAGCCGGTCCGCTTCGCTCGCGACGAGACCATCCATACCGAGAACAGCTATAAATACGCGCCGGCCCGGATGCGCGCGATGATCCGGTCGGCGGGTTGGTCGGTCCTGAAAACATGGTCCGATTCCAGTGGGTTGTTCGCGATCTGGTTGCTCGAGTGATACCAACGCGACAAACGTGAACGGCTGGAAACATTAAAGAACTGGCAAGGATGGCGTTTTCGTGCACAAACGCGGCTCATGATACGCCGCCTCGCCTTTTGCCTGACAGTCCTCCCCGGCCTCGCGATGGCCCGAGCCGCGCATCAACCGCCCGATAAACCGCCGATCCCGGCGCCGCCGCTCACGCCCTATGCCATGTGCGAGGCCGCGATCGGCGCCGCCGAGGCCGAGACGAAGCTGCCGGCCCGCGTGCTGACCGCCATCGCATTGCGCGAGTCCGGCCGCATCGACCCGGAGACCGGACGGGCGCGGCCCTGGCCATGGACGATCAATGTCGAGGGTGCCGGCCACTTCTACGACACGAAGGAGGACGCCATCGCCGCCGTCCAGGGCTTCCAGGCGAGCGGGGCGCAATCCATCGACGTCGGCTGCATGCAGGTCAACCTGATGCACCATCCGGATGCCTTCGCGAGCCTGGATGAGGCGTTCGATCCGGTCCGCAACGCCGCGTACGCCGGGAGCTTCCTGAAGGCGCTGTTCGCCTCGCTCGGCGACTGGGGTACGGCGATCGCCGCGTATCACTCACGCACTCCCGGCGTGGGGGAGCCGTATCGCGATCAGGTCGTCGCCACCTGGAACCCGAAAGATCCGGCGGTGCTGGCGAAACTGAGCTTCCAGCCGCTGCCCGCGCTACCGGCCCCGATCGCCGGCCTGCCGATGATCTATGCCCCATTCGCCAATCCTGGGCCGGTCCAGATCGCGCCAAACATGGCCTACCGGGCGTTCCTGCCCTCATCGAACGTCTACGCGGCGTTCCGGCCGGCGTCCGTGACATACGCGGATTTCGCCCACCGGCCGGTGAAGCAGGCGCGCGGACGGCCGCTCGATCTGCGGCTCAATCTGGGACTGGCGAACTCTGGACGCGCGCTGGTGGTGCCGACCGGCGTCGTCGAGCACCGGAGCGTGAAGCCAGCCGCGGTGAAGCAGGTGGCACGCCGCGAGGGTGAGACCGGATAGCGAGCGCCGGCTGGCCGGCCCGGAAATCGCCGCCAGGCGCCTGAAGCTGGTGGCCGCGGAGAGCGCGTCTCCCGCGGGCGGTCCGGGACCCAGCGCACCCGGGCTCAGCGCACCCGGGATCAGCCGACCCAGGATCAGCCGACCCAGGATCAGCGGACCCAGGATCAGCCGACCCGGGATCAGCCGACCGTCAGCATCAGTACGCCCAGACAGATCATCCCGATGCCGGCCACCTTGGGGATCCCCATTGCCTCGGCGAAGACATAGTGTCCGATGAGAGCGGCGACGACGTAGGAGACAGCGGTGCTCGGCAGCGCGACCGACATCGGGATTTTGCGCAACGCGACGATGTAGAGCATCGCCGAGCCCCCATACAGTGCGAGGCCGAGGATCGTCCGGCCGTCGAACAACTGCGTCATGAAACTTGGCGCGCTCGCTCCGGCCTTGAGCAAGGTCTGTCCGACCATGCTGGTCGTGATCGCCAGCGCGAGTGCGCCCCAATGCAGATCCACGCTACCTCCACCCTCGGTTCCCGTCACGCCGCGTGGCCGGGTCACGGGGCAGAGTCAACACCGGTTATGGTGTCCGCCGGGTGTCTTGTCACCTCCGTGGTCCGTCGCCAGGTATCCTGCCGCGCGTCCGGGACGTCGACTGAGCCCGCCCGCGATCAGGCGGATGAACTGGCTCACCATCCGTCCGTTCGGCCGCTGGCCGAGCCGGCCTGGCGCGCCCAACGTCCACGGCCGGAAAGCCCGCCATCGGGAAAAGGTGGATCGCCGGCGTGAAACATCCGCTCGCCGGCTACATCCCGCGCGGGGTCTCGACCGGCCCAGGTCCGGCCCGCCCGTCATTGGGCGGGTCGCAACCTCCGTTACCGCCGCGCGCGGCGGCGCCGGGCGATGCCGGCGCCCAGCAGACCGATCCCGAATATCGTGATCGATGCCGGCTCGGGCGCGGGCGTAAACGACACGCCGCGGAACAACGTGCCGGCCGGCGCCGTATCGAGCAGGTTGAATGACTCGTCGGCGGCCACGGTATAGTTGGTGTTCGCGAGCTCATCGGTGACTTCGTAGAGATAGCTCTGCGAGAGTTCGTTCAACCCGTACGTGGTGGCGAACAGTTCAACATCGCCGCCGACGACCTCGCCGGTCAGTCCAAACAGGCCGGTCACGCCCGGCGCGGTGGGCGTGGCGGAATTGGCGTTGGCGTTGTTGGCCAGGTTCAGACCGGTCACCAGGTCATAATCCAGCGACCAGATGCCGTTGCTGAGCGTCCACTTCTGCAGCCCGCCTTCGCCCAGCGCCGCGGCATTCGCGCTGCCGTTTTTCGGTGAGCCACTGTCCGCGACGTAGAGCGTGGTCGGATTCGCGTACCAGAACTCTTCCGGGCTGAGATAAACGAACGTGTTCTTCGGCGGCGAACGGGTGTTGTTGATGCCGTTATAGGTCGCGGCGGTCAGATCGATCGATCCGGTATTGCCGCCGGAGGAAATCGTGTTGTCCACCCGGAACGCGACCAATCCGTTCGACGATGTCGGCAGTCCGCCCGAAGCGTTGGTCAGCGTGCGGATGTCCGTCGCGTCGTTCGGCGATCCCTTCGCGCCGAAGTCTCGCGACACTTCGAGCTGGTTGCCGCTGCCGGTATTCACGATCTCCACGGCCCGCGCCTCGGTGCCGTACAGTGGGTTCGCGGTGCCATTCGGATTTCCCGACGGCGTCGCGGTGCTGGTGTTGATCGGGGTCGCGGTGGTGGCTCCCTTGACCGCGTAGAACACGCCGCCGGTGCCGTCACCCGTCACGCCCTGGCCGGCGACATAAAACGACGAACCATCGACGGTCGCCGAACTCCGCGGATTGTTCATGTTGAACACGCCGGTCAGCGCCGTCGTGGTGTCGGTGCCGCCATTGGTGCCGATCAGCGCGACCACCCGCGGCACCACCGTCGAGGAGCCGCCGGTCACGCTGGTGGTCTGGCCCAGCGCTGTCGTTCCATACGGTGAGGGGGTCGATCCGTTGTTGGCGGCGGCGGTGTTGAACGTGTTGGCGTTCACGCCGTAGCCCATCATGGTCAGATACTGGCCATTCGCGGAGAGTTGCAGAAAACCTTCCGACGCCGACCCGTACTCGCCCGATATCGCCCAATTGGCGCCGTTCTGGGTTTGCGGCAGGACCATCGACCCGGCAACCGACGCGGTCGTTCCGCCCACGCCGAGGTTATATTCCCGCAAGTCGATCGGCGACGCCAGGTCGAGCTGACTGGCGTCGGTGAGGCCGGTTGGGCTGACCACCGTGGTCACCACGAGGTCGCCGGGCGTGAAATAGGAAATCTGCGCGTTGGCCGGCGCGCTGAGGCCAAATCCTGACGACAGGGCCGCCACCGAGACCAACAATCCACATCGCGACGCGAACGCACGGATCATAACACCATCCAATAAATGATAGGATGGTCATGATTAAACGTTTCCCCTTGGCGGACCAGCGGCAAAGCCATGACAGTTTTGTGAATGCGACAGCATGATCGATGCATGGAAACCGGGTCGTAACCACGTCGCGCGATCGCGACCGGTCGCGGTCCGGCGATATTCGCATGACGCGACTTTCCGTGGATGACATGATCCTCGGGCGCCCTGGTTGTTGTAGGGGTCGCGCGGTCGGATACAGTGCGCGGATCGTCGAACGTCAGCCGCCTGACGCCCGCATCGTGGAGACGAACCGGCGAACGTCATGTCAGCCATCCCCCGTGCCGATCTGACCGCCTGCTTCGCGCATCGGATGACCGGGCTTGGCCCGTTCGAACCCGCGCCCCGCCTCGCCGTGGCGGTATCCGGTGGCGCCGACAGCGTGGCGCTGGCTTTGCTCGCGCACGATTGGGCGGCGCGCCGCGGCGGACGGATCCTCGCGCTCACCGTGGACCATGGGCTGCGCGCCGACGCGGCCGCCGAAGCCGATGCGACCCTGGCGATGCTGGCGTCGCGCGGCATCGCGGGCCGGAAATTGACCGTCGCGAGCCTCCCCCGCGGCCCGGCGCTGGCGGCCCGCGCGCGCGACGCCCGCTATGGCCTGCTGCTGGAAGCCTGCGCCGACGCGGACATCGCGCATTTGCTGCTGGGTCACCATCGCGGCGATCAGGTGGAGACGGCGATGATGCGCGTGCTGTCATCCAGCGGCGCGTCCGGCCTGGCCGGGATGCCGGCGCTGACGGAGACGCGGTTCGCCCGTTTGTTGCGTCCGTTGCTGGATGTGGCCCCGGGCCGATTGCGCACCTGGCTGACCGATCTGGGGATCGACTGGTTCGAGGATCCGTCCAACCGCGATCCCGCCGCGCTGCGTTCGCGGCTGCGCGCCGGGCGCGCCGATCCCGCGGGGACGGGGGAGGGAACGGCCGCGGTCGCCGCCTCGGTCCATGCGGCCGGCCTGCATCGGGCCGAACGGGATCGCGCGATCGCCCGGATCCTCGCCGCGCGGGCGACGCTTCGACCGGAGGGCTACGCGCTGCTGTCGCCCGGTCCGATCGAGCCGGAGGCGCTGGCGGCGTTGCTGCGCGCCATCACGGGCGCCGCGCATGCGCCGCCGATCGACCGCGTCGCGGCGTTGGCGCGCGCCATGCGGTCCGCCACGTTGGGCGGGGTCAGAATCGCGCCGGCGGGCCGTCTCGGGCCGGGATGGCTGCTGGTCAGAGAGCGGCGGGCGATGGCCCGACCGGTGCGGGCGCGGCGCAATGCCATGTGGGACGGCCGATTCCGTCTCGTGGGCCTGCCGCCTGACAGCGCGGGCGACGCTCCGACCCTGGGGGCTCTGGGCGCGGATTCCGTGAGGTTTCGGAACCGCGACGGTCCGCCCTCATTGGTGTTGCATGGCTTACCGGCGCTGCGAGCGGATGGGATGGTCGTGGCGGTCCCCCATATCGGCGTGGGAGACCCGCGGTGGCGTCTGTTGTTCGACCCTCGTAATCGCGCGGCGGGTGCCCCATTTCAGGTCTGATCTTGGTTTGGGGTTCGGTAAGGATCACGATATGAACAGCGTCGCGATTTCCGGGAATGAGGGGCTGTGCCCGAAGCCCATGCGTGCTTATACTAATGTTAATTCGGTTGCTCATCGCTCCGGCTGTGTGCGACGCTCCTTCACCGTGACCACGAGTGACCCCGCATGAGTAATTTTGGCCGCAACCTGGCGCTTTGGGTGATTATCGCCCTGCTGCTGGTCGTGCTGTTCAACCTGTTCCAGCCTGGCGTCACGCATACCAGCGCGACGCAGATGGCGTATTCGGACTTCCTCACTGAAGTGAACACGGGTCGCGTGCGCGACGTGGTGATCCAGGGGCGGACCGTTTCCGGCCAATTGAACGACGGCCGTACCTTCCAGACCTACACGCCGGAGGATCCGGCGCTCGTCGGCCGGCTGACCGACAAGGGCGTGCGCGTCATCGCCAAGCCCGAGGATAACGACGTCAACCCGCTGCTGCATCTGTTGCTCAGCTGGTTCCCGATGTTGCTGCTGATTGGCGTCTGGGTGTTCTTCATGCGCCAGATGCAATCCGGCGGCGGCCGCGCCATGGGCTTCGGCAAGTCCCGCGCGCGCATGCTGACCGAGAAACAGGGCCGCGTGACGTTCGACGACGTCGCCGGCATCGACGAGGCCAAGTCCGAGCTGCAGGAAATCGTCGAGTTTCTGAAAGACCCGCAGAAGTTCCAGCGCCTCGGCGGCAAGATCCCGAAAGGCGTGCTGCTGGTCGGCCCGCCCGGCACCGGCAAGACGTTGCTCGCGCGTGCCATCGCGGGTGAGGCGAACGTGCCGTTCTTCACCATCTCCGGCTCCGACTTCGTCGAGATGTTCGTCGGCGTCGGCGCGTCCCGCGTGCGCGACATGTTCGAGCAGGGTAAGAAGAACGCGCCTTGCATCATCTTCATCGACGAAATCGACGCGGTCGGGCGGCATCGTGGCGCCGGCCTCGGCGGCGGTAACGACGAACGCGAGCAGACGCTGAACCAGATGCTCGTCGAGATGGACGGCTTCGAGTTCGAACGAGGGCGTGATCCTGATCGCCGCGACCAACCGGCCCGACGTGCTGGATCCCGCGCTGCTGCGGCCCGGCCGGTTCGACCGCCAGGTGGTGGTGCCGAACCCCGACGTCGTCGGCCGCGAGAAGATCATCCGCGTGCATATGCGCAAGGTGCCGCTGGCGTCCGACGTCGATCCGAAGACCATCGCCCGCGGCACGCCCGGCTTCTCCGGCGCCGATCTCGCCAACCTGGTGAACGAGGCCGCTCTGCTGGCCGCGCGTCTGGGTAAGCGCGTTGTCGCCATGGCGGAGTTCGAGCACGCCAAGGACAAGGTGATGATGGGCACCGAGCGCCGCTCGCTGGTGATGAGCGAGGCGGAAAAACGGATGACCGCCTATCACGAGGCCGGTCACGCGCTGTGCGCGATGCATGAGCCGGAATGCGATCCGGTTCATAAGGCGACCATTATTCCGCGCGGCCGGGCATTGGGCCTCGTGATGAGCCTGCCGGAAGGTGACCGCTATTCGAAGTCGAAGTCGAAGCTGACCTCGGAACTGACCATGGCGATGGGCGGCCGGGCCGCGGAAGAGATCATCTTCGGGCCCGACAAGGTGTCCAATGGTGCCGCCGGCGACATCAAGATGGCGACCGATCAGGCGCGGCGGATGATCACCGAATGGGGCATGAGCGATAAGCTCGGCATGATCGCGTATGGCGACAACAGCCAGGAGGTGTTCCTCGGCCACTCGGTGACGCAGAGCAAGAACGTCTCCGAGGAAACCGCGCGCCAGATCGATGGCGAGATCAAGTCGCTGATCAGCCGGGCGTACGAAAAGGCGCGGCGGATCCTGAGCGAGAACATCGAGGAACTGCATCGGCTGGCGACCGGCCTGCTGGAGCACGAGACCCTCAGCGGCGACGAGTTGCGCACCGTGTTGCGCGGCGAGAAGGTGATCCGGACGGTGGTCGATGAACCGGCCCCGGAGAATCGGCGCGCCTCGGTTCCGACGTCGGGCCGTCCCGCCACGCCGCCGCCTCCCGCCGGAGGCGCCGCCCCCGCGCCGCAGCCGGGTTAGGGTCGCAGGGCGTCATCACCGCTCCGTCGCGTCGTCATCACCGGTCCGTCGCCTCGTCATCACCGGTCCGTCGCCTCGTCATCACCGGTCCGTCGCCTCGTCATCACCGGTCCGTCGCCTCGTCATCACCGGGCTTGCCACGGTGATCTCGCGCCGCACATCCCTGGGTCGGTCGATCGCCGGGTCGAGCCCACCCGGAGGGGACCCCAGACCTACCCCTGATGTCCGCCCGCGTGTGTCGCGCACTCGCCGGGTCTGGCCTTTTTGAGCTGTCGAAGCACGTGCCAGGAAGTCGGATCGGCACCCCCGCATCACGTTGAAAGACTGTAATTATATTACGGTTGTCGTTTCGGCCTCCATGCGATCAATTCCCGTGCATCGCCGTGTCGTGTGAGGTCCAATCGTCATGCACCCGCGGGCTGAGTTCGAACAGTACAGACCAGGCGACGATATGGTTCCATTGGGTCACGGCCGTTCTCGTGGCGATCCAGTGGCTGGGCGCGCAAACGATCGACTGGTTTCCGCGCGGCGCGATCCGGGTCGATGCGAGGTCGGTCCACATCATGCTTGGTCTGCTGCTTGCCGCGATACTCGTCGCGCAAATCATCTGGCGTCTGATCCTCGGCCGGAGGTTGCCTCCTTCCGAAACCGGTTTGCTTTACGTGGCCGCCAAGGCCGCGCACTGGGGTCTTTATGTGTTGCTGATGGCGATGGTCCTCGTCGGCATCGCGTTGACCTGGACCCGAGGCGACAGCATCTTCAATCTGTTCCGCATCCCCGCCTTCGACCCGGGCAATCACGGTCTGGCGGACCAGGTGCAGGACATTCACGCCACGATTGGTTGGATCATCGTCGCGGTCGTTGGGCTGCACACCGCGGCGGCGCTGGTGCATCGCTACGTCCTGCGCGACAAGGTCCTCGCCCGCATGCTGCCGTACCCGTAGGGCGGGTTGCCTAAGAACGTTCGAAGCCGCGCCGCAGCTCCCAGTCGGTGACACGGCGGTCGTACTCGAACTGCTCCCATTCGGCGGCGTGGACGTAATGCTCGACCACCGCATCGCCAAAAGCGGCGCGCAGCATCTTTGACCGGCGCAGCGCCTCGGTCGCCGCGCGTAACGTTCCCGGAATTTCCCGCCCGCGCCGGCCGCGATATGCGTCGCCGGTGTGTGGCGGCCCAGGTTCAGCCGCCGTTTCGATGCCGGCCAGACCGGCGGCGATCAGCGCGGCATACGCGAGATACGGATTGAGGTCGGCGCCGCCGATCCGGCATTCGATCCGGATCGCGTTCGTTCCGGCACCGCACAGGCGAAAGCCGGCGGTGCGATTGTCCACGCTCCAGACCGCGCGCGTCGGCGCGAACGTGCCGGCCTGGAAACGTTTATACGAATTGATGTATGGCGCGAGGAAGATGCAGATCTCTCCGGCATGGGCGAGCTGTCCCGCCAAATAACGGCGCGCCAGCGCCGACATCCCATGCGCGCCGGATGCATCCGCGAACAACGGCTTCGCGCCGCTGGCATCCCACAAAGATTGATGAATATGACTGGAAGATCCGGCCAGATCGTAACGCCACTTCGCCATGAAGGTCACCGCCTTGCCCTGCGCGTGCGCGATCTCCTTGACGGCGTTCTTCAGGATCACGTGACGGTCCGCCATCTCCAGTGCGTCGCCGTAACGGATGTTGATTTCCTCCTGGCCGGGTCCCCACTCGCCTTTGGAGTTCTCGACCGGGATGCCGGCGCCTTGCAGACCGTTGCGGATCGCGCGCATGACCGGCTCTTCCTTGGTGGTCTGGAAGATGTGGTAATCTTCGATATAGCGACTGACGGTTTTCGGAGCGCGAAAGTCTCGCGCGGCGATCGCCTCATGGCTTTCGTCGAACAAATAGAATTCGAGTTCGGACGCGAAGAAGGCCCGCATGTGCAGCGCCGCGAGCCGATCGAGCTGTCGTCGCAGGATCGCGCGCGGCGAGTGTGGCACCGGGTCGCCATGGTGATCCAGCACGTCGCACAGGACGAGCGCGGTGCCCTCCAGCCACGGGATTCGCCGCAACGTCGTCACGTCGGGCCGCAGCGCGAAATCGCCGTAGCCGCGGTCCCAGCTGGCGGCCGCGTATCCGGGCACCGGCTCCATGTCGATGTCGTTGGCAAGCAGGTAATCGCAGGCGTGGGTCTCGGACGCGCCGCTGTCGAGGAAATGGCGGGCGTGGAACCGCTTGCCGATGAGCTGGCCCGCCATGTCGGTCATCGCCACCAGGACCGTATCGATCGCGCCCGCGTCGGTCGCGGCCTTCAGGTCATCCAGAGTGAGCATGCCGGTCATCCCGGCCGGTTTTGCCGGCAAACGCGCGGCGCGGCAAATCGTCTGGCCGGATCGACGAACAGGTCGCGGACCCTGGCCCGGACCGATGCGCGCCCGGCCGCGACGAGCCCGCGTCCACCACCAACCCGGGCGAAGGCCGTCAGCGCGGATACATCTGGACGCTGCGGGCGACCTCGTCGGCGATGTGTTCCTTGGTGATCACGCCGATGACCTTGTCCGCCCGCGGACGGCCGGTACCCTCCACGACGATGCCCATCACGGCGCGACGGCGCGTCAGTCGGGCGATGACGTCGAACACCACCGCGCCGGCGCGGACGATCGTGAAGTCGCGGCGCGCCAGCGTGCCCATCGGCACATCGTGCGCCGCCGCGCTGACGGTGCGCCGCAGATCGGTGTTCACGCGGATTACGCCCACGATCAGCGGGCCGCGGGTGATCACGACGTGACGCATCCCGCTTCCTCCATGGGTCAGGCGGAGGAATTCGTCGAACGTCGTTGCCTCATCGACCAGGATGAAGTCCGGCTCCATCGCGTCGCGCGCGCTGCGCACCAGGAACATGTTCGCATGCAGCGCCTTCGGGATCGGATGACCGCGCCGCACCAGCTTCAGCGTATAGATGTTCTCCCGGGACAACACCCGCCGCACGCCCAGAGCGACCGCGACGGCGAGGATCATCGGCAGCACGATGTCGTAATCGCGCGTCATCTCGAACACCATGGCGACCGCGGTCATCGCCGCGCCGGTGCCGCTGCCGACCATCGCGCCCATTCCGACCATCGCGAAGGCGGGGACGCTGATCGGCAGGCCGGGCAGGATCGCGGCGATCAGCGCGGCGAACGACCCGCCCAAGGTCGCACCCATGAACAGCGAGGGAGAGAAGATGCCGCCCGATGCGCCGGACCCCAGGCTCACGGTGGTCGCCAGCAACTTGCAAAGATACAGCAGCAGCAGGAACCCCGCGGCGGTGAGCTGCCCGGTCAGGGTCGCCTGGATCGTCGCGTAGCCGACGCCCTCGACGTAATAATGGCCGCCCCAGCGCATCAGGGCGTAGATCAGCATGCCGATCAGCAGCATGCCCACCGCGTGACGGAGATAGCCGCCGGGGATTTTGTCGAACAGGTCCTCGAACCAGTGCAGGCTGCGGACAAACAGCGCCGCGGCGACGCCGATCCCCGCGCCGAGCGCGACGTACAGCAGCAGAATGACCGCGCCGCCCGAAGACACCGGCAACGAGGCGAGGTCCACGGGAATGTCGAACGCTGGCCGGGCGCCGAAGAACACCCGGCCGATGAACGTCGCGGTCCCGGTCGCGATCGCCACCGGCATGAACGTGTTCACGCTGATCTCGGGCAGCATCAGTTCGGTCGCGAACAGCACGCCGCCGATCGGCGTGTTGAAGGTCGCCGCGATGCCGGCTCCGGCGCCCGCCGCGACCAGGATGATACGCTGTCCCATCGACATGCGGATCACCTGGCCCAGCGTGGAGCCGAGAGCGGAGCCGATCTGGATGATCGGCCCCTCGCGCCCTACCGCGGCGCCACTGCCGATCGACAGTGCCGAGGCGAGCGATTTCGCGACCGCCACCACCGGCCGTATCATGCCGCGATTGTAGTAGATCGCGTCCATGACTTCCGGAACGCCATGGCCCTTGGCCTCGGGCGCGAAGGTGCTGACGATGAAGGTCACGCCGACCCCGCCGATGACCGGGACCAGGATGACCCAGGCGCCCCATGGCGAGGCCGGGGTGTACAGGTTGAAGTCATAGACGAATGAGAGATGGCCCAGAAACAGCAGGTTGTGCACGAACCCGATCAGCGCGCGGAACAGCACGGCGCCGAGCCCGGTGACGAGGCCGACGATCAGCGCGAGCCCGCAGACCAGGAGCAGGTGCAGCGAGCGCCCGTCATCGACCGGCGCGATACGGGACGGCGCGGGACGAATTGGCGGCGTGGCCGGGACGCCGGGTGACGGTCCGGTGGCCAATTGAGGCTCGATCATTGTGACCAACTTTCAACCCGGCCGCGGGCCCGGCGATTCGGCGTGGCGTGAGACGGCCGGCATCGTAAGGCGGCCAGGGTTGTCGGGCAAACATCGCCGCTGAATACGCGGACCGGTTGATGGTCCACGCACTGGTCAGGCAAAGACCCGCGGCATAACGGCGCGGTGGCACGATGGTTCCATGGGCGGCGCGATTTTTTTCGTATGCCCGCGCGGCGGCCGAGATCACGGGTAGGTACCCGGTGGCGTGAAGGGCGCGGCCCACACGCGAAAACCGCGCCGGAAAGGCCAGGCGCGGATGGAACCCCGGCGTCAGCCGGCCTGGGTGGTCCGCCGCGCGCGGGCCGCCGCGCGGAACGGCACCAGCTTGCGCCCCTCCGGATCCCACAGCGCCAACCGCGCGCACCGCAAACTCTCCAGCAGCGTCAGCCTGGGCGCCGCCTGGAACAGCGGGTTTGCCTCATGGCATTCGCGCAACCGGTAATTCGGGATTCGGCTGGCGAGGTGATGCACATGATGAAACCCGATATTGCCGGTCAGCCAGTGCAGCACGAGCGGCAGGTCGTAGAACGACGATCCCTGCAGCGCCGCGGCGTGGAAATCCCAGCGCGGGCGGGTTTCCCAGTAAGCCGCCTCGAATTGATGCTGAACGTAGAACAGCCAGACCCCGATCGTGGCCGACAGCAGCATGACCGGCAGCCAACCCAGCAGGACCGGCAGCGGACCGAGCACCAGCACCAGCGTGGTGATCAGCGCGGCGAGCGCGGCGTCGGTACCGACGATGCTCACCCAGTCCCGCCAGCGGGTCCACGGACTGCCCTTCGGCACGCGCAGGCACCACAGGATGAGCCACGCCGGACCGACGCCGAACATCACCAGCGGATGCCGGTAGAGCCGGTAGGCGAGGCGGCGCATCAGCGGCAGCGCGCGATATTCGGCCAGGGTCAGCAGCGTCACGTCGCCGGTGCCGCGGCGGTCGAGGTTGCCGGTGGTGGCGTGATGCATCGCGTGATCGCGGCGCCAGAACGCGTATGGGGTCAGGGTCAGCAGGCTCAGGGCGCGCCCAAGCAGGCCGTTGGCCCACGCGGATTTGAAGAACGAGCCATGCCCGCAATCGTGCTGAATGATGAACAGGCGCACCAGCAGGAACGCGCCCGCCGGCAGCAGCAGCATTCCCGCCAGGACCCCGTAGTTGAGCGCGATCAGCATCCCCGTCATCACCGCCAGATAAGGCAGCGCGGTGGTCACCAGTTGCAGCAGCGCGCGTCGCGCCGAGGGCACCAGATAGGGAGCGACCAGATCGCGCCATGTGGCGGCTGTCGTGACCGGTTGGATCGCCGCGGGGTCGAGGTCGGGAGGGGATGATGCCAGTGAAGTAGCTCCGGTCCAGGGCTGCCCGCGCGTTTCCGGCCGGGAAACTGCCCATCGGAAAGCACCACGGCGGTCCACTGGAGTGGTAGGTTGTGAAAACGACCAAATTCAATGCGACGCCAGCGCGACATGCCGAGACCGATCTGCCTCGGACCGAAGCATCGGCGCGTGACTCGCGCGCACCGGCGGCGGAGCGGGATTGGCATGTGACAATGGGTGACGGGGGAATGCCTCGCCACCCATTGCAGCGGCGTTACCGAAGTTCGAGATTGACCGCGGAGCTCTTGCCGCGCTGGCCTTCCTCGATTTCGAAAGACACCTTCTGGCCTTCCGGCAGGGTCGTCTTGCCCGCCCGCTCGACCGCGGAGATATGCACGAACACGTCCTTCGAGCCATCATCCGGCTGGATGAAGCCGTAGCCCTTCTGCGCGTTGAACCATTTCACTGTACCGTTTGACATCTTAAAGCTCCAGAAACGTCGTTCCGTCACACGACCTCGCGTGACGGGTCTGACCGCGGCGATGGGATAGGGAACCGGGTTCGACGCCTGAAGCGAAACGAAATACGGACCTGAACTCAAACAACAGGGCGACGCTCGGGATATAAGGCCGGTACCGGGCGGATGCAAGATCAATCGGCGCGCCGCCGGGGCGAGCGCCGGAGCGCGGCCGTGCCTGCCTCGCCGGCCCGGCCGCCCGTCCCCCGGCTTGACCGCCGGTGCGACCTACCAGCATGACACCAGCCGCGGTCAAGCCAGACCCCGACATTTTCGATGGGCCCGTTCGCCGATGCACACCAGCAACGAAACGCTTCGCCGCCTCGAACGCCTGCATGTCCGCGCCTGGCCCGCGACCGAAACCGCCCGTATCGACGGCTGGCTCTGGCGCTGGTCCGGCGGCGGCTCGCAACGCGCCAACTCCGTCTCGACCATCGATTTCACCGGCAACGATATCGCCGTCGCGCTCGACGCGGTCGAGGCACGCTACCGCGCCAAATCGTCTCCCAGCCAACTTCATACGTTCGACCTCAGTCAGCCTTCCGGACTGCCGGAGCTGCTGACCGGCCGCGGCTATGCCGCCGGCGAAACGACCGTGACCATGCTGGCGACCGCGCCACCCGCCGCGCCCACTTCGGCCGCGCCCACTGCCACCGCGCCCACTGCCACCGCGCCCACTTCGGCCCCACTCAGGCTCGATGTCGCCATCGCCGACGATCCGTCCGCGGAATGGCTCGATGTGTACATGACCGCGATCACCGAAAGCCGCCGCGCCGTCAATCGGCAGATCCTACGGCGGGTTCCCGATCCGCGGGCGTTCTTCTCCGTCCACCGCGGCGGACGCGTGATCTCGACCGCGCTCTGTGTTCTCGACGGCGGACTGGCCGTCGCCGAATGCGTCGCCACGCGGGAGGACGCGCGGGGCCAGCGCGGCGCCGACGCCGCCATGCGCGCCCTCATGGCATGGGCCGCGTCCCTGGGTGCTCACACTGTTGGCCTGCAGGTGGTCGCGAACAACCAGCCCGCGATCGCGCTCTACCGGCGGCTGGGATTCGCGCCGGTTTGCACGAATCGGTTCTGGGTGAAGCGGTAGCCCGCCGCCGCGCCGCCGGCCATTCGCGGCCGCGGGCGTTCGCGACAAGGTTATTGCAATCTTCCCGGCCTATACCGGCGGAAATGAGCGACCGATCGCGCCGATGTCGTAGTGAGTTTGCTGACGGTCCCGCCGAATGCCAGAACGAGAGCCGGCGGTGCGTGACAACCGAGTCGCGCCGGTTATCATATGTCGAGACCAGCCGACGGATATCGCGCGCGGGCCGATTCGCGCGCGGGCCGAAATCGCCTCGCCATCTGGGCTTGCCCCATCTGGGCTGGCCCCATCCGGACCGGCCCCATCCGGACCGGCCCCATCTGGACCGGCAGTCGGCGGCGCACCGCGCCGCGATGAGTCGCCTTACCGAGGACCCCGCGCCTTGAACGATCGCCCGTACGAAGTCCCGGCTCATGATGTCACCGCGACGGATGCTCCCATGACAGATGCCACGCTGACGATCGATCGCCGGACGATCCAACCGCCGCCTCGCACGGCGGCCGCGGCGCCCAATGCCGGTCAGTTGGTGGCGGGAATGCGGCGCCGCGCCGGCTGGCTTCGCCTGCAGGCGCGCATTTGCGTCGTGTTGATCGCCGTGTCGCTGTCCGGTGGCGGGGTGATCTTCCTCGCGGCCCACTCCATCGCGGTCACCGAACGCGCCATGACGCCGGAGACCGACATGGCGTCGTCGCGACCGGCTTCGACGCTCCCGCCACCAGGCCAGGCACCGGCCCCCCTGTCCACGTCCCCGTCCATGTCCACGCCGCCGCTCCAGCAGCCCGATCCAACACGACAGGCCGCGCTCGAAGCGGACGAGGCGCGGCTCGGCCAGGACAAGGCGTCGCTCGCCGCGGCGCGCCTCCAGATCGCCGCCCGCGCGACGATGGAGGTCAAATCCGAGCAGCACCGGTTGGGCGCGTTCGCCGCCGATACCTCGATCACCAGCGTCACGTTCGTCGATGCCGCGCATGGGTGGGCGGTCGGCACGGGCGGCCTTATCCTGCTGACCACCGACGGCGGCGCCACCTGGAAGCCGGTTCCCAGCGGCACGCGCGACGATCTGTTTTGCGTGCGCTTCAGCGATCCGGCGCACGGTTGGGCGGTAGGCGACCACGGCACGATCCTGAGCACCGACGACGGCGGCATGTCGTGGCGCGCGCGAGACGCCCAGACCACCGTGACCCTGACCAGCGTGGCATCCGCCGACCAAACTCACGTCTGGGCTGTCGGCGGCGGCGGCACGATCCTGGTCAGCGCCGACGCCGGCGTCACGTGGCGGCCGAGCGCCAGCGGCATCGACAAATCCCTGACCTCCGTCGACTTCGCCAATTCGACCCATGGTTGGGCGGTCGGCCTCGCCGGCTCCATCCTGGCGACGAAAGATGGCGGCGCCACCTGGCAAAAGCGCGAGAGTGGCGTGACCGCCTCGCTCGTCAGCATCTATTTCTCCGACGCCGGCCGCGGCTGGGCCGTGGGCGCCGGCGGCGCCATCCTCGCGACGCTGGACGGCGGCGCGACCTGGTGGAAACGCCAGAGCGGCACGACCAGTTCACTCACCGAGGTGCGCTTTTCCGACGCGAAGCACGGGATCGCGGTCGGGCAGGAGGGCACCATCCTGCTGACCGCCGACGGCGGGTTCACCTGGCGGCAGCAGCGCGGCGGCACGTCCAACGACCTTTACGCGGTCACCTTCGCCGATCCGGCGCATCCGCGGGTCACCGGCCTGCGCGGCACCATCCTCGCCTCGGACGACGGCGGCGTGTACCTGGGCCGATCAGGACAGCGGCGTGGCCCAGGTCCTCGCGAATGTGACGTTTTCAGACCCGAACACCGGTTGGGCGGTCGGCCACGGCGGCACGATCGTGCGCACGACCGACGGCGGCGCCTCCTGGACCAAGGTCGAGAGCGGCACGGGCGCCTTCCTGCGCGGCCTGTTCTTCCTCAGCCCGACCCGCGGGTGGGCCTCCGGCGCGCATGGCACCATCCTGGCGACCGAGGACGGCGGCGCGCACTGGACCGCGCGGCCCGGCGCCGGCAAGGAAACGCTCGAAGCGGTCTGGTTCCTCGATGACCTGACCGGTTTCGCGGTGGGGGAGGGCGGGGCGATCGTCGCGACCAAGGACGGCGGCGCCACGTGGCGCGTGCTGAACAGTGGCACGCCGGACGCCTTGCACGCGGTGTATTTCAGCAGCCCGACCGCGGGATGGGCGGTTGGCGGGAATGGCACGATCCTGCGCACGACCGACGGCGGCGCGACGTGGCGGGTGAGCGACAGCGGCGTTCGCGATGACCTGTATCGCGTCTGGTTCGCCGCGCCGGCCGCCGGGTCCCCCGACAACGCGCCAAACGGCTGGATCGCCGGGGCCAACGGCACCATCCTCGCGACCACCGACGGCGGCGCTTCCTGGTCGCGGCGGGACAGCGGCTCACCGTTCGATCTGCATGGCATCTGGTTCGCCGACGACACGACAGGCTATGCCGTCGGCGGCCACGGCACGGTGTTGATCACCGGCGACGGCGGCACGACGTGGCATCCGCACGACACCGCCTCCGGGTCCGGCCTTCTGAGCCTGAGCGCCGCGACCTACCGGCGGCTGTGGGCGACGACCGGGGATGGCTCGATGCTGGCGATCACGGTGCCCGACGCGGCCGCGATCCTGGCGGCGGAGCATGCGCCCGAGATGCACGCGGCACTTCGCGCGCTCGATGTCGATGACGCGACGATCGGCCAGCCGCTGACCGATTTCACGACCGCCGATACCGAACTGACGCGGCACGAACTTCAGATCGAGCAGGATCGGCGGGAACTGGCGACCGTCATGCTGCAACCGTTGCCGGCCCCGCCTGAGGTCCCCGCGATCACGCCGCCGGCGGAGACGGGCAATGTCGCGCTGTTCCACGACGTGATGTTCCTGACCAGCGTCAATCGCATCGGCATCGTGGTCTTCGTGCTGTTCGCCGCGCTGATCGCCGCGCTGATCGCCCGCCGGGCCATGCGCCTGAGCGCGCATTTCGACGCCTGCGCCGACGCGGTGATGCTGAACGCCGGTGTCGTGGACGATCGCTGCCTGGACCTGATCCGGACGCTGTCTCCGTTCGGGCGGGTGCCCAGGCGGATCGCCGACCTCGGGCGTTGACCAGGATCAGTCGGAGCCGGCGTCGATGATCTCGCCGAAATAGGTAAACCGCTCGCCATCGAAACGAACCATCCGCAGCTTGCGCATCGGTTCGTAGTTGTTTGGCGCGGTATCGAGGGTGATGCCGTCGATCAGCATCGCGGGGTGGAAGTTCTTCAGGTTGGCCGCCTGACGCATCATGTTCTCTCGCGTCAGGTCGTCGCCGCACTGTTTCAGGACCTGCACCACCGTCTGCGCCTGCGCGTAGCCCACCGCGTTCTGCGGATCCTCCAGACTGCCGTCGGGGAAGTACTGCTTCATCCAGGCGAGCCACGCCTTGAAGTCGGCATCGTCGCGGAATTGCGGGTCGGTCGGATCCTTCACGAACCCGGTTGACATCACGCCTTTCGCCTTGTCCGCGCCGGCCGGTTTCATGACGGTGCCGACCGAGGCGGCGGGATTGTCGATGAACTGCGCCGGATGCCAATTGAGATCGTACGCCTTGCGGATCGCTTGCGCGGCGAATTTCGGTGTCGTGATATTGAAGAAAACGTTCGCGTGCGTGCTGGCGAGTTCGACCATTTGCGAATCGACGGTGGCGTCGGTGACCTCGTAGGATTCCTCCTTGACGATCATGCCGGCGGCTTTATCGCCGAAGCCGCTGGTGAAAGCCTTTGAGGAAGTCTTTGCCGAAGTCGTCGTTCTGATAGAGGATCGCGATCTTCGCGTCGGGGATGTGCTTCAATACGTAACTGGCATAGACCCGCGCCTCCGCCTGGTAGGTCCAGGTGAACGTCATGGTCCACGGGAAATGCTCCGGATCGGCCCATTTGGTGGCGCCGCTGGCCAGAAAGATCTGCGGGATTTTCTTGGCGTTGAGGTATTTCTGCACCGCGCCGTTGGTCGCCGTCCCAAGCGAGCCGACGATCGCGAGCACGCCCTCTTCCTCGACCAGCTTGCGGGTTTGTTCGACGGTTTTCGGCGGGCTGAACCCATCGTCGAGCGAGAGCATGGTGATCTTGCGACCATTCACGCCGCCCTGATCGTTGATCATGTGATAATACGCGATCTCGGCGCGACCGAGGGTGGCGAACGCGGACAGCGGGCCGCTGTAGGGCATGGTCTGGCCCAGTTTGATTTCGTTATCGGAAACACCTGGATCGTAGTGCTTTTGCGCGAGCGCGGATGTGGACAGACCGGCGACGCACAGCATCGCGATCAGCAAACGCACGGACATGACGTTCCTCGTTTATGGTTTGGCCGTTGGCCCGATCAGGGCTACTCCCAAAGCAGCGCCGTGGCGAGTCCGGCGCGGCGACCCGTGGGTCGTCGTAACGGGCGACGCGGACATCATCACAATCCACGACTTATGCACTATCACAACGATTTATACCGGGGGCGAAAAGACCGCTGCTTCGCCTCACCGTCATGGCGCCGAGCCGGTCATCCACCGCCGCGCATGTCTTTCAGGATGGCCGGCTCGGGACCAGCCAGGACGGTGAGGCGGCAGTACGTCATTCGCCCGGCCGGTTGCTGCGAGCCGAATCCGATCGGCGATCGCGATCAATCGCGCGCCGGCGCCGGTCAACTTTGACGCGCGCGTCACGACCGGCGATTCTGCCGCGCATGAGGCTCCCATGACCGCGCCACCCATACCCCCCCGACCCTCCACCCACTGGGCTGGCCTGAGCCTCGATCGGCCGCGCGTGATGGGCGTGCTGAACGTCACCCCGGACAGCTTCAGCGACGGCGGCCGGCTCCGATCCGAAGGTCGCGATCGCCGCCGGCCTCGCCATGCGCGACGCCGGCGCCGATATCATCGACGTCGGCGGAGAGAGTACCCGTCCCGGTTCCGCGCCAACCTCGCCCGCGGTCGAGCGGGCCCGCATCCTCCCGGTCATCCGCGCGCTGGCCAACGCCGGCGTGCTGCTGTCCGTCGACACGCTGCCACGCCGAGACCATGGCGGCGGCGCTCGACGCCGGCGCGGCGATCGTCAACGACATCACCGGCCTGACCCACGACAAGGACGCCGCGGCCCTGGTCGCCGCGCGCCGCTGCCCGGTCATCCTCATGCACATGCGCGGCACGCCCGGCACCATGATGGGTCTCGCCCGGTACGACGACGTCGTGGCCGAGGTGACCGCGGAACTGAGCGAACTGATCCGGGCGGCCGAACGCGCCGGTGTCGCGCGGTCGGCGATCGCCATCGACCCCGGCTTCGGTTTCGCCAAGCATTCGCAGCATTCGCTCGCTCTGCTGCGCGGCCTGTCCGGCCTGGCCGTACTGGGCCTGCCCATCGTCGCCGGCGTGTCGCGCAAAGGCTTCATCGGCGCCGCCAGCGGAGAGCCGGATCCGGCGCGCCGTTTCCCCGGCTCCATCGCCGCCGGTCTGTTCGCGCTGAGCCAGGGGGCGTCGATCCTGCGCGTCCATGACGTGCGGGAAACCGCGCAGGCGGTCCGCATGTGGCACGCCATTGTTCAATGGTGACGAAACCTTGGCGTTTCTGATAGCTTATGGACATTCGAGCGGCTTGTGGCGCGGGACCCCTGGCGAATTCGGGCTCACCCCAGACCCTGGTCTGGCTGACCCCGGGCGATCGACACCGGGTCCAACACCAGCGCGGCGGACGTCCGCGAGACAGGCGAGACGACGCGGACAGCGGCCCGGGGCGAGACGGCATGGAGACAGCATGAACAACGGCAGGCGTCTGTTCGGTACCGACGGCATCCGCGGCAAGGCGAACGCCGAGCCGATGACCGCCGGCGTCGCATTGCGGCTCGGCCAGGCCGCCGGGTTGCTGTTTACCCGCGGCACCCACCGCCATCGGGTCGTGATCGGCAAGGACACCAGGCTGTCCGGCTACATGATCGAGCCCGCGCTGACCGCCGGGTTCATCGGCGCCGGGCATGGATGTGACGCTGCTCGGCCCGCTGCCGACCCCCGCCGTCGCCATGCTCACCCGCAGCCTCCGCGCCGACCTGGGCGTCATGATCTCCGCCTCGCACAACCCGTACGAGGACAACGGCATCAAGCTGTTCGGGCCCGACGGCAACAAGCTGTCCGACGAGATGGAGCGCGAGATCGAGGCGATGATGGACGCCTCGTTGCAGGCCCGTCTGGCGGCGCCGGCGAAGTTGGGGCGCGCCAATCGGCTGGACGACGCGGCGGGCCGCTACATCGAGGCCGCCAAGGGCAGCTTCCCGCGTGGCCTGCGGTTGGACGACCTGAAGATCGTGATCGATTGCGCCCATGGCGCCGCGTACCGCGTCGCCCCGACCGTGCTCTGGGAACTCGGCGCCGACCGTCGTCCGCACCGGGGTGGAGCCGGACGGCTTCAACATCAACCAAGGCTGCGGCTCGACCGTGCCCGAGCACCTGTGCTCGCTGGTCGTCGAGCACAACGCCGATCTCGGCATCGCGCTCGATGGCGACGCCGACCGTCTGATCATGGCCGATGAGCGCGGTGAGATCATCGACGGCGACCAGGTGCTGGGGCTGATCGGCCGCTCCTGGCAGGAGTCGGGACAACTGCGCGGCGACGGCATCGTCGCCACGGTGATGTCCAATCTGGGACTGGAACGGTTCCTCGGCGAACGCGGCCTGAAGCTGCATCGCACCCAGGTCGGCGACCGTTACGTGGCCGAGCACATGCGCGCGCACGGCCTGAACATCGGCGGCGAGCAGTCCGGCCACCTGATCCTGTCCGATTTCGCCACCACCGGCGACGGATTGCTGGCGGCGTTGCAGGTGCTGGCGGTGCTGGTCGAGCGCGGTCGCCCGGCCTCCGAGGTCTGCCAGGTGTTCCAGCGTCTGCCGCAATGCCTGAAGAACGTGCGCTTCTCCGGCGTTTCGCCGCTGCGGCTGGAGGCCGTGCAGCGCGACATCAAAGCTCGCCGAGGCGCGCCTGAACGGCACTGGCCGCGTGCTGATCCGGGAGAGCGGCACCGAACCGCTGATCCGCGTCATGGCCGAGGGCGAGGACGAGGCGCTGGTCTCCGAGGTCGTGGACAGTCTGTGCGCCGTGATCGCCGCCGCCGCGCGCCAATCCGCGTCCGCCGCCGAATGAACCGCCGGCTTCCCATCGTGCCGTCGCCATTGGGTCTGGCCCGGTGCGCGAGGACGTGGGGCGGCGGACATCTCGGTACGGCACCGCGCGGTCATGGCCGGGCACCGACCGGGCCGTCTCTTCGCCGCGCCGGCGTCGCGATCATGAAGGGCAGGGTGCTGATCGTCGCCGGGTCCGATTCCGGCGGCGGGGCGGGGATCCAGGCCGACATCAAGACGGTCACCGCGCTGGACGGTTCGCGATGACGGCCTGACCGCGTTGACCGCGCAGAACACGCTGGGCGTGCACGCGGTGCATCCGGTGCCGCTGGACTTCATCGCGCGCCAGATCGAGGTCGTGCTGACCGACATCGGCGCCGACGTCATCAAGACCGGCATGCTGGGCAATTCGGCCGTGATCGCCACGGTGTGCGCGGCGCTCGACCGCCACGCCGCCGGCATTCCGGTGGTGGTCGATCCGGTGATGGTCGCCAAGGGCGGGCATCCTCTGCTGGCCGCCGAGGCGGTCGATGCGATGCGCCGTCAGTTGCTGCCCCGCGCCGCGGTGATCACGCCGAACCTGCCGGAAGCCGAGGCGTTGTCGGGCATGACGCATCGCGACCGTGGCGGACATGCGGATCGCGGCCTCGGCCTTGCTGGCGCTGGGCGTTCCCGCGGTGCTGCTGAAGGGCGGCCATCTTTCGGGCGACGAACTGGTCGATTTGCTGGCGACTCCGGATGGGGTGGAGGCGTTCTCGTCGCGCCGCATATCCACACGCGCCATACGCACGGGACGGGCTGCAGCACGGCCTCGGCGGTGGCGGCGGGCCTGGCCCAGGGGATGTCGTTGCGCGACGCGGTGGTGCGGGCGAGGGCTTATGTGCGGGCGGCCATCGCCTCGGCGCCGGAGTTGGGTGGCGGCCATGGACCGTTGAACCACGCGGTGACAGTGGACATGGGACGATTGACGGACGTTTGAACGCCCGCCATGCCGGACTTGCCGGTTGCGCGAAGGTCATGAGTTTCGCACATTGAGCCAGGCTTTCGCCGAATCCGGCGGCGAAACGATGGTTTCCGGTGAAGACTTCCATCGGCCGCGCCCTTCTGGCGCGACAATTCCTCGCATGCCGCGGACAGATCGGCGAAATTCGTCCGGGCCGCGCGGCACTGTGACGCAAGTCATAGTCCGGCGCTGGATCTTCCGCGATGCTGACAAAAGAAGACGGGCACCGTCAGGGAGCGAACGCCCCGATCGCTGAACCCAGCCGGCGATGGCTGGCTTCAGGGCTGTCTTCGGTCAGGTCCGGGAGGAGCGTCTCATGCGAGATTTGGAACTTTCCGAAGCGTACCGGGACGCCACTTTGTCGCGGGCCCGGCAACAGCGCGCGCGGCAAATTCTGCACTATTCCAACGGCATGGTCGCGTGGCGGCGCCTCGCCCCGCCGGTGTCGCCGGATCTCGGTCTTTGGTTGACGTTCGCGGCGATTGGCGTCGTCTGGGCCGCCGCCTCCGGACGCCTGAGCGAACATGGCATGGCGGTCATGGTCGCGATCTGGCTGGCCTCGTTGGTGTCGAGTATCGCCGGCTTCGCGTTCTCCGCGGTCTGCGGCGCGATCTTGTTTCATCTCCATGGTGATACCGTGCAGATCGTACAGATTATGATAATCTGCAGTATCGCCAACCAGGCCGCGATGACGTGGAAGTCGCGCGGCGACATCGATTGGCACGGCCTGCTGGTTTATTTCGCGGGCGGCGCGCCGGGTCTGGCGATCGGGGTCTGGATTTTGTTGCACGTAAACCGCGGCCTCTACACACAGGCCTTCGGTGTTTTTCTGCTCGCCTACGGTGCCTGGATGCTGCTCCGCAAACCCATGATCATGCGCCATCAACCGGCGGCGGCCGATTTCATCGCCGGTTTTCTCGGCGGCATCACCGGTGGCGCGGCCGGGTTTCCGGGCGCGTTCGTGACGATCTGGTGTGGGATGAAGGGGTGGGACAAAGCCCGCCAGCGCGCGGTGTTCCAGCCGTTCATTCTGGTCATGCAAATCGCGGCGCTGTCGATCATCAGCCTGGCGCGCGCATCGGGCGCCGGCGGCGTTGGCTTCGGCCCGCTCGATCTTCTGTTTGTCCCGGCTTCGCTGATCGGGACTTCGCTGGGCCTCGCGCTTTACGCACGTATGTCGGATCGCCAGTTCGCGCGCGCGGTCAACATTCTGCTGGTGGTGTCCGGACTGAGCTACGTCATGTGACCGCTTTGGCGGGGCGCGGTCGGGACGGATCGGGACGGCTGCTTTCGGTCGAACCCGTGACGTCGAATGGGCTGCCCGGCGCGGCGGCGGCGGTGAGATACGCCTCGCACGGGGCCGCCACGCCCATCGCTCGGGCGAAGCGCACCGGATCGCCGGCTTCGAGCGCCGCCATCGCCTCGGGGTTGGCGCGGCAGGCGGCGATCGTTTCCACCGAGGGCTTGAAGCCGATGACGTCCTGCCGGAGAAACGTCGGCAGCGCGTCCCGTTTTGCCGAGGCGGCGGCCGATGCTTTTGGGGGAGGCTCGGCCGGGGCGACATTCACGGGATCCGCGACCATGTGAAATCGGGCCCGCGCGTTCGCCGGCGCGCGATTCGCGTCGCGCGGGGGTTCGTTGCCAGGGACCGGCCCGATCGGGATCGGTGCGGCGGGGATCGTTGCGGCGGGGATCGTCGCGGCGGAGAACCGGATGCCGATCGGCGTGGGCGTGCTCATCTGGGCGGTATCGCGCGCGACCGCGGGCGGCATGCCCCCCGGCCTGCCGGGATCAGGTGGTGCCGTGAGGTCGGTCCGGCCATCGGGCGCGGGCGTGTCGTGGCCCGCACTCACCGCCGCCGCGACCGGCCCGGGGTCGGCGTGGGGCGGCTGGTTCGACACATGCGCCGCCTCGAGCGGGACCGGAGCTGCCGCGTAGGCGTCGGCATGCGCCTCAGGCCCATGACGGAAGCCCTTGGCAGTGCGCTCGTGATAGCGCTCCAACCGGTCGAGATTGCCGGAAAACGACTTGTTGAGCGCGACAAGATTGCTTCGGGTGGCACGGCGCATCGTGTCCGCCTCGCCGCGCAGCGTTTCGCGCGCGCTGTCGCCGATCACCGCGTTGAACATGACGCAGTGCCCGGCGAGCATGGCCTCGGCCGCATCGCGCGGGTGCAGATCGAGGATCATGGCGGTCGAGCCCTGGGTACGGGTGTATTGCTGCTGTTTCGTCTCGCCAGGTCGCTCCGATACGGCCCTGGCCATATCGCCGATGACGAAGGTCAGCATTTCGTTGAAGCCGAAAGCCGCGTGCGTGTTCATGACGATGCGCCTGGAGTTGAGACTGAACGTTAGTAATTCTAACTATACCGCGCGTCAAGCGTCTTCGCCGGGTTGACGGGGACCTCGCGCGCCCGGATCGAAAGCGATGCTTTGTTCGACGTTCCCGCCGGTGTTATCCCCGAGGCTGACCGCGGCTTCCCACCGCCGCCGCGCCCGCGGGTTTCCCGCCGCCTTCGCTCAGCGCGGCGTGAACTGTGTCTTGCCGAACATGACCTCCCGCTCCGCATCGGTCATCGAGCCGCGCCGCTGGTTCTCCGCCAGCACCGCGCAGCCACGTTGCACGGCCGGCCGGGCGGCCATCGCGTCATGCCAGCGCTTCAGGTTCGGATAATCGGCGAGATCGATGTTGCGGCGGTCCGGATTGCGGATCCACGGGAAGTTGATGATGTCCGCCATCGAGTATTCCTCGCCCGCGAGCCAGGTCGCCTGCGCGAGGCGCTTGTCCAGCACGCGATGCAACCGCTTCACCTCGTTGGTATAACGCTCGATGGCATAAGGAATTTTCTCGACCGCGTAGTTGGCGAAATGATTGTACTGCCCGAACATCGGACCGGTGCCGCCCATCTGGAACATCATCCACTGCAGGCAGGTGTAGCGACCCACCGGATCGGCCGGGATCAGTTGTCCGCCGGTCTTCTCGGACAGGTAAATGAGGATCGCGGCTGACTCGAACAGCGAGAATGGCTTGCCGCCCGGCCCGTCGGGATCGACGATGGCCGGGATCCGGTGGTTCGGCGTGATCGCCAGGAATTCCGGTTTGAACTGGTCGCCCTTGCCGATGTTGATCGGGACGACCTTGTAGGGAAGCCCGAGTTCCTCGAGCGCGATATGCACTTTGTGACCGTTCGGTGTGGGCCAGGTCCAGACTTCGATCATTATGGTGCCTCCTGCGGAACGTTGCGTCGCTGCCAGACCCGCGACCCTGCCGGTTCCCACCGCGGCAGGTCAAGCACCTGGGCTCGCGACCGCGGGAGGCGCTCCGCGTTGTGCCGGCCGCGACACCTCACCCTGTTGGCCGGCGCGGCGAGGCGATAGGATCGGCGACCGATTCCCCGCGCGAGGAGAACAACGTCATGACGACACCGCCCGAAATGACCGCCGGCGTCACCCCGGAAGGCAGCAGCGTGGAGGGGCTGACCTGGAACATCCTTGGCCAGACCTATAAGCCGCTGCAGGTGACCGAGAGCAGCTTCTCCTGGCACGCGTTGTTGCCGCCCGGAACGTTCGTGCCGCCGCATATCCATCCGACGCAGGACGAGTTCATTTACATGCTCGACGGCAAATTCGATCTGCTGCTGGACGGGCAATCCGCGACCGCGAAAAAGGGCGACCTGATCCGCCTGGCGCGCGGCATTCCGCATGGTCTGTTCAACAACAGCCAGGCGAACATCACCTGCGTGTTCTGGGTCGCGCCCACCCGCCGCCTGTGGGATTTGTTTCAGGCGATCAACAACGTGCCGGATCCGGGCGAGGTCGTGCGGCTGGCCGCCTTGCACGAGGTGAACTTCCTGCCGCCGCCCGGCTGACCCGCTCTTGTGTCAGGGCGCGCGATTGACCTGGTCGCGCGCGAAGCCGGCCATGGTGGCGTAGCCGCGCACGATCGCCTCCCGCTCGGCGTGCGAGGCGATCGCGTCCAGGTCGGTGAAACCGTTGGGCGCGCGTTCCTCCAGCACGTCGATCACGCGCTCCGGGCCGCCTTTGCGGTTGTTCAATACAATCTCCGTCGTCATTGGCCGGCGCTCGGCGTCGTAGGCGGCCAGCGCCTCGGGCACCGCGGCGCCGGAGGCCAGATGGCGGGCCAAAGCGCGCGCGTCCAGCACGGCCTGGCTCGCGCCGTTGGAGCCGACCGGATACATCGGATGCGCCGCGTCGCCGAGCAGCGTGGCGCGGCCGAACGACCAGCGCGGCAGGGGATCCCGGTCGCACAGAGGATATTCGTAGAACGTGCCGGAGGCGCGGATCAGTGCCAGCGGATCGACGAAATCGAGCCGGAAGCGGTCGCGCACGAACGGTTCGACCTCGGACCATTCGCCGGGCCGGTTCCAGTCCTCGCGCCGCGGCGGCGCGCCGGAGGTGTCGCCAGGAGCGTCGGATGTGCGCGCCATGACCGCCCAGTTGGTGAGGCGGCGGGAAGGGGAGGCGGGGTCGAAATGGATCGGGTAGAAAACGAATTTCGCGGTCATGCCGCCCGAGATCACCATGGTGCGGCCGTCCTGATACACCGGCCAGTCGGCGGCGCCGCGCCAGAGCATGGTGCCGTTCCAGACCGGCGCGCCCTCGGTTGGGTAGAACACGGCGCGCGTGGCGGAATGGATCCCGTCGGCGCCGACCAGCGCGTCGCCGTCGACGGTCATTGTTTCGCCGCCGTCGCGTTGCTCGAAGCGTGCCTCCACGCGGTCGTTACGTTCAGCGAAGGAGACCAGGCGGCAGCCGGTGCGGATGGCGTCCGAGCCCAGACGCTCGCGCACGGCGTCGAGCAGGACGGTGTGCAGCTTGCCGCGATGGATGGAGAATTGCGGCGTGTCGAGACCGGCGTCGGTGCCGCGGGGTTCGCGCCAGACGACCTGGCCGAAGCGGTTGGCATAGATCAGTTCACGGGTGCGGATCCCCGCGCGGTCGAGCGCCGGGAGCAGACCAAGCGCGGCGAGTTCCTTGATGGCATGCGGCAGCGTGTTGATGCCGACGCCGAGTTCGCGTGGTTCGCGCACTTGTTCGAACACGGTGGAGGCGATGCCGGCGGCGTGCAACGAGAGCGCCGTTGCCAGGCCGCCGATGCCGCCGCCCACGATCAGAACGTGCATTGGTGGGTTCCCTTGCCGTTGCGCGATTGCATAACGTGGCGGGACGGCGGGGGAAAGATACGGGCCGGTGTGCCGGGCCTTTCGTGGTTACGCCGCGGTGTTCCAGAATTCGAGCGCGGCGCGGGCGCATCGTTCCGGTTGCAGAAGATTGACGCCGTGACCGTAGCCCGCGAACGTTTCGATCCTGGCGTTTGGCAAAGTGTCGGCGAAGAGCTGGGTCTGGGCTGAGGAAATCTGGCTTTTGTCGCCGCTGAGCAGCAGCACGGGGGCGCGGATGGCCGGCATGATGCCCACGGTGTCGACGCCCTCGAAGCAGTCGTGCATGGCGGCTGCGACCTCGGCCGGCGTTCGGTCCATCTGCTGAACGACCCAGTCCTGGAGCGCGGGCTCGGCTTTTTCCAGGTCCAGACGATAGCCGAGCGTCTGCCGGCACCATGCGCCGACGCCGTGTACGCGCATGGCCTCGGCGGCGTCGGCCTGGTCCAGCGCGTAGATGCGTTTGATGCGGTCGGGAATGCGGGACGGCGTGTTGCACAGCACGAGGCTGGCGAACCGGTCCGGATGCGCGGCGGCGAGCAGCAGGCCGATCAGCCCGCCCGAGGACTCGCCGACCCAGTGCACTCGGGGCAGGGCCAGGGTGTCGAGGACGGTCAGGATCTGCGCGGCGATGGTCTCGGGCGTGTAATGGTAGTCGGCGGGTGGCTGGTCGGACAGGCCGCAGCCGAGCAGGTCGGGGCGGTAGACGCGGTGGGTTTCCGCGATGGCGGGGATCCAGCGGTTCCAGAACAACGCGTTGCGGGCGAAGCCGTGCATCATCAGGACGGGGGTCTGGGTAGTCCAGGGCCAGAGGTAGTCGTCGATGGTGCAGTGGAGGGATGGGCCGTCGGGGAGGGGGATGCGGGGCATTAGGGCCTCCAGGTGTGGGTAGCGGCGTCAGTGGGACGGATCGGTCGACCAGTCCTCGATCGTCAGTGCATCGACCATCCCGAATGCCTTGTCGTTTGTCACCAGTACCGCCCCGAGACTGAGCGCATGTGCGGCGATGAGGAGATCGAGTGGGGCGAGAGCTTTGCCCGGTCGTGACATCGCGGCGCGAATTGTCCCGTAACGTTCCGCGGCCGCGTTGTTCCAGGGCAGGCTCTCGACGCGCCGCAGGAGTTCTCTGACAACGCTGTGGAGGCGCGAGGCGTCCGGGCGCTTCGCCAGGCCAAATCGCAGTTCGCCCTGGGTAATCGCGGACATGTGGAGGGACGCCATGGGCACCGCGGTCACTCGGCGTGTTACAATCGGATGTGCTTTGACCAACTGGCTGATGGTGTTTGTGTCGAGCAGGTACAGCGTCACTCGCGCCATCCCTCGAATGGGTCACGCTCGTGCGGAGCGTCGCCGCGTTCGGACTTATCCAGAAAATCGGCCGGAACCTCGGCTGGCTCCGCAAAGGCGCCGTCGGACAGCCTGAACACCTGTCGGCGCGGCAGACGGGCGCTGAGTGTGTCGCGATATCAATCAAGACAAAAGTGAATGAACGCGGCTCGCGTCGATCAGGGCGATAGACCGAACGGAAGTTTTCCGCAAAGAGGAACGGATGGTCAGAGACGTTTCAGGAGCTCGGTCTTCTTCGCGGAGAACTCTTCCTCGGAAATGAAACCTCGGTCCCGCAGGCCCGCGAGCTTTTCGATGCTGCTGAAAATGTCGCTGTCGAGCCGAGGTGGCTTCCGCGGCCGGTTGGCTCGTCGAACGCCACTCTCCCGGCTCGGACGCGTCGGCGCGCTCCGCCGGGAGCTCGAAATCTGGAACGGAGCTGAAGATCCGCGGCAGGCTGTCCAGCCGGACCACGCCGTGCTGGCTGGTAAAAGTCAGCGACTGGTCGCCGCTTTGCTGCTGGGCGAAGCCGGTGATCCGATGTTCGCCGGTGTCATGGACGGAAATTTGTCCATCGACGTCCAGCGCCAGACGTCGGCGGTCCGGAAACCAGGCATAGCGCATGTTATTTTGCGCTCCGGTCGAGGCCGGCATGCCTAGGTCGGACGGCCACCAGTCACCACCGTCAAAAGGATGATCGCCGCTCACGAAAAAGCTGCTCCGCGGCAGTGGGGCGCTTCCTTCGTTGCTCTGTGACTGCCATTGGCCGCTGCGCGACCGGTTCGCGACGATGCCGGTATCTCGGATGACATCGGACAACTCGGCGCACAGTGCGCTGATCCGGTTTTTCAATTCGTTGTTGAACATATCGCCGATCATGATCATGCCGCCGGACGACCATTGGCCCATGCCGCCTAAATCCGGATGATTGAATTGCGCCATGCCACCGCCGCTCGAAAGCAAAGCTTCGAGGAGTGCCCGAACGCCATCGGCGCTCATGGAATAGCGGCGGCTGGCGTCATCGACGATGCGCTGTCCTTCGGGCGTGAAAGTCGCCATGAATTTATCTCCGATAAAGTGCGTGGCTTTCAGTTCGTGATCCAGACGCGAAAAGCAAAGGTCATTTACACAACTGCCGTTGCCCTGGTTAGCCGGCCGCCGCACCGGCGCGCGATATTGAGCGGCCTGGCGCGAATGAAAGCAGTGTCCTTCGGCGCACGCGGACGGGGACAAACGGTCGCCTTCCCCCACCCCAACCCAGTGCTACCTCCAACCCAACGCGGCCGGCACGAGCCGCACCAACACCGCCCCCGGCCTGATCGCCGCCCCAGCCAAGGCGCACGCACCGCCGGGGCGGCCGTCCCGCCAACGGGACCGGCCAACAACGGGGGAACCGACCGCATGCGAGAAGACCTCGAACGCGCCACCGTCCGCGCCGTCGCATGGCGCCTGCTGCCGCTGGTCTTCCTGCTCTATCTCCTCTCCCTCGTCGATCGCGTGAAATCTCGGCTTCGCCGCGCTCACCATGAACAAGGACCTCGGCCTCACGCCGTATACCTATTCCCTCGGCGTTGCCGCCTTCTTCCTCGGCTACATCCCCTGCGAGGTGCCCAGCAACCTGATCCTGGAACGGATCGGCGCGCGCCGTTGGATCGGCCGCATCGCCATCACCTGGGGCATCGCCGCCAGCGCCATGGCCCTCGTCTCCGGCGAGCGCAGCTTCCTCCTTGTGCGCTTCCTGCTCGGCGCCGCCGAGGCCGGACTGTTCCCGGGCATGCTGCTGTATCTGACCTACTGGTTCCCCCGCGCTTACCGCGCCCGCGTCAACGCCGCGCTGGTGCTGGCGATCCCGGCCTCGGGCGCGATCGGCGCCCCGGTCGCCACCAGCCTGCTGGAACTCAACGGCGCCTTCGGCCTGGAGGGCTGGAAATGGATGTTCCTCGTCGAGGGCATCCCGACCGTCCTGCTCGGCTTCGTCGTGCTGCGGCTCCTGACCGACCGCCCGGCCGACGCCGCCTGGCTCGCGCCCGACAAACGCGCCTGGCTGGAGGCGACGATGGCGCGGGAGCGTGCCTCCGTCGAAGCCATTCACACGAAACTGAGCGTCTGGCGCGGCCTGGTGGACGTGCGCGTGCTGCTGCTGTGCTTCACCTATTTCGCGTTCGGCACGATCTCCTATTCCATGGGCTACTTCCTGCCGCTGATCGTCAAAGGCTGGGGTGTGAGCAATTTCCAGGTCGGCTGGATCGTCGCGGTGCCCTCGCTGGTCGGCATCTTCGCCATGATCACCGGCAGCTACTTCGCCGACCGGGTCGAGGACAAACGACCGATGCTCTCGGGCCTGTTGATCGTCTGCGCCGCCGGTTGGATCGGCATGGGACTTTACGCCACCTCCGCCTGGGCTTTGCTCGCCGTGACCCTGGTGGAGATCGGGATCGGCATCGCCCGGCCGATGTTCTGGACCGTGCCGCCGCTGTTCCTCAGCGGCGCGGCGATGGCGGGCGCGATCGCGCTGATCAGCGTGTTCGCCAATTTCGGCGGCATCATCGGGCCGGTCGTGATCGGCTGGCTCAAGACGACGACGAACAGTTTCTCCGGCGGGCTGTACTACGTGGCGTGCTGCGCGTTCGTCTCGGCGATCGCCGTCCTGACGCTGCGCACAGCCTCACGCGCGGCGGCTGTGCCGGGTGCGCGCGGCGGCGATCGGCGCGGCGCCCCGCCTTGACGCGCATCCATTCCTCCCCTGAAATCGCTCGTGCCCGCGCGCTGTGCGTTTTCGGGCCAATCGGTCATCAGGGGAGACTTCGGATGAAAGCGCGTCTGTTCGCGGCCGCGGCGGCTGTGGCACTGCTCGGCGTAACGGCCCAGGCCCAGGCGCAGATCAAAATTGGCGCCATTATGTCGATCAGCGGTCCGGGCGCGGCGATGGGCGTCGGCTATAAGGGCGCGTTCGATTTCTTCCCGAAGGAGATCGCCGGCCAGACCGTCGAATACATCGTCCGCGACGACGCGACCGACGCCAGCACCGCGCTACACCATCGCGCAAAAGATGATCTCGGAAGACCATGTCGACGCGTTCATCGGCCCGTCGCTGACCGCCTCGGACGCGGCGGTGGCGCCGCTGGCCAACCAGGCGCATGTGCCGATGATCGCGATGGCGCCGTATGAGTACGA
This sequence comes from uncultured Alphaproteobacteria bacterium, assembly GCA_963719675.1. Classification (GTDB taxonomy): domain Bacteria; phylum Pseudomonadota; class Alphaproteobacteria; order Acetobacterales; family Acetobacteraceae; genus Rhodopila. The sequence goes on along the minus strand of CAVRDN010000080.1, from coordinate 62,159 downwards.
TCCGGCAAAGCAACCTTACACTTTCAACGACGCGCAGCCGCTGTCGCTGATGGTGTCGGTGGTGTTCAAATACATGCAGGCGCATGGCGTGAAGCGGATCGGCTATATCGGCTTCTCGGACGGCTGGGGCGATCAGGTGCTGGGCGCCACGAAGCAGTCGGCGCAGGCCGACGGCATGACCATCCTCGCCGATGAGCGTTATGCGCGCACCGATACCTCGGCCGACGCGCAGGTGCTGAAGCTGATGAGCGTGCACCCCGACGCGGTGATGATGGGCACTCGGCCACGCCCGCGGCGCTGCCGGTGGTCGAGTTGCGGCATCGCGGCTTCAAGGGCGGGATTGTACGGCAACCACGGCATCGTCAGTCCCGGCGTTCATCAAGGTCGGCGGCGCGGCGGCCGAGGGCGTGATCGCGGTCACCTCGCCGGTGGTGGTGTACGACCAGTTGCCCGACGGCAATCCGGTGAAGCCGGTCGCGGCGGCGTTCATGTTCGATTACACGAAGCAGTTCGGGCCACAGAGCGTGAACCCGTTCGCCGGCTACAGCTATGACGCGATGCTGTTGCTGAAGGGCGCCATTCCGGTGGCGCTGAAGGCCGGCAAGCCGGGCACCGACGCGTTCCGCGAAGCGCTGCGCGGCGCGCTGGAAGCGACCCACGGGCTGGTCGGCGTCAGCGGCGTTTACGACATGTCGCCCACCGACCATAACGGCCAGGACGATCGCGCCGCCGTGCTGGTGGAGGTGAAGGACGGCGCCTGGAGAGCCATGCACTAAGCGTCCGCGTCCGACGTCGTCAGAAGCCGCCGCATGGATCTGTTCGTCTTTCTGTCCCTGCTGCAGGACGGGATCACCACGGGCGCGATCTATCTGCTGCTGGCGATCGGGTTGCTGATCGTGTTCTCGGTCACCCGCGTCATCTTCGTTCCGCAAGGTGATCTGCTGGCGTTCGGCACGCTGACCGTCGCGTCGCTGCAATCGGGGCACCTGCCGGGAACGTTGTGGTTGCTGGATGGCGTCTCGGCGGTGGCGTTGGTCGCGTCGTTGTTCGGCGGCCGGCGCGCGGCGGTGCGCGGCGCGTTGGCCTGGGGCGTGTTCCCGCTGGGCGTCACGATCGCGGCGGTGCTGCTCGCGCCGTTCCGGGTGCCGGCGATTTCGATCGTCCTGGCGTTGGCGATCGTGACCCCGATGGGGCCGTTGATCTGGCGGTTCGCGTTTCGTCCGATCGCGGGCGCCTCGGTGCTCGCGCTGTTGATCCTGGCGATGGCGCTGCATTTCGTGCTGACCGGCGCGGGCCTGGTGTTTTTCGGACCCGAGGAAGCCAGCGCGCCGACCTTGACCGACGCGAGCTTCGACCTCGGGCAACTGAACGTGTCGGGTCAGTCGCTCGCGGTGGTGCTGTGCTGTGCCGCGCTGGTCGCCGGCCTGCGCTGGTTCTTCGGCGCGACCATCCACGGCAAGGCGTTGCGCGCGACGGCGTCCGACCGTCTGGGCGCGCGGCTGGTGGGCATCGACGTGGCGACGACGGGCGCGCTGGCGTTCGGGCTGGCGTCGTTCATCGCGGCTCTGGCGGGCGTGCTGATCGGCGCGGTGACGCCGCTGTCGTACGATGCCGGGTTCGACATCGGCCTCAAAGGCTTCGTCGCGGCGATCATGGGCGGTCTGGTGTCTTACCCGATGGCCGCCGCCGGCGCGGTGCTGGTCGGCGTGCTGGAGTTGCTCGTCAGTTTCTGGGCCAGCGCGTATCGCGAGGTCATCGTCTTCACGTTGCTGATCCCGGTGCTGGTCTGGCTGTCATTGCGGAGCGGATCGCCGGAGGACCGCGCGTAATGTCCGGCCGCCGGCATCTCGCGGGTGGGCGGCGATGATCGTGGCCGTCTTCGTCGCCCCCGCCGTGCTGCCGGCATTTTACATCACGCTGTTCGGGTATGTCGGGCTGGCGACGCTGGTGGCGGTCGGCCTGGTTCTGCTGACCGGGATCAGCGGGCAGACGTCGTTCGGGCAGGCGACGTTCGTGGGTCTCGCGGCGTATGCGACGACGTTGCTGACCCGGTTCGAGGGCGCGCCACCGATCGCCGGTCTCGTGGTCGGCCTTGTCGTGACCGGCACGATCGCCTGGCTGCTCGGGCTGATCACGGCGCGACTGTCGGGACACTTCCTGGCGCTGGTTTCCGTGGCCTGGGGACTGAGCTTTTTCTCGCTGTTCGGCACCTTGCCGTGGTTGCACGGGTTCAATGGCATTGGCGACATTCCGCCGCTGCGGATCGGTCCGCTGTCGGCGGCGAATCCGCGCGTCAATCTGGCCGTGATCTGGGCTGTGACCGCGATCGTGATGGCGGTTTCGGCGAATTTGCTCGACAGCCGCATGGGCCGGGCAATCCGCACCTTGAACGGCGCGCGGTTGATGGGCGAGAGCGTGGGGATCGATACGGTTCGCCTGAGCCGCGATGTGTTCGTGATCGCGGCGTTGTGCGCCGCCGTCGCGGGGTTTCTGTTCGCGCATTTCCAGCGCTTCATCAGTCCGACGCCGTTCGGGCTCGGCGCGAGCATCGACTATCTGTTCATGGTTATCATCGGCGGGTCCGACTTACTCTGGGGTGCGCCTTTGGGCGCGACGCTGGTGGTGGTTTTACGCGACCAGTTCAACGACTGGATCCCGCGGCTCACCGGGCGGGCCGGCGATTTCGAGGCGCTGGTGTTCAGCCTCGTGGTGATCGTGCTGCTGCAGCGTGCGCCGGCCGGACTGCTGCCGTTGCTGGCGCGGCTGAAACCACGCGGGCCCGGGGTGGGCGAGGCACATCCGTCCCCCGTCGAGGTCCGGCTCGACCGCGGACATCGGGCAAAGATCTCATGGACGCGCGAGCGACCCGACTGAGCCCGCGCCGCTGCCCGGCGCTCCCGTCATGGCCCGGCTCGACCGGGACATCGGGCGAAGTTCCCATGGCGTCGCCAGCGACCCGGCCAGGCCGTCCCGAACCGCGGCAGCGGAATTGCTCTCGTTGCAGTCCGTGTCACGCAACTTCGCCGGTCTCGCGGCGGTCCGGGACGTCGCCTTTACCGTTCACGCCGACGAGATCGTCGCGCTGATCGGACCGAACGGCGCCGGCAAAACGACGTTGTTCAACCTGATCAGCGGTGTGCTGCCACCCAGTTCGGGCCACATCGCGCTGTTCGGCGCGCCGGCGGAGAATTTGCCGCCTCGCCGGGTCGCGGCCCTCGGCGTCGCGCGCACGTTCCAGCATGTGAAGCTGCTGCCCACTCGTTCCGTGCTCGAAAACATCGCGCTGGGCGCGCATCTGCTGGGACGCTCCGGATTGATGCGTGCGATGCTGCGCCTCGATCGCACCGAGGAAGCCGCGCTGCTGGCCGAGGCCCACAAGCAGGCCGTCCGCCTGGGTCTCGGCGATGTGCTCGCCATGCCGGCCGGCGATTTGCCTCTGGGGCAGCAGCGCGTCGTGGAGATCGCGCGCGCCTTGTGTCTGCGCCCGCGCCTGTTGCTGTTGGATGAGCCCGCCGCCGGATTGCGACTGCCCGAGAAACGATTGCTCGCGGACCTGCTGCGCCAGCTTCGCGCCGAGGGCATGGGCGTGCTGCTGGTGGAGCACGACATGGACTTCGTGATGCAACTCGCCGACCGTGTCGTGGTGATGGATTTCGGCCAGAAGATCGCCGAGGGCCCACCCCACGGCGTGCAATCCGATCCCGTCGTTCAGGAAGCCTATCTGGGCGGTGTCATATGAGCCCGGAGCCCTTGTTGCGGCTGGAAGGACTGCGCGCCGGCTACGGCCGCGTGGAGGTGCTGCACGGCGTCAGCCTGACAATTCGGGAAGGTCAAATCGTTGCCATCGTTGGCCCGAACGGCGCCGGCAAGACCACCCTGATGAGCGCCGTGATGGGTCTGCTGCCGCGGGGCGGCGGCTCGGTGCGGTATCAGGGCGCGGAAGCCGGCGAAACCGAAGCGCTGGTCGCGGCCGGCGCGGTCCTGGTGCCCGAGCAACGCGCGCTGTTCACCGACATGAGCGTCGAGGACAATCTGCTGCTGGGGTTCTTCCCCCGGCGGCGCGCCGGCGAGCGCGATCCGAAGCCCGCGATGCGCGATGTGTTCGCGGTGTTTCCTCGGCTGGAAGAGCGTCGCCGCCAGTTCGCCGCGACGCTGTCGGGCGGGGAGCGGCAGATGCTCGCGCTCGGTCGCGCGTTGATGGGCCGGCCGCGGCTGCTGCTGCTGGATGAGCCGAGCCTCGGTCTCGCGCCGATGCTGGTGCGCGAGATCTTCCGGGTGCTGGTCAATCTGCGGCAAACCGGTCTCGCGATTTTGCTCGTCGAGCAGAATGTCAGGGCCGCGCTGCAGATTTCCGATCATGGCTACGTGCTGGAAATGGGCGAGGTGGTGGCGGAGGGTCCCGCCGCCGACCTCGCGCACGATCCGCGGGTGTTGGAAACATATTTTGGCCAGCGGCGCGGCGAGGCGCCCGCCTGAACCTTGGTCCTCATGGTCGCAACTCCTGCCAGACACGCCATGGCAGGCCATAACGCTGATCCGACAGGTCATTGTTTCCAGCCATCGGCAAATGAACTGAAAACGGGCATACGACTGATATAAGTGCAAGACTGCGGCGAACGCCCGGCTGCGAGAAGGGGTGTTGCATATTCGGTCATCATAACTCTATGCTGCATCGCACAATCTGCGCGTGAAACGGGTCACGCGCCGGCAAATCGGGCGATCTGAGCATGATGCATTTGGGCACCGCATTCGCGACCGCGCTCGGGGCCGGGCTGCTCGCCGGCCTTTCCGTCACCGCCGCCCCGTTGGCCGCTCCGGTGCGTGCCCCGGCTGGCAACCCGGATCAGGATTTCGCGGATTTCCGATCATGATCCGGATCCTGCCCGACCTCGATCCACCCGCGCCGTCGCGTCTCGCGCGCGCGAGAAACCGGTCGCGGGATCTGACGCCAACCGGGGTGCGGCGATGATCGCGTACATCATCCGGCGCATTCTCTATGCGATCCCGATCGCGTTCGGCGTGAGTGTGGTGTGCTTCTCTCTGGTTTACCTCGCGCCCGGCGATCCGTTGCAAACCATCCTGCCGTCCGACGCCTCCGCCGATACGATCGCTTTGGTGAAGGCGGCTTACGGCTTCGACAAGCCAATTCCCATCCAGTTCCTCAAATGGCTGGGCCATGTGCTGACCGGCGACTTCGGCGAATCGATCGCCACGCGCCGCCCAGTGATTTTGGAGGTGTCGGGGGCGCTGTTCACAATACGGCGATGTTGACGATGTTCGCGATCCCGATCTCGTTCGCGGCCGGATACCTGATGGGCGCGGTCGCGGGATGCTTTCCCGGACGGGTGCTCGACCGGGTCATCACCGGCACCGCCGTGTTTGGCGTGAGCCTGCCGAACTATTGGTTCGGCATCGTTCTGGTCATCATTTTCGCGGTCGAGTTCATGGCATTGCCCGCGACCGGCATGGGTGCCAGCGGCTCCGCCGATTTCAACGTGTTTCGCTGGGCTGACGCGCGGTTTCTGATCCTGCCGGTCGTGACGCTGTCCATGGTGCCGATCGGGGTGATCGCGCGCACCACGCGCGCCGCGGTCGCCGAGGTGCTCAATCAGGATTTCACCATCACCCTGCGGGCCAAGGGGCTCAGCGAGTTCGCCATCATTCGCCACGTGCTGAAAAACGCGATGCCACAGGTGCTCGCGGTCATGGGCCTGCAGTTCGGCTATCTGATGGGCGGCTCGATCCTGGTCGAGACGGTGTTCACCTGGCCGGGCAGCGGCTTCCTGCTGAGCAAGGCGATCATCAACCGCGACATTCCCGTGCTGCAGGGAACCATCTTGATGCTGTCGCTGATTTTCGTCACCATCAACCTCGTGGTCGATCTGTTGCAATCGATCATCGATCCACGCATCCGGCGGAGCTGACGTCATGTCGCCCTCGCTTATCACGGCGCCGCGGTCGTCCGCGCTCGATGAACAGGTGGTGCCCGCGCTGACGGTTCGCGGCTACTGGGGCAACGTTCTCTTCCGGTTGCGTCACGACCGCGTCACCGTGTTTTTCGGTTTGGTTTTGCTGTTCATTATCCTGGCGGCGATCTTCGCCCCGCTGATCGCGCCGTTCGATCCCTATAAGGAAAGCGTGATCGGGCGATTGAAGCCGTTCGGTTGGCGCTCCCACCCGCTCGGCACCGATGAGCTCGGGCGCGACCTGCTGGCGCGGCTGATTTACGGCGGACGGATTTCGTTGCTGATGGGCGTCGTACCCGTCTGCATCGCGACGTTGGTCGGCGGCACGCTCGGGGTCGTGGGCGGCTTCGGCGGCAAACGGCTCAACACCGTGATCATGCGCACGATGGACGTGTTTTACGCGTTCCCGTCCGTCCTGCTCGCGGTGGCGATCTCCGGCGCCATGGGCGGCGGCATCGCCAACGGCATGATCGCGCTGTCGATGGTGTTCACGCCGGCGATGTGCCGGATCGCCGAGACCGCGACCACGCAGATCCGGAACCTGGATTTCGTGGAGGCGGCGCGCGCGACCGGTGCCGGTACGTTCACCATCCTGCGGTTTCACATTCTCGGCAACGTTCTCGGTCCGGTGTTCATCTACGCGTCCAGCCTGGTCAGCGTCGGCATCCTGCTCGCGTCCGGCTTGTCGTTTCTGGGCCTCGGCGTGCGGCCGCCAACCGCCGATTGGGGCCTGATGCTGAGTACGTTGCGGCAGTCGATCTATATCAATCCGGAAATCTGCGCTCTGCCGGGGGTGGCGATCTTCATCACCTCGATCAGTTTCAACCTGGTCAGCGATGGCCTCCGCGCCGCCATGGATGTGCGGATGTGATGCGATGAACATGCTCTCACCCCTGCCGCCGTCGCCGGTCGAGGATCCGCGAGACCGCGGCGGCCCCGCGCAACCCTTGATGATCGCGCGCGACCTGAAGAAGCATTTTCCCGCCAGGTCCGGACCCAAGGGAGCGGTCGTGCGCGCCGTGGATGGCGTTTCGTTCACGCTGTTCAAAGGCGAAACGCTCGGCATTGTCGGCGAGAGCGGTTGCGGCAAATCCACGCTCGCCCGTCTGCTGCTTCATCTGATCCGGCCCGACGATGGCGAGCTTGTGTTCGATGGCGATCCGGTCGCGGCGCCGCGCGGGGATCACGGTCAATGCGTTGCGCCGTCAGGTGCAGATGGTGTTTCAGGACAGCTACTCGTCGCTGAACCCGCGCATGCCGGTGCGCGATTCGGTCGCGTTCGGTCCTTACGTTCATGGCAAACCGCGCGCCGAGGCGCGTGCAGCCGCGCGCGAGATGTTGCGGAAAGTCGGCCTCAATCCGGATCTGTTCGGTCCGCGCTATCCGCACGAATTGTCCGGCGGTCAGAAGCAGCGCGTGAATATCGCGCGCGCGCTGGTGATCGAACCGCGGATGGTCATCCTGGATGAGGCGGTCTCGGCGCTGGACAAATCGGTCGAGGCGCAGGTGCTCAATCTGTTGCGGGCGCTCAAGGCGAACTTCAATCTGACCTATTTGTTTATCAGCCATGACCTGAACGTCGTGCGCTACATCAGCGATCGCGTGCTGGTGATGTATCTCGGATCCGTGGTGGAACTTGGCCCGGTCGAGCGGATTTTCACCCGTCCGCTGCACCCGTACACGATCGCTCTGCTGGGGTCGCGGCCGTCGATGGACCCCGCGCGCCGGATCGAGGAACCGCCGATCACGGGGGATCCGCCCAGTCCGATCGATCCGCCGTCGGGATGTCGTTTCAGGACGCGGTGTCCGCACGCGGAAGCGGTGTGCGCGGCACGCTTACCGATCCTCGGCGATTGGCTGGATCGCGAGTCTCATGTGGCGGCCTGTCATATCCACGACCCGCTGTCAGGCCACTCGCGCGCGGCGGGAGCGTCCGGCCATGGATGAAACGCCTCTGGTCGAGGTCACCGACCTGACGGTGCGCTTCGTGACGCGGGAGCTGACCGTGCATGCGGTCGATGGCGTCACATTCGCCGTGCGGCCCGGCGAGGTGCTTTGCATCCTGGGCGAGTCAGGCTCGGGAAAGAGCGTGACGTTGCGGGCGTTGATGCGATTGCTGCCGCCGCGGCGCACGCGAATCACCGGCGCGATCAAGGTCGATGGAGCGGACGTTCTCGCGCTGGACTTCGCGCGGTCTGCGTGACCTGCGCGGCGGGCTGGTGTCGATGATTTTTCAGGAACCGATGACCGCGCTCGATCCGGTCTACACGATCGGTCATCAAATCGTCGAAACGATCCGCAAGCACAAGGGCGGCACCCGCGCGGCCGCTCGGGCGAGGGCGCTGGAACTTCTGGAGCTGGTGAAAATCCCCTCGCCGGAGCGGCGGTTGGACAACTATCCGCACGAGTTGTCCGGCGGCCTGCGGCAGCGGGCGATGATCGCCATGGCGCTGTCCTGCGGGCCGCGCCTGCTGCTCGCGGACGAGCCGACCACCGCGTTGGACGCGACCGTGCAGATCCAGGTGCTGATCCTGCTGCGCCGTTTGCAAAAAGAACTGGGAATGGGAACGATCTTCGTCACCCACGATCTGGGCGTGGCGAGTGAGATCGCGGATCGCATCGCGGTCATGTACGCGGGCCGCATCGTGGAGGAAGGGCCGGTCGCGGATGTGCTCGCGGCCCCGCTGCACCCTTACACGCGCGGACTGCTCGCTTCGACGGTGCATGGGCAAAGCCGCGATCATGACATCGCCGCCATTCCCGGCAGCCCTCCCGATCCGCGGTTCGTGCCAACCGGCTGCGCGTTCGCGCCGCGGTGCGGCTTCGCGGTCGCGCGATGCCGGGCCGGTATCCCCGAAGAACGACGTCCGGTGCCGGGCCGCATGGCGCGTTGCATTCGTGTCGATGAACAAATTCCCGCTTTTGCCTGACCACCAGGAGACCTGCCCATGAACGGTGTGACTTTTCCGCCTTCCATCATCGAGCGTGTGGTCGCGCGCCGGGGCACCGAGCACGTCTTCTCCGACCTGGAGGCGCGCCGCACCGCCCTGGTGGTGATCGATCTGCAAAACGCGTTCATGGACGATGCCGTCGGTCACGCGGTTTGCCCGGACGCGCGCGAAATCGTGCCGGCCGTGAACCGATTGGCGAAGGCCACGCGCGACGCGGGGGGCGGGGTGTTCTGGATCAAGAACACCTTCGACGAGAGTTGCCTGACCGAATGGTCGGTCATGCAGGACATCGCGACACCGGAAGGACGCGCCCGTCGCGCCGCGGCGATGAGCGAAAATACCAAAGGACACGAACTCTGGCCCGCGCTGGACGTGCACCCGGACGACGAAATCGTGAAGAAGTACCGCTTCAGCGCGTTTCTTCCGGGAGCCTCGACGCTGCCCGACCGGCTGCGCGCGCGCGGCTTCGACACGGTGCTGATCACCGGCACCGTCACCAATGTTTGCTGCGAGTCCTCGGCGCGCGATGCGATGATGTCGAACTTTCGCGTGGTCATGGTGAGCGACGGCAACGCCGCCATGACACCGGCCGAACACGAGGCCTCGCTCATCGCGTTCTATCTGACGTTTGGCGATGTGATGGACACCGAGATGCTGGTCCGGCGCCTGTCCGCCACCGCGCGTCTCGCCGCCTGAATCCGGGAGATCAAGATGCGCCTGTTGCTCGCCCTGCTGCTGTCGTTCGCCGTTGCCGTCACGGCACGCGCGGAATCCGTGCTCACCGTCGCGATGACCGCCGGCGATATTCCGATCACGACCGGGCTTCCAGACCAGGGGAGCGAAGGCGTCCGCTTCGTCGGATACTCGCTTTACGACGCGTTGATCCTGTTCGACCTGTCGCACGCCGATCGCGCGGCGGACCTGCGGCCCGGTCTCGCGACCTCCTGGGCCATCGACCCGGAGAATTCGAAACGCTGGATCTTCAAGTTGCGCGAGGGTGTGAAGTGGCACGACGGCTGCCCTTTCACCGCCAACGACGTGGTGTGGAACTTCAAGCGCATTCTGGATAAAACGGCGCCGCAATTCGATCCGTTGCAGTTCGCTCTGGGCCGGGTGTACGTCGGCAATGTCGCCTCGGTCGATACGGTCGATGATCATACCGTCGCCATCACGATGGACCGGCCGATGGCGTTGTTTCCCGGTCTGCTGCCGCAGGTCATGCTGATCAGCCCATGCAACGCTGAGAAGCTGAAGTACGATCGCGATGCATTGATGTTCCATCCCTCCGGCACCGGTCCGTATCGGATCCAGCGGCTGGTGCCGCATGAACGGCTGGAACTGGCGCGTAACGACGATTACTGGGACAAGAACCGGATTCCGAAACATGACAAGCTGGTGCTGCTGCCGATGCCCGAGGCCTCGACACGCGCCGCCGCTTTGCTGGCCGGTCAGGTGAACTTTATCGAGGCGCCCGATCCCGATGCGATCCCCCGCCTCAAAGCCGCCGGCATGAACGTCATCGTCAATCAATACCCCCACAACTGGGCTTATCAATTGAACTTCGTGAACAGCCCGTTCAAGGACATCAGAGTGCGTCGCGCCGCCAATTACGCGATCAATCGTGACGATGTCGTCGAACTGCTCGGCGGCACCGCGATGGCCGGCTACACCACCGCGCCGCCCGCGATGCCCTATTACGGCCACCCGGTTAAGTACCAGTACGATCCTCAAAAGGCCACCGCCCTGCTGAAGGAAGCGGGCTGCTACCCGTGCAAGGTCAATTTCGCGATCTCGACGTCCGGTTCGGGTCAGATGCATCCGCTGCCGATGAACGAACTGGTGAAGTCGCAACTGGACGCCGTTGGGTTCGATGTCACGCTGACCTCGATGGACTGGAACGCACTGCTCAACGTGGCGCGCGGCGGCGTGGATAAGTTTCCCGAATTCTCCGCGGTCAACATCAGCCGCAATCTGGTGGATCCGTTCAACGGACTGGTGCGCCATGTGTGGACCGGACAGTGGGCGCCGGCCGGCGGCAACTGGGGACACTACCAGTCGCCGGAGACCGAAGCGCTGGTCGGCAAAATCTTCTCGGAGTTCGATGACGACAAGCGGAATGCCCTGCTGACCCAGTTGCATGAGATGATGAGCGAGCAGGCGGTGATGATCTGGGTCGCGCATGATCTCAATCCGCGCGCGCTGTCGCCGAAGTTGACGGGCTTCGTGCAAGCCCGCAGTTGGTTCCAGGATCTCACGCCGATCGTCGTCAACCCTTAAGGCGCACCTCAGCCGCGTCCCCGTCCTTGCGGAGAGCGTCACTCCCGCCGTAAGCCGTCGAACGAGAAACACCTCGGGCGGGAGAACGGGTCGATGTCGAGCAACAGGGCGCCTCAGACGATCGCCGTGGCGAACGGGATCGGCGAGGACAGCGCGTTCGGCGCGGTGACGCCGCCGCTTTATTTGTCCAGCACGTTCACCTTCGAGGGGTTCGAACGGCCGCGGCAATATGCCTACACGCGCTCCGGCAATCCGACGCGCGATCTGCTGGCCGATACCGTCGCTCAACTGGAGGGCGGCGCGGGCGCGGTGGTGGTCGCGACCGGCATGGCGGCGATCGATCTCGCGATTGCCAGCCTGGAACCGGGAGACCTCATCGTCGCGCCGCATGATTGCTATGCCGGCACATGGCGCTTGCTGAGCGCCCGCCAGGCGAAGCGGCAATTCGAGGTGGCGTTCATCGACCAGGGCAATGAGGCGATGCTCGCCGCGGCACTGCTGCGGTCGCCAAAGTTGGTGCTGATCGAAACGCCCAGCAATCCGTTGATGCGGGTGGTGGATATACAAATGATCGCGACGCGGGCGAAGGCGGCCGGTGCGAAAACCATCGTGGACAACACCTTCCTTTCACCGGCGCTGCAGCAGCCCATTCGGCTCGGCGCGGACCTGGTGGTGCATTCCACGACGAAGTTCCTCAATGGTCATTCGGATGTGGTCGGCGGGGTTGTCGTCGCGGCGACCGGGGCCGACGCCGATGCGCTGCGGTACTGGGCCAACGTCACCGGTCTCACCGGCTCCCCCTTCGAACTCGTACCTGACGTTGCGCGGCATCCGCACGCTGTTCACCCGCGTCGAAACGCAACAACGGCTGACGGGCGCGATCGCGGCGTTCCTCGATCGTCATCCCGGCGTTCGGGCCGTGCATTACCCTGGCCTTGCCTCCCATCCTGGGCATGCCATCGCGAAGGCGCAACAGAATGGATTTGGCTCTATGTTGAGCTTCGAGATCGACGGCGGCACCGATGCGGTGCGCCGTTTTGTCGAGGCTGTCGAAATCTTCACTCTGGCGGAATCGTTGGGCGGCATTGAAAGCCTGGTGTCGCACCCGGCCACGATGACCCATGCGAGCATGACCGCGGACGCCAGGCTGGCGGCCGGGATCAACGACAGCCTGGTGCGCGTTTCGGTCGGGCTCGAGAGCGAGGCGGATCTGATCGCCGATCTGGCGTCGGGGCTGGCCGCCGCGACGGGACGCGCCGCGTAGAGGGCGCGCCCGACACCCGCGTGTTACCAGGGCGGCGATACAGCCGGCGTCCGGGATTATCGGTCGTGCCCGTCGAAGGTTCACGGCGTCCCTGAGCATGGGGTAAGTCACATGAGCGACATCGACGTGGCATGCGACGAGCACGCCCAGGGGAACGCGGTCTGGCGGACTCCGACGGCGGCACGGGAGCATCCGCGGACCGCCGCGCTTGAAGTCCGCGCGCTCGCCAAACGATTCGACCGGCCGGCGGTCGATGGACTGGACCTCGATGTGCGCGCCGGAGAATTTTACACGCTGCTTGGACCCAACGGCGCGGGCAAGACGACGACGTTGCGCATGGTGACCGGTTTGCTGAAGCCGGATCGTGGCTCCATCACGGTGTTTGGCATCGACGCATTGGCCGATCCGATCGGCGCGCGGCGGATCATGGCCTGGGTTTCCGATGAGCCGATGATTTACGACAAGCTGACGCCCATCGAGTATCTTGAGTTCGTTGCCGGATTGTGGGCGGTCGAAGGCGACATCGCGGCGGCGCGGGCGAGCGATCTGCTGGCGCGTCTCGGCCTCGGTCCGTATGCGGAACAACGCTGCGAGGGTCTGTCGAAGGGCATGCGGCAGAAGGTCGCCCTGGCCGGCGCGCTCGTGCACGAGCCGAAGCTGATCATTCTGGATGAGCCGTTCACCGGTCTCGACGCCGCCTCGTCGCGCGTGGTCAAGGACGTGTTGCGCGAGCGTATCCAGGCCGGCTGCTCGGTGATCATGACCACGCATATCCTGGATGTCGCGGAGCGCATGGCCGACCGCATCGGCGTGATCGCCAATGGCAGGCTGGTCGCCGACGGTACGTTGGATCAATTGCGCCGTCAGGCCGGCTCGGGACAGGACAGCCTGGAGGACACATTCCTCGCGCTGGTCGCCCAGGAGGGGGACGCGGCATAATGCGAGCGGGCACGCTGGGCTGGTTCGCGCTGCACGAGCTGCGGTTGGCGTGGCGCGACTGGCAGTCGCTCATGAGTGGTGGAGGACGCCGGCGCGTGAGCACCGTGGTGATTGGCTTCACGGCCTTCGCCATCATCATGCATGGCCTGGCCTGGCTGATGCTGTTCTCATCCGCGAGCCGCGCCGGCGGTGCCAGCGAACAGGTGCTCGCGACGCTCGCCTGGACGCTGTTGCTGGCGTGGTCGTTGATGGTGTCGCAGGCGATGGAAACCGTGACCAAGGCGTTCTTCGCGCGCGGCGATCTGGAGTTGATCCTGACGTCTCCGGCGCGGGCATCCCGGTTGTTCGCGGTGCGTCTCGCCGCGTTGGGGGTGACGGTCGTGGCGATGGCTCTGGTGCTCGCGGCGCCGTTTATTCATGTTCTGGTCTGGCTCGGCGGGCCGCGCTGGTTCGGCGGCTATTTCGTCGCGGTGGCGCTGGCGATCGACGCGACCGCCGTGGCGATCGTGATCATCGTCGCGATGTTCCATCTGCTGGGCGCCAGACGCACACGGTTCATTTCGCAGATCGTCGCCGCGGTGCTCGGCGCGGCGTTCGCGATTGTCCTGCAATTCGACACGATCATCTCGTACGGGTCGATGCCCGATGCGAGCTTCGCGCAGGTCGCCGGAGTGGTCAGAACGGCATCGAACCAGATCGTCATGAAATGGCCCGCCCCGGAATTCATCGCCGATCCAGTGGCGCTCGGCAGCCTGCTGGGTCTCAGCCTGGCCGCGTTGGCGGCGGTCATCTTCGTGTTCGCGCCGCGCTTCGGTCAGTTCGCGTTCGCCGCCGGCAACGTCGTGCACGCGACGCCGCGAAAAGCTCCCGGTCAGTCGGTATTCCGCGGCTCCTCGCCCGCCTGGGCGTTGCGGCGGAAGGAGTGGGTGCTGCTGCTGCGCGATCCCTGGCTGATGTCGCAAACCTTGATGCAATTGCTGTATCTTTTGCCGGCGGTGTTTCTGCTGTGGCGTAATTTCCGCGGCGCCGGCGGATCGGCGATGCTGGTGCCCATCCTCATCGTCGCCGCTGGCCATGCTGTGGCGTAATTTCCGCGGCGCCGGCGGATCGGCGATGCTGGTGCCCATCCTCATCGTCGCCGCTGGCCAGTTGGGCGGCGGTCTCGCCTGGCTCGCGGTGTCCGGGGAGGACGCGCCGGAACTCATCGCCTCCGCCCCGATGGCGACGTCCCGCGTGCTGCGCGCCAAGACCGAAGCGGTACTCGGCGGAGTCGGGAATGATCTTCGCGCCGTTCATCTTGCTGTTCGCGGTGGTCAAGCCAGGTCCCGCGTTGATCGCGTTGACCGGTATCTTCATCGCGGCGGGCTCAGCCACGGCGATCCAGTACTGGTTTCGAACCCAGGGCCGGCGCAGCGTATTCCGGCGCCGACAGACATCCTCGCGCGTCGCCACGATCACCGAAGCCCTGTCATCGACAGGCTGGGCCGCGACCGGCGCCATGGCGACATGGGGAACCTGGCTCTGCGTATTTCCTGGGCTCGTCGTGCTCGCGATCGTCGCGTGCGCCTGGTTGATCAGTCCGGCGAGAGCACCGCGGCCGGTCTGACGCGCGCTCCTTTCAACGCCAGAGGTGGCTGGTGGCGCGTCGCGCGCCCTCGGCCAGACTTTGGAATTTGGCCCAGACGATCTCGGGTTCCACCTCGGGCGGCACGTTGGGATTGATGGTGGAGGCGAAGCCGCAATCCGTGCTCGCCATGACACGTTCGCGTCCAACGACCTCCGCCAGCCGCACGATGCGCTCGGCGACGAGGTCGGGATGTTCGACGATCACCGAGGCATGCGTGATGCAGCCGGGAACCAGGACTTTGTCGGCGGGGAGCGCGACCTCCCGCCAGACCCGCCATTCGTGTTCGTGGCGCGGATTCGCCATTTCGAGCGAGTAATATTTGGCGCGGATCTCCAGGATGAGGTCGGCGAGGTATTTCAGCTCGAAATCGCTGACCCGCGGACCCATGTTGATTCCATAACACGTGTGGTGGCGCACCCGCTCCGGCGGGATATTCCGCAGCGCGTGGTTGAGGATTTCAATCCGTTGCCGGGTCCAGGCGCGGGTTTGCTCGATCGTTTGATCGGGGGAAAGCATGTAGTGCATCGCCAGCCGCGGGTCGTCGATCTGCAGCAGAAAGCCGGCGGCGACGATCGCTTCGTATTCGACCCGCATCGCCTCGGCGCAGGCGACCACGAACTCCTCCTCGTTGGCGTAATGATGATTCTCCATCTGACTGGCGAGGCTCGATGGTGAGACCGAGGGCATGAACACATCGACCGTGTCGAACCCGCGTGACGCCGCTTTCAAATTGCCGATGTCGGTGGCGAGCCGTTCCTGTCCCCGGTAAGCGATCGCACCGGTGCAGGCGAAGCGCGCCTGGGCCGAGCCAGGGTGCACGCCACCCCGGTAGTACGCCGGGAACGCGATGTTTTCCCGCGTGCGCCGAACGCCCGGAGCCGGTTGGATCGGTTGCAGCCCGGCGAGACGATCCAGCGCATAGATCTGGAAACTGACCTTCGATTGCTCGCCGTCACTGATGACATCGACGCCAAGCTCGCGTTGCCGCGCCACGATATCCGTCACCGCCTGTCCGGTCGCGCGGGTCAGTTCGTCGGATTGATCCGGTCCGCGTTCGAACAGCAGAGCCGACAGCGCGGCCGGCCTCGGCAGGCTGCCGGTATGGGTGACCACGATCCGGCGCCGGCATTCCTCATCGAGCGGCATCGTGGCTTTCCTTTTCGGGAAGCTCCAGCAGCGGGCGGCGTTGCCACCCAGGATCGCGGCACGATCGGCGGCGGTGAGGTTGGGTGCGGATTTCGATGAAGCCGACCGGATCGATCTCCCCCATGTCGGCGGGGTAATCCGTGCCCATCAGCAGCCGGTCGGCGCCGTATTCCCGCACGAGATACTCCAGTTGCGCGTGCGTATACACCAGCGTATCGAAATATAGCCGTTTTAAGTAGGTTGTCGGCATCTCGCGAATTTGCTCGCAGCAGTCCGGCCTGGCCGATGCCGCGTGGTCGATGCGGCCGGAGTAGGCCGGCAGGTAGCCGCCGCCATGCGCCAGTACCAACTTCAAACGCGGGCACGCCTCCAGCACGCCGCCGAAGATCAGGTGATGCACCGCGACCGTGGTGTCCAACGGGTTGCCGATCACATTGGTGAAGTAATGATCGCCGAACCGCCGCGCCTCGGTAAAGCCGGTCGGATGCATGAACAACGTCAGGCCGAGTTCCTCGGCTTTGGCGAAAATCGGGCGAAACCGGTCCTCCGAGAGATCGGCGCCGGCGACATTGGTGGCGATCTCGATCCCACGCAGACCCAGCGAGCGGTGCAACCGTTCCAGTTCCGCGACCGCGAGTTCCGGTGCCTGAAACGGCACGGTCCCGAGCCCGGCGAAGCGGTCGGGATGCCGCGCCACGATCTCGGCGATGTTGTCGTTGATCGCGCGCGCCGTGGCGATCCCCAGATCCGGCGGCGTGTCGTAATACGTCTGATTCGGCGCCGGCGTGATCGCCTGAATGTCGATCCCCATGACGTCCATGTCGGCGAGCCGCTTTTCGATCGAGGTGAACTGCGTCCGGTTCCGCCGCGCCTGCTCCTGGTTGACCGCGCGCGTCCGAGGATTGGCGAAGACGTCGCGCGGCCGCCGCTCAATGAGGCCGGCCGCGTTGAACATCGCCTCCGCCTTTTCCGTCAGCACGTGGCAGTGGATGTCCACCGTCAGGTACTTGCCGCGCGGATGCGGCGGACCGGGAAACCGGCCAGGGATCGGCGCGCCTTCGGGGAGGCAGGTGAACAGCATTTTCGTTTCCTCCTGAGCTTTGCTGGATGTTACGGCATCAGGTGAAGTCCATCGTTGACAGCGCGCGGTCCAGGGTTTCGACGATGCGGTCGCATTCGGCGCGGGTGATCACCAGCGGCGGGGAGAACGTGATCGTGTTGCCATAGCGGCGCCCGCCGCCCCCGCGCCCGACGAGCACGCCGTTCGCCCGGCAATAATCGACGATCGCGGTGATCTTCGCCGCGTCCACCGGTTCTTTCGTCGCGCGGTCCTTCACCAGTTCGATGGCCAGCAGCAAACCTTTGCCGCGCACGTCGCCCACGACCTTGTGCCGCATCAGGCCGCTTAATCCGTCGAGGAAATATTTACCCACGTCCGCCGAGCGTTCGGCGAGACGTTCCGCTTCCATGATCTCGATATTACGCAGCGCCACCGCCGCCGCCACCGGATGACCGCCATACGTGTTCACCTGGGCCACCTGCCGATTTTCAGACGGATCGCCATAGAAACTATCGAACACGTTGTTTTTCACCACGGTCGCGGCGATCGGCAGGTAAGCGCTGGAAATGCCCTTGGCGATCGCGATGATGTCAGGCGAAACGCCGTAATGCTGATGCGCGAACATCTTGCCGGTGCGGCCAAAGCCGTTGATCACCTCATCGACGTGCAACAGGATGCCGTACTTGCGGCAGATTTTTTCGACCTCGGGCAGATAGTCGTCCGGGGGCACCGCGACGCCGACACCGCTCATGATCGGTTCGACGATGACCTCCGCCACCGTCTCCGGCCCTTCGCCGAGAATTGTCGTCTCCATGTTCCTGACGCAGGCGAGGCCGCAACCGGGATAACTCAGGCCGAACGGGCAGCGATAGCAGTACGGCGGCGCGACATGCACGAAATCACCTGAGAACGGCTCGAACTTCGCCTTTCGTTCGCCCATGCCGCCGGCGTCCAGCGTGGCGAGCGTGGTGCCGTGATAGGCAAAATAGCGGCTGACGGTTTTGAAGCGATAATCGCGGGGGGATTCATGTTTTTGGTATTGCCGCGCGATCTTGAAGCCGGCCTCGTTCGCCTCCGACCCCGAATTGACGAAGTACGTGTGGTAGCCGCCGCCCATCAACCCGTTGATCTTGTCGGCCAGCGCGGCGGCGGGCGCGTTCATCGCGGTGTGCGGAAAGTACGACAATTGCCGCATCTGCTCCGCCGCCACATCGGCGAGTTCGACACGGCCATAGCCGATATTCACGCACCACAGACCGGCCATCGCGTCGAGATAGGCGGTGCCGTCGGCGTCGAACACCGTTGAGCCTTGCCCGCCGGAGACGACGAACTGTTTGGTCTCGAGCGTTTTATGTTGAACGATCGGATGCAGAACGGTGTTGAGATCCTGCTGGACCACGGCCGCGCGGATCGCGGGGTCGGGGCTGTTGGTGATCGACATGGCTGCCTCTCGCGGTTCATGGGCGATGGATGCCCGACGCGGGATCGTGGCCTGTCGTCGCCGGTTCGCCAAGCCCACGTTCGACAGCGCAGGTTCGACAGCCCACGTTCGACAGCCCAGGTTCGCGGTCGGGCATTCCAGCGCGTGGCGTCGCGTGGCAGACTCGCGCTCAACACAAACGAAAGAGGGCGCCCATGGACATCTCCGGCAAAACCGCCATCGTCACCGGCGCCGCGTCCGGCATCGGGCTCGGCATCGCCACCGCGCTGGCGGAAGCGGGTGCCAACGTGGTGATGGCGGACATCCAGAAGGACGCGGTCGAGCAGGCCGCTCACGGGCTCTCCGGCACCAACAAGCGGGTCATGCCGGTGCGCATCGACGTGACCCAGGAGCAATCCGTGCTCGAGGCGCTGGCCGAAGCCGAGCGCAATTTCGGCAAGCTGCATATCGCCTGCAACAACGCCGGCGTCCCGATGCACGGGACCAAGCTGGTCGATGTTCCCGTCGCCGACTGGCAATTCGTGATTGGCGTCAACATCTGGGGCATCATTCACGGCATTCGGCATTTCGTCCCCGCGATCCTGCGCCATGGAGAGGAAGGCCATGTCGTCAACACCGCCTCGGTCGCCGGATTCCAGAATCGCCGCGGCACCGACCAGGGGCCGTATTCCATGAGCAAGTACGCCGCGCTCTCGTTGTCCGAGGCGCTGGAGCACGAACTGGAGGGCACCAACGTCGGGGTTTCGGTGCTGTGTCCAGGCCCGATCGCGACGAACATCGCGCGGGGCGGGCGGAATTGGCCGGAGCACATGGGGGGACCGCGGGTGAGCGGCAACGATGAGGCGGTGCTGGCGGAACGCCTCGCGACGACCGGGCTGGACCCGAAGAAAGTGGGCGAGCGCGTGGTGGATGCGATTCGAACCAAGACGTTCTACGCCTTCGTCAGCGCGGTGCCGGCCGACGTGATCAAGGCACGCCACCGCCGCATCGAGGAAGCGCTGAACAGTCCATGGGTGACGCACTATTAAGCGGATGCGGCGGTCCCCCGGTGGGGTCCGCCTGGTTGCCGCGTGGCGTCGCCGGGGCCAAGGTTCGCGCCAACAGGTCAAAGAATGGAGGAAACCATGGGCAAGAAAATCGCCATCGTCGGCGCCGGAGCAGTCGGCGGTTATACCGGTGCGCATATGGCGCGGGCCGGCGAGGACGTCACGTTCATCGATCCGTGGCCTGAGCACATTGAGGAAATCAACCGCAACGGCCTGCGCATCACCCATCACCAGGGCGAGGAACCGTTCACCGTGCGACCGCGCGCGCTGCACCTCACCGAGGTCCAGCATGTCGCCAAGGAAGCGCTGTTCGACATCGCCTTCGTCTGCATGAAATCCTACGACACCGATTGGGCCGCGCGGCTGATCCGGCAATATCTGGCGCCCGGCGCTTATATCGTTTCGTTACAGAACTGTATGAACGAGGCGACGATCGCCGGCGTCGTCGGCTGGGGTAAAGTACTGGGCTGCATCGCCAGCAACATCAGCGTCGGCCTGAACGCGCCGGGCCTGATCCACCGCGGCGGGCTCAAGGGCGGCGCGGCACATACCGTCTATCGCACCGGCGAAGTGCATGGCGGCCTCACCGAGCGCGCGAAAGAAGTCTGCGCGTTGGTATCGCACGCCGACAGCGCCAAGGTCACCGATAATCTGTGGGGTGAACGATGGTCGAAGCTGGTGACCAACGCGATGGGCAATGGCGTCTCCGCCTGCACCGGCCTGTCGGGCGCGCAGATGGCGGCGGATGAGACGGTACGCCGCTTCCAGGCGCGCCTCGCCGCGGAGGCGATTCGGATCGGTCAGGCATTGGGTTACAAGCTGGAGGAAATCAATCATCTGCCGCCGGACGTCGTCGCCGGAGCCGGCGAGGGCGAACCGGAAGCCCTCGCGCGGTACGAGGAACGGCTGCGGACCCAGCCACGTGGATCGGCAACGCAGCGTCCCTCGATGGGGCAGGACATGATGAAGGGCCGCCGCACCGAAATTGAGTTTCTCAATGGCTACGTCGTGCGGGAAGGCGCCAAGGTCGGGCTCGCCGCGCGTGCGAACGAAAAGCTTGTTGAACTCGTGACGAAAGTCGAACGTGGTGAGCTTAAGCCGGATCCGCGTCACATCACCGAACTGCGGCTGAACTGAGTTCAGGATGCGCGGCTCGGACCCACGAGAGTCGCGCCGCCGTCCACACCGAGGATCTGGCCGGTAATGAAACGCGCCTGCTGGGACAGCAGGAAGCGGACCGCCATGCCGATATCCCAGCCGTTGCCTTCAAGACCGAGAACCGAGGCGCGACGGCGGGTGTCGCGCGCCTGCTCGGTCATGCCGCGCGCATAGACCATCGGCGTGTAGACCGGACCGGGAAACACGCAGTTGACGCGGATGCCTTCCGGACCGTGATCGACCGCCATTGCCTGGGTCAGCGCGATGACCGCGCCCTTCGACACGCTGTACGCCGTGAGACCGCGTGGCCGCAGCGCGGAGATCGAGGAGATGTTGACGATCGCGCCACCGCCGGCGGTGCGGACCATCGCCGGGATCGCGTGTTTGCATGTCAGGAACATGGTGTCCACGTTGACGCGCATCACGCGAGCCCAGTTGTCTTCGGTTTCCTCGACGACGGTGCCCTTGCTGCCGATGCCGACGTTGTTGTCGAGGCAATCGAGACGGCCCCAGCGCGCCACGGCGTCGTCCACCATGGCAGCGCATTGTTCTGATATCGTGACGTCGTAGGAAGCCGCGGCAGCACTGCCGCCCTCGGCGGCGATCATCGCGACCGTGCGTTCGGCCAGCGCCAGGTCGCGATCGACGACCAGCACGTGCGCTCCGGCGCGTGCCAGCAGGATGCAGGCGGCGCGGCCGTTGCCGATACCGTCGCCGGCCGCGCCACCACCGGTGACGATCGCCACTTTGCCTGTCAGGCCCCATTCCTCGTTCGGCGTCATTGTGTGGTCCTCCCGGCGGTCCTGGCGCAGAGTGCACGGCACCGGACGAAAGTGATAGTCTGATCCGCGACCCAGGGGGAACCAGGATGACAACCCAACCCGGCAGCGTATTGAATGTTGAAATCACCGAGCGCCTGGCGCCGGTATTCGATGGGCGCGTGTTTGGCTCGATCGGGACTTACGAGTGCCTGAGTGGCACGATCCATGGCGAACTCGATCCGTCGCATCCGTTGAATGCCGTGATCGTCAATTTGGCCAAGGCGCCGCGCAACGCCCATGGACGGGTGGAGTACAGTTCCGACTTCACGTTGATGACGCCGACGGACCTCGCGAAAGGCAATGGCTGGCTGCTGTACGACGTGCCCAACCGCGGCAACAAGGTCGCGCTGACCCGGCTCAATCGCGGCGCCGACGGCAATCGCCCGACGACCGCGGCGCATGCCGGCGACGGATTCCTGATGCGGCACGGCTTTTCGTTGATCTGGAGCGCCTGGCAAACCGGCGTGCCGCCCGGCGCGGACCGATTGAACGCGCGGTTTCCGTCCGTGTCCGCGACCCGCATCAATCGCGACGAGTTCATCGCGGAGGGGTTCGGTCCAGGCGATGCGTTCATCAAGGAAACGTCGGAGAGAACGTTCGTTGGTACGCTGTCGTATCAGGCCGCCGATCTGTCGCGAGACAAAGCGACGCTGACGGTGCGCCAGCGGGAGCGGGACCAGCGCGTCACCCCACCCGGCCTTGCGTGGCGCTATGTTGACGCGACACATATTGAAGTTGTCCGGCCATCCGGCTTCGATCGCGGCGCGATTTATGAGTTCATTTATCCCGCCAGGGATCCCGAGGTGATGGGCATCGGTTTCGCCGCGATCCGTGATCTGGTCTCGTTCCTGCGGCATGATGCGTCGGCGATGAATCCGATCCGCGGCAAAGTGCGCCACACCATGGGATTCGGCATTTCGCAAAGCGGGCGCGTGCTGCGTGACCTGGTGCATCTCGGCTTCAATCAGGACCTCGAGGGACGCAAAGTCTTCGATGCGATCTTCCCTGTCGTCTCCGGCTCCCGCCGCACCTTCATCAATTTCGCATTCGCGCAGCCTGGGCGTTACTCCCGCCAGCACGAAGATCATGCGTTTCTGGACGATCAGTTTCCGTTCACCTATCCGACTTTGACCGATCCGCTCAGTGGCGGGACCGATGGCATCATGCGGCGCGCGGACGCGGCCGGCGTGCGACCGAAAGTCATGCATTTGGATGCGGATTTCGGACATGTGGGCGGCGCGCGCGTCGTTGGTCGCGACCGATCCGGCGGGGCAAGACGTGGCGATGCCGGACGATGTGCGGATCTATCTCGCCTCCAGCACGCAGCACGCCGTGCACAAGCCGGAGGCGAAGCATGCCGGTCAGTTGCCAGGAAATCCGTTGGGATACAGTTCCTGGCTGCGCGCGCTGCTGATCGCGCTGGCCGAATGGGTCGAGAATGGCACGCTGCCTCCCGCCAGCCAGTTTCCATCGCACGCCGAAGGTGCGCTGGCGACCCGCGAAGAAGCCGAGCGTGCGTTTCCACGCATTCCCGGCGTGCGGTTTCCCGATGTGCTGAACGCGCTGCATCTGCGCGATCATTCCGTGGAACCGCCGGTGGATGGGCCGGAGTATCCGGTGTTCGTCAACGCTTTGGACGCGGACGGCAACAGTCTGGGTGGGTTGCGGCATCCCGTGCTCGCGGCGCCGCTGGGCACGCACACCGGGTGGGCTGTCCGGGTGCCGGGTTATGCGGAAGGCGATCTTTTCACCGTGCAGGGATCGTATGTCCCGTTTCCCGCGACCGAGGCGGAGCGTGCCAGAACGGGCGACCCACGCCGCTCCATCGAGGCACGCTATCCGTCGCATGACGCATGGGCGGCGCGGGTGATCGCGGCGGCGGAAACGCTGGTCGCGCAGCGGTTGCTGTTGCGCGAGGACGCTGACAGGCTGATCGCGGCGGCGCGGGAATCGCGCGATGTACTGGGGATTTTGTAGGATGGATTTGATTACGCATGAAACCTTCGTTCCGTCCGCGATGCCGGGTGTGTCGCTCTACGTCCGCGAGAAGCATCGCGCCGACATGACCCGGTTCACGCCGGGGCGGACGGTGCTGTTCGTGCATGGTGCCACCTATCCGGCGGAGACCGCGTTCGATCTGGAACTCGATGGTTTCAGTTGGATGGATTTCATCGCCCGCCGCGGCTTCGATGTTTTCCTACTGGATGTGCGCGGCTACGGCCGCTCCACGCGACCGCCTGCGATGGACGCGCCGCCCGAGGCCAACCCGCCATTCGCGAGCACCGCCGACGCGCGCGCCGACGTCGGCGCGGTGGCCGCTTACATCCGGCAACGCCGCGGCCTCGATCGTTTGTGTCTGATCGGCTGGTCGTGGGGTTGCGCGACGATGGGTAGCTTCGCGGCGGAATTTCCCGACCTGGTCGAACGGTTGGTGCTGTTCGCGCCGGGCTGGGTGCGCGACGGTGCCTCGGCGGCGGATCCGGGCGGCGTGCTCGGATGTTGGCGCGCGGTGACGCGAGACGCCGCGTTGGCGCGCTGGTTGAATGGCGTCCCCGACGATAAGCGCGACTCCCTCATTCCACCTGGATGGTTCGACGCCTGGGCCGACGCGACCTTCGCCACCGATCCGGCCGGCGCGGCGATGCATCCGCCGGTGCTGCGCGCGCCAAACGGCGTGGTACGCGATAGCCGGGAATATTGGACCGCCGGACGTCCGCTGTACGATCCCGCCGGGATCACCGCGCCGACCATGATTACGGTCGGCGAATGGGATCGCGATACGCCACCGGCTTTAGGCCTGACGTTGTTCTCGCTGTTGAAGAACGCGCGGGAGAAGCGATTCGCGCTGATGGGCGAGGCCACGCATACCGCGCTGATGGAACGCAACCGGTTGGCGTTGTTCGAGCCGGTACAACTGTTTCTGGAGGGCGGGTTCGCATAACCGCCAACCGGAGAATCGAAAGGAGCCGTATCATGCTGGAAACCCGAGAAGGCGGCTGCCATTGCGGCCGTGTCCGCTTTCGCGCCAAGGTCGATCTCGATTTGTTGTCGCAATGCAGTTGCACGATATGCACGAAGAAAGGGATCCTGCATCTCCCGGTTGCTCCCGCCGACTTTGAACTGCTCCGAGGCAAGGACGCGCTGACCGTCTACACGTTTCAGACCGGCGTGGCGCAACACACGTTCTGCGCGCATTGCGGAATGCATGGGTTTTACATCCCGCGTTCGTCGCCGGACATGCTTTCGGTGAACGCGCGCTGCCTCGACGACATCGATGGGCCGGCATTGAAGCCGACGCGGTTCTTCGATGGCCGGCACTGGGAGGACGCGCAACGCAATCGGATCGCCGCCGGCGGACACGTGCCTCCGCCGGGACTGAATGGCGCGGTGACGTTGCGGGGTATTCTCGATCGAGCCCAGGGGTAGGACGTTGACCGAAGCCGATATTGTTACCGCGGCGATCCGTCTGGCGCCGGCTGTACGCGCCGCGCGTGACGACGCCGAACGACTGCGGCAAACGCCGCCCGCGCTCGCCGACACGATCACCAAAGCCGGCATCTATCAGATGTATCTGCCGCGCTCGATGGGTGGGCCGGAGACGCCGCCACTGACCGCGTTTCGCGTGGTCGAGGAACTGTCGAAAGTGGACGGCTCCATCGGGTGGTGCGCGATGATCGCCACCTCGTTGTCGTTGAATGCCGGCCGTCTGCCGGCGGACGCGGGAAGGGAACTGGCCGGCACGCCGGCGGACTATCGCGCGGCCGGGTCGGCGCGCGTGGGCGGTAAGGCGTGGGAGGTCGCGGACGGATACCGCGTCAAGGGGCGGTGGAACTTCGCCAGCGGCATTCAGAACGCGCGGTGGCTGTACTGCACCTGCGTCATGATGGACGGCGAAACACCCCGTCTGACGGCGGCGGGCACGCCGATGCTGCGCGCGGTGTGGGTGCCCCGCGAGTCGGTGACGATCGTCGACACGTGGTCGGTCATGGGCATGCGCGGCACCGGCAGCCAGGACTTCACCGTTGACGATGTGTTCGTGCCGGCGTCTCGCAGTTGCCTGTCCGACGCGCCGCCGGCCGAGACCGGACCTTTGTTCAATCAGCGCGCGTGGTACGTGACGCTGTGGACGCCGTCGGCCGGACTCGCGCTTGGCATCGCGCGTGGCGCGATCGACAGCCTGGCCGAGATCGCGACGACCGAGGCTTCCACCTTGTCCACGCAATTGTTACGCGACCGGCCGATGGTGCAGGCGCGTATCGGTGAGGCCGAGGGCATCGTCAACGCGGCGCGCGCTTATGTGTTCGATGCGGTCGGGCGATTGTGGGACACGTTATGCGCTGGCAAGGAGCCCGCGGACCGGGAGATCGCGCAGGCGCGGCTGGCGCTGGTGCATGCGATGCATGAGTTGGTTCGCGCGGTGGACAAAGTGTTTCACGCGGCGGGCACCAATGCGATTTACACCCGCCTGCCGCTGGAGCGCGCGTTCCGCGATGTTCACGTCGCCGTGCAGCACGGCGCCGCGTTGCCGGTTTACTTCGAAGCCGCCGGCAAGATGTTGATGGGCTTACGGCCAACCGAGCCGGGCTGGTAACCGAGTTGACAGCCGGCGCATGGTGTGCGCGGCTGATGAAAACAGCGGACGGAGGATGCACATGGTCTCGTCGTCTCAGCGAAACGCAGTCGAAGTCGTGCCGCTTACGTTGCATATAGGCGCGGAGATTCGTGGCGTCGATCTCGCGCGGCCGTTGTCGCCGGAACAGGTGAAAGAGGTGCGGGACGCGTTCCTGAAATGGAAGGTGATCTTCTTCCGGGATCAGCAACTCGATCACGCGCAGCATGTCGCCATGGCGCGCCAGTTCGGCGAACCGACGATCGGTCACGCCGTGTTTGGCCACGTCGAAGGGTATCCGGAGATTTATTCGGTCGCCAAGAACCGCACCGCCAACGAGAAATACGAGGCGATGACGGTCACGCCGTGGTTCGGCTGGCACACCGACGTGACGGCCGCGGTCAATCCGCCCTGCGCCTCGATCCTGCGTGGCGTGACCATCCCGCCTTATGGCGGCGACACGTTCTGGACCAATCTTGTCGCCGCTTATGCGGGCCTGTCGGAGACGATGCGCGGCTTCGTCGATGGGCTGCGCGGCATCCACGCGTTCGAGCCGCGTGGTGGGAGCACATACAACGAGCGTGTCAAACGGCGCGTGTTGCGCAGCGAACATCCGCTGGTCACCGTGCACGCCGAGACCGGGGAGCGCGTGCTGTTCGCCAGTCCCTCCTTCCTTAAGTCGATCGTCGGCCTGACGCCGCGCGAGAGTAGCAAAATCCTCGAGATCCTCTGGGAACATGTCGTGCGACCGGAATACACGGTGCGCTTCAAGTGGAACCCGGGCGACATCGCGTTCTGGGACAATCGCTCGACCGCGCATCTCGCGCCGCGCGATATATTCCAGTCCGACTTCGATCGTCAGTTGTACCGGATCACGCTGGTGGGCGAGCCCTTGGTTGGCGTGGACGGCAAACCCTCACGGTCGATCGAGGGTTTGCCGATCCTTTCGGCGGCGGAAGAACTGCGGATGATGGCCGCCGAATAATCCTTCAGTGGAACGTTCGGCCGGAATCGATGACGACCGTTTGGCCGGTCATCGTTTCCGTCCGGCACATCGTGACCACCATGTCGGCGCAGTCATCCTTATCGGCGGCTTTCTTCAGCAGCGATTGCGAGGCGCCCTGCGCGATCATTTCCGGCCTGAGGTTGGCGGTCGCGCGCGTGCCCTCCAGCAGTCCGGGCGCCACGCAATTGACCAGAGTCTCCGGCGCCATCGCCACCGCCATGCACTTCGTCAGATGGATCAATCCCGCCTTGGACACCGCGTAGGCGATCGACGAGCCTTGCGGTCCCAGTCCCGCCACCGACGAGATATTCACCACCCGTCCGCGGCCTTGCGCTTTCATGATCGGCGCCACCGCTTTGGTGAGCCGCATTGGGCCGGTCAGGTTCACGGCGATGATCTTGTCCCACACTTCCTGTGTGAGATTGTCGAGATCGGTGAATGGGATCGCCTTGTTGTAGGCAGCGTCGTTGATGAGGATATCCAACCGGCCGAAGCGTTTGGTCACATCAGCGATCAGCTTGTCCACGGCCGCGGCATCGGTGATGTCGCAGGCGAACGCGGCCGCGTTGATCTGGTAGCCGGATGAGAGTTCGCGCGCGACTCCCTCGGCCTGGTCTCGGCTTTGCGCGTACATGACGGCGATGTGCGCGCCCTCCTTCGCGAGCGCGTGACAAATGCGTTGTCCGAGCCCGCCGTTTCCGCCCGTGACCAGTGCGACCGCGCCTCTGAGATCCATGAGTGTCCTCCTGTCTGATGAGGCGGAGTTTGCGGCCTGACCCGGGCATTGGGCAAGGTGGTGCGCGGCACGAGAGGGAAAAGGTCATGCGGGTCCTGTTGACGGGCGGATCGGGGGATCTCGGTCAGGTTCTGGCGCCGAGGTTGCTGGAAAACGGCGATACGCCGGTGGTTCTGGATGTGCGGGCGCCGGCGGTCTCGCGACCGGGCGTGACGTTTGTCCAGACTTCCGTGCTGGACCGGGCCGCGTTGCGGGACGCGGTGCGTGGCTGCGATGCCATCGTGCACATTGCCGCCTGGCACGGGATCCACGAGGAGACGAAAGATGCCGACGACTTCTTCGATCTCAATGTGCGCGGCACGTTCGAGGTATTCGAGGCGGCGTCTCGCGCCGGCATCGATAAGTTTGTCCACATTTCCACCACCAGCACGTATCGTCCGGATACCCGTTACGGGCGCAGCAAACTTCTGGCGGAGCGGATCGCCGAGGATTATGCCAAATTCAGCGGTATGAACGTGATCACGCTGCGGCCTCGCGGTTTCATTCCGTATTGGAACCACTCCGTCTATTCCAAATACAGCGACTGGGCTCGCTGGTTTTGGAAAGGCGCCGTGCACATCGACGATGTCGCGACCGCGGTCATGCTGAGTTTGGAGCTGTTAGCCCAGCGAAAACTCGAGCAGAATTTGATTCTGACGCTGGATAGCGCTTACGAATATACGGATACCGATCTGGAGCAGTGGGACGCTGAAGGTCCGGGCTCAACGTTCAGGAAGCACTACGAGGAGTATTATGATCTGGCGCGGTCGTACGGCCTCGATCCGGCATCGAAACCGAATTGGTTGGATATCTCCGACACGGTTCGCTGGCTGGGTTATAAGCCGGCCTATGGTCTGGCGAATTTGTTGGCGGAACTCGCGGCGTACGGTGATGATGGGCCACCAGTGAACGGAGCAGCATAATGGCGACAGGACCGCTGAGCGGGGTCAGGATTCTGGAGTTTTCCGGGATAGGCCCAGGACCTTTTTGTGGAATGCTGCTGTCCGACATGGGGGCGGATTTGTTGCGGATCGACCGCAAGGACGGGGATCGCGGGGAGAAGACACATGTCACGCGGCGTGGACGCAAATCGGTGGCGCTCGACCTGAAGCGGCCCGAAGCGCGGGAGGCCTGTCTGCGTCTGATGGATACCGCGGATGCGATTTATGAAGGCTTCCGCCCCGGCGTCATGGAGCGGCTTGGCCTGGGGCCGGAGATCGCGCTCGCGCGCAATCCGAAGCTGGTCTATGGCCGGATGACGGGGTGGGGGCAGGAGGGACCTCTGTCGCAGGCCGCCGGGCATGACATCAACTACATCGCCATCACTGGCGCGCTGCATGCGATCGGCACGGCGGAGCGGCCGGTGCCCCCCTTGAACCTCGTCGGCGATTTTGGTGGCGGCGCGCTGTATCTCGCGGTTGGGTTGCTCGCGGCGCTGCTGCACGCGCGCGCCACGGGCGAGGGACAGGTGGTGGATGCCGCGATGAGCGATGGCGCGGCGTCATTGATGGCCGCGTTTTATGGCCACATGGCTGGAGACCGATGGACCGACGCACGGGCGTCGAACGGTGTCGATGGCGGCGCGCCATATTACGGCGTCTACCAATGCAAGGATGCACGCTGGATCGCGCTCGGCTCGATCGAGCCGCAGTTCTTCGCGATCCTGATGAACAAGCTGGGCATTGACGATTTCCCGCGTGAGCGGCAGCGCGATCCGTCGCACTGGCCGGATCTGCGCGCGCGGCTGGAGGCGATCTTCCTGACCAAAACACAGGCGGAATGGATCGCGCTGATGGAGGGCAGCGATGCCTGCTTCGCGGGGGTATTAAGTCTGAGCGACGCGCCGGCGCATCCGCATCATGTCGCGCGAGAAACGTTCGTGACGGTGGACGGTGTCCTGCAACCGGCGCCCGCGCCCAGGTTCTCCCGCACCGCTGGGCGGATCCAGCAACTCGATCCGCGGATCGGGGCGCATAATGAAACGGGTTTGCTGAGTTGGGGATTCACGAAAGAGGACATCGCGGCGTTGCGGCGAAGCGGCGCGTTGTAGAGGGGTCAGATCACGCGACTCTCCGCCAGAACGACGAGTTCGCCGCGAGAAAGTCCCAGTTCGCCAGTGTAGATTTCCGCGTTGTGCTCACCGATCAGCGGGGCTCGCCGGGAAATCCGCCAGGGTGAGCCGTTGTAAATCGCGGCCTCGCCTGGATAGACGAAACTCCGGCCGAGTTCCGGATGCTCCACTTGTTTCCAGAAGCCGCGATCTCGCAGATGCGCATCGTCAAGCAGTGCCTCGGGCGCACGCACCGCACCCCATGTGAATCCGCGCTCCTGGCCCGCGCGATACACTTCCTCCGATGGCAGGCTGGCGATGAACCCGGCGAGCAGATCGTCCATGATATGCGCCGTGTTCGCCGCGATCACCGCCGGGTCCTGGTACTCAGGATCCTTGAGATCACCGGCCATGCCATAACTGTCCATCAGGTCCGCGAGGTTCTTCACATTGCGCGGGTTCAATCCGCCCGAGATCAGCGCGGTTACGTAGCAGCCATCCTTGGCGCGGAACTGCGTACGGTTCGAAGGTCCGGCCGAGTGGTGGCGCCCGGTATGACGCTGCAAGACCTCGCCGCGGTAGACGTAGTTGGCGATCGCGGATTCGGTCGTGAGCGCGCAGGCCTCATGGATGGAGCAATCGATGTACTGGCCCTGCGCGGAGACGGTCCGATAGACCAGTGCCGCCATAATTGAAATGTAGGCGAAATGACAACCCATATGCCAGGCGTTGCCGCCTCCGGGCGCGATGGGCGGCGCGTTTGGGACGTCGGTTTCGTCGTAGCCGCAGGAGGCCATTTCTCCGCCGGCCGCCATGTGCAGGAGGTCGGACGACAGAAAGTCGCGCCACGGTCCGGTCTGACCGAACGGGGTCAGCGAGCAGATAATCAGGCCGGGATTTCGCGCGCTCAACGACTCGTGATCCAGACCCAGCGCTGCCAGGTATCCTGGACGAAACGTTTCAAGAATGACGTCGGCATTCGCGGCCAGACGGCGAAATACATCGCGGCCGTCGGCGGTTTCCAGGTTGAGGGTGATGCCACGTTTGGAGGTGTTGTAGTACCAGAACGACAGGCTGCGCTCCGGGTGTGGCGCATCGTCGAGGAACGGGCCGACGTGACGGCAAGGTTCACCGCCGGGCGGCTCGATCTTGATCACGTCCGCACCGAGATCGCCGAGCAGCTTGCCGCAGAAGTGTCCCTTTTCGTCAGCCAGCTCCAGGATGCGCAATCCCGCCAGTGGACCTTGAGCGTCGGTCATTGAAGCATTTCCTCCTGGTACGGAAAGCGCGCTCGTTTCGTTGGCCAGAAGGTGCCGTCTTCGAAGCCCGCGCGAAGCTCCTCGTGGCTGTAACCAAGGAGTCCTTCGACGATCTCGCTGGTGTGTTGACCGATCAGCGGACTGGGCAGGCGATTGATCGCCGGCGTTTCCGACATCTTAAAGGGTGCGTTTTGCACTTTGCGCAGGCCAAGCGCGGGATGCTCCATCGGCAGGTACATCTGGCGCTCGCGCAATTGCGGGTCGTGTTCCACGCGGTCTTCGGCGCTTTGCACGGGCAGGGCGCGTACGCCGGCGGCCTGGCAGCGCGCGGTCAGTTCGTATTTTCCCAGAGTGAGGCTCCAGGTTTCAATGTTGGCGTCGAGTTCGTCCTGATGTTCCAGCCGGCCGGCGACGGTGGCGAATTTTGAGTCGAAAGCCCAGGATGGGGAGCCCATGATGGCGATGAGGCGTTGCCATTCGTCGTCGGAGTGGCAGACGATCACGCACCAGTCGTTGTAGCCGCCGGGATCGGTACGGTAGGCGTTGTGTGGCGCGACCGTTGGCCCGCGGTAGTTGTTGACCAACGCCGTGCCCGGCCAATGCGCGCGATTGCCGGGAGGGAAACCTGGCCGTCGCGACCCGCGTCCATTGACGGTGAAGTCCAACAGCGCCGGACCGTTGAGCGGAACGCTGGAGATCATTTGCGCCTGATCGATATGCTGGCCGCGTCCGGTCATGTTGCGATGGTAGAGCCCGGTGAGGGCGCACATCGCGCCATACATACCGCCGGTATCGTCCATGTACGACCACCCCCAACCAGCCGGTGGCGCGCCCGGCAATCCGGACAAATATGTCAAACCAGCGACCGACTGCGCCACGGGACCAAATGTCGTGTAATGGTGGTCGCGGCCGGTATGACCGTAACCGGACATCGAAACGTACACGATATCCGGTTTGATCTCGCACAGTTGCTCATAGCCGAGACCCCAGTTACGCAACACGCGCGAGCTGAAATTTTCAATTACGATGTCCGATATGGCGATCAGGCGTTTGACGATTTCCAGGCCTTTGGGGCTGCGGACGTTCAGGCTGAGACTCTTTTTGTTGACGTTGGTATCGTTGAAGTTGCCTGATGTGTTCAGGTTGACCTCGAGATTTTGTGGTGTGGTGGAACTCGGCAGTCTGCCACGCTCGGTTTCCGGCCATTCGATTTTGATGATCTCGGCGCCGAGGGCTCCCAGCCAACGCGTGGCCCATGGCCCGGCGCGGACCCAACTGAAGTCCACCACGCGGATGTTTTCGAGGGCTCGTCGCTGCGGCATCGCGGCTGGTCTCCTGGGCTTTGGGTCCATTGTGAGTTGCGACGCCAGCGTGTCAAATCGCGGCGCGTAGCCTCGCGACCAAGGAGGCGGACTATCCCCGTGCGCGGCCTCCCTTTAGACTTGTCCCCGAACCGCGCACCTGTAAGGCGAAGACAATGAGCGACTGGACCAAGGTTACCCGCCCGATCCCTGTCCCGACCGAGTGGACCAGGCCATTCTGGGACGCGGCCAGACGGAACGTCCTGGAACTGCAACGATGCCAGAGCTGCGGCCACTTCCAGCACCCGCCGTACGCGACCTGTGTGCAATGCGTCAGCACGGACCTGAAGTTCGAGCCGGTGCGCGGCGGCGGCGCGATCTATGCCTATACCATCATGTATCACACCGGCGACAAACGCTTCGCCTCCGCCGTGCCGTACGCCAGCATCATCGTCGAACTCGACGCGGCGCCGGGCGCTCTGCTCGCCGGCAATCTGCTGGAGGCCGAGTACACCGAGGCGAAGGTGGGCCGCCGCGTCGAGGTCATCTTCGAGAAACTCAACGACGACATCACGCTGCCGCAATTCCGTCTCGCGCGCGCCGGCTAAGGAGGACACACCGCATGTGGGACAATCGTTGCAAGATCGCTGTCAGTGGCGTGGGTTATTCCAAGGTTTCCCGGATGGCCGACGTCCCGCTCGCCGCGCACGCGCTGGAGGCGGTGAAGGGCGCGGTCGCCGACTCGGGTTTGCAGATGTCGGACATCGACGGGCTGGCGACGTATCCGGAATTGCCGGCGACCGGACACGCGGAGGTTGATGGGATTTCCGTTGTCTCGGTCAATTGCATGATGGCGATGTTGAAGTTGCCGAACCTGACCTGGCACATCCAGGTGGGCACGACCAACATCGGCGGCGCGGTGCAGCAGGCGGTGAACGCGTTGCTGGCGGGCGTGTGCAAATACGCGGTCGTGTGGCGGGCGATGCATAATCCGCGCGGCACTTATCAGAATTTGCCGGGGACGTACGCGCAGGGCGCGACGCAGTTCACCGCGCCGTATGGGTTTGGCGGACCGGGCCAGGGGATGGCGGTCGCTTACACGCGCTGGCTCGAGAAGAACAACCAGACGCGCGACAAGATGGCGACGCTCGCGGTGACGCAGCGCAAGCACACGCAGCACAATCCGCACGCATATTTCTATGGCACGCCGCTGACGCGCGAGGACTACTTCGCCTCGCGGATGGTTGCGTATCCGTTCTGTCTGTTCGACTGCGACATCCCGGTTCAGGGCGCTGTCGCGATCGTGCTGACGACGGCGGATCGGGCGAGGGATCTGAAACCCACGCCGGCTTACCTCGCGGGTTACGGCCAACGCCTGCACTTCGAGGTCGCCGGCCGCATCGGCAGCCTGTCGAGCTACATGGAAGGCGGCAGCAGTTCGGCGAAGCTGACGTGGGAGCGGTCCGGCTTCAGTCCGAAAGATGTCGATGTCGCGCAGATCTACGACGGGTTCTCGGCGTCGGTGATCTACGGTCTCGAATCGTATGGGTTCTGCAAGGAAGGCGAAGCGCTCGATTTCATTCAGGACGGACGCATCGAACTGGATGGCGAACTGCCGTTGAACACGTTCGGCGGCAGTTTGGGTACCGGGCGGATCCACGGGTTGTGGCACATCATCGAGGGCGCGTTGCAGGCCTCGGGCCGGGCGGGATCTCGGCAGGTGAAGGACGTCAACGTGTCGTTTGTCGGCGCCAGCGCGCCGATCGTGACGGGGACGACGTTTATTTTCGTGAAGGAACCGTATTAAAACTACGCTCTTCGAGAGGACACCATGAAAGTCGGCATTCTGCAGTTCTTCGGTTGGCGCGACCGTTCCGTGCCGCTCAATTCGGTGTACGAATCCGCGCTCGAGCGGTTTTCCATCATGGACCAGACCGGCTACGACGCCGTCTGGCTCGCCGAGCATCACTTTTCCAGCTTCTCCGTCTGCCCGTCGGTGCACATGATGGGCACCATGGCCGCCGCGCGCACCAAACGGCTGCGCATCGGCATGGCGGTCTCGCTGGCGCCATTCTACAACCCGCTGCGCCTGGCCGAGGAGGTGGCGCTGCTCGACGTGCTCTCGGGCGGCCGGGTCAACTGGGGCGCCGGCCGCGGCTTCGAGCGCAGTGAGTTCGCCGCCTTCGGCATTCCGGGCGAGGAAAGCGCGCGCCCGCTTCCACGAGACCGTCGATATCGTGCTGAAGGCCTGGACCAACCAGCGCCTCACTTACCAGGGCAAATTCTTCCAGTACGAGAACGTCGAGGTGCTGCCCAAACCGTTCCAGACGCCGCATCCGCCGGTCTGGATGGCGGCCTCCTCCAAGCCCGCCATCGACTGGGCCGCGAGCCTTGGTCACTCCATCCTGATGGACCCGCATTCGTCCCGCGCCGATCTGATCGGAAGCGGCGGCACTACGCGGCGAAGCTGGCCGAGGCGGGGTTCAGCGATGCCGGCCGCACCATCCCGATGGCGCGGCTGATCGCGGTCGATGAAACGGCGGAGAAGGCGCACGCGGTGGCGAACGCGTCGCCAAATGGACGATCGCGTCGTACGTCGGCAACCGGGACAATGTGCGCCAGGGGCCCGCCCGCGACTTCGGCGGCAAAGACCCGGTGCGATTTTATTTGGAGGACGTGATGATCCACGGCACCGCCGAAAGCGTGGCCGACCAGATCCGCTCGTTCGCCGGCGAGATCGGCATGACCTATCTGATGGCGGCGCCAATGAGCGGGCGGTCGTTCCGGTTACTGACCGATCAGGTGTTGCCGCGCATCGCGGGGTAACGGGATCCCGCTCCGTCAGGCCTCCTCTGTCAGGCCTCCTCTGGCGGCATTGGTCGCGCCTGTTTATCCTGAGAGAAAATCTGGTAGATCAGGATCCAATCCATGGCGACGAGCACTCTTGCCGCTGTACGACAGAAACTCGTGGCGGAGGACGGAGAACTCCGCCGGCGCGGCGTGCGCCAGCTGGCGGTGTTTGGTTCGATTGCCCGCGGCGATGACCGTCCCGACAGCGACGTGGACGTCGCCGTGGAGATCGAAGCCGACCGATCGTTCTCCTTGATCCGCATGGAGGAGACCCGGCTCTTCCTGGAAAACGCGTTGCAGCGCCCGGTCGATCTCGGCGAGGTCGACAGTTTTCGTCCTCCCGTCAGGGCCGCGTTCGAACGAGAGCGGGTGAACATCTTCTGATGGCCCGCGGCGATGCCGAATGGGTTCAGGACATTATCACGGCCGTCGGCGATATTCGTGCCGATACCGCTGGAATGGACTTCTCGGCGTTCTCGGGGAAGCCCGCGATCGTACGATCGGTATTGTATTCGATCGCGATCATCGGCGAGGCCGCGAAAAACATCAGCCCAGAATTCAGAGCCGCGTCCACGAGTACCTTCCGCACCAACACGCGCCGGATATGGGATGTCGTCGCGGATGATATCGATATGTTGGAGGCCGCGTTGCGCGACCAACTGAACCGCTCCACGCGGGCGCCGTGACAAGAATGCGGCCCGAATGCCTCAATACTCCAAGGACAAAGGGCCGGAGAGGCTCGCGGTGGTAGCCTCGACATGCGACCTCACCCGCGCCCACTCATATGGGAGCCAACCATGACCACACCCACCTTCCGCGCCGCCGGCTTTCCCTGGCGGCTCTACAGCGGCCCCCAGGTCATCGAGCAAAGCCTGAAGGAAGCCGTCGACCGGGCCGGCGCCAAACGCGCCTTTGTCGTCTGCTCCCCGTCGGTCAACCGGCGCACCGACACCGTGCGCCGCATCGAGGCGACGCTCGGCGACCGCTACGCCGGCGTCTACGACGGGATCGAGAAGGATTCGACCTACGCCTCCGTCCTCGCCGCGAAGCAGGCCGCGACCGCGGCATCCGCCGACCTGTTGATCGCGGTCGGCGGCGGCAGCGTCATCGTCGCCACCCGCGCGGTGGCGATCTTCATGGCGGAGCCGGGCGATCCGTTCCAGATCATGACCCAATATCCGGAGGGCAAACCGGCCTACAGCCCGCGGCTGCTGGCGCCGAAACCGCCGATCATCAACATCCCGACCACGCCGAACAGCGCGATGAACCGCGCCGGCACCGGCCTGAAGAACCCGGATCTGGACCACCGCATGGAGTATTTCGATCCGAAGACCCGGCCGCATTCCATCTTCCTCGACGAACAGGCCCTGCTCAGCGCGCCGCCGGACCTGATCCGCTCCACCGCCACCACCGTGTTCGCCGGCCTGGTCGGCTCGATGGCGCAGACGGACATCAACCCGCTGGCGGAGGGCGACCGCGACCACGCGTTCCGCCTCGCGCACCGCGCCTATCCTCGGCTGGTCGATGAACTCGACAACCCCTCGCTTCGGGTCGAGCTGTGCATCGCCGCGTTCCTGCAGAACCGGGCCGAGGACGATGGCGCGCGCCGGTTCCGGGGTGGCGTGTTCTCCGGCAACTACGCGGTCTCGACCGCGCTGCATGTGCGCTATCCGCATGTGGGACAGGGTGAATCGACCTCCGTCGTCCACGTGCCGAAAATCCGGCTGTCGGAGAAAGTCGATCCTCGGTCCGCCCGCCAGGTCGCCGAGGCTTTGGGCGTCTGGCATGGCAACATGGACGCACGACAGGCGGCGCTCGCCGTGGCCGACATGCTGGAGGCACTTTACACACGCATGGGCGTGCCGACCCGCCTGCGGCAGTTGGATATTCCGCGCGACGATCTCCGCCATATCGCCAACGAAACGGTGAAGAACTTCAACGCCAATGCCGGCGTGCGCTCGGCGGAGGAGCAGATCGCCGATGCGTTGCGGCTGCTCGAGGCGGCGTATTGACGGGTCGGCTCAGTCCACGAACGCCGGCATGACCTGTTCGCCGAACCGGCGCATCGAGTGCAGGTTCTGTTCGTGGCTCATGTCGCCGAACCCGGTCTGGCACAGCAAATGCCGCACGCCGACGTCGCGCAGTTCCGCGACCTGCTCGCGCACCCGCGCCGGCGAGCCGAACAATGTTCCCGTCGCCAGAACGAACGCGAGGGCCTCGGCGTCGCCGACGGCCGGATTGGTCCACGGGTTGAGGTTGACGGGATCGATCACGAAATCCGCCGGATTGTACTCGTGACGCACATGCATCATGTGCTCTCGCGTCCGCAGCAGCAGCATCGAGACCTCGTCCTCCGCCTGGGCGTCGGACTCGGCGACATACACGTTCCGCCACAGCGCGGCCTGCGCCAACAGCCGGTCACGCGTCGCCTCGTCATGGTTGCCGGCCGTGAGGCCCGCTTCATACAGCGCCCACCGTTCCTTGATGCGTTCGACCGGCAGCCGCGCGGTCAGGATCGGAATGCCACGCCGGCCGCAATCCGTGAATGACGACGGTGAGATGACGCTGCGCCAAAGCGGCGGCCCAGGATGCTGGACGGGGCGGGGGCGGAGTTCCGGCACGCGGAGGTTGAAGTATTTTCCTTTGTACACCAGCGGGGTTTCGCGCCACGCGCGCTCCAGCACCTCGATCGCTTCTTCCATGCGGGCACGGCTGTCGTCGCTGCGCATGCCGTGTCCGACGAATTCGTACTCGTTGTAGACGGTGCCTTTGCCGATGCCGACGTCGATGCGGCCCTGACTCAGATTGTCGAGCAGCGCCAGTTGCACGGCGAGGCGAACCGGATGGTGAAATGGCATCTGAATGACCGCGAATCCGATCCGAATCCGGGTCGTGCGCATGGTCAGCGCCGAGGCGAACAGCAACGCGTCATTGTAGACGCTTTCGCCGGTGAAATAATGTTCCGTCAGCCAAACGTCGTTGAAACCCAACGCCTCGGCGGCGCAGACCTGGGCGATCTGGTCCTCGATGCGGACGGCGTCCTCATCCGGCGTGGGTGAGAGTGCGAGGGTCAGCCAGCCAAACTTCATCGCCGCCATCCGATCGTTGGATCAGGCAGCCTGCCCGTAAGCGGAGCGGCGATCAAGCAAGGTAAGCGTGGCAGCGATCAAGAAGGGCAAGCGGAGCGGCGACCAGGCAGGGTGAGCGCAGCGGGTGTCGGGCGTCCGTCAGGTCATTCCTTCGGCGATGCGTTCCATGGCCGGGCGGTTGCAGATCACGATATCGGTCGCGTTCGGAATATCGACCAACCCCTCGGAGCGCAGCTTCGTCAGTGTGCGGCTGACGGTTTCGATCGTCAGCCCGACGTAATCGGCGATGTCGCCCCGTGTCATCGGCAGCGCGAACTGGGCTCGCGGCATCTGGCAAACGACGCCCAACCGGGATTGCGCCAGCAGGAAGGAGGCGACCCGCTCGCGCGCGGTTTTTCGGCCCAGCAGCAGCATTTGCTCCTGCGCCGCGACCAGTTCGTTCGAAGCGACCTGCAGCAGCCGCTTTTCCATCGCCGGGAAATCGTCCAGCAGCGTGCGCAGTTTCGCGCGGGAGAAGCGGCAATAGCGTACCGGCTCGATTGCCTCGGCGCTGAACGCGTAGGTGCTGACACCGCGAGACCGAGAAAATGGCCGACACCGACGAACCCGGTGATCTGCCGCCGTCCGTCCGGCAGCAGCTTGTAGAGTTTCGCGCTGCCGCCGGTGATGTTGAAAAATGCCGCGGCGGGCTCACCTTCCGTGATGAACGTGCTGCCTTGCGCCGCCGTGTGCGTCGTGGACGCCTCGCCCAGCCGGCGGAGTTCCGAGTCGGGAATCGCATTGCAGACACTCTGCGACCGCGCGTCGCAGCGCGCGCAAGGTTCGATCGCCCCTCTGGGGTGGAGAACGAGCGGTCGCGTCGGGAAAGCGTTCATTTGGTCCCTCTTGGATCCTGGTCTCTTATCGTGTCCGCGCGGATAAGGCGCGCGGTTTTTTGGGTTCGTTTTCGGTTTTGTTCCAGTTTCGGCCGGAATGTCGCCAGGGATTTCGCCCCGAGGCGCACCTGGTCCAGTTTCGTACGCTCACCCTGGGCGTTTTGCCCGCGTGTCGCTTTGATCTGAATCAACGTCAGGCCCGTTTGCCTCGGGCACCCTGAAATTCCGCAGTCTGGCAAGCCCTCATGTCCTCCTTTATCGTCGAACCCCTGTCGCGCGATCAGGTCCGCGCCGTCTACCCGCTGATCCGGGAGGCGATTCCCGGCCTCAGTCTGACCGCGTGGCTGCGATTCGCGCAGTCGGCCACGTCCGCACGGCGCGGCAGTCAGGCAGGCATCATCGTCGCCCGGCGGAAGAGCCATGATTTCCCGAATGGGCTGTTCTGCTATCGGGTCGATCCGGATCCCGCGCTGGGAAAAGTCCTCGTCGCGGAACATTTCGTCGCCGTGGACCTGCTCCATCCCGACGAGGTGCTCGCCGCCCTGGTCGCGGAACTCGATGCTCTGGGCGAGCGACTCGGGTGTAAGGCGGTGCGCAGTATCGTGCATGGCGCGGATGTCGAAGGCGGCCTGGCGCAGGCCGGACATTCCACCGTCGGGTCAATTCTGGGCAAGGTGCTGCCGGACCTGGTGCCGCCGACGGTCTCCGGCGGGCGATAGCGGGCGCGGTCGGCGAAGCGGCCCACGATCCGCCCCACGATCCGCCCGGCCGGGAGCCCGCCAACGGGCGTCCGGCGATAAGGCCTTGGCTTGACGAACCGATACGGCTCGGCACAGGTCGCGTTCATGCCTCCTTCCGCCGTCCGCCATCGCCTTCGTCTTCGTCTTCGGCACAAGCGCCACCTGCGCTTCCGGGTTCCTCGGCCCAGGGGATGGTTGGCGTTGCTGGGGCCCGGTCTGATCACCGGCGCGTCGGACGACGATCCCAGCGGGATCGCCACGTATTCCCAGTCCGGCGCGGCGTTCGGCTTCGCCATGTGTTGGGTGATGCTGTTCACCTTCCCCTTGATGGCGGCGATCCAGGAAATCAGTGCCCGCATCGGCCGGGTCTCCGGCCACGGCATCGCCGGAAACATCCGGGCGCATTACCCGCGCTGGCTCGGCACCGGCATCGTGTCGTTGCTGCTGATCGCCAACATCCTGAACCTGGGGGCCGATCTCGGCGCGATGGGCGATGCGCTGAAGCTGCTGATCGGAGGTTCATCGCGGCTTTACGTGGTGATTTTCGCGGTCGGCTGCGTACTGCTGGAAGTTTGGTCCCGCTATCATAATTACGTGTCCATATTGAAATGGACGTCGGTCACGCTGTTCGCCTACGTCGCGTGCGCCCTGGCCGTGCCGGTTCCCTGGGCGACGGTCGCCTGGATACATTGGTGCCGAATTTCTCGTTCCGGACAGACTATGTCGTCGCGATCGTCGCCGTGCTCGGCACCACCATCACGCCGTATTGCTTCTTCTGGCAATCCTCGCAGGAGGCGGAGGACGAGCGGGTCGATCCGCTCGCCCACACCCTGATCGAGGCGCCGGATGAGGCGCGGGCCCAGATCAGGCGAATGCGGATCGATACCTATGTCGGGATGGGGTATTCCAACCTGATCAGTTGGTTCATCATCGTGACGACCGCGGCGACCTTGCACGCGCACGGGATCACCAACATCGCGACCTCGGCGCAGGCGGCGGAGGCGCTGCGGCCGATCGCCGGGCCGTTCACGTTTTTCATCTTTTCCGCCGGCATCATCTGCATTGGCTTACTGGCGATCCCGGTGCTGGCCGGATCGTCCGCCTACGCGCTCGGCGAGGTGCTGGGTTGGACCACCGGTCTGGGCCGCGAGCCGATGGATGCCAAGGCCTTCTATGGCGCGATCGCGGCGGCGACCCTGATCGGCATCGGGTTCAATTTTGTCGGCCTCGATCCGATCAAGGCGCTGTTCTGGTGCGCCGTGATCAATGGCGTGGTGGCGGTGCCGCTGATGATCGTGATGATGATCATGGCGATGCAACCGAAAGTCATGGGAAACTTCGTCTTGCCGCGGCCGCTGTGGGTGCTGGGCTGGCTGTGCACCGCCGTGATGACCGTCGCCGTCCTGATCATGTTCGCGACGTGGGGCGATTGAAGCCGGAAGCCGTGACGCCTTTCTCCGGGGCGGTCTTGCCGATAGGCTGCGAGCCGAACCAGGAGGTGCGCGCGTGCATGTCGTTATAGGCTCCGATCACGCCGGCTTCCCATTGAAGCAACCGCTGATCGCGCATTTGCGCCAATCCGGCCACGAGGTGACCGACGTTGGTTCGTTCGATCCCGGCCCGGTCGATTTCCCCGACATCGCCGCCGCGCTGACCGGCAGGATCCTGTCCGGTGACGCCGAGCGTGGGATCATGGTCTGTGGCACCGGCGTCGGCGCCGCGATCGCCGCCAACAAGGTGCGCGGCATTCGCGCCGCCGTGCTGCACGACTGGCACTGCGCGCATCAGGCGGTCGAGCACGACGACGTGAACGTGATGTGTGTCGGCGCGCAGATCGTTGGGTTGTGGCTGGCCAGGGACCTCATTGACGCGTATCTCTCGGCCCGGTTTTCCGATGACCCGGACTTCCGCCGCCGGGTCGCCAAATTGTCCGCGATGGAGGCTTCATGACCACAGGTCCGCTCGCCCGCTTCAAGGTTATCGATCTGACGCGGGTGCGCGCCGGGCCGACCTGCGTGCGTCAACTCGCCGACTGGGGCGCCGACGTAATCAAGATCGAGGCGCCGGAAGGCGATGCCGGTCTGGGCGGCGAACGTCATGGTCCCGACTTTCAGAACCTGCATCGCAACAAACGCAGCCTGACGTTGAATTTGAAAGCGCCCGAGGGACTGGAGATCCTGAAGCGCCTTGTCGCGCGATCGGACGTCGTGGTGGAGAATTACCGCCCCGACGTGAAGTTCCGGCTCGGTGTCGATTACGAGTCGTTGAAGAAAATCAACAAACGCATCGTCTATGCCAGCATCTCGGGTTTTGGCCAGGACGGGCCGTACCGCGATCGTCCCGGCTTCGATCAGATCGCCCAGGGCATGGGCGGCCTGATGTCGATCACGGGGTTGCCCGGACAGGGGCCGGTACGCGTCGGCATTCCGGTCGCCGATCTGACCGCCGGCATCTTCGCCGCCATGGGCGTTCTGGTCGCGCTGCTGGAGCGCGAACAGTCGGGGGAGGGGCAGTGGGTGACGAGTTCGCTGCTCGGCGCGCAGATCGCGATGCTCGACTTCCAGGCCGCGCGCTGGACCATCGCGCATGAGGTGCCCGGCCAGGCAGGCAACAACCATCCGACCAGCATCCCGACCGGGGTGTTCGCCACGGCCGATGGGCATATCAATATCGCCGCCGCCGGCAACGACATTTACGTGCGTTGCTGCAAGGCGCTCGGCGCGCCGGAACTGGCGACCGATC
Organism: uncultured Alphaproteobacteria bacterium; assembly: GCA_963719675.1. Lineage (GTDB taxonomy): Bacteria > Pseudomonadota > Alphaproteobacteria > Acetobacterales > Acetobacteraceae > Rhodopila. The sequence continues at coordinate 19,167 of CAVRDN010000080.1, read as the reverse complement.
CAAGGTTCGCCACCGGCAAATCGCGGTTGGAAAACCGCGACACCCTGAACGGCCTGATCGAGGCGATCACCCGCGGCAAGACCTCCGCCGAATGGATCGACAAGTTGAACGCCGAGGGTGTGCCGAGCGGGCCGATCTACAAAATGAACGAAGTGTTCGCCGATCCGCAGGTGAAACATCTGGGCATCGCCCGGACGGTGCACCACAAGGTCCTCGGCGACGTGGAAGTGATCGGGCAGGCGATCGAACTGAGCCGCACGCCGTGGTCGGTCCGCTCGGCCACGCCGGAAGCCGGCGAGCACACCGACGCGGTGTTGGCCGAACTCGGGTATGGCGCGTCCGACATCGCGGCGTTGCACGCGAAGAAGGTCGTGTAAGTGCTGCCGCGGATCGTCGATGGTGCGACACGGCTTCTGGGCATCGTCGGCGATCCGGTGGCGCAGGTTCGCTCGCCGCCGCTGTGGAGCGCGTTGTTTCGCTACAACCGGATCAACGCGATTTGCGTGCCGTTTCACGTGCATCCGCCTGACTTCGCGCAATTCGTCGATGGGCTGCGAACGGCGGGCAATGTACTGGGGCTGTACGTCACCATTCCGCACAAGTTGGCCGCGGCGCGTCACGCCGATCGGTTGACGCCGCGGGCGAGGAAAGTCGGCACCGCGAACCTGTTGCGCCCGTTGCCGGATGGCGGCTGGGAAGGCGACATGCTCGATGGGTTTGGCTTCGTCGCCGCGTTGCGCGCGGCGGGTCAACGCATCGAGGGACGGCATGCGCTCGTGGTTGGCGCCGGCGGCGTGGGCAGCGCGATCGCCTTCGCTCTGGCGGAAGCGGGAGCGGCGCGCGTGGCGATCGCCGATATCGACGCCGAGCGGGCGGCCGCGTTGTCGCTTCGGGTGCTGCGACTTGCCGGCGTCAGGTCGTGCGTTTCGCCCGCCAGGGCCGAGGGGTTCGATCTGATCGTCAACGCGTCACCGATGGGAATGCGGGCGGAGGATCCGCTGCCGGTCGATCTCAGCGGGCTCACGGCGGACGCGCTCGTGGGTGACGTCGTCATCAGCCGGGACCTGACGCCTTTGTTGAAGGCGGCGCGGGCGCGTGGCTGCCACGTGCAGGAGGGCTCCGAGATGACCGATCAGCAAGGCGCCGCGATGGCGGCCTTTCTCGGTCTTGAGACGGGTGACTGGAGCCCGGCGGCAATCCGTGCCGCCATGGCGACCTGATCGAACGATCTGGTTGCGTCCTGACCGGGATTGGCCTGGTCACCTCCCTGGATCGGGTGAGGCGCCTGTCCGGTCGCGCGGCGGGCGGGCCGCCGCGACGTTCAATGCCGCCGTTCCGCCTCCCATCGATCCGCCTTGGCGAGTTGTTCCTGAAACACCGTCCCGGTCCGCAGAATCGCCGCCCGCAACTTCGGATCGATCGCCTTGCGCAACCCGAGATCGTCTTGCGGCATCTCGCCATTTTTGACTTCCTTCAGGACGCGATCGATCTCACCGGACGCATGCATCGGCGTCTGCAGCAGGACCAAATGCGTCATGTTGGCGTCGTTGCTCGGGGCGTGGCAGTTCAGACAGGTGCCGTTCCGGGCCTGCATCGCGAAATCGCGATAAGCCTTGTCCAGCGGCGACAAATACGGATTCGCCGCGCTGTACTTGTTGGAGAATAACGATGCCCGCGGTTGCGTATGACCGGAGGCGTCGGTCCATTGCCAATGGCCATCGAACGCCGGCGGAGTCACATGGGCGAACGGCCCGCGATTCGCCTCGCTGCCCGCCGCGGACCGGGTCACGACGAATACCTGACCGTCGTGATTTAAATAGAAATTCAATTCGTTCGCGGTCTCATAGGCGTTCCATTTATCGGCGCTGTGCCAGAACGGATACGGGAATTCTCCGGGTGGCAAAGCATTGCGGAAATACGCCTCGATCCGAATCACGCCGACGTGATCGCGCTCGTCGGTATCCACCGTGTAATGCCCGGTGAACGTGAACAGCGACAGATACATCAACTGGAAGATGGCGGGCCTGAGATGCGTCAGCGGCGCTTTGGCGAGGCGCAGGTCCGGCCGGTCTCCGCCAAACAGCAGCCCCTCGGGCGCGAACGGGATGAACGACGCGTCGCGCAATCCCGCCGCGCATTTGTCATGGGCCGCCACATCGTCCCGCGCGGCCGGAGGACACAGCGTGGCCAACTTTTCCGCGATCCGCGCCGCGAGTTTTGTCTGGTCGGGCGCTGTCGGGTCCGCGCGCGCGGGACCCGCGAACAGCAGCCCCAGTGCGCAAGCCGCCAGGCCGCCAATCAATCCGGTACGCATTGTTCCTCCATGGGTCAGCCAGTCTGGCGCCGCGTCATCGCGGCGGGGCCAGGCTGACCGAACGGTGGTAAGCACCACGCGGTTACAACATCATTCGGTCGCGAAAACGCCCGTCCCGGACGACCGGATTTAATCCAGCCCGTACAACGCCGCCGCGTTGTCGTGCGTCAGCTTGCGCCGCATCTCCGGCGTCAGGTCGCGCATCTGCCGCTCGATCGCCGCGCGCGAGTTCGGCCACACGCTGTCGGGGTGCGGATAATCCGACGCCCACAGCAGATGCCCGTCGCCGAAGAACGGGATCAGCGACATCGCCACGTGATCTTCCTGGAACGTCGCGTAGATCTGGCGGCGGAACAATTCGCTCGGCTTCGTTTCCAGCATGATGCCGCCTTTGTCAGCCCAGTACTCTTTGGCTTCCCACAACCGCCAGTGCCGGTAATCGAGCTCCTCGACCAGCCAGGGGAGCCAGCCGGTGCCGGCCTCGGCCAGCACGATCTTCAGCTTCGGATGCCGCTCCAGGATGCCCCATGCGAACAGATCGACGAACGGTTCCAGGAAGTTGCCCATGAACCCCTTCGTCGCGTCGAACACGCTGGCGGGCTTGCCGGCGCTCCGGTCGGTTGGCCGGCCGACGAAGACGGTGATGTGCCAGGCCAGGATGATCCCGGTTTCCTCCAGCGCGGTCCAGAAGCTTTCCCAGGCCGGATCGTCGAGCGGCGCCTTGATGTTGGCGATCTGCAGATTGACCTGACGCACGCCGCCGGCCTTGGCCAGGCGGTAGAGTTCCGCGGTCGCCGCCGCGGGATATTCGGGCAGCATGGGCACGCCGATCAGCCGGTCCGGCGCCGCCGAACACAGCTCGCCGAGAAAGTCGTTGTAGGACCGGTAGCACGCATCGCGCAGCACCGGATCCTCCGTGCTGATCGAGAAGATCGGACCGAACAGCACCTGCGTTTCGACCCCGTCACGGTCCATGTCCTGAAGGCGCAAAGCCGCGTGCGCCGGCCGGCGTTCGCTGGGATCGGTGATGCCGCCGCGGTCGAGCGCGCTGTACAGCGGCTTCGGCGGTGGCGGTACCGACGGATCCCGCGGCTTTGCCCGCCCATGCGCCCCAGACCTTGCCGTCGCAGATCCAGAGCGGCTGGCCGTTGCGCTCGCTGACGAAGGGCGCGCGGTCACGCAGCGTGGCGGGCAGCCGCGTCGTCCAGAGGTCCGGTGGAAGCTGACCCAGATCGAGATGGTCGTCGCAGGAAATCAGCGTGTGTGCCATTCGTTCCTCCTGTCATTCCGTTTGGATGCGAGATCGACCTGAATGCGACGGGCCGATCGCGCCGGGGTGTTCGACCTATTACCGTCCTCGCCCATGTCGATGTCAAACGTCACGCAACCAGATCGTCGTACCGGACGTATTACGGATTCAGAATGAAATATTCGACGGGTCCGCGCGAGCGTTTCCTGGTCGGGCGCGTACCTGAACGGGTGCCTTACACGGTAATCATACGGATGTCTCGCGATGCGACTTGACCCAGGTCAATGAATTCGCGGCCCGGAAGTCCAAGTCTGCGCACATCCTGGCACGGAGTGCGTCATGAGTCTCAGCAACGCCGCGGTCACGAAGCCACCCGGGGGCAATGTCCCGATGGGCAATGTCCCAACGGGCACGGTTATCGCCCCGCCGCTCGCGTGGTGGCGCGCGGTGGTTCCGGTCGTGCTGGCGATCGCCATCGCTTTGACGCCGCCGCCGCCCGGGTTGGAGCAACACGCGTGGTACTACTTCGCGCTGTTCACCGGCGTGATCGCCGCCCTGGTGACGGAGCCGATCCCCAATCCGGCCGTCGGCCTTGTCGGCCTGACATTGGCCGCGGTGTTGTCGCGCTGGACGTTGTTCGGTCCGGCGGACCTCGCCAAACCCGGCTTCAACGTGACCTCCCAAAGCATCAACTGGGCTTTATCCGGCTTCGCGAGCACCACCGTCTGGCTGGTCGGCGGCGCGTTCATGTTCGCTCTGGGTTACGAGAAGACCGGCCTGGGACGCCGCATCGCGTTGTTGCTGGTGCGCGCGTTGGGGCGGCGCACGCTGACGCTCGGTTACGCGACGACGTTCGCCGACATGATCCTGGCGCCGTTCACGCCGTCCAACACCGCGCGTGGCGCCGGCATCATCTTTCCGGTGGTGAACAATTTGCCGGCGCTGTACGATTCGCATCCGCACGATCTCTCGGCGCGCAAGATCGGCGGCTATATCATGTGGACCACGTTCGCCGCCGACTGCGTGACCTCGACGTTGTTCATGACCGCGTGCGCGCCGAACTTCCTGGCGCGGGATTTCATCAGCCGGATCGCCCATGTGACGATCAGCTATGGCGACTGGATGCGCGCGTCGTTGCCGTTCGCGCTGCCGCTGCTGCTGGCGCTGCCGCTGCTGACCTATGTCATCTTCCCACCGGAGATCAAGAAAAGTCCGGAAGCTTCCGACTGGGCCGGCACCGAACTGAAAAAGATGGGCGGCATCACCTGGCGTGAGGCGGTGCTGTCGGTGTTGGTGCTGTGCGCGATCGCGCTTTGGGTGTTCGGCGGCACCATCATCGATCCGACCCTCGCGGCGTTTCTGGTGATGTCGCTGATGCTGGTGCTGGGGGTCGTGACCTGGGGCGACATGGCGCGCAATCAGGCCGCCTGGACCACGATCGTGCTGCTGGCGACGCTGGTCACGCTGGCCGACGGGTTGTCTCGGGCGGGGTTCGTCAAGTGGTTCGCGGATTATACCGCCATGCATGTCGGCGGCCTGCCGCCGATGCTGATCCTGATGAGCCTGGTTTCGATTTATTTCGTGTCGCACTACATGTTCGCCAGCCTGACCGCGCATACGACGGCCATGATGCCGATGATGCTGGCAGCCGGTCTGGCGATCCCCGGCCTGTCACCGGCGACGCTGGCGATCGGTCTGGCGATGACCACCGGGATCATGGGGATCCTGACGCCGTATGCGACCGGCGCGGCGCTGCCGGTACTATAACTGCGGGTATATCACGCCGGCCCAGTTCTGGCGGTTGGGCGCGATTTTCGGGGTGATATTTTTGGTGGCGCTGCTCGGGATCGGGGTGCCGTTGCTGGCTGGCTGATCCGGCGCGGCGGTGTCTTGCGTTTGGCCATTACCTGACTAAAGTCAGGCAATGGACAGTGACCAAATTTAACGGGTCCGCCGGTTCAATCGCATGCTCACGCGGCGCGTCGGCGCGCTCGACGACAGCTATTTGCGGCGTGGCCGTCCTTTGGGTGAGGCGCGGGTCGTCCATGAAACCGGCCCGCGTGGCGCGGACGCGCGGGATGTGCGCGCGCGGCTCGGCCTGGATTCGGGATACTTCAGCCGGCTGCTGCGATCGCTCGAGGCGCAAGGACTGATCACGGTCGGTCGGCAACGCGACGACGCCCGCCGCCGGCGGATCAGCCTGACCCGTAAAGGACGCGCCGAGTTCGCGGCGTATGAGCGGTTGTCCGATCGGCTGGCGGAATTGTTTCTGGCGCCGCTCGATCCGGCGCGGCGCGAGCGGCTGGTGGCCGCCATGGGAGAGATCGAACGTCTGCTGCGATCGGCCGCCGTCACCGTGGGCGTTCAACCCCCTGGCAGCGCCGATGCGCGCGCGTGCCTGGACGCGTATTTCCGGGAACTCGCGGAACGTTTCGAGAGCGGATACGATCCGGCGAAGGGCAACTCCGCCACCGACGCGGAGATGACGCCTCCGGCTGGATATTTCGTGGTCGCGCGGATCGACGGCGAACCGGTTGGCTGTGGCGCGCTCAAACGCGGCGACCCGTCGATTGGTGAGATCAGGCGTATGTGGACCGCCCCCGCCGCGCGCGGTCTGGGCGTCGCGGGCCGGGTACTGGCCGCGCTGGAATCCATCGCGCGAGAGACGGGACTCTCCACGCTGCGGCTGGAAACGAACCGGACGCTGACGGAAGCGCAGGCGTTATACCGGCGCGCGGGATACCGGGAGGTCGCACGGTTCAACGACGAACCTGTACGCGCATCACTGGTTCGAGAAGCAGCTTTAACGGCCGTTCAATGGCGGGCGTGACGCGTGGATCGCTTCGATGCGATGATGGCGGATGCTCGAAACGACCGTAATGCCGTTGGCCGCCGCGATGGGCCCCTGGCACGAATTCTACACGCTGCTGGGCACCGCCTCGGCCACGCTGGTCGGGTTGCTGTTCGTCGCCGCGAGCGTTGGCTCCGGCGTATTCTCCGCCGACCGGCGCGCCCCGTTGCGGATCTTCCTGTCCGCGAGCGTGGTGCATTTCTGTGGCATCCTCGCGGTATGCCTGCTGGTCCTGGCGCCGGTGCGAAGTTGGCTGGTGTTCGGCGGGCTGATCGTGACGGGCGGTCTGTTTGGCCTGATCTACTGTGGCCTGATCTGGCGCGACACGGTTCGTGACGGACTGAGCGTCAAAATCGCGTGGGACGACCGGCTCTGGTATGTGGCGATCCCGGTTGTCGGCTACCTGGCGGAAGCGGCGGCGGGCGTCGCTCTGACATGCCGGTTGGAGAGCGGGCCGCCAGCGACCGCCGCCGCGATGGGCGTGCTGATCGTGGTCGGAGTCCACAACGCCTGGGACATCACGGTGTGGCTGATCACTCAGCGGCGAGGATGATCCACTGTCGGATGCCCGTCATCACTGAAACATGACGTTCCAATTCGTTATGAAACCACCGGACAGTTCTCGAACCATCCGGTATTATGTAGGAGCCACCACCAGAACGCCCGTGCAACCAGAGGCTGCAATCTCTACCTTAGCGGGTATAGGTGAATGATGTAGCGTCTTACGGCGTGGGCCGTGTTACTAATCGGTATAATTTTTGGCGCTCCCGCCAACAGATTCCCACGTTTTGCTTTCGAGATCGTATATTTGGCAAAAAACGATGGGATGAAGGTTTTTGAAGATATCAAGGTAGCGGACCCACCCAAAGCAGAAAAGGCCCATCTTTTTGGAGGCCAATTGTTCCGAAGTCGCGTAGGTGAATTCTCCCATCATTTCGAGCGCCGGGAAACGGTGCGGCTTTCCAGGGCCGACCACAAATTCGGTGCGAGACCCGCGGGATATACCTCCCTCAACTTTGATATGTTCCCCCAAGGAAACGCTTGGTTCGTCCTGCAACAGTGCAAAAGCGATGGAGGCAGCAATGATGGTGCATGGAGTTCGCCCGTAATTCTCGGCGCAAATGATGGCTGTTGGACGGGCGCCCGCTAAAGCGACCGTTCCCGGTTCAAGGAAGGCGTCAATGCTGCTTATTATACTCACGATGTAAAGATAGCCCCGCTCCAACTCCAAAAGGGCAGACTGAGCCGTTTTGGCGGATTTGCTGGCGGCATCCGCTGCTATTTCCGCTGCTTTGACGGAACGACGAGTTACGAGCCACAAGGTGGCGGTGAACCCAGCAACCGCGACGCCGGAAAGAGCGATCAGAATTCGCTCAAACGGGACCGCAAGATGGACAACGCAAACAGCGTTGAGTTCAGGCGCAGTTGCAATTGGACGACGGAGAGGCCCTTTTCGTGAAGGGATTGATAGCGATGATAGTCCTTGCGTTGGTGTATACAATCATGAAGCGCTTCTATAGGTAGCAACACCCAAAGCGCGAGTGCGCCAGCCAATCCGGATAAGATAATCGTTTCCCGCCAAGTCCATTTCGACTTCGCACCGCAGGATCTCCGCAGCCACTGTGGTTTATAGAGTCGCAAGAGCTACTGCCTCGATCTCCAACACCGCGAGCAACCATGTAGCGGAATAGGTTCCCCGCGCCAGTTTCGAAGCTATGGCATCCTCGGTTTCACCCTCCAAGCCATGATTGTTCAGTCGTTGTGCGAGTTCTCGGTAGCCGATCCCAGCCCGTTTCAACTCAGCCTTGATGAACCGAGTTCGAGCGCATGGCCCACTCCTTTTCCCGTTCCGTCATCGCCGTATCGACCTTCCCCGTCATAATAGATATGTAACCGGCAAGGGCAAATCCGCTCTGGCGCTGAGCCGAGACCTGGACGTGCAAGACAAGACGGCCTTCGTCCTAGCGCACAAAATCCGCGAGGCCATGGCCAGTGAACTGGCGGGGATTCAGGTCGGGCGCGAAGGCCGGACGGTTGAGACGGACGGCGCCTATTTCCGCGGCCACATCAAACCCCCAACCACAAAGAGAACCGCGTCGACCGGCGGCTCGCCAAGAACCAAAACGGTAAGCGGAAGGTGGTCGTGGTGGTCCGCGAACGCGGCGGACGCACCCTACCAGCGGTGTTCCGGACGGAAGCAGCGGCAACCGCCTGGATAAGGTCGCAGGTCCGCAAAGATACCTCGATCATGGCTGATTAAGCCGGGTCATGGAACGATCTGCACGGGCGATATGAGGTGTCCCGGTGCCCCGCCAGTCACCCTTCCCTTAGCAACTCTTGCCAAACGGGAAAAGCCACCGCCTAATCATAACTGGGGAGGTGGCGTTAGATGAATACCAAACGCGGTATAAGGGGCGTTGCTACCGCAACCGCTCTTTCATTCCTGGCGGTCGCCTTGGGACAAGCGTCCGCCGAACCAAACAAGGTGCAGTACGAATTGCAGGAACGCTGCGCGAAAGCGGCAGCGGAGGCGTTCAAAAACGATAACCCAGACGGCCCAATAACCAATACGAAAGATGGGCAGTCCATGGCACGGTACGAGAATCATTACAGCGCGAACCTCAACAAGTGTTTCGTTGTGTACTTTATAAATATTTTCCACACGAAATCGGAGTTCTAATTACACATCCACCTCTATGACGTTGTTCGATGTGAATGAAAATAAAGAGTACGGCAGCTATTTAGGGAATTCCAATAACAGCTTCCCGCCAATGTGCTTTTTCCGAGGGAAACCTTGTCATTCTGAAATCGAATGGCAAGAGTTAATCAAGCCGTACATGGAAGATTGATGCGTGAAAGTCCGTCCCGCTACCCCGCAAGTTCCCATCACGTATCCGGTTCCTCCAGGATGCGGCGCACGCGGCCTTTTTGGGCCTTGCGCATGAGCAACTGCCGCGCACTGTCGGTGACGTGCCTCCGCAGGTGCTTGTTCTCGGGGAACCGCTTGGCCGCGATGACGTGATTGACGATCTGATCCAGCATCACGGGCCGGCCGGCGACCGGCGGCGCGCCCAGGCAGAGGCGACCGAGTTCCTTGTATTGGAAGAACAGACTGTGCGAGGTAGGGCGGATTGGGGCAATCATATCTGGGTCGCAGTCCGGGGAGAACAGGCGGATCACGGCATCGAGCGCCAGGAGTTCCGTGGTCCGCCGAGCGACGATCTCTTGCGCCTGGATGATCTCACCAGCCAGCCGGACGCGTTTTATCCGCAACCCCGAAATTACGAATGAGTTTCCCATGGCCATGGTAGGGTGGCCAGCTTTTCGCGCCGCAACCGAAAGGTGCTCGTTGCTACATGATACCGAAACCATCGGCGTTCATCGGCGGTCGAGATTCTTTGCGGCCATGGTTCACCTCGCGGCGAACGTAGCGGAAGAAAGTTAACCGCGGATGAACGCCGATAGCGCACGAATGACCATGGACCGGTGCGTTTTCGGGGGACGCACCAATGGTCGCGCCGGACCCTAAACCGTGAACTGCTCGACGATGATCCGCTCCGACAGGCCTTGATCCGGATCGAACAGCACCGTCACGCTGACCGACCGATCCTCGGCCACCGCGACCGAAACGACATCGCGTACCTCAGTAAAATCCGCCACCGCGGCGGTCGGGCGCTTGTCGGTTTCCAGCACCTCGAACAACACCTCCGCCGTGCTCGGCAGCAAGGCCCCGCGCCAGCGCCGCGGCCGAAACGAACTGATCGGCGTCAGCGGCAGCAAATTCGCCGACAGCGGCACGATCGGGCCGTGCGCCGACAAATTGTACGCCGTGGATCCCGCCGGAGTGGAAATCAGCACACCGTCGCACGACAACTCCGCCAGCCGAACGCGGCCGTCGATCGTGATCCGGATCTTCGCCGCCTGGCGTTGTTGCCGCAGCAGACTGACTTCGTTGAACGCCAGCGCCTCATGCACCGTGCCCGTCGCGGTGATCGCCGTCATCCGCAATGGATGCAGCACCGCCTCCTGCGCGCGCTCCAGTCGTCCCGGCAGGTCTTCCACGCTGAACGTGTTCATCAGAAAGCCGACCGAACCGCGGTTCATCCCGTAAACCGGAATTTTCCGGTCCAGCACGCGATGCATCGTCTCCAGCATCGCGCCGTCGCCACCCAGAGCGACCACGACCTCCGCCAGATCCAGCGGACAATTCCCATACCGCCCAACAAGTTGCTGCATCGCCTCCTGGGCGACCGGCGACATCGCCGCCTCGAACGCGATCCGGTCGGCGGGAACGGCGATCAAACGCGTTTCCGATGTTCCAGCACCGGCATGTCGCGCCGCACGCGAGCCGTGACTTTCGGATCCAGCCGAGCCGTCGCCCATCCGGTCCCGTCCGATACCTTGGCGACCGTGTGCACCCCAGGGATCGGCGATCATCGAGTGACCGTAGGTGAACCGCGCCTCGCCCTTGCCCTCAAGATGCTTGCCCCAGGTGGCGGGCGCCGCGAACCAGCATTGCGTCTCGATGGCGCGGGCGCGGATCAGTGCCTCCCAATGATCCTTGCCGGTGGCGAGCGTGAACGCCGAGGGCAGGAAAATCAGGTCGGCGCCCTCCTCGCGCAGTTTCCAGAACAGGTCGGGGAAGCGAATGTCATAACAAATGGCGCAACCGACGGTGATATCGCCGGCCTTATAGGTGACGACTTCATCACCGGCGCCATAGGTGTTGCTCTCCTTGTAGCCGGTGCCGTCGGGCGCCGTGATGTCGAACAGATGCATCTTGCGGTAGCGCGCCAGTTCGGTCCCGTCCGGATTGAACACCACCGTGGTGTTGAACAGTTTCTCCGGCCCCTTCTCGATGATCGAGCCGCCGTGCACATGCACGCGATGCCGTCGCGCGGTCTCCCGCATGAACTCGTACGCCTCCCCGCCGGGTTCGTTCGAGCCTTTGGCGGGCAGCGTTTCCGCGTTGCCGTTGCGCACGGTGCGATCGCCGCCGAGACTGTCCCAGACTTCCGGTAACGAAACGATATCCGGCCTGTCCTCCGCCACCGCCTGTTCGATCAGGTTGTTCGCCTGGGCGATGTTGGACGCTTTGTCGGCGCCCGGGTTCATTTGCACGACAGTGACACGCATTGGGACCTCTCCCGCGATGGGGCGTTGGCGGGAGAGAACCTTATCGCCTGTGCCGTGGCAAGCCCGCGGTGCGGGAGCCTGTGGGGCGGGACCGCGATGCCCGGCCGAAGCCCCGCGGCGGTTCGCGCGCTTCGCCCGAGCCGCCCGCTCATTCACCCGCGGCGGAGGCATCGGCGACCTGTCTGTCCCGCTCGGGCTGCCGGGTTCTCACGTCGAGCGGGTGACGAAAGTCGGTGATCCTCACGGTTGGCGGCAGCATGCGGATGTTTTCGGTTTGGAACGCGAGCTTGACCCGGCGATTGAACTCCCGCTGCACCCCCCAGCGCGCGCCGTCGGTACAGACGATCTGACCGGCGAGCGTCATCGTCAGTCCATCGACCCGGTCGACGCCCCAGAGTTGCAGATCGCTCAACATGCCGTTGGCGTAGGCCGGTTCGGCGCGCATGTCCGTCGCGATCTTTTTGAGCACGGCGGCGACGTGTTCGCTGTCCTCCTCGTAATCGACGGTGACCGCGACGGCGGCATTGCCCAGCCCGCGGTTGGCGTTGGTGACGGTGGAGACGGAGCTGTAGGGGATGAGATGGACGGAGCCGTCGCCCGCCCGCAGTTTCAGCGTGCGGATCGACAGCGTTTCCACCGTGCCGGACAAGCCGCCCGCCGTGACGTTGTCGCCGACCTGCATGGCATTCTCCACGAGCAGAAAGATGCCGGTGATGAAGTCCTGCACGAGCTTTTGCGACCCGAAGCCGATCGCCACGCCGAAGATGCTCGCGCCGGCCAGCAGCGGTCCGATGTTGACGCCAAGCTCGCTCATCGCGGTCAGCACGATCAGCACCATCAGGATGATCAGCAGCGTATTGCGCAGCAGCGGCACGATCGTGCGCAAGCGTGCCGCGCGGACCGCCACCCCCTCGCGGGAGAGCCGGTCGAGATAGACCTGCAACGCGACATTGATCGCCTCCCAAACGGCGATCGCGACACCGAGGGTGAGGATGAGCGTCAGCATGGAACTCGCGATCCGGCCGCCGAGCGCGCCCTGGGTGAACCAGTCGAGCGCGTCGATGCCCCAGACCTGCAGCAGGAGGACGGCTGTCACCGCGGTGATCGTCAGCCGCAGCAGAGCGCGCAACGGGCGGCGATAATGCGTGGCCCGCTCCTCGATGCGGACCAGGCGGTCGGAGCCGTCGTGCGTGACCGAAAAGCCGCGGTCGAGCGCGCCCACCAGCACGATGTCGGCGACGCGCGCGGCGAGCGCCACCACGATGGTCCAGAGCATGAACCGGATCAGATGCCCCAGGCCGTCGCGGACCTCGTTCACGTAGATGATCCAGCCGGCGACGATGAAGATGATGGCATAGACGTGCCAGGCGCTGGCGATCCGGTGGCGGAGCGTCGCGAAAAACCCTTCGCCCGCGCCGCTGAGCCAGTTGGCCACGCTGACGCGGCTTTGCAGCACCATGACGATCAGCATGATGTGAACGAACAGGCTGAGGAGGCGCGCCAGACCCATGCGTGTCTCGCTGTCCATGCCGAACAGCGCGGCGAACTGGGTGATCGCGAAGCCGCACACGATGACCGCTCCGATCCGGCGGACCCAGGTCATGAGGTAGCGTGCCGCCGCTTCCGATGCCGGCAGCAGGCGCAACCGCGCGGAGGGGGCACCGAATGTCGCGCGCGCGACCGCGCTCAGGATGCGAACGATGACGTAGGCATCCACGACCGCGATGAGGGCCTGGCGCACTGCCTCGGATTGCGCGAGCGGCGTTCCCGCCGCCACGGTCGCGACCGCGAGGAAAGCGAGCGGCGGCAGCAGATCGACGGTCAGCGCCATCAGGATGGTGGGCAGTCGCAGCAGCAGCAGCCAGCCGTCGATGAGGCGGTTCGGGCGTGTGACGGTGACCCCGGTTTCACGCGCCGCGGGAGGGGCCTGATCGAGCCGATCGATCGTTGCCCGATCCCGCCCATCCGCCGCGGCATCCAAATGACCCGCGTCCGCCGCGAGTGCCGGGTCCCGCGCCGCCGCGACGCCGGCGCTGTCGCGCGCCACGGCCGTTACGTCCTGGTGCCGTGCATCCGCCGCGAGCGACAGGTAAAACCGATGGGTCAGCCGCCAGACCAGGGCCTCGCCGCCAAACGCCAGCAGGAGCACCCCGAGCACGCGTGCCGTCGCCATGGCTCCCGCGAGTAACGCGGCGGGATCGCGTAGAATGCCCCGCGCCCACCGCAGCAGCTCGGGGACATTGGCGATCCCCCGTACCGCCAGCAGCAGGCTGGTCGAGACGGTGTCGGCGAACCGCATGCCGTTCGCCATGAGTTGTGCGCCGAGGCTGTTCGGCTGCAGCGCAACGACCGGCTTCGCCGCGGCGGGCTGGGCGGCGGCCGGGGGGGCGGGCTGAGCGGCGGCCGGGGGGGCGGGCTGCGCGGCGGGTTGCGCGGCAGCGCCAGGGGCGGCGGTGGTCGGGCCGGTCTTGCCCGGCGCGGCATTGGCGGCGGCCGCGTTGCCCGGCGCGGCGTTGGCCGGGACGGGCCCCGCCCTGGTCGCGGGAGTAGCCCGCTCCAGATCCTCCAAGGTCGCGATCAGGGCGGCCCGGCGCGCCGGATCCCGCAGCGTGTCGATCAACTGCCGCGTAGCCTGGGCATTCAGCGCGGGAGAAGAAACGTCACCGGCGGGCGGCGAGCCATCGGACGGTGAGGCGGCGCGCGCCGGCCCGGCCGCGAACCACGGGACCAGGGCGCAAAACAACAGCAGGATACGCGCCGACCTACGTACGTCAGGGGCCATCAGGGTTCTCCAGCACCGGGTATGCGCGGGACCGGCATGTGTCCTCGCCATGATTGACGGAAGTTCAAACGACGAACCCCGGTCTTCGAAGCGTCAAACCAACCGATCGCGGGAAATGTTCCGTCCGCCTGGGATCCGCCGGCCTCCGATTGGCCGCGAGCCGCGCGCGCGGGGCAGCGGTCCGTGGCTGTCGAACAGGCGCGTCACGGCATCGGACAAGGTGCCGAGAGGCGGAAATTCCGACCATTCACCGGACCGGCATGCCCGACGACCTACCGACTGACACAACGACGTACTGTCGGCTCACCGACATGGCCGGCCACCGAGCCGGCCATGTCGATCGGCACGTGCGGCGGCGGTTCGGCACCCACTTTCGCCGAGCCCGGAAGGTGACAACGGAACCCGTCGCGCACGGCGATAAGGCCGCGAGTCCACGTCCAGCGAGTCGCAACCCGCCGGGCATCCGGTCCGGCGCCCCTGTTCGCCCCGACGCCGTTCTCGGCGATCCGCGCCAGCTACCCGACCCGGCGCAGATCCAACGTGCGCGGATGTTCGCGCGACCGGGTCTCGACCGGTTCCGGCATGTCGCCGGGCGTATGGCCGAACGGGAAGAACCGCGCGCGCCGCCGGGCCTCCGCCTCGTTGGCGTTCACCGGCCGGTGGTCGTAATGGCGGCCGCCGGGATGCGCGACGTGATAGGTCATGCCACCCAGGGAACGCCCGCTCCAGCGATCGAACACGTCGAAGATCAACGGCACATGCACGCCCACCGTCGGATGCAATGCGCTCGGCGGGTTCCACGCCTTGAAGCGCACGCCACCGACATACTCGCCCTCGCGATCCGTCGGACTGAGCGGCACGGCGCGCCCGTTGCAGGCCAGCGCGAACCGTTCGTCGATCCAGCCGCTCACCCGCGCCTGCACCCGCTCGACCGAGCTGTCCACGTAGCGAACCGTTCCGGCGGCGCCGGTCTCCTCGCCCAGCACATGCCAGGGTTCCAGGGCGGCGCGCAGTTCGACCTCGGCGTCGTGCACCGGGATCGAGCCGATGTGCGGGAAGCGGAACGCCAGATGCGGCGCGAACCACGCCGGATCGAGCGCATGGCCGCGCGCGTGCAGTTCGTCCAGCGCATTGGCGAAGTCCCGCTCGACATAGTGCGGCAGCATGAAGTCGTCGTGCACGCGGGTGCCCCAACGGATCAGTTGCCGCTCATACGGACGCTCCCAGAACGCGGCGACGGCGGAGCGCATCAGCAGCATTTGCGCCGCCGCCATGCGGGTGCCCGGCGGCATCTCCAGGGCGCGGAACTCGATCAGCCCGCGCCGGCCGGACGCGGAATCCGGCGTGTAGAGCTTGTCGATGCAGAATTCCGTGCGGTGCGCGTTGCCGGTCATGTCGGTCAGGATGTTGCGGAACAGCCGGTCGGTCATCCACGGCGGCACGGCCTGGCCAGGCCGGATCTGCGAGAACGCGATTTCCAGTTCCGCGAGGCTGTCCTGCCGCGCCTCGTCGATGCGCGGATGCTGGCTGGTCGGCCCGATGAACTGGCCGCTGAACAGGAACGACAGGCTGGGATGATTGTGCCAGAAGCCGAGCAGCGACTTCAGCAGATCGGGACGCCGAAGAAACGGCGAGTCGGCCGGCGTGGCGCCGCCCATCACCACGTGATTGCCGCCGCCGGTGCCGACATGGCGGCCGTCGAGGTCGAACTTCTCGGTGGCGAGACCGGCGAGACGGGCTTCCTCGTATAGCTCCTCGGTCTGCGCCACCTGGTCCGGCCAGGTTTTCACCGGGTGGACATTGACCTCGATCACGCCGGGGTCGGGGGTGACGGAAAAGCTGGTCAGCCGCTCATCGGACGGCGGCAGATAGCCTTCCAGAACGATGCGGCGACCGGTTTCCTCGGCGGTTTCCTCGATCGCGACCAGCAGGTCCAGCCAGTCCTCGACCGCGAACAGCGGCGGCAGGAACACGTGCATTTTGCCGTCGCGCGGCTCCACGGCCAGCGCGGTGCGCACCAGCCCAGGCTCGCCGCGGCCGATCACCGGGAGTTCCTGCGCCACTGGGCGGAAGCCTTCGATGCCGCCGTCGCCGCCATGGGCGCGAGAGATTTCGGACAGCCGGCGGTGCAGCATCGCCTGCCGAGGCGGCAGCCGGTCGCGCGGCGCGAACGGATCGAGCTCGAACCGGCGTCTCGACCGTTTCGGCATCGGCCCAGGGAATGCTTTCCAGGGGCAGGCGGAGGCCAATGGGAGAGTCGCCGGGAACCAGGAACATCTCGCCGGCCCGGAAGAACCATTTGCCGGATTGCCAGCGGCGCGATCCATTGTCCAGCACGCGGCGCAGCGGCAACACGCTGCCGACCGCGCTGGCGAGCCCCTGACCGAACACTTTCGCCAACCGCGCGCGTTCCAGCGGATCGGCCAGTTTCGCATCCTCGGCCAGCACGTTCGCGGGCAGGCGGTGTTCGCGCCAGAGGTAGTAATGCGTGTCCTCATGCGCCGGGATCACCAGGCTCGGATCGACCTGCAACCGCTCGGCGAGACGTCCGGCGAAATCGGCGGCCTCGGCGGGAGTCGCGCCGTCACCGTCATGCTCGGCCGCGAACAGGCGCGGGATCGCGCCATACCGGCTCCCCATCCGCGCGCCACAGGCAGTGAAACGCCCAACGGGGGAGCTGCTCGCCGGGATATTGCTTGCCCATCACGTATTGCAGCGCCGCGCCGGAGGTCCAGCGCTTCATCAGGCGGCGCAGCAGCCGGTCGGCATAGGCGCGCTTGGTGGGACCCGTGGCGTCGGTGTTCCACTCGGCCGCGTCGAGGTCGGTGGCGGAAACGAAGGTCGGTTCCCCGCCCATGGTCAGGCGCACGTCGCCGCGCGCCAGCGAGCGATCCACATGCGCGCCCTTGGCCAGGATCGCCTGCCATTGGTCGTCCGTATAGGGTTTCGTGACCCGCGGCGTTTCCAGGATGCGCCGGATCGTCATCTCGACGCCGAAGGTCGTTTCGCACTTTTCCACCAGGCCGCTGATCGGCGCGGCGGAGGTCGGATCGGGGCTGGCCGCCAGCGGGATGTGACCCTCGCCGGCGAGTAGGCCGGAGGTCGCGTCGAGACCGATCCACCCGGCGCCGGGAAGGTAAACCTCGCACCACGCGTGCAGGTCGGTGAAGTCGTTCAAAGGCCCTTGCGGCCCCTCAAGCGGGCGAACGTCCGGCGACAGTTGGATCAGGTAGCCGGAGACGAACCGGGCGGCGAAGCCGAGGTGACGCAGCAGTTGCACCATCAGCCAGCCGGAATCGCGGCAGGAGCCGCGGCCGAGGGTCAGGGTTTCCTCGGGCGTCTGCACGCCGGGCTCCATGCGGACGACGTATTCGATCTGATGCTGGATGCGCTGGTTCAATTCGGTCAGCATCGTGACCGTGTGCTTTGGTTCGCGCGGGATCGTGGCCAGCAGAGCGGTCAGTTCCGGACCCGCCGGTTCGGCCTTCAGGAACGGCGCGAGTTCGTTGTCGAGCGTGGGGTCGTAGGCGAACGGCCACTGCTCCGCCTCGGGCTCCAGGAAGAAGTCGAACGGATTGATGGTCACCATGTCGGCGACGAGATCGACCGTGACGTCGAAATGAGTCACGCGTTCCGGGAACACCACGCGGGCGAGGTGATTGCCCTGCGGATCCTGTTGCCAGTTGAGGAAATGTGGCTGCGGCTCGACCTTCAGCTCGTACGACAGGATGGGCGTGCGGGCATGCGGCGCGGGCCGCAGGCGGATGGTCTGCGGGCCGGGTTGGACGAGGCGGTCGTATCGGTACGACGTGCGGTGGGTGAGGGCGACGTGCAGGGGCATTGTTGGCTCGGGGACCGAATTGTGTTTGGTCTATGGTGCGCCGCACAATGCGGATGCGCAAGCGCGATGTCTTCGGCCAAATACCTGTCACATTCGTTCAGAGCCAGCCCCCGCCTCGGCGGCGCGCGGTCAGCAGGCGTGCGGCGGCGCGCGATCAGTCAGTATGCGGCGGCGCGCGGTCAGGAGGCGCGCGGCGGCGCGTGGTGCCCGCCACCCCTTGTCAGTAAACCGTGCCGGTCTGCCAGGGGAAGCGGAACCCGGGCGCGAACGGCGAGGTCGCGAAATCGAAATCGAAGGCGTAGCCGGTGCCGTTGGACGCGCCATCGGAAATCGGCTGGACACCTCCCAACAGGTCCGTGCCGCCCGTGACCGAGCGCCAGTACCCCGCGTCGCCACCCACGATGCCGCCCCAGTCGTACATCGATGAGGCGCCGAAATCTTCCATCAGGTTGCCGGAGAAAATATTTTGTAACGTGCTCGTCGGACCATCGACCTGGACGACCGGCGCGGACGCGGAAATCCCTTCGAACGTGTTGTCGGCGATCGTGTTGTCGTTGGTCAGGCCCTGAGACGACACCATCACGAGTTCAGCGTGCGCGTTGCTGCCGGCGGTCATGGGGCCGGCATCGTTGCAGAACACCATGTTATTGCTGATCGAGTTGTTCCAGCTGTCGAACAGGGTGATGCCGGATCCACCGTTGCCGCAGATGGTATTGCCGCTGACCGTGTTGCCGGAGGTGAACTGGTCGAGTTCGATTCCATTGCCGTCGACCGAATCCACGATGTTGGTCCCGGTCACGGTGTTGCCGGTAATCGAATTGTCGTCACCGAGGCCGGAGCCGAGGCCGGACGAATAGTCGTAAATCCCGCTCGAGCCGGCCGTCGTCAGCCCATTGTCCATGATCGAGTTGTTCTGAATGACGAAGTTGCTGCCCTCCAGCTCAATCCCATGCGACCCGCTCCCCATCACGGTGTTGTCCGAGATGACGGTCTG
>CAVRDN010000079.1:0-10049 GCA_963719675.1 uncultured Alphaproteobacteria bacterium | reverse complement strand
CTGCACCGATGTTGCGCACGCTGAGTTGGCTCATCGCCCGGTAGCGCCGTTCCATCTCTCGCACGACCCATTTCAGCGCGGTCACGGCTTTGGCCGGTTCGGTGACCACCGGGGCCATCAAATGCGGGATGCCGTCGTAGATCGAGAGTTCAAGCATTTTCGGGTCGATCAGGATCATGCGGCACTGATCCGGCGACAGCCGATACAGCAACGACAGGATCATCGCGTTGACGCCGACGGATTTGCCTGACCCGGTGGTTCCGGCGATCATCAGATGCGGCATGCGCGTCAGATCGGCGACGACGGCCTGACCGCCGATGTTCTTACCCAGTGCGATAGGGAGACGTCCGGAGTGCTTGCGGACCTCCTCGCTGGAGAGGATCTCGCTCAGGTACACGGTGTCTCGTTTGGCGTTCGGCACCTCGATGCCGATCACGTTGCGGCCCGGCACGGTGGCGATGCGCACGGCGGTCACCGACAGGCTGCGCGCGACGTCGTCGGCGAGGCCGATCACGCGGGCACTGCGAATCCCCGGCTCGGGCTCCAGTTCGTACAGCGTGACCACCGGACCGGGCCGGAAGTTCACGATGGCGCCTTTGACGCCGTAATCGGCCAGCACCTTGATCAGCAGGCGGGCGTTGCCTTCCAGCGCCTCGTGCGTCGGGCCAGCGTCGGCGCGCGCCGGCGGAGGGTGCAGCAGCGAGAGGGACGGGAACCGCCAGCCGGCTTCCTGCAACGGCAGCGTGCCTTGCTGTCCGCCCGTGCCCGCAAGCCCTGGGCGCGGGCGCGTGCGTGCCGGCTGGCCGCGCGGCACGGTGACCCGCGGCTCCATGGGGCGGTCGACCAGAGGCTCGGGGTCGAGCGGCTGGTAGCTCGGCGGCTGATGGTCGGACGGTTGCCATGCCGGCGGTTGGTAGCCGGAAGCGACGTCCATCGCGCCATCGGCCGGCTCGTCGTACCTGGGCGCCGGCCGGTCGCGGAAGACCATCGGTCGGAAGTCGGGGAGCCGGAACGGCACCGGCAGTCCGAAGCCCATCCATCGCCAACCCGAGCGTCCGCCCCGCGCGGTAGCCCGCGCGGCCTGTTTCGCGGCCTGGCCGGCGGAGCGCCATTCGGAGCCGGTGAGGCCCAGAGCCAGCGCCACCAGCACGACCGAAAGGCCCACCCCGCCCATCCATGCCAGCACCTCGCCCGCCGGTCCCGCGAGGTGGCCACTGGCCCGGAACGTCGCCTCCGCCAGCAGGCGTCCCGAGGCACCGCCCGGTCCGGCCAACGTTGGCCACGTCATCGCGCCGGCGGATGCCAGCGAGGCCAGCACGGCGGCGGCGACCGGAATGGCACCGAGCAACGATGCCAGCCGCACGGCGACCGAGCCCATGCCCCGCCGGGACACCAGCCGCCAGGCCCAGACGAGCATGGTCAATCCGGGCAGCGCGGCGGCGAAACCGAAGCTCTGCAGCAGAAGATCGGAGACGATGGCACCCAGGGGCCCGACCAGGTTGTGGGTCGCGCGGGACGACGCGGTGTTCAGCGAGGGGTCGTGTGGGTCGTACGTCGCGAGCGCGATCAGCAGCGCGAGGCCGGCGCAGGCCAGCACCAGGCCAATCAGCTCGGCGGTATGACCTCCCAAACGCGAGGTACCCGATACGCGAACGGGCCATTCCGGACTGGGCCATACCCGAGCGGCCGGTCGGACGGGGGGATCGGCTGGCTGTCGCCCGGCTTGTCGTGGCCATGGGTCGTGGTACCTGGAGCTGAAGTGGGGGCTGACGGAATATGCGCCGTTATAGTGGGTGCGCGGCGGATTCCCAACGTCCATCAATGGCGTGGGCGAGGCGGAAGTGGCGTCGGCGAAAGGGGCCAAATGATGGCGCGCGGTGGCCAGGGTCGGGGCCGGTTGGATTGGCTGATCTCCTGGCTGATCGTTTGCTACGCTTTCCTTTATTTGCCGATCGTGTTCCTGATCGGATTCAGTTTCAACGGATCGCGCTCGGTGACCGCCTGGTCCGGGGCGTCACTGCACTGGTACTGGGTGCTGCTGCACGACGAGGCAATGATCGACGCGGCGTTGCTATCGCTGCGGATCGCCGCGATCTCCGCATCGATCGCGTTGGTGGTGGGCACGGCGTCGGGGCTGGCGTTGGCTCGATTTGGGCGGTTCCGGTGGCGAGCGTTGTTTGAGGCGGCGTTGTTCGCGCCATTGATCCTGCCCGAGGTGATAACCGGTCTTGCGCTGCTGCTGCTGTTCGTGCTGCTGCAACGCGCCACCGGTTGGCCGGCGGGACGCGGCGCCGGGACGGTGACGATCGCGCATGCCTCGGTTTCGGTGGCGTACGTCGCCGTGGTGGTGCGGGCGCGGCTCGCGGATATGGGCACGATGCTGGAGGAGGCCGCCGCCGATCTCTACGCCCCGCCGTGGCGTGTATTCGTGTCGGTGACGATGCCGTTGCTGATGCCGGCGCTGGTGTCGGGCTGGCTGCTGGCGTTCACTCTGTCGCTCGATGACGTGGTGGTGGCGAGCTTTACCTCGGGCCCAGGGGCGACGACGTTGCCGATGCTGGTGTTTTCGGCGACCCGGTTGGGGGTGACGCCGGAGATCTACGCGCTGGCGACGGTGATCGTGGTCGTGGTGGGCGCCGGGTTGGCACTGGTGGCGTGGGGAAGGGGCAGTGGAAGGGCATGATGAACGACTGATTTTCCGGGCGGCTTTCATGGTCGCGGACCAAACCCGTGACGAACCGTTCACGCCGCGCCCCGTTCCAACCTCAGCCCAGCCCCTCCGCCACCGCGGTTGCCCCCGCGTCCCCATTTCACTAGTGTCCCGCGCCTTCGTAACCGGGAACCCATCATGTCGCTGACCGCTGAACGCCTCGACCGCATCCAACCCAGCCTGACCATCGCCATCTCGACGGTCGCGCGGAAAATGATCGCGGACGGGAAAAACGTGATCAGCCTGTCACAGGGCGAGCCCGACTTCGACACGCCACGCAACATCAAAGACGCGGCGATTCGCGCCATCGAGGCGGGCGAAACCAAATATACCGACGTGTCCGGCACGCCGGCGCTGCGCAAAGCCGCCGCCGCCAAGCTGAAACGCGATTCGGGCATCGACTACAAGCCGGAGGAGATCATCATCTCGACCGGTGCCAAGCAGGTGCTGTTCAACGCCATGCTGGCCACGCTGAACGCAGGCGATGAGGTGATCATCCCGAGCCCCTGTTGGGTCACCTATCCGGACATCGTCACCCTGTCCGACGGCAAGCCGGTGCTGGTGCCGTGCCCGCAGAACAACGGCTTCAAGATGCGCGCCGAGGACCTGGAAGCCGCGATCACCCCGAAGACCCGCTGGTTCATGCTGAACAATCCCTGCAACCCGACCGGCGCCGCCTATACCGCCGAGGAACTGCGGCCGATCTGCGACGTGCTGCTACGCCATCCGCATGTCTGGGTGCTGACGGACGATATCTACGACGGCCTCGTTTATGATGGCTTCAAACCCGGCACCATCGTCGCGGTTGAGCCGAAGCTGAAAGACCGCACGCTGACCGTGCATGGCGTCTCGAAATCCTACGCCATGACCGGCTGGCGCATCGGTATCGCCGGCGGACCGGTGCAACTGATCAAGGCGATGGACAAGCTGCAGAGCCAGTCCACCTCCAACCCCAGCACGATCGCGATGGCGGCCGCCGTCGAGGCCTTCAACGGCCCGCAGGACACGGTCGAAGCCATGCGCAAGGTGTTCGAGGAGCGTCGCAACCTCGTGGTCGATCTGCTGAACAAGGCGCCGGGGATGAACTGCAGCAAGCCGGACGGGGCGTTCTACGTTTACCCCTCGGTGCACGGCTGCATCGGCAAAACCAGCAAAGGCGGCAAACTCGATCAAGGACGATGAGGCCTTCGCCCTCGCGCTGCTGGATGAGGAAGGCGTCGCCACCGTGCATGGCGCCGCGTTCTGCTTCCCCGGCTACATCCGCATCAGCTACGCCAACGCGACCGAGGAGCTGCGGGAAGCCTGCAAGAGGATCCAACGCTTCTGTGAAGGGTTGCACTGATGTCCGCTTCCGCCACTCCGGGTTTTTCGCAACGCCTCGGCCGGGTTCAGGTCGCGGCCAGCGTGGCGATGACCATCAAGGCGCGGGAACTGCGCGCGGCGGGCAAACCGGTGATCACGCTGACCACCGGCGAGCCGAACTTCGACAGCCCGCCGCACGCCATTGAGGCGGCGCACCAGGCAGCGTTGTCCGGCGACACCAAATACCCGCCGCAGGATGGCACGCGCGCGTTCAAGGAAGCGATCCAGCGGAAGTTCAAACGCGACAGCGGCATCGACTACGCGTTGGACGAGATCTGCGTCGGCAACGGTGGCAAGCAGTGCCTGTTCAACGCGATCATGTGCACGGTCGATCCGGGCGACGAGGTCGTCATCCCGGTGCCGTCCTGGATCGCCTACGCGCAGATGACGCAACTCTGCGAGGGCGTGCCGGTCCTGGTAAACTGTCCGCAGAACAACGGCTTCCGGCCACGCGCCGAGGATATCGACGCGGCGATCACGCCGAAGACCAAATGGCTGGTGCTGAACAGCCCCAACAATCCGACCGGCGCGGTCATGACCGCGGACGACCTGAAGGCCATCGCGGCCGTGATGCGCAAGCATCCGCACGTCTGGATCCTGTGCGACGACATGTATGAGCACCTGATCTTCGGCGGCTATGAGCACGCGACGATGGCTCAGGTGGCGCCGGATCTGAAGAACCGGACGCTGACGGTGTCGGGCGTGTCGAAGACCTACGCGATGACCGGCTGGCGGATTGGTTTCGCGGGCGGGCCGAAAGCGCTGATCCGCGCGATGGTGAACATGCAGGGCCAGGCGACGGCCGGCATTTCCACTGTCGGCATGGCGGCCGCGGTCGCCGCGTTGAACGGTCCGCAGGATGGCGCGCGCGAACAGAGCGCGGCCTACAAGCGCCGCCGTGACATCGCGGTGGAAATGCTGAACGCCTCACCGGGGATCAGTTGTCACTCGCCTGAGGGCGCGTTTTACGTCTTCCCGAATGTCGCCGGCTGTCTGGGCAAAACCACCGCGGGCGGCAAACTGCTGAAAACCGATGAGGACGTGTGCCTCGCGCTGCTGGAGGAGCAATACGTCGCGACCGTGCACGGCGCGGCCTATCACATGAGCCCGTATCTGCGGATCAGCACCGCCACCGCCGACGACGATCTGGTGGAAGGGCTGCGGCGGATCCAGACGTTCTGCGAGGGTCTGCACTGACCACTGCCGTGGTGATCCGGCCCGGCCTCAACTCCGACGCGGCCGCGTTCATCGCGGTCACCTGGGCCTGCTGGTCCCAGTATCCCGGCGTGCGTATGGACGTGGACGCCGAGATGCCGGAATACCGAGCCCTGGCCTCGTATTACGAGGTCAACGGCGGTGCGCTGTGGGCCGCCGAGGACGACGGTCAGGTCGTTGGCATGATCGCGACCCGGCCGCTGCCAGATCATGCATGGGAAATCTGCCGGGTTTACGTGCGGCCAGGATTGCACGGGAGCGGGTTGGGACATCGTTTGCTTGACACGGCCGAGTTCACATGCCATCGCGGCGGGCGCGCGCCGGCTTGTGCTGTGGAGCGACACGCAATTCGATCGGGCGCACCGGTTCTACGAAAAGCGCTCCTATGTCCGATCGGGGCCGGTGCGAGTGCTGGCGGATATCTCGAACTCGCTGGAATACGCCTACGCAAAACCGGTGAACGGGATCGAAGTGCTCGACGCGGCCGCGACGGAAGCGGCGGTGCCGCGCTTGTCGGAGATCCTGATTGCCTGTGTTGTCGAGGGCTCGGGCGTGTCGTTCCTACCGCCTTTGACCCAGGACCGCGCGGCGGCATTCTGGCGCGGCACCGCGCGCGAGGTCGCGGCGGGCGCGAAAGTGCTCCTGGCCGGCTGGGTGGGCGGCGTCTTGGTCGGCACGGTGACCTTGGGCCTGGCCACGCCACAAAATCAGCCGCATCGCGCGGAAGTGACGAAGATGCTCGTACACCCGAGCGGGCGCCGTCATGGGCTTGCACGCCGTCTGATGGCGCGGTTGGAACTGGAGGCGATCAAGGCCGGACGGACATTGCTGACGCTGGATACGCGACTGGCTGACCGGGCGGAAGGTTTATACCGGTCAATGGATTGGATTGAACTCGGCCGCATCCCAGGCTACGCCGTGACCAAGGATGGCACGTTCGACGAAACGCTGTTCATGTGGAAGCGGCTCAATTAAACGCGCGGATTTTTTAAATGCGCGGATGCACTCTCACAACAAAAAAGCCACGGCCAATATGCCATTTCATTAATCTGGCTGGGAACATGGTCGTAATCGCGTTGAAGTGAACGGCCGAGTACTGATGCGGTGAGAGGTCACGCGGCACAACGTACCCGATATGGTTCCTCTCGAAGAGCCGCCCAATCTATTCTTGTTGTGATACCGTGATAAAATAAATCGGTGTGGATTGGGGATCGCCGCGCGTCGACACTCACCTCTCACCCGTCAGGAAAACAAAAGCCATGGCTATCGTTCCATCGCCGCCCGTGGCGCCCATCCGGGCGTTTGACTTCGTCGCCACGCTTGGCATCAACACGCATATCGACTTCGCCGCGTATGGCTACCAGAATTTGGCGACCGTCGAGGCTTCGATCAATTATCTCGGGGTGAAGAACATCCGCGACAGCGCGGAATCCGCGACGGACGCGCTGACCTGGTCGCAGATCGCTCAGGCAACGGGGGCGAAATTCGACGATTATATCGCCGAGACCTCACCTTCCGGGATGGCGGCTGATTTAAGTTACGTCGCACCGCTCGCCAAAGAGGGGATCCTCAATTTCATCGAGGGCGGCAATGAGGAGGACGATTTTATCCGTCCGGCCTGGGCAATTCCCTGGCGATCACCGCACAATTTCAGCAACAGGTGTTCGCGACCGGCGCGGCGCTGGGCTTGCCGGTGATCAACATGAGCTTCGGCGCGGGCTGGACGGCGGTGAACGACTATCAGGGCGATTATGGCGCGGTCGGAAATCTGTCGGGAATCGCCACTTATGCCAACGCCCACACGTATCCCACGGTCGGGCAGGGCACCGACTGGGCCATCCAGCGCCTCAATGGGTTGGCCCAGATCGCGGCCACATCGGATCCGGTCATCACCACGGAAATCGGCTGGAACGAGAGCCAGGGCTACGGCCAGACCAACATCGCGAAATACGTCCTGCAGGCCGCGCTCGACGGCATGAAGGACGGCGACGTGAAAACGTACCTCTACGGATTGTTCGACGACGGCTCCGGGCTGTTTGGCCTGATGAACCAGGACGGCACGCCAAAACCCGCCGGCACCGCGCTGCACGACCTCACCACGCTGCTGGCCGACAACGGAGCCGCCGCCGCGACGTTCGCGCCGGTGTCGCTCAGTTACACACTGACAGGCACAACCGCGAACGACAACGCGCTATTGATGGAAAAGTCGGACGGCACCTATTGGCTGTCGTTGTGGAACGAAAACGATACCGCGCACGCCGTCACGGTATCGCTCGGCGGCACTGCGGCGGAAATCAAGGTGTTTGATCCGCTGACCGGGCTTGCCGCCGTCCAGGATGTTACCGGCGCCGCGTCCATTACGCTGTCGGTGTCGGACACGCCGTTGATCGTGGAGGTGAGCGGTGCCTCTGGCGGCGCGGCGGCGGTGCAACCCGTGACACCGAGCGTGACCACACCACCGGCGCCGAGCGACCTCGCGGTTGTGGCGCCGGCGACCGAGACGGTCGCCGCGGGCGTGACGCTGGCCGTGGCCGGCGTGTCGATCAACGACGCATGGGCCGCTTCGGCCTCGGGTTCGATGACGCTCAATCTCTGGGACACCGCCGCAGGCACCATTGCGATCGCCGGTCAGACAGCGACATCGTCAGGTGGCATCACGTTGACCGGTTCGCTCGTGCAACTGAATGCCGATCTGGCGGGACTGAGCTATTCCGCCCATGGCGCGGGTACGGACAGCATCACGATCGATGTGTGGAACCAGGCCGGCGTCGAGGCGGAACGAACGATCGCCGTGACCGTCACGCCCGCGGCGGCATCGGCATTCGCGACGCCGGCGATCGCTTCCACGCCGCCGATATCGGCGACGGCAACAACGCCTCCGTCGCCCACGACCATCACGATCGCCGCCATCGACGCCAATCCGGTTGTGAACGAGAGCGATGTCACGATCAAGGCGACGGCCGGTAACCACATGCTGTTCATCGGTGGCACGCGGGATGTCGCGATCCTGACCGGCGGGACGGAAAAGGTGCAAGCCTGGCAAGGCTACAACACGATCACGACGGGCGCCGGCAACGACACGATCAGCGTGGCCGGCACCGGTAATGTCATTGACGCGGGTGCGGGGACCAACACAATCAACGACAGCGGTTCCGGGAACACGATCGTGATGCCTGGCGCTGGCGCCGGTATGGACCAGATTTACGGCTATGTGGCGCGGAACGGCGACCGGTTCGACTTCAGCGCGGCGCTGCACGCCACCGCGTGGAATGGTGCGCCGGCAACTGTCGGACAGTTCCTGCACGTCTCCACCTCGGGCAACGACGCAATCATCTCGATCAGCACCGCGGCGAACGGTCCGGCGGCACGGGTCGCGGATCTGCACGGCTCCGGCGCGGTAAGCCTGACCACGCTATTGGGCTTCTCGACGCTTTAGGCAACGGAACGAAATTCTGATCGATCGTCCGTCGCCTTCGCACGGTGCGGCCGCGTCCCACTTCGTTCTTCAGGCGGCGATCGCCTCGATGATGCCCGCCTGACGCACCGCCGCGCACCACGCCTCGAACGCCTCGGTCAGCGGCACGATGTCGATCTCCGTGCGCGAGTCGTCGTCTTTGAGGCGCTGCTCCATCGCGGCGGCGCGACCGCGCAACAACACCGCGCAGGCGGCGCCAGCCGCTCCCTTCAGACCATGCAACTCGTGGATCAGGTGGTCCCGGTCCAGGTCACCCGCCTCGAGCCGCCGTAAACGCGCACGGCTCTCCGCCTCGAACAAGGTGACGAGTTCGGCGACGCCGTCCGCGCCTATTTCCTCGATCAACCGCCGGAACGCGCCATCGCCGAGCGCGGCTTCGACAGGCTCGAAACTCGGCGTGGTCACGACACACGCATCATCCGTCAGGCAGCCCATGTCACCTGGCACGTCGCCGCCCAAAGCGGCCAGCAGCGCGCCGAGGAATGTCTCCTTGCGGATCGGCTTGGCGACGAACCCGGTCATCCCGGCATCGAAACAGGCGGCCACGTCCTCCGGAAACGCGTTCGCGGTCAAGGCGACAATCGGCACGGTGGCGAGGGGGCCGCCGATAGCCCGTATCGCGCGTGTGGCGGCCAGGCCATCCATCTCGGGCATGCGCATGTCCATGCAGATCACGTTGTACAGGAAAGCCGTCGCGCCGTGCACCGCCTCCGCCCCGTCGCCAACCATGTCGATGCGCACATCGAAGCCGCGCAGCAACTGTTGGGCCACGAATTGATTGGTCGGATTGTCCTCGGCGAACAGGATGCGCGCGGGCCGGCCAAGCTCCCGGATCCGGCGCGAAAACGCCGCGACGACATCGACCGGCGCGCCGCCCCTCAACCTGTGGTTCAGTCATCGGCAGAGCCAGCGTCACGGTGAACACCGAACCGAGGCCGGACCGGGATTCCACGGCGATCGTGCCGCCCATTTGCTCGATGAGTTCGACGGCTTATCGCCAGGCCGAGCCCCGAGCCGCCAAATCGCCGCGCGATCGATGCATCCGCCTGACTGAATACCTGAAACAACCGGCTGACGTGATCGGCGGGAATGCCGATACCGGTGTCCGTGACGGTCCACGTTTCAGGCGGACAGCTCCATCCGGCAGCAACCATCGCCCTGCTGAATTCCCTGCCCGGAGCACTGCCCGGGAGGTTGCCCGCACGAGGCTATCAGCCCATATTGGGTCTGAAATCCACTCGAGGGCGCCCTTTTTTTATATTCCAGATGAAACCTACGATCAGGATA
>CAVRDN010000078.1:0-147979 GCA_963719675.1 uncultured Alphaproteobacteria bacterium | reverse complement strand
TGAAAGTCGCCATGCCGCCCGCCGATGAACCCGCGCTCGCCGAATTCCTCCGCGGCTGGACGCCGGCCCATCCCTTCAATCCCCGCGCCGGGATGGAGGAACCATGATGCGACTGACCGCTGTTGTCGCCCTGTTCAGCGCGCAAGGCCTGGCCGGTCTGGGCGAGCCGGAGCTGACCGCCTGGATCGACCGCGGCTGGGTGCGGCCGGAACAAACCGGCGGCGATCTCGTGTTTCACGAGATCGACATCGCCCGGATCCGGCTGATCCACGACCTGCGCGGCGCAATGCGAATCGAAGACGAAACGATCCCGCTGGTGCTGTCGTTACTGGATCAGGTGTACGACCTGCGAGCCGGCCTGCGCGCGGTGCTGCGCGCCGTCGATGCGCAGCCGGACGCGGTGCGCGAGGCGATCCTGGCCGCGATCGACTGACGTCCCGCCCAGACACCCGCGTTGCGGAGCCGACACGACGGGCCCTATCGTCGCGCGGACGCATCGGGGGGCTGGCCAAATGAGCGGCGAACGCGGGATCGGCAAAACCGTCAGGGACGCGACGCCACACTGGCCCGCGCCGCCGAAAGCGCCGCCCGGGGCGCCGAACATCCTCGTCGTGCTGTTCGACGACGCGGGGTTCTCCGACTTCGGCTGCTACGGCTCGCCGATCCGGACTCCCACCATCGACCGGCTGGCCGCCGAGGGGCTGCGCTACACCGGGTTTCACACCACGGCGATGTGCTCGACGACCCGCTCGGCGCTGCTGACCGGACGCAACCATCATTCCGTCGGCGTCGGCTGCCTCGCGAATTTCGACAGCGGATTTCCGGGCTACCGCGGCAAGATCGCCAAAGAGGCGGGCACGCTGGCCGAAATGCTGCGTCCGCACGGCTATCGCAACTACATGCTCGGCAAGTGGCATGTCACCCCTCTGACCGAGAGCGGCGCCACCGGTCCGTTCGACGGCTGGCCGCTTGGCCGCGGCTTCGATCGCTTCTACGGCTTCATGGACGCGGAGACCGATCAGTACGCGCCCGAACTGGTCCGCGACAACTCCGGCATCGAACCGCCCGGAACCTTCGCCGACGGCTACCATCTGACCGCCGATCTGATCGATCAGTCGATCCGCTTCCTGGCCGGCCACATCGCCGAGCGGCCCGACGATCCCTGGCTGCTGTGGCTCGCGCTCGGCGCCATGCACGCGCCGCACCAGGCGCCGGCCGATCTGATCCGCGGCTATGACGCCATATTCCAGGATGGCTGGGACCTCGAGCGGCGAGCGCAGGCTGGCGCGCCAGAAAGCCATGGGCATTGTCCCACAGGCCACCCACATGCCGCCGCGCAATGACGGCGTGAAGGCATGGGCCGACCACACGCCCGACGAGCGGCGCTTCTTCACTCGCCTGCAATCGGCGTTCGCCGGCATGCTGGATCACGCGGATCAGCATATCGGGCGGCTGATCTCATTTCTTGAGCAAACCGGTCTGCGCGACGACACGCTGGTGCTGGTGCTGTCCGACAACGGTGCGAGCCAGGAGGGCGGTCCGCTCGGTGGCGTCAACCTGACCGGACCGCGCAATCTGCGCGCCGAGCCGATGGCCGAGAAACTGGCGCGCATCGACGACATCGGTGGCCCAGGAACGCATACGAATTATCCGCTCGGGTGGGCGATGGCGTCGAACACCCCGCTGCGGCGCTACAAGCAGAACACGCATGGCGGCGGCATCCGCGATCCGCTGGTGATCGCGTGGCCGAACGGGATCCGCGCGCGCGGCGAATTGCGGCATCAGTTCGCGCACGCCTGCGACCTGACGCCAACGTTGCTCGACGTGATCGGCATCGCCGCGCCGGAGGCGGTCGCCGGCGTCCCGCAAATGCCGCTGGAAGGCACCAGCTTCGCGGCCAGCCTGCATGATCCCGCCGCGCCCGCCAAAGAACGCCCGCAGTACTTCGAGATGTTCGGCCATCGCGGCATCTGGCACGCCGGCTGGAAGGCCGTCGCGTTTCATCCGCCCGGCACGCCGTATGACGACGACCGTTGGGAGTTGTTCCGGCTCGATCAGGACTTCTCCGAAACGAACGACCTGGCGGCGCGCGAGCCGGATAAACTCGCCGAGATGATCGCGCTTTGGTGGCGCGAGGCGGAAAACCACAAAGTCCTGCCGCTGGACGATCGTTTCGGTCCACGCTTCATCGAAAACGCCCGACGGTTTCATGGCGCGCGCACCCGCTATGTCTTTCACGCCGGGATGGGCCATGTGCCGACCGAGGTGGCGCCGGACGTGCGCAGCCGAAGCTATCGCATCGAGGCACTGGCGCACGTCGGACCGGCCGCGGAGGGCGTGCTGATCGCGCACGGCGACGCGACCACCGGCTATAGCCTTTATGTGCGCGATGGCCGCCTGGTGCACGATATGAACATCGGCGGCGAGCATGTCATCGTGACTTCCGACCGCGTTGTTCCAGCCGGCGAGCATCGCCTCGGCGTGCGGGTGCGCCGGACATCGCGGGAGCCGAAACCAACCATGGCGACAGGTCCAGGCGTGAGCGAGTTCACGCTATTGATCGATGGCGCGGCGGCGGGAACGATTTCATCCGGATTGGGTTTCGCCAACTTCATTTCCTGGTCCGGGCTGGATATCGGTCGCGATCGCGGTTCCCCGGTATCGCACTACAACGCACCGTTCGCCTTTACCGGCAGGCTCGTTAACGTCACCGTCACGATGGACGACGATCAAATCCTGGATGGTGACGGCATCGGACACGCGCACCTCGCGCGGGAGTGACGGGCGCGGCCCGGACCGCGTTCAATTTCGCTCGTTTTTAACGGTATAATAACGGAGCGCTTGCGGCCGGCACGAGACTTCGACGTACAAACCAGCTAACAAACCCACAAGCCACCGCGACCGACATCAATATACGGATTTGATATTTATCAATTTCGATAGGACGCGAGCGAGGCGGCGTTGGCCCAGACATCGCGGTGCCATTCGTCATGACGCATTGGCACCGAGCATTGTTCGGACTGGGGAATCTGCGACGTGCCGGATCGTATTCATCTCGACGGTATCTTCCGACAAATCGTGGAAGCCGCGCCAAACGCGATGGTGATGGTCAACCTGGCCGGCCGGGTGGAAATGGTGAACACCCAGGCAGAGCGCGTATTTGGTTACACACGCAACGAAATTCGCGGGCAATCGGTCGAACTGCTGGTACCGGAGCGGTTTCGCCACCGTCATGCCGGTTTGCGCGCCGCCTTTTTCGCCCGTCCGCGGTCGGGGTCACGCGTGATCGGCCGCGATCTCTGCGCGGTGCGCAAGGACGGCCAGGAATTCCCGGTCGAGATCGGCCTCAATCCGATCACGACCGACGACGGCCCCATGGTTCTGGCGGCCATCGTGGATATCTCGCACCGGAAGCAGGAAGAGGAACGAATACGCGCGGCGCTGAAGGAAAAAGATATTCTGCTGGGTGAAATTCATCACCGGGTCAAAAACAACCTGCAGATTGTGTACAGCCTGCTCAATTTGCAATCCGCGCGCATCTCCGATCCCGCCGCGCTGGAGCTGCTGCGCGACAGCCAGAACCGCGTGCACTCCATGGCACTCATTCATCAGACCCTGTACGGATCGCAAGACTTCGCGCGCGTGGATTTCGCGCTGTTCATCGACACATTGCTGCCGATCCTGGTCAAATCCTATGGCATCGACACGGATCGCATCACCGTTCGCGTCGATGTCGAGCCGGTTCGCCTGCCGATCGACATCGCGATCCCCTGTGGCCTCATGGTCAATGAACTGATCACCAACGCCTTCAGACACGCGTTCCGGAACCGCGATCATGGCGAAATCCGCGTCGCGCTGACCCGGCAACTGGGCAATGAGGTGCTGCTGTCCGTCTCGGACGACGGCTGTGGGTTGCCGGACGACCTCGATATCGCGACGACGGAGACGCTCGGTTTGCAACTGGTCTGGATGCTCGGCCAGCAAATCGATGGCACCCTGTCGATCCATCGGTCGGACGCGACACGGATTTCGGTACAATTCCCGATCAAATAGGCAAGGAGCATGCCATGGCGCCAGCGCGCATTCTCGTGGTAGAGGACGAACGCATTATCGCCCTTCATCTGCGCCAGCAACTGACGTCGCTTGGCTACGATGTGCCGATCGTGGTGACCAGCGGCGACCAGGCGTTGCGCCGGATCGAGGAAGCACCGCCGGATCTGGTGCTGATGGACATCAACCTCGGGGGTCAAATGGACGGCATCGCCACCGCCGCCGCGATCCCTCCCGGGTATCATATTCCGGTGATCTATCTGACCGCTTACTCGGGCGACGCGATCGTGGATCGGGCCGCCGCCACGAACCCATACGGCTATCTGCTGAAGCCGTTTTCCGAGCGCGAACTGCACGCGATGATCCAGGTCACGCTGGCGCGGTGCCGCGCCGAACGGGAATTCGCGCGCCAGTCGGGAGTTCAGCCAGCAGACAAGGAAAATGGAGGCGCTCAGTCATCTGGCTGGCGGCCTGGCCGAAGAGGTCAACGACCTGTTGACGGTGATCTATGGACAACTCGAGCAACTCGGAACGCATGCGATTTGTGAACCCACTCTGGCCGAGCCGATCCGGGACGCGTTCGGTGAAGCCATCGAAAAGGAGCGTCTCATTCAACAATTGCTCGACTTTTCGGGACGGCGCGTGCTGGCGCCCGCCACCGTGTCGGTGCACGATCTGATTCAAACGGCGGCCGGTCAGCTGCGTCGTATCGCGGGCGATTTGGTATGGTTCGGCACACATTTGCCGACGGATCTCTGGCCGGTTCGGATCGACCCCGACCAGTTCGCGCGCGCGCTGGCGTGCCTTGCCACGAATGCGCGCGAGGCGATGCCGGACGGTGGCAGCCTGACGATCGAGGCACAGAACGCCAATCTCGGTCCCGAGACCGCGCCCGACCGCCATGACGCGACATCGCCGGACGCATCGCCGGACGCATCGCCGGACGGGCGCACCGCGAGGGGACGCTAGTACTGCTGAGCGTAACCGACACCGGCGCGGGCATGACGGACCGTGTGATCGAACGCGCCTTCGAGCCGTTTTTCACAACCAAACCCGCCGTCGAGGGGAACGGTCTGGGCCTTAGCCTCGTGTTCGGGTTTATGCGCCAGTCCGGCGGCCACATCAGCATCGACAGCGCGCCGGACAGTGGCACGACGGTCAGGCTTTATCTTCCCGCCGCGGACGTCCCGGCCCCCGTGGTTTCGGGGCGATTGGAC
The DNA here is from genome assembly GCA_963719675.1 of uncultured Alphaproteobacteria bacterium. Taxonomy (GTDB): domain Bacteria; phylum Pseudomonadota; class Alphaproteobacteria; order Acetobacterales; family Acetobacteraceae; genus Rhodopila. Next base: position 142,712 of record CAVRDN010000078.1, on the reverse strand, counting down.
ACACCGGGGACCGATGCGCGGGATCCGGCCTCCGCGCCGGACGCCTTCGCCTGGTCCGCGGACCCCGATCCGACGGATCCGGCGGGACAGGCGGCCACGGACGACACTGTTTCGACCACGTCGGTACGGCTTCAGAACGGTCGCGCTCGTCTCCGGCCCCGCCCGCCCGCGCCGGAGAGGTCCGACCGCGACGCACTTGTGCTTTGGCAAATGGCCGAGAACGCGATGTTCGCCGATGTCGCGGCCCGACCGGGCCGGCTTCGTTACAAGCTGATTGTCGAGCCGCTGCCCCGCCGCGACGGCTGGGACTGGGCGGTCTGGCGACCGGGTGAACCCGAGGAAACCTCCCGCCACGGGCGCGCGTCCTCCGTCGTGAGCGCGATGGCGGCGGCCGAAGACGCCGCCCGGCGATGGGATGAGATCCCGCCGGGCTGACTTATGAGACTCCAGGGAGTTTTTGCCAGTATTCGGTAAATCTTTTCATTGAGCTCGTCGGCGCGAGAACCCCGGTCCCCGGCCCGGGCTCGCCACCCGATACAAATAACCAGAACCTCGTTAAATTCCAGAAAGATCCCGGAGTATATTATCGAAACCGATCATTCTCGCCCGGCGTGCGAATTTGTCTATTTTATGATCTTCACGCGACCGCCCTGGACCACCGAGACCATTTTTGTGCCGTGACGCCATGAAAGAACTTGTGTGAATTCTCCGGTGGTCGTATTTGAACTAAAAGGTCAGAGGGAAATGGTGGTTGGTTGAGTTTAATAACGTCCTTTGGCCGGATGCCCGGATCGCTCTGATTGATCGAGACGGCATCGTATCGGTTTGTCGTTATATTCGGAAATGGATTGCGTGACGGCCCTCGCGGTGTATCTCGTGCCGGATGATCTCCGGACGATTTATGAACGAGCGCAGCTCCGCGTTGGCGACGAAGTTTGGCATCAATTCAGCGCCCACGAGCAGACCAAGGCCGTTTATGAGGAATTGCGCGCGGTCGACCGCGCGCGGGCCACGAACCGGGATCAGCTCGACCCGGGCACGAACGGACTGATTTCAGCGGAAATAAACACGCCCGTCGTGGTTCGGCTTCGTTTGGCCGGCCACATGGACGCCTGGACGGTTTCAAATGAAAGCGTCCTGCCGACCGGACGCAAGACGCGCGCGCTGCTGGCGGCCGTCGCGTTGTCGGCACCGCGCCCGGCGTCGCGCGGCCGCCTCGCCGAACTGCTCTGGAGCCGGCGGCCCGAAGAACAGGCCCGCGCTTCGTTACGGCAGGAAATCCAGTTGCTGCTGCGGGCGCTCGCGCCGGCGAAAACGGAGATCCTGCGGGTCACTCGCGATCAACTGGCGCTCGTGCCGGGCGTTATCTGGGTCGATGTCGATGAGATCATGCGGGCGGCCACGTTCCGGCCCGCCGCGCTGTCGTTGCTGGACGGTGATCTGCTCGAAGATCTGGAGGGGATCGATCCGGCGTTCGATATTTGGCTGACCGGTGAGCGGGAACGCCTGCGCGACCGCGCCCGCGGCATGGGAGAGGCGGTATTGCGCGAGCAGACCGACGCCGTCACGGTTATTCCGGCAGCGCAGCGATTGTTGCAAATCGATCGCTCGCACGAGGAAGCATGGCGGGCGCTGATGCGCGCGCACGCGGCGCGCGGTGAACGCGGCATGGCCATTCAGGCCTATGACCGGTGCCGCGCCGTGCTGGCGGAAATGCTCGATGCCACGCCCTCGCAGGAAACCCAGGCGCTGCTCAACCAGATCCGCGGCCCGTCGAGCAAGCGCCTGCCGCCGCGGCCCCCCCGGCCGTTGCCGGAACCCGCGGTCGCGGCCCCCGCCGCCGAGACCGTCGCGCCGGACGACGTGCTGCCGCGCGCCGGGGCGCGGGTCGGCGTGCTACCGATGCGCTGCGTCGGACTGCCGGACGACATCGCCTGGCTCGGTCCGAGCCTGGCCAACGAAATCACCACCGCGTTGTCGCGATTTCGCTGGATGTCGGTGATCTCAGTGAATTCGCTCGCGCGGTTCGCCAGGGACGGCGCCGACGGTTCGGTGCTGAAGCACGCCGGCGGTAACATCGATTTCATTCTCGACGGCGCCATCCAGCGCAGCCGGAACAAGCTGCGCATCACGTTACGGCTGCTCGACCTGCGGGCCGACAATCAGGTGGTGTGGGCACGACGGTTCGACCGTGTCGCTGACGATCTGCTGGCGGTCCAGGAAGACATCGCGAGTGAGGTAGCCGCGCAAATCGATCCGGTCATGCTGCTGATCCAGGCGAAGCGCGTCGCGGCGCGCCCGGAGGCCTGCAATTCCGCTTACCAACTGATTTTGCGCTCGGTCCCGCTCATCACGCGGCTGGAACAAGACGGTTTCATGCACGCCGGAGACCTGCTGGCGCGCGCGATCGCGACGGAGCCCGATCATGCCTCCGCGCACGCCTGGTACGCCGCCTGGCACGTGCTGCTGATCAGTCAGGGATGGAGTACCAATCCGTGCGAAGCCGGAGCCACCGCGACCAGCCTGGCGGAGCGGGCGATCGTGCTGGATCCGTGTTCCGCTGCCGTGTTCACCGTCGCCGGTCACGTGCGCGCCTTCATCGAGCACAACCCGCATGAGGCCGCCGCGCTGCATGACCGCGCGCTCGACCTCAACCCCAATCTCGCCGCCGCCTGGGCGTTGTCCGCGATCACGCACGTCCTCCTTGGCGACATCAAGGAGGCCGAACGGCGCTACGGCCGATACAAGGCGCTGTCGCCACTCGACCCGTACTCCTTCATGTTCGATGGACTTTTCGGCGTCGTGCATTTGTTGAAGCGCGACTATCAGGCCGCGTTATCGGTCGGACGCGCGGTCACTCAACTCAATCCGTCTTACACCGCGGGATACAAGTTGTATCTGGCCGCGCTCGGTCACCTCGGACGCGATCAGGAGACCGGCGTGGTGCTGCGCCGCCTGCTCGCGATCGAGCCGGACCTGACGATCGAACGATGCATCGATGCGTTCCCGCTGGAGCGGCGGGCCGATCAGGACCATTTCGCGGAAGGCCTGCGGATCAGCGGAGTCGCCTGTTCGGGCCGCGCGGCGTTGCGCCAGACCGGGTGACGCGGTTCAGCGCATCAGCAGCAAATGCGGCCACAGCCCGCTGATCCCAATGAGGATCAGGTAAAGCGCGACCACATAGTTCAACAGGCGCGGCACGATCAGGATCAGCAGCCCCGCGATCAGTGCGATCAGCGGTTGCAGCAGCGTAATGTCGAGATGAATGTTCATCATGGGCTCTCTTGGTCGGCGGTGGCGATGGCACGGCCTGGAGTTCCAATGACGATGGCAACCGGAACTCAGCCCGACATCAGGCGGATGGCGCTCACGGGAACGTCGCCGGAGCGCTTCGGTTCCGCCGCGTCCCGCGAATAGGTCGCGGCGCCGCCAGGATTGACCCGCGAATATCGGGAGGACGCCGATGAGCCGCCGGACCATCGCCGAGACGCCGAGATTTCGTCGTGGCGACGTTGGCGTCGCTTTCGGAGCCGCCGGCGACACGCGACCTCGGGTGCGTTGTCGCAAGGGCTTGCCATTTCCGTCCGCGCCCTTATCCCCTCCCCCTCCAACCATCGTGCCCGCGGGGAATGTGAAAATGTCCGGTTTCGACGCACCAGCCGCCATCGACTCGTTCTGGGCCGCCCGCGCCCGGGGGGAGTGGTTTCCCGCCGCATGGCGGGACAAGCTGACCAACGACCAGGCGTATGAGGTGCTGTTCGGCATCATGGCGCGGCGGTTGGCCGCCGGGGAGCGGCAGATCGGCTGGAAAGTCGGCCTGACCTCGCAGGCGATCCAGCAGCAGTTCAACGTGCACGAACCGGTGTTCGGCTGCATTTTGGAATCCCGCCCGAGCGGACATGTGTTCGCGCCCGCCGACCTGATCAGCCCAGGGTTCGAGAATGAACTGTGCCTGCGGCTTGGCAAGGATCTTTCGGGCAGCATCACGCGGGACGAGGCGCGCGCCGCGGTGGAAGCCGTGCACCCCTCGCTGGAGATCATCGAGACCCGCGGCAATCTGACCGAGCAACTGGCGCTCGCGCTGGCTGACAACGCGCAACAGAAGACGGTCGTTCTGGGCGCGCCGGTACCGCTTCCCGCGCGACCGGAGACGGTCGAGGCGCGAGTTATCATCAACGGCGAGACGGCGGCGACGGGAACGGGCGACGCGGTGCTCGGCCATCCGCTGAACTCGCTGGTCTGGCTATCGGCGAAGTTGTCCGAATTTGGCCGCTCGCTGAAAGCGGGCGACATCATCATGAGCGGTTCGTTCACGCGGCAATTCCCGATCCGGCCGGGCGATCGGATCCGCTGCGAATTCTCCGGCGTCGGCGCCGTCGAAACGAGCATGACCGCCCAATGACCCGGATCCGCGCTTTGCAGATGCTGTCCGATAAGGAACTCGCGCTGCGTCAGATCGATCCACCCCCGCCGCCTGGTCCTGGCGAAGTGCGACTGCGCGTCCGCTACGTCGGCATCAACCACATCGACGTGTTCGGCCTGCGCGGCATGGCGTTCGCGAAACGTCTTTACCCATTGTCGGTCGGCGCCGAGGCGGCGTGCGAGGTGGTCGCCATTGGCGATGGCGTCACCAATGTCGCGCCGGGCGACCGCGTCGTGCCGTTCTCCGCGTATACCTGCGGCACCTGCCGGCAATGCTTACGCGGCCGCGACAATCTCTGTGAAAACGTGCGCGGCATTCGCGGCTTTCACGTCGATGGCTGGGCTCAGGACCTGACCAATCATCCGGCCCGGCTGGTGGTGAAGATCCCCGACGGTGTCGCGATGCAAGACGCCGCCTGCGTCACCGTGGCCTATTCGACGGTCGAGCACATGCTGTTCGACAACGCGGCGTTGGAGCCGGGGGAAACCGTGCTGGTGCATGCCGGCGGCTCCGGCATCGGCACCATCGCGGTGAAGGTCGCCAAATCCATCGGCTGCACCGTGATCACCACGGTCGGCAGCGCGGACAAGGCGGACAGGGTTCGGGCGTTGGGCGCCGATCACGTCATCAACTACCGCGAGGACCGGTTCGAAGGCGTGACCCGCAAGCTCACCGGCCGCAAGGGCGTCGATGTCGTGTTCGAGCATGTCGGCGCGGATACGTGGCAAGGTTCGTTACTTTGCCTGAAACGAGGCGGCCGGCTGGTGACCTGCGGCGCCACGTCGGGGCCGACGGCGACGATCAACCTGATGCAGTTGTTTCAACAGCAGTATCGTATCATCGGTTCGTTCGGCTCACCGATCTCGGCGCTCTCCCGCGCGCTGGAGCGTATCGCCAGCGGGGTCACGCCGGTGATCGACACCGTCTATCCGCTGGACGAGTTCCGCGCCGGAGTGGAACGTTTGGGCCGGCGCGACGTGTTCGGAAAAATCCTCGTGGAACTTTGATCCGGCGCATGAAACGCTGGCTGCTTCGGGTCGCCGACGGGATCGTCGGCGGTATCGTGCTCGTGCTGTTCGCGCTGATGCGCCGCCTTGGGCCGGAGCGCGCACCCGCGTTGTGCGCCGCGGTGGCACGCACGGTCGGGCCGTGGTTGCCGGTGCATCGGGTCGGCCTCGCCAACATCCGCGCGGCGTTTCCCGAGAAAGACAAAGCCTGGCATGACGCCACGCTGAAACAGGAGTGGGACAATCTGGGCCGGGTCGCGGGCGAGTATGTGCATCTGAACGAACTCTGGGATTTCGATCCGTCGCACCCTCATGAGGGCCGCATCCAGTCCGACGACGTGGCGCTGTTCATCGATCTGCTGACCGACGGCAAACCGGCGCTGTGCTTCTCGGCGCATCTGGCGAACTGGGAACTCGCGGCGCTGGCGCCGCCGGCGTACATGATGGATTCCGCCGTCGTCTACCGCATGCCGAACAATCCGATCGTGGCGCGGGAGATCCAGCGCATTCGCGCGGCGTCGATGGGGCAGTTGATACGTACCCGCAATCAGGCCCCGATCGAGATGGCGGGCGCGCTGACAGCGGGCAAGCATGTCGGGATGCTGACGGATCAGCATTTTTCCCGTGGCGTGGACATCACGTTTTTCGGCCGGCGATGCAAGGCCAATCCGGCGATCGCCCGCCTCGCCCGGCATTTCGACTGTCCGGTGGTTGGGGTCCGGGTGATCCGTCGTCCGGACGGCGGGTTCACCATCAATGGCGTGGGTCCGCTGACGTTGCCGCGCGACGCGTCGGACCGTATCGATGTGGTGGCGGCAACGCAGATGATCAACGACATCGTCGAAGGGTGGGTCCGCGAACACCCCGGCCAATGGCTGTGGTTTCATCGGCGCTGGCGGTGATCATCCGGTGCTGGATGTCGATCCTGCCGGTCACAGCCCAAACGCATCGCGAATTTTTCGCGCGTTCCGCGGGGGAGTGGTCGCCGTGGTGTCGATCTCCAGATCATAAATCATATCGCGGTGAACGCGATCATACTGCCAGCGCGCGAGCCCCGGCCGCCGATCGCCGCGCGCCCGTTCCCTCGCTTCGAGCACATCGCGCGACGCGAACAAACCCACGAAACGAATGTCCGATCGCCGCGGCAGAGTACGGTATTCGTGCTGTTGCTGTCCTCCGATCATCACCTCGTCCACGATGAGGTCGTCCCCCTGTGCCGCCATGGCCGCGACGGCATGACGCATGCCACGCATGCAACGCTCCATGACGGGCCCAGACCTGATGATGGTCGATGGCCTTCCTCGGTCCTGAATTGTCTCGAAGATCAATCCGTCCGGGTGACCGAACATGCTCTCCGGCAGCATGTCGATAAAGGCGTCCATGGCGACGTGCGGGAACGGTCCGGCGGTCATCGTCCGCAACGCCCGGGCGGTCGAGGTTTTTCCGACGCTGCCCACGCCGTTGAGGATGATGACGTGTGGTCGCGGCACCATGCGGTCCACTACCTCGCCGGGTTGGGTGGGGCATGACATGCCGGAATCCCAAACGCGCGGGTGCGGCCTCTCGCCGGCGGCCGACCTGGCCAAACGCCGTCGGGCGTGCGACTGACGCGCCGGGGCCTTCGATGACGGTGCTCCGGTGGTTTGGCCGTGCGTCGGCAATTCGGTCACGGGATGCGACTGGCGTGACGCGCTTTGGGATGTCGAACATGCGTTTGTTGGTTTTATCCGTGCTTTTGCTCGCCGTTGGCCCGGCCAACCCCGGTCTCGCGCAGAATGCCGGGCCCGATGTCGGGCCGGATACCGGGACACCGTCCGTGCTGGGGCCGATCATGCCTCGGTCGCTGCCCCCGCCCACCCCTGTCGCGCCGGACGCCACGGGGACGCCGGCCATCCCACCCGAGCCAGCCCCGGGCCCGTCCATGGCGGCCCCTGAGCCCGACCTTGGCACCGTCACCGCGGTCCCGCTGCCGCCACCCGGCGCGGCACCGGCACCCGCGTCGATGTCCGGCCAAGGTGACGGGACCGCCGCGTCCTCAAGGCCTCCAGGCGCCAGGATGCCGACCGCTGGCGCGCCGATCCTCGACGCGCCGGCAGGCAGGGCAAACCCGCTGACACCGATCCCGCTCGCGCTGCCCCATCCGGCGGCGACCCCGGCCAGCCTGGCGGCATCGCCGGGGACGTCCCCGGCGCGAACGCCCGACCAGTCCCCGGAACAACACCCCGCGCAATCGTCGACCGCGTGGCCCGCTCCCCCGCTCGTCTCGACCCGTCTGCCAACCCCGCCGCTCTCGGCCGAGGCCTCGCCAGCCGACTTCCTGCGCGCGGCGCGTGGCGCGCTCGCGGCCGGCCGGAACGGCGAGGCCCGCGCCGCGTTGGAGATGGCACAAACCCGGCTGCTCGACCGCTCGGTGGATGCTGGCCAGGAAAGCGTGCCGAGCCACAATCTCGCGGTACGGCAGATCTCAGACGCCATCACCGCGCTGGCGTCGAACGACCGCATGGCGTGCCTGCGCTACATCGAGTTCGCGAGCCGGACCATTGGGGTTCCGCTCGATTGATTTCAGTTTGGATCAAAGACATCGTGGCCCACCTGATACAGTCCGTGCGATTTTCGACTCAATCGAGACACATTCCTGCTATACGGCCCGCTGTTGGAGGTAGTCATGATCCTCATGCGTTCACCAGGCTTTCGAGCGTCGATGATCCGTGGTTCGCTCGCGTTGGTGGCGCTGTGCGGGATCATGGCGGGCCATGCCCAGGCGCGGATATTCGTGGGGATCGGGGTGCCGTTCTTCTTTCCGCCGGTGGTGGTCGCGCCGCCGGTTTATTACCCGCCGTATTATCCTTCCTACCCGCCGCCCGCGGCGTATGCGCCGCCGGCCACCGGCTTCAGCTACACGCCGCCGGGCTTCGTGCCGCGGACCACGCAGCCGCAGAGCCTGAGCCCGCCGCGCGACGACAGTTCATCCGGTTACGCCACGCCTGGAGGTTACGGCCCGCCCGGAAGCTACGGCCCGCCGGAGGGCGGCTACACGCCTTCGATGGGTCCCGTGCCGGCCGCCGCGCAGTCCTGCCGGGCGGGAGCTTATGTCTGCCCGTTGGTGCAGGATACACCGCCGGGTGGCGCCTGCGCCTGTCCAGGCCATGGCGGACAGCGGATCCGGGGTCAGGCGGACTGAACTCAGCGCGCGTGACGTCGCGAGCGGCCGGGTAGAGCGGCCATGGCGCGAATTGAAGACTACGCGCTGATCGGCGACTGCCATTCGGCGGCCCTGGTTTCAAAGGACGGCTCCATCGACTGGTTATGCCTGCCGCGCTTCGACGATGCCGCGTGCTTCGCCGCTCTGCTCGGAACACGCCAGAACGGGCTGTGGCGCATCGCCCCGGCCGGCGTCGTCACCCGGACGACGCGCCACTACCGCGGCGACACCCTGGTGCTTGAGACCGAGTTCGAGACAGCGGATGGCATTGTCGCCCTGATCGATTTCATGACCATCGAGCAATCGAATGTCGTTCGCATCGTCGAGGGCCGCCGGGGCACGGTGCCGTGCGCCCTCGAACTCGTGCTGCGCTTCGACTATGGCATCTCGGTCCCCTGGGTCACCCGGTTGCGGGACGGGCACGGCATCCGCGCGGTCTGTGGGGCCGAGCAGGTCGTCGTGCGCTCCGAGGTCCCGCTCTGGGCCAAGGACATGACCACGGTGTCGGAGTTCACCGTGCGGGACGGCGAGCGCGTCCGGTTCAGCCTGACCCACGCCCCGTCGCACCTGACGCCGCCCGATGCGCCCGACCCCGACCAGGACCTGCGGGAAGCCGAAGCACATTGGCGGGAGTGGTCGGATCGGTCGACCTACCACGGGCGATGGCGCGCGCCGGTGCGCCGCTCCCTGCTGACGCTGAAGGCGCTGACCGATCGCGCCACCGGCGGGATCGCCGCCGCCGTAACGACCTCGCTGCCCGAATACGTCGGCGGCATCCGCAACTGGGACTACCGGTTTTGCTGGCCGCGCAATTCGAGCTTTACCTTGCTCGCTTTGACCAACGCCGGGCATCGCGACGAAGCGGGCGAGTGGGGCAACTGGCTGCGCCGCGCGGTGGCCGGTACGCCCGAGCAATTGCAGTCGCTCTACGGCCTCGGCGGCGAGCGTTGGATCCCGGAGCGTGAAATTCATTGGCTCGCCGGCTACGAGGCCTCGCAACCGGTGCGGATCGGCAACGCCGCGATGGAGCAACACCAACTCGACGTATTCGGCGAGATCGAACTGGCGTTTCGCCGCGAAATCGAACTCGGATTCGTCACGGCACGCGCGCATTGGAGCATGCGGCGCACGCTGATCGAACACCTCGTTCTGATCTGGAAGGAACCGGACGAAGGCATCTGGGAAGTCCGCGGCGGCCCGCAACAGTTCACCTATTCCAAAGCCATGGCCTGGGCCGCCCTCGATTGCGCGATCCGCTCCGCCGAGGAGCATGCCCTGCCCGCCCCGTTGGAGCGTTGGCGTCGGGTGCGAGAGGAGATTTTCACCTGTGTCTGCCAGCGCGGCTACAATGCGTCGGTCGGCGCGTTTACCCAGACGCTGGACGGCGACAATCTGGATGCCAGCCTGCTGCTGCTGCCGTTGATCGGCTTTCTGCCGCCGGATGATCCGCGGATCGAAGCACGGTCGATGCCATCGGCCGCGAGCTGATGGCGGGTGGGCTGATCCGCCGGTATCTGACGCACGAAACCAACGACGGATTGCCTCCGGGCGAGGCAACGTTTCTCGCGTGCAGCTTTTGGTACGTGTCCAATCTTTCGTTGCAAGGCCGTCAGGACGAAGCGATCGAGATGTTCGAACGTTTGCTCGCGCTATGCAACGATGTCGGATTGCTGGCGGAGGAATACGATCACGAGGGGTGCCGGCAACTGGGCAATTTCCCGCAGGCGTTTTCGCATCTGGCGCTGATCGGGGCCGCGTTGGTGCTGGATGGCGTTGTCACGACACTGTGATGTCGTGGCGCCAGAAGCGGTTCTCGCTCAGGCCGCACCGTTGCGACACCGTCATGGCATCGCCTCGATCGGTCCGGACGTGACCATGGCGACCCGATGCGGATTTGCTCCGCCAGTCACTCCGCCGGCGCGGTGCCGATGATCGCTTTCCGGCGTCCCGCCAAACGCTCCAACGCCAGCCAGACCACCGGCGTCGTGTAGAGCGTCAGCACCTGCGAGACCAGCAATCCGCCGATGATCGAGATCCCCAGAGGCTGCCGCAACTCCGCGCCGGTGCCGAACGCGAAAGCCAGCGGTACAGGCCCCGAACAGCGCCGCCAATGTCGTCATCATGATCGGGCGGAAGCGCACCAGACAGGCTTCCTGAATCGCCTGCAACGGCGTCAGCGCCACGTTGACCGTTCCGCCTCCAGCGCGAAATCGATCATCATGATGGCGTTCTTCTTCACGATGCCCATCAGCAGGATGATGCCGATGTCGCCCATGATCGTCAGGTCCGTATGGGTGATCAGCAACGCGAGCAACGCGCCCACGCCGGCGGACGGCAAGGTGGACATGATGGTCAGCGGATGCAGCCAGCTTTCGTACAACACGCCCAGAACGATGTAGATCGAGATCAGCGCGGCGACGATCAACAGCGGCAGCGTCGCCAACGTCTTTTGGAAGAACTGCGCGTTGCCGGCGAACTCCGCGCGCACCTCGTCGGGCATGCGCAGATCGAGCGTCGCCTGCTCGCACCGCCTTCTGCGCATCGCCGAGCGCGAAACCCGGCTTGAGATTGAAGCTGAGCGTGGCGGCGGGGTACTGGCCCTGATGCCGCACCGCGAGCGTCGACGTCCCGCGCTCGAACCGCGCGACCTGCGACAGCGGGACCTGGGTTCCGTTGGTCGCTCCGATATAGATACGGTCAAGCAACGAGGGATCGACCTGCAACGCCGGATCGATTTCCAGCACCACTTTGTACTGGTTGCGCTGGGTATAAATCGTCGAAAGCTGCCGTTGCGAATAGGCATTGTTCAGCGCATTGTCGATCGCCACCGTGCTGACCCCAAGGCGCGTCGGCCGCGTCGCGGTCGATGACGATATTCACCTGCGGTCCGGCCCGATCCTGGTCGGAGGTCACGTCCGTGAGACCTGGGATCTGCTTCATGCGATCTTCCAGCTTCAGCGCCCATTCGCGCAGTTCGCTCACGTCCGGCGCGACCAGCGCGTACTGGTACTGCGCGCCGCCCTGTCGGCCACCGCCGCGCAGGTCCTGAGCCGCGAACATGAACGTCTGGATCCCGCCGATCCGCCGCAATGTCCGACGCAGCCGGTCGATCACCTGCTCGGATGTCACCTTGCGCTCCGCCATCGGTTTCAGGCTGACATCGAACCAACCGCGGTTCATCGAATTCCAGCCTTGCGACACGCCGATCCAGGAACCGACGCTCGCGACCGCCGGATCGGCCAGCACCACCGCGACCGCGGCGCGCTGCCGCTCACTCATCGCCTTGAAAGAAATCCCTGGATCGGCCAGCGTCGAGCCGACCAGAATGCCGGTATCCTGCTCCGGCATGAAGCCTTTCGGCACGATCGCGTAAAGTTTGAAGGTCAAGACGATGGTCAGCACCGTGACCATCAGCGGCAGCCATTGGTGGCGCAGCGCCCAACCGAGGGTGCGGGCATAGAACCGGGTGGTGCCGTTGATGGCGGCGTCGATGACGCGCCAGAGCCAGCCGTGCGATTCATTGACCGGACCGGCGCGCAGGAAGCGTCCGCAAATCATCGGCGTCATCGACAGCGAAACGACCGCCGAGATCAGAATCGCCATGGTCAGGGTCATGGCGAACTCGTGGAACAGCCGTCCCAGGATGCCGCCCATGAAAATGAGCGGGATGAAGACGGCGACGAGCGACAACGTGATGGACATCACGGTGAAGCCGATCTGCTTCGCGCCCAGCATCGCCGCGCGCATCGGCGGCTCCCCGCGTTCCATCAGGCGCATGATGTTCTCGATCATCACGATCGCGTCGTCGACCACGAAGCCAACCGAAATCGTCAGTGCCATCAGGGAGAAATTGTCGATCTGGAAACCGAGGAACCACATGCCGACCAGGGTGCCGCAGATCGACAGCGGCACGGTGACGGCGGCGGCGGCGGTCGCGACCAGGCGGCGCATGAAGATCAGCACGACCAGCAGCACCAGACCGATGCTGATCAGCAACGTCGTCCGCACGTCGTGCACGCTGGCACGGATGGTCGTGGTGCGATCGGAGATGACGGTGACCTGAATGTCCGGCGGCAGCCATGCCATGAGCCGCGGCATCAGTTCCTTGATGCCGTCAACGGTATCGATGACGTTCGCGCCGGCCTCCTTCTTGATCGTCAGCAGCACGGCCGATTGCGTTCCGTTCCACGCGGCGATCCGGGAATCCGCGCTGCCGTTGATCACCTGCCCGACGTCCGACAGCCGCACCGTTCCGGTGGCACTGCTGCGAATGATCAGCGGCGCCAGTTCCTCGGCCTGCGAGATCTGCCCGTTGAGGCCGATCGTCTCGGCGGTGTCCGGGGTCTGAAAGCCGCCGGTCGGCGCGAGCACATTGGTGCCGCGGATCGCGTTGAACACGTCCTGGCCGGACAGGCCGGCGGCGGCCAGCCGCACCGGGTCGAGCCGCACCCGGATCGCCGGCTTGTCCGCGCCGTTGATCAGCACCTGCGCGACCCCATCGGCGCGCGACAGTCGCTGTGCCAGAATCGTATCGGCGGCATCGTAAATCTTCGCCGTCGATAAGGTGGAGGACGACAGCGCGATCGTCAGAACCGGCGCCTCGGCCGGATTGAATTTGCGATAATAAGGCCGGATTGGCAGGTCGGCGGGCAAATCGGCGGACGCGGCGTTGATCGCCGCCATCACATCGCTTCCCGCCGAATGAATGTCGCGCGACAGGTCGAACTGGACGATGATCGAGGTGTAACCAATCGCGGAGATCGAGGTGATCTCGGTCACGCCCCCGATCTCGCCCAGACGGCGCTCGAGCGGCGCGGCGACGGAGTTCGCGATCGTTTCGGGATCGGCGCCGGGCCGGCTGGCGAACACGACAATGGTCGGAATGTCGATCGACGGCAGCGCCGCGACCGGCAGAAACTGATACGCGATCCCGCCCGCCAGGAACAGCCCGATCGCGAGCAGGATCGTGGCGACCGGACGAGCGATGAAGATCGCGGAAAAGCCCATCAGGCCTCCGCTTCCACCGCGCGGTCGCCGAACCACGCCGCGCGCCAACGCTCGAACGCCAAATAAATCGCCGGTGTCGTGTACAGCGTCAGGAACTGCGACAGCAGCAGGCCGCCGACGATCGTCACGCCCAACGGATAACGCAACTCGGACCCCGCGCCGTGCTCCAACGCCAGCGGCAGCGCGCCAAGCAAGGCCGCCATCGTCGTCATCATGATCGGCCGGAACCGCAACAGGCATGCTTCACGGATCGCGTCGTGCGGCGAGGCGCCCTGAAGCCGCTGCGCGTCGCGGGCGAAATCCACCATCATGATGGCGTTCTTCTTGACGATGCCCATCAGCAGCACGATCCCGACCAGCGCCACCAGCGACAGATCGATGCCGCAGATCATCAGCGCCGCCAGCGCGCCGATCCCCGCCGAGGGCAACGTCGAAATGATCGTGACCGGATGGATCCAGCTCTCGTACAGCACGCCCAAGCACGATGTAGATCACCACGACAGCCGCCAGGATCAGCCACGGCTCGGACGCCAGCGACCGGCGGAACTCGGCCGCGTCGCCGGACCAGTTGCCGCTGATCGTCTCCGGCATCCCGATGTCCCGCTCCGCCTGGGCGACCGCGCCCACCGCGTCGCCGAGCGAATAGCCCGGTGCCACGTTGAAGCTGAGCGTTACGGCGGGGAATTGTTCCTGATGCGTGACGACGAGCGGCGCGACGGTCTTCTCGATGCGGGCGATCGCCGACAGCGGCACCTGATTGACAGGCACGAACGTCGTCATTCCGGTCGGCACCGCGGTCGGCGATACAGCCGTCCCCGGCACCCGCAGCAACTCGAGGAAGTCCGGATTTTGTTGCCAGGCCGGATCGGCCTCCAGAATCACGCGGTACTGATTGGCCTGGCCGAAAATCGTCGAGACCTGACGCTGGCCGAACGAATCATACAGCGTGTCCTCGACCGCCTGCATCGGCACGCCCAGCCGCATCGCCGCGTCGCGATCGACCACGATGTTGGTGCGGTAGCCTTCGTCCTGCTGATCCGACGCCACATCCCGCATTTGCGGCAAACTCGCCAGCTTCGCCCTCAACCTGGGCGCCCACAGCGCGAGCACATCCGCGTCGGTATCCATCAGTGTGTACTGGAATTGCGTGCGGCTCAGGCGGGAGCCGATCTGAATGTCCTGCACCGGCTGAATGAACGCCACCAGCCCAGGAATGCCCGCCACCGCGCGGCGCAAGCGGGCGATCACCACGTCGGCGCGATCTCGTTGACCGGGCGGCTTCAACGCGATCGTCAGCCGCCCGGTATTCGGCGTGGCGTTGATCGTGCCGGCGCCCACGAACGAGACCACGCCGGTCACGGCGGGATCCTGCCGCACGATACGCGCCATCTCGGTTTGCAGCCGGTCGAGTTTCGGGATCGAGATGCTTTGCGCCGGCCTCCGTCACCGCGACCAGCACGCCGGTATCCTGCCGCGGCAGAAACCCCTTCGGGATGATGATGTACAGCCATGTCGTGCCGATCAGAGTCGCCAGTCCCACCAGCAGGACAAACCCCTGATGGCGGAACGACCAGTCGAGCGAATGCCGGTATCCCGCGAGCAGCCGAAGAAACCCACGCTCGGTCCAGCGCGCGAACCCGGTCGGATGCTCCTCCGCCGCGGGCCGCAACAGCCGCCCGCACATCATCGGCGTCAGGGTCAGCGAGATCACGGCGGACACGATGACCGACACCGACAGCGTGACCGCGAACTCGTTGAACAGCCGTCCGACCACGCCGGTCATGAACAGCAGCGGAATGAACACCGCGATCAGCGACACGGTCAGCGAGACGATGGTGAAGCCGATCTGGCTCGCGCCGCGGAACGCCGCCTGCAACGGGCGCATGCCCTGCTCGATGTAACGGACCACGTTCTCGATCATCACGATGGCGTCGTCGACGACGAAGCCGGTCGCCACGGTCAGCGCCATCAGCGACAGATTGTCGAGGCCAAAGCCCAGCAGGTCCATCACCCCGAAGGTACCGATCAGCGACAACGGCAGCGCGATCGCCGGAATGATGGTGGCGCGCACCGAGCGCAGAAAGACGAAGATCACGCCGACGACGAGGACCACGGACAGCAGCAGGGTGAATTGCACATCGGCGACCGAGGCGCGGATCGTTTCAGTGCGGTCGCTCACGATCGTCAGTCGGATGCCGCTGGGCATTGCCCGCCGCAACCGGGGCAGTTCCTGCTTCACCGCCTCCACGGTCCGCACGATGTTGGCGCCGGGCTGACGCTGGATGTCCAGAACGACCGCCGGTTTGCCGTCGTAGGTGGCGGCGACCCGCGCGTTCTCCACGCCGGCGACCACGCGGCCCAGATCGGACAGCCGAACCGGGGCGTTATCGCGCCAGGCGATCACCAGATCCTTATAGGCCGCCGCGTCCCCCAGTTGATCGTTCGCGCCCAGAGAGAATGCCAGCCGCGGACCGTCGAAGCCGCCTTTCGCGCCATTCACGTTGGCGTTGGTGATGGCGGTGCGCACATCCTCCATCGCCAGCCCATACCCGGCGAGACGAGCGGGATCGACCTGAATGCGCACCGCCGGACGCATCGTGCCCTGCACGGTCACGCGCCCAACCCCATCGATCTCGGCCAGTTTCGGCTGCAACATGGTGTCCGCCGCGTCCGATACGACATCCACCGGACGCGTATCCGAGGTCAACGCCATCGTCAGGATCGGCGCGTCCGCCGGGTTGACCTTGGAATAGGTCGGCGGATACGGCAGCGACGCGGGTAACGTGCCGGCCGCGCCATTGATCGCCGCCTGCACGTCCTGCGCGGCGGAATCCATCGATCGGCCCAGTTGAAATTGCAGGGTGATCTGGCTGGTACCCTCGGCGCTTTGCGAGGTCATGGTGACGAGGCCGGGAATTTGCCCGAACTGCCGCTCCAGCGAGGCGGTGATCAGCGTCTCCACCGTTTCCGGTCCGGCGCCGGGCAGTTGGGTCACCACCTGAATGGTTGGAAAATCGACCTCGGGCAGCGCCGAGACAGGCAGCCAGTGATACCCCAGCCCGCCCGACAGCAGGATGGCGAGGGCCAGCAGCCAGGTGGCGATCGGCCGGGCGATGAACGGGGCGGAGATGCTCATCGGCCGCGCCGCTCGACCGGAGCCGTGTGAAGCGGCGCGACTCGCCCGCCTTTTTCCGAAACCCCCTGGCCCCGTCCCACCTTACGGCGCGCCCCGCTGCCGCGTCCCTGGCGCCGCCGGCCGGTTGCATATCGACCGCCGGCTCCTGGTCGGGCGCGACCAGCGATACCTTCGCGCCGTCGGTCAGCCGCGACGCACCGTCCACCACCACCCGATCGCCCGGCCTGACGCCGCTGGTCACGATCGAGCCCAGATCGTCCTCATAGCCGATGGTGACGTTCTCCCGGTGCGCGACGTTGTCCTGATCGACGAGGTAGACAAAACTCCCGCGCGGACCGCGCTGCACCGCCGCCTGGGGGATCACCGTCGCGTCGCGCACGGTGTCGATGCGTAGGCGAACGCCCACGAAACCGCCCGGCCACAGGGTGCCGTCCTTGTTCGGAAACGTCGCTTTCAGTTTGATCGTCCCGGTGGTGGGATCGATCTGATTGTCGAGCACCGTCAGCGTGCCGGTGTCGAGCGGCTTGCCGCGACCGGCATCAGTCCCTTGCGTATACGCCACCGTCTCCGGCCCGGACGGACCGCTCGCCGTCTGTGCCGCGGCCACCTGGGGCAGCGTCTGTTGCGGCAAATTGAACACGACGGAAATCGGTCGCAGTTGCGTGATCATCACCAATCCGCCGGTGTCGGCCGCGTGCACGATGTTCCCCTTATCGACCAGTCGCATGCCGACCGTGCCGTCCAGCGGCGAGGTGATCGTGGTGTAGCTCAACTGAGTCTGCGCCGTATCGATCTGCGCCTGGTCCTGCCGGACCTGCGCCTCCAACTGCGCGACCGTCGCCTTCGCGGTGTCCGCCTGTTGCTGGGTCGCGTAATTGGTCACCACCAGCTTTTGATACCGCGCGAGGTCCAACCGGGCATTGGCGAGCGTCGCCTCGTCCAGCGCCTTTTTCGCCGCCGCGTTGTCGAGCGCGGCCTGGTAGACACGCGGATCGATCCGCGCCAGCACCTCGCCGGAATGAACGGTCTGGCCCTCCTTGAAGGCGACGTCGGTCAACGGTCCATCGACCATGGACTTCACCGTCACCGTCTGAAACGCCTGCACGGTGCCCAGTCCGTCGAGCCAGACGGGCATGTCGCGCGTGACGGCGGCGGCGGCCACGACCGGGATGACCTGATTGGCCTCCCGCGCGCGCGCCGCCTTGTCTTCGCGCGGCGCCACCGGCCAGCGCCAGATCCCGGCGCCGAGCGCCGCGGTCACGACGACGCACAACAGCGCCAGCAACCACCGGCGCGCCCGGCTGGGCGGCGGCGCGAGTTCAGGCTCCCGGGTCAGCGCGTCCATCGATACTCCCTGTCATTCCGCACCTGGCTTTGGCCGCGTTGCCTCGGCCCCCTGTTTCCGCCGCCCTTGGTTCAGGCGGGCACGTTTGCCGCGGTCTGAACCGCGATGGCGTCGTCCCGGCCATGGTTTCAGCCGAGCGCGTCAGGCCGAGCGCGTCAGGCCGGGCGCGTAGGCCAGGCGCGTCAGGCCGGGGCGCGCCCTCATGGATTTTGGCCCGGACGCAACCGGCGGCGCGCCGCGACGGCTCAGCGATTGCCGCCAACCGGCAGCGCCACGCCGCCTTGTAGCATGCCTGGCGACAGTCCAGGAAACTTCTCCGCGTCCGATTTCTTCCAGCCCCCGCCAAGCGCCTTATACAAATTCAACAGCGCCTGCACCCGCGCCAGGCGCACCTGGGCCAAGGTATCTTCCGCGGTGAACAGCGCCGCCTCGGCCGTCAGCACGGCGGTGACATCGGCGGTGCCCGCGAGCATCTGCTGGCGCGCGATCGTCGCGGCCTGCCGGGCGGTATCGACCGCGACGCGCTGTAACTGTTCCTGCTCGGAGCCATGGCGCCAGGCGGTCAGCGCGATGTCCACGTCGGTGAAAGCCTGCACCACGGCTTTACGGTAATCGGCGAGCAGTTCGGCCTGACGCCCCCTCGCCTGCTCCAGCGCGCCGCGCAACGCGCCACCGTCGAACAGCGGCGCGGTCAACCCGGCGGCCAGCGAAGCGATGAAGCCGCCCGGGTAGATCAGCGCGTTCAGCGCCGCCGCCTCGAACCCAGCCGATCCGGTCAGATTGACCGCCGGATAAAACGCGGTGCGCGCGGTCGTCACATCGAACCCCGACGCCGTCAACTGCGCCTCCGCCGAGGCGACGTCCGGCCGCCGCTCCAGCAGCGCCGAGGGCAGGCCGGGGGAAACCTCCGGCAGGGTCAGCGCGGTCAGCGTACCGGGACGAACGGTAACCCGTTCCGGCGGCTCACCGACCAGGATGCCCAGACTGATCACGGCCTGCTCCAGTTGGCTCTGGAAGTTCGGGATCGTGGCCTGCTCGCCGGAGACGAGGGTCGCCTGATTGGCGACGTCGAGCGCACTGGCGGTTCCCACCTGCAATCGGCCACGAATCACCGCGAGGGTTTGCTCCCTGTCCGCGACGTTGCGCTTCGCCAATGCCAGCCGGTCGGCGAGCGCGAGCGCGGTGAACCAGGTGTTGGCGACGTTGGTGACGACGGTCAACGCGACGGTGCGCTGGTCGAAGCGGCTGAATTCCGCCAGCGCGACCGCGGATTGCCGGCGCGAGAGATTGTGTCCCCAGAAATCAACCTGATAAGCGGCGCTCAGACCGACGGAATAATTATGCAGGTCGATGCTCGCGTTGCCGCTACCACCGTTGAAGCGGGAGGAGCTGGTGTCGGTGGCGAGACCGAGATGCTGCCACTCGGCCGAAGCCTGACCATTGAGGGTCGGCAGCAGGGCGGCGCCCGCGATGCGCACCTGCGCGTCGGCCTGGCGCACCCGGGCGATGGCCGCCTGGATGTCGAAGTTCCGTGTCCGCGCCTGGTCGATCAGCGCGTTCAGGTCGGCGGAGCCGAAGCCTTTCCACCAGTCCTCTCGCGGCCACGCGGCGGCCGCGCTTTCGGAGGTGGCGCGATACGCGGCCGGAATGTCGAGGTCAGCCGCGACCTGGTCCTGGCCGCGGCCGCAACGTGTCAGGGCCAGAGCGGAAACGCCCAGGGCCGCTTTAATGAAGGCGCGTCGCGGCGGTTTCGGTCCCAAGCGTGTCAGTCTCCCGTGGCGCTGTCCCATACCACATCGGCGGCCCGGTCCAACGGTGGCGGGCGTGGCGGGCCGCATGCACGCCACCCGCCGGACCGCGGCGGCGCTGCCGAAAATCGCGCGTTCCTCGCCGCGACCCATTGTTTCACCCGCTTGCGCCTTGATTGCCGTTGTGCGACACGCCGCGGCCATAGATGCCAACACGATTGGGAGACGCCCGGGGTTGACTGACACCATCCTGGAAACCACAGGCCTGACCCGAGAGTTCAGCGGCTTCCTCGCCGTGGACGGGGTGAATCTGCGCGTTAAGACCGGGCAGATCCACGCGCTGATTGGGCCGAACGGCGCCGGCAAAACCACTTGCTTCAATTTACTGACATCGTTTCTGCCGCCGACCAGGGGAACAATCCACTTCAAGGGCCGCGACATCACGGGCATGAAGCCGGCCATGGTCGCGCGGCTCGGTCTGGTCCGCAGTTTTCAGATATCGGCCGTTTTCCCCCATCTCACCGCGCTGGAAAATGTTCGGCTGGCACTGCAACGGGCGCGTGGGGCCAGTTTCGACTTCTGGCGCTCGGAGACGGCGCTGCGAGTCTACGACGACCGCGCCCGCGCACTGCTGGATGACGTTGGGCTGTCGGGGCAGGCGGATACGGTCGTCGTCAACCTGTCGTACGGATTGAAACGCGCGCTGGAAATCGCCACGACGCTCGCGCTGGAACCGGAAATGATGCTGCTGGATGAACCGACCGCCGGCATGGCGCATGGCGACGTGGACCGGATCGTTGAGTTGATCCGCCGCATCCGCACGGGGCGCACGATCCTGATGGTCGAGCATAACCTGTCGGTTGTGGAAGGTCTGTGCGATACCATTACGGTCCTGACACGAGGCCGCGTGCTGGCCGAGGGCGATTACGCCGAAGTATCCAGAAATCCCGAGGTCATCGCGGCATATCTCGGCAGCGAGCACGTGAATGCCTGACGTCAATCTGCTCGAGATCAAAGGCCTCAACGCCTGGTATGGTGAAAGCCACATTCTGCATGGCGTGGACTTCGACGTCCGCGAGGGCGAGGTCGTGACCTTGCTTGGGCGTAACGGTGCCGGCAAGACCACGACGATGAAGTCGATCATGGGTCTCGTCGGACGCCGCGAGGGCAGCGTGAAGTTCAAGGGCGCCGAAATGATCCGCCTCATGCCCAATCTGATCGCCCGCGCCGGGATCGCTTTCTGCCCCGAGGAACGCGGCATTTTGGCTCGCTCAGCGTGACCGAGAACCTGATGCTGCCGCCGATCGTCGCGCCGGGTGGCCTGTCGGTCGATGAGATCTACACGCTGTTCCCCAACCTCAAGGAACGGGCGAAGACGGCGCATGGCACGCGGCTGTCGGGCGGCGAGCAGCAGATGCTGGCGATCGCCCGTATTCTGCGCACCGGAGCGCGGATGCTGCTGCTGGACGAACCGACCGAGGGTCTGGCCCCGGTCATCGTGCAACAGATCGGCCGCACCATCCGGGAAATCAAGAACCGCGGCTTCACCGTGCTGTTGGTGGAGCAGAACTTCCGCTTCGCCGCCACCGTCGCCGACCGTCACTACGTGATGGAGCACGGCAAGATCGTCGACATGATCGAGAACGCGCAACTCGAGTCCAGCATGGACAGGCTGCACGAATATCTGGGCGTCTGAATGTTGCCTTATCAGAAGGAAATGCCGTGATGCGTTTGACCCGCCGGACCTTGCTCGCGACCGCCGCCGCCGCGGCACCGGCGATCGCGCGCGCGCAGGGCACGCCGACCTTGAAGATCGGCTGTCTGACCGACATGTCCGGGCCGTACAAGGACCTCGCCGGGCCGGGCGCCGTCGCCGCGTTGAACCAGGCGCTGCAAGAATACGGCGTGTCCGGCAAAGGCATGAAGGTCGAGGTGCTGGCGGCCGATCATCTCAACAAGCCCGACGTCGGCGCGACCGTGGCGCGGCAATGGTTCGATCGGGATGGCGTCGATCTGATCGTCGAAGTGGCGAATTCCGGCGTGGCGCTCGCGGTGGCCGGCGTCGCCAAGGAAAAGAACAAGGTTTACCTCAATTCCGGCGCGGCGACGTCCGATCTGACCGGTTCCGCCTGCAACGCGAACACCATCCACTGGGTTTACGACACCTATATGCTGGCCAAATCGACCGGTGGCGCGATGGTGAAGGCCGGCGGCGACAGTTGGTTCTTCATCACCGCCGATTACGCGTTCGGCAAGGCGTTGCAGCGCGACACGACGGACTTCGTCACCGGCGCGGGCGGCAAGGTGCTCGGCTCGGTGGCCTATCCGTTCCCCGGCACGTCGGATTTCTCGTCGTATTTGATCCAGGCGCAGGCGAGCGGGGCGAAGGTGCTCGGGTTGGCGAATGCCGGCGCGGACACGATCAACTCGATCAAGCAGGCCAAGGAATTCGGCGTTTCAAACAAGATGAAGCTCGCCGGGCTGCTGCTGTTCCTGACCGATATTCATTCTCTGGGCCTCGATATCGCGCAGGGCATCGTGCTGACGGATAGTTTCTACTGGGACATGAACGACCGGGCGCGCGCGTTCTCCAACCGGTTGTCGCCGAAGATCGGCGGCGCGCGGCCGACCATGGTGCAGGCCGGCGTGTATTCCTCGGTGCTGCATTACCTGAAAACGGCGAGCGCCATGGGCGTGGACAAGGTGAAGCTGGACGGCGCGGCGACCGTGGCACAGATGAAAAAGATCCCAACCGACGACGATTGCTTCGGGCCCGGATCGATCCGCATCGATGGGCGCAAACTACATCCGGCTTATCTGTGGGAAGTGAAGAAGCCCGCCGAGAGCAAGGGCCCCTGGGATTACTACAAGGCCGTCGCCACGACGCCGGCGGATCAGGCGTTCCGGCCGCTCGACAAGGGCGGCTGTCCGCTGGTGAAGAGCTAGGATCGTATGGTGCGACGGGCGATCACAAACGAAACGAAAACGCGCGGGCGGAATCGCTCGCGGGCGAGACCGGCGAGCGCGAAACGCGCCACCGGAGCGGGGAGACGTTCGGGATCTGTAACTGACATCCTGAAGGATTTTCTCCCATGACGCTGTCCCGCCGTACCGTCCTGACCGCCGCTGCTTCGGCGTTGACGGTTCCCGCCCTGCCACGCCTCGCACGCGCGCAAGGCGCGCCCATCAAGATCGGCGTGCTGAACGATCAGTCCGGTCCGTATACCAACACCGGCGGCATCACCTCGGTGATCTGCGCGAAGCAGGCGGTGGCGGAGTTCGCCAACGCCCAGGGACTGAATGTTGAAGTGATCGCGGCGGACCATCAGAACAAGCCGGACCTCGCGGTGTCGATCGTGCGGCAATGGTTCGACCGCGACGGCGTGGACATGCTGCTGGACGTGCCGACCTCCTCGGTCGCGTTGGCGGTGCAATCGGTCGCGCGGGAGAAGAACAAGGTTTACCTCAATTCCGGCGCGGCGAGTTCGGAACTGACCGGCGCGCAATGCTCGCCGAACTTCATTCATTGGACCTACGACACGTTCATGCTGGCGAAATCGACCGGCGGCGCGATGGTGAAGGCCGGCGGCAATTCCTGGTACTTCCTGACCGCCGACTATGCGTTCGGCAAGCAGTTGCAGTCCGACACGACCGCTCTCGTGAAAGCGGCCGGCGGGTCGGTGGCCGGCGCGGCGCTGTATCCGTTCCCCGGCACGTCCGACTTCTCCTCGTTCCTGGTGCAGGCGCAGTCCAGCGGCGCGAAAGTCATCGGCCTGTGCAACGCGGGCGGCGACACGGTGAACTCGATCAAGCAGATCGCGGAATTCGGCATCAACAAGACCATGAAGGTCGCGGCGCTGCTGATGTTCATCACCGACGTGCACGCTCTGGGCCTGGACACGGCGGCGGGACTTAATCTGACCGAGAGCTTTTACTGGGACCTGAACGACAGGACCCGCGCCTTCACCAACCGCGTGAAGGACAAGACGCCGAAGAACTGGCCCAACATGGTGCACGCCGGGTGCTACTCGGCGACGCTGCATTATCTGAAAACCGTGCACGACATGGGCGCGGCCGAGGCGAAGAAGGACGGCGTCGCCACCGTCAACCGGATGAAGGCGATGCCGGTGGAGGACGATTGCTTCGGCAAAACGACAATTCGGCAAGATGGCCGCAACCTGACCCCGTCGTACCTGTTCGAGGTCAAGAAGCCGTCCGAGAGCAAGGGACCGTGGGACTACTTCAAGATGGTCGTCGCCACGCCGGGCGACGAAGCCTACCGTCCGCTGGCTGACGGTCATTGCTCATTCGTGAAAACCTGAAGCAGGAAGGGACGGCGCGGCCGGAGCGACAACCATGATCATGATCTTTGGCATCCCGGGACCACTGTTGTTCGGCCAGCTTCTGTTGGGCCTGATCAATGGCGCGTTCTACGCGATGCTGTCGCTCGGTCTCGCCGTCATCTTCGGCATGCTCAACATCATCAACTTCGCGCACGGCGCGCTGTTCATGATGGGCGCGTTCGTCGCCTGGATTTTGCTGGATCAGTTGGGCATCGGCTATTTCCCGGCACTTATCCTGGCGCCATTGATCGTCGGCATATTCGGTGTGATTTTGGAACGGACCATTATCAGCCGGCTGTACAAGTTGGACCATCTGTACGGTTTGCTGCTGACTTTCGGCCTGTCGCTGGTGATCGAGGGTCTGTTCCGTAACGCTTACGGCAGTTCCGGCCTGCCCTATCGCATTCCGGACGTTCTGCAGGGCGCCACCAATCTCGGCTTCATGTACATGCCGAACTACCGCGGCTGGGTCGTGCTCGCCGCGCTGGTCGTTTGCATCAGCACCTGGTTGATCATCGAGAAGACCTCGCTCGGCGCGACGTTGCGCGCGGCGACCGAGAACGCGCCTCTCGTGCAGGCGTTCGGCGTGAACGTTCCGCGCGTGGTCACGCTGACCTACGGCGCCGGCGTCGCGCTGGCGGCCTTCGCCGGCGTGCTGGCGGCGCCGATCTATTCGGTCAACCCGAACATGGGCAGCAACTTCATCAACACCGTGTTCGCGGTCGTGGTGATCGGCGGCATGGGCTCCATCCTCGGCTCCATCATCACCGGCTTCGGACTGGGCGTCATCGAGGGCCTGACCAAAGTGTTCTACCCGCAGGCGTCCGCCACGGTCGTGTTCCTGGTGATGATCATCGTGCTGCTGGCGAGGCCGCGCGGCCTGTTCGGAAAGGCCGCCTGAATGTTCGGATTTTCTCGCCCGCAGTGGATCGGCTTTCTGATCATGGTCGCGCTGATCGTCGTCAGCCCGTTCGTTCTGTATCCGGTGTTCCTTATGCGCGTCCTGTGCGCGGCGCTGTTCGCCTGCGCGTTCAACCTCATGCTGGGCTACGTCGGACTGCTGTCCTTCGGTCAGGCGGCGTTCTTCGGCATGGGCAGCTACGTGACCGCGTGGACCATGAAGTTCTGGCATCTCGACGCGTTCTTCGCGATGGCCCTCGGCGCACTGACCGGCGCGGCACTGGGTTTGGTGCTCGGATATCTGGCGATCCGGCGGTCCGGCATTTATTTCGCGATGATCACGCTGGCGCTGGCGCAGATGGTTTACTTCTTCTGCCTGGAGGCGCCGTTCACCGGCGGTGAGGACGGCATCCAGCAGGTGCCGCGCGGACATCTGTTCGGGTTCATCGATCTGTCCAACGACATGACCATGTACTGGGTCGTCGCGGCGGTGTTCCTCGGCGGGTTCCTGATGATCCATCGCATCATCCACTCGCCGTTCGGCCAGGTGCTGAAGGGCATCCGGGAGAATGAGCCGCGCGCGACCTCGTTGGGCTATCGGACCGACGACTACAAGCTGATCGCGTTCGTGCTGTCCTGCGGACTGAGTGGGCTGGCCGGGGGCACCAAGGCATTGGTGTTCGGCATCGCGACGTTGACCGACGTGCATTACTCGACGTCGGGAGAGGTCGTGCTGACCACGCTGCTCGGCGGTCTGGGCACCGTGTTCGGCCCGGCGATGGGCGCGCTGATCGTGACCTCGATGGAGAATTACCTGGCCCAGGCGGGGGCGTGGGTGACGGTCATTCAGGGCGCGATCTTCATGTTGTGCGTGTTGGCGTTCCGCCGCGGCGTCATTGGTGAGATCGCCAATTGGCGGAAGCTGACGCTGTAACGGCGCACCCACGCGAGGCCGACGCGGATTTCGTAACGGCCTCCGCCGGTCGGCGAGCGGCGTTCTGGCGCTCGGGCGGTCTGGTTCTGGCGGCGGGGATTACGTTCGTCCTGGTCCGGATCGCGGTGTTGAACATCTTCTACACCACCGGCGATATGCGTGACCCTGGCTGGATCGCCAGCGTCACCTGGCACAACACATGGCATTTGCATGGACCGGCGGCGTTTCCGGGGCCGTACTTCTCTGAGCATCTGGTGCCGCTGCTGTGGCTCACGAACGCGCTGAGCTTTGTCGTTCCGCTGCCAAAGTTCGATTTTTACGCGGTGCTGATCGGAGCGATCCACGCACTGTACGCGGCCGGGATCTACCGTGCCTGGCAACTGAGCGACGACCGCGTTACCCCGGTGCGCGCCGCCGCCGGGATCCTGGTGGCCTTGGCGGCGGCGTTCAGCGGCGTCGCGGTGGTGGCGTTGGGCCTGCCACATCCGGAACTGGCGATCCCCGCCCTCGCCCTGTGGTTCTTCATCGCGATGGCGCGGCGCGCTTACGTCGCGGCGGCGTGCTGGCTGGCCGCGTGCCTGCTGGCCCGCGAAGATGCCGGGTTGCACGTGTCCCTGTTGCTGATGGCCTGGGCCGCCGTGCTGTGGTGGCGCGACGGCGGCGCGGCGCGAGACATCCGTTGGCTGTTACGCTTCGCGATCGTCGGGCTGGGTTACGCGGTCGTGGCATTTATCGCCAAGCACCGTTTCTTCCCGGCCGGCGACGTGCTGACGCGTTCCTATCTCGGCAGTCCACCGCTGCACCACGTCACAGCGGATTTCATTTTGCATCGGCTGCATCTCTGGTTGCTCGAGCGCGGCTTTGTGTTTTTTCCGATGCTGTTGAGTGGCATCTGGGCTCTGTACAGCCGCAATCCACTGATCTCGCTTGGTTACGTCGCGGCGTTGCCCTGGCTGGCGCTGAGCCTTGTCGCGGTCCACCCCACGCCGGGTGGACTGGACTATTACTATGGCTTCCCGTTCTGGCTCAGCCTGGCGTGGCCGCTGATCGCGGTTCGAGTTTGGCCCGGCACCGGTGCGCGAGCGCATTCGCGTTGGCCTTACGCTTTGCTGCTGCTGGTCTCGGTGGTCGGATGGCAATCGAACCGGATCGCGATCTATCCATTGGAAAAATCGGCGCTCGGCGATTCGCCGTTCGTTTATAACGATACGCTGCGCGATCGGTCGCGGGTCGACGATTTCGTCGCATATTTCCTGGCGCACCGCGCGCTGTTTGGCGCCACGGCGCTCGATCAGGCGGTGTTTGGATTGGCGATCGACCACGTGGACCGATCGACGTGGCTTGAGACCTGGCCAGCCGGACAACCGCCCGAGACGGTGATTTACTTCGAGCGTGGATTGGAGTTTCCGTCGTACGTCGCGCCGTTGTTGCGATCAGGGCGCTATGACTGTGTCTACGCGGTGCCCGAAACGCGGATTCGGCTGGTGACGCGCGCGCCACTCAGCGTCGATCCGCCGCCGCCGGTGCCGCTGCTGCCGATCGCGGACCGGCTCCGCACGGGCTGTTAGCCGCCCCGGTATGGCTGGCGGTCCCAGCCCAAGGTCGCGCGGGCCGTTATGATGGCATAGACTGCGTGGAAGCCATCAGGGAGCCCGTGCAATGAGCAGCCAGACAACCCGGTCGCGTGACGGTTCGATCGATGTGGTGCCGCGGCGGGGGGCGCCGGCGGCCCCAAGGCTCGGCGCCGAGATCACCGGCGTCGATTTGCGAACGATCGGTGACGCGACGTTCGCCGCGATCCACCGGGCCTGGATCGATCATCAGGTGTTGCTGTTCCGAGGCCAGAAACTAACGGATCCGGAGCTGATCGCGTTCTCGCGCCGGTTTGGCGATCTGGATCACGGCCCGATTCAGGAGAACGGCCAACGTAGCGCCAACGGCTTGCCGGAAATTTATGTCGTTTCGAATGTGATAGAAAATGGCGTGGCGATCGGCAGTCTCGGATACGGCGAGGCGGTGTGGCACACCGACATGTCGTACCTGCCGTGCCCCGCCCAAGGCGAGTATGCTGTACGCGCTGGAAATCCCTCCCGCTGGCGGCGACACGTCCTTTGTGGACATGTATGAAGCGTTCGAGGCGCTGCCGGCGCGGTTGCGAGACCGTGCGATGGGTCTGCGCGTCAAGCACGATGGAACATACAACAGCGGCGGCTATGTCCGGCAGGGTGTGACGCCGACAGACGATCCCCGTGAGGCGCCGGGAACCATGCATCCGCTGGTTTGCACACATCCGGAGAGCGGCCGAAAGATGCT
This sequence comes from uncultured Alphaproteobacteria bacterium, assembly GCA_963719675.1. Taxonomy (GTDB): domain Bacteria; phylum Pseudomonadota; class Alphaproteobacteria; order Acetobacterales; family Acetobacteraceae; genus Rhodopila. The sequence goes on along the minus strand of CAVRDN010000078.1, from coordinate 114,354 downwards.
GTATCTCGGCCGGCGCAAAATGGCGTGGCTGGAGGGTTTCGATCTGCCGGAGTCCGACGCTCTGCTCGATGAGATCTGGGCCTTCGCGACGCAGCCGAAGTTTGTCTGGACGCATCAGTGGCGGGTTGGCGACCTCGTGCTGTGGGACAATCGATGCACGATGCACCGGCGCGACCCGTTCGATGCGAACACGCGTCGCATCATGCATCGGACGCAGGTCAAAGGCAGCGCGCCACCGATGGGCAATGACCGGTCGATGGTGACGCGGACCGGATAACTCCTTTCAGCTTAAACTCCCGGCATGATCGCGCCAGATGCTCGGCGCCACGATCGGTACGGGATCTGTTGTTCGCCAGTGTGCGATGACGTCGGACGCGATCGCGTTCCAAACTCCCTGTGCCCCACTGACGTATTGCAGGAACGTCTCGAGCAGCCGCACGCGGTGGCCGAAGCCGGACGCGTATGGATGCAATGTCATGTGAAAATGCCGGCCGCGCCGGTACTGCGCGTCGAACTCGGCACGCCAGTTGCGGAACAGCGAATCGGCGTGTTCCAGGCCGGTGCCTTTCGAGGGAAACAGCAGGAAGAACTGGTCGTCGTAATGATAATAGTACGGCATCGTCAGGATTGAGCGGCGCGATGTCGCGTCGGTGACCCAATGATGCGGGATGTCGTCGGCCAGGCCGTTGCCGAAATACCCGTACCCCGCGTCGATCAGCAGATCCATCGTGCGCGGAGTGATCGTGCCGCCGGCGAACGGATCGCCCTGTCGAGGCAGCGAGAACCAGCCCTCCGGCCGCCGCCCGGTAACGTCCGCCAGAACCGCCGTCGTCAGCGCGATCCGTTCCGCCTCGTCGTCGCGCGACAGATCCGAAACGTCCTCGTGACGAAACCCTTCCGCCGCGATCTCATGCCCCTCCTGCGTCAACACGCGCAGCCCATGCGCCTGGACGCGCGCCATCACCGCGGGCACCGCGAACGTCGCTTTCAGTCCGAAACGATCAAGCGCGTCCTTGATCCGGTCGAGCCCCTCCCGCAGACCGAACTGCGCTTTCGGCACTGGCGAGATCCGCCTCGGTGATCCCCGCCGGGCCGGACGCGACGCTCAGATCGACCGTGATACTGAAACAGCACCGTTGCCCGTGCGGCCACCGCACCTCGGCATCGGTCAGGCTCTTTTCGGTGGAAATCGTGTAACCGTCTTTCCAGGGCATGGCGTTCTCCCTTTCACGGATGCGCGGTGAGGCAATGCCGCGCCACCGTCTCGCATGTCGGCATCCAGACGCCCGGCATCGCCTTCATCCGCGTGATCAGGCGGTCCAGCATCTCGATCCGCTGCGCCCGGCCGGACACGAACGGATGCAGACACACATTCAGATAACCGCCGGCGTGGTACTGCTGGAGGAACGCCTCCCACCACAAATCGAACACCCGGTCGGTGTCGGTGATCCGTTGCGCCTGCATTGCCCGATCCGAGCCAGGCGAAGCTGTAAAACATCGCGTCGTCGATCGCGTAATGAAACGGCAGGTTGAGCATTTCGTTCCCGCCGTCCGCTGTCACGAAGATAATATGGCAGATGATCGGCGCAGTCGTGCGACGTGTAGAGGAACCCTTCCTGCTTCAGTAACGACAGCGAGTGGTCGCTGCGGGTGCCGACCGGCTTGCGCCCGGTGATCGACGACAACGCGGCGCCGGTTTTCCGGAGATGATCCAGCTCCAGTTGCATGTCGCGCGGCACGTGATGTTCCCACATATGATCGGCGATCTCGTGGCCGCTGGCATGGGCCGCGAGCAACGCATCCGGGTACAGCTCGCGAATGCGGCCGGGCGTGAAGATCGTCGCCTTGATGGCATGACTGTCGAACAGCGCGATCAGCCGCCAGATGCCGACACGGCCACCGAACTCGCCCTTGGCGAGTTGCATCGGCGGCTCGTTCAACAGCCGGCGCAGCAGCATCGCGTCGAAATCGGCGGTGAAATTGACCGCCATGCGTATCCCCTCGGGCCACACGACACGCGGGATGCGCCGATGCCGCGCATCGTAGCGCCGTGCCGCCGCGGCCAGGGTTGTCAACTCCTGTTCCAAAACGGATGTCATCGCGAACGCCCTCCCTTCCCCGGTCGAGCATAGCGCGCGCCGGAACGAGTGGTAGAGTGCGGCGATCGATCAGGCGGAGAGACACCATGACTTCCCGGGAAGGCGCGATCGGCCGCGCGTTGACGTTTTTCGATGGCAACGGTTTTCGCGACCGGCTGGCGGCGTTGGTGGCGATCCCCAGCACCTCGCAGGATCCGGCGCATCTGCCGGACGTCGAACGCTACCTGGGCGACGCCATCAGTCCCTGGCTGGAACGCCTCGGCTTCACCGTCGCGATACACCCCAATCCGCGCGAGGGATTCGGTCCGATCCTGACCGCCGCGCGCATCGAGGATCCCGCGCTGCCGACCATCCTGACCTACGGCCACGGCGACACCGTGCGGGGCCTGGAGGATCAGTGGACGCCAGGCCTCGATCCCTGGACGCTGACCGAACGGGGGGAGCTTTGGTATGGCCGCGGCACCGCCGACAACAAGGGCCAGCACGCGCTCAATCTCTCAGCGCTGGAGGCGGTGCTGGACGAACGCGGCGGCAGGCTCGGCTTCAACGTGAAGCTGGTGCTGGAGACCAGTGAAGAGCGCGGCTCGACCGGTCTGCGGGAGTTCGTCGCGGCGAACCGGGACCGCCTCGCCGCGGACGTGCTGATCGCCAGCGACGGGCCGCGCGTGGTGCCCGAGGTGCCGACGATCGCCACCGGGACGCGCGGCACGTATCATTTCGATCTCGTGGTGGATCTGCGGCCGGGCGGCGTGCACTCCGGCCATTGGGGCGGGCTGACCACGGACCCGGCGATCGTGCTGGTCTCCGCGCTTGGCACGATCATGGACCGCCGCGGCAAAATCCTCGTGCGGGACTGGCTGCCGCGCAACGGCGTGCCGGCGGATGTGCGCGCGGTGCTGGATGGCTGCCCGGTCGGCGGCGGGGGCGAGGCGGCGACGATTGATCCCGACTGGGGCGAGCCTGGCCTGACGCCGGCGGAGAAGATTTATGGCTGGAACAGCTTCATCGTGCTGGCGATGATCTCCGGCCGGCCCGAGGCCCCGGTCAACGCCGTGGCGCCGAACGCGCGTGCGCATTGTCAGATCCGCTACACTGTCGATACGGACCCGGAAGGGTTTGGCGACGCGGTACGGCGTCACCTGGATGCCGAGGGTTTCACCAATGTGAAGGTCGAAAACGCCGGCGTCCGCATGCCGGCGAGCCGCACCGATCCCTCCAACCCCTGGGTGCGCTGGACCGTCGCCAGCATGGAGCAATCGCTCGGCAAACGGGTGCAGGTCATTCCGAACTCATCCGGAGGGTTGCCGGGCGACGTGTTCGTGGACCATCTCGGCACCCCGCTGATCTGGATCCCGCACAGCTACAACGGCTGCAAGCAGCACGGGCCGGACGAACACTTCCTGCGTGGGCCGGCGCGGGAGGGCATCGCCGCGTTCGCCGGCATCTGGTGGGACCTGGGAGAAGCCGGAATCCCGCGGACGTAGCCGCGGGATCCTCACTTACACCAGTTCGCGGTCCGCCGGTTCGTGGTGCATGTGTTGCTTGTCGAGAAGATCGCGATACGGCCCAGGCCGGCGGGCGAGGGCGGAGGGGGTGCCGTCGTCGATGATGCGGCCGGCATCCATGACGATGATGCGGTCGAACCGGCGCAACGTCGACAGCCGGTGCGCGATGGCGATGACGGTCCGGTCCTTCATCAGATCCTCGAGCGCGGCCTGGATCAGTTGTTCCGACTCGGTATCAAGCGCGCTGGTCGCCTCATCCAACAGCAGGATCGGCGCGTTCTTGAGCAACGCCCGCGCGATCGCCAGCCGCTGGCGCTGGCCGCCGGACAGCATCACGCCGCGGTCGCCGACCAGAGTATCGAACCCCTGAGGCAGCGCCTCGATGAACTCGCGGCAGCGGGCGCTTTCGGCGGCGGCGATCATCTCCGCCTCCGTCGCGTCGGGGCGCCCATAACACAGGTTCTCCCGCACCGTGCGATGGAACAGGGAGATGTCCTGCGGCACCAGCGCCATGACGTCGCGCAGGCTTTCCTTGGTGACGTCGCGGATGTCCTGACCATCGATCAGGATGCGTCCGCCGCTGACGTCATGGAACCGTTGCAGCAGTGACAGGACGGTGGACTTGCCCGCGCCGGAGTAGCCAACGAGGCCCACCCGCTGCCCCGGCGCCAGCGTCAGATTGAAATGCTCGATCACGGGCGCGCGGCCGGGATAGGAGAAGCTGACATCTTCGAACGTCACCTCGCGCGGGCCAGGCGGCAGCGTCATCGCATCCGCCAGGTCCGGCAGTTCCTGCGGCAGCAGCAGCGCGCGGGTCGCCTCGTCCAGCCGGGAGATATATTGCGTGACATCGACCAGGGCGACCGCGAGGTCACGCGTGCCATGCAGAATGGTAAACGCCAGCGAGGTCACCAGCACGATGTCGCCCACGGTCGCCTCGCCGGCCAGCCAGAGCCGGATGCCGGCGGCCACGACGCCGGCGGTCAGCAGCGCCGTCAGCACCGCATGGATCAGGCGCAGGTGCTCAAGATAATAAAGACTGCGGCGACGGCTCGCCATTTCTGTCCCGATGATGCCGGCGAGGCGGAACTGCTCCCGTCCCGTCGCGCCAAAGGCGCGCATGACGTTGAAGTTGGAGATGACGTCGACCAGTTCGCCATCCACGCCGGCGGCGTTCTCGGCGTACTGGCGGTGCAAGGGTGTGCCGCGGCGGGCCAGAAAAAAGATACCGGCGCCCAGCAGCAGCGCCAGCGCCATGAGGCCCATCGCGAGATGGGCGTTGACCGAGCCAATGAAGACGATCGACAGGATGACGGCGACGACCGGCGGAATAACGTTCCAGACCGCGGTGTTCAACACGATGAACGCGTTGTTGGCCGAGGAACTGACCCGGCTCGCCAGGCCGCCCGGCAGGCGCGAGGCGAAGAAGCCAGGCGCGTGGCCGGTCAGATAGCCGAACAGGTCACGCCGAATATCGCCGGTGACCGCGACAAAGGTGCGATGGGCGGTATAGCCGCCGACCCGCCACATCAGATTGTCGCCGGCCACCAGGCCGCACAGCAGCGCGAACGCGCCCCATACCAGCGGCGCGCCGGCCTGCTGCCCCTTGGAGACGACGTCTATCAAATATTTCATGCCGAACTGGGTGGACACGCTGCAGCCGACCGCCAGCAGGACCGCGACCAGCACGATCGCGTGACCAAGCGGATGGCGGCGGACGTAGCGCCACAGAACGTGCAGTGGCCGCCCGCGCAATGCCGCGAGCGATGTGTCGTTATCGTTCATGCTGAACTCCGGTCGGCGGTCCATCGCTGTAAGGGAGGACAACCTCCTCGAGTGGACCTTACCCACCTAAACGTTCAATCGTGGCCGTTTCACGGCGGCATTACGACAAATGCAATTCTCTTCCCATCCGCCGGTACGATCCGTCCCGGAGCCTGATCCAAGGCCCCAGCCGCGGATCGGCGGCTCCCGGGCCGGTGGACCCGGCAGGTTTCGCGCCCCTGGCCGAAATCACCGCAAACGCGCCGAAATCACGCCATATTCGGCGTTCACAACCCGGAACTGTCAGCGTGCCTGGGCAGTTAGCCAGAACGCGAGCCCCGACGTAACCATGCCGACTGAACCGAGGCCACTCACCATGCGTATCGCGCAGATCTCCCCCTTGTTCGAGGCCGTTCCGCCCAAACTTTACGGCGGCACCGAGCGTGTCGTTTATTCGCTCACCGAGGAACTGGTCGCCATGGGGCACGACGTGACCCTGTTCGCCAGCGGTGATTCCATCACGTCGGCGACGCTCGCGCCGATGCGAGACCAGGCGTTGCGGCTCGATCCCACCGTCAAGGACTGGGTCGCGCTGTATCATCGCATGGTCGAACTGATCTATCGCCGTAAGGACGAGTTCGATGTGCTGCACTTCCACATCGACTATTTCCCGCTGTCGCTGTTCAGCCGGCAAAACGTGCCCTTTCTGACCACGCTGCACGGCCGCCTCGACCTGCCGGAGTTCGTCGAGGTCTACAATACGTTCCGCGACGCGCCGTTCGTCTCGATCTCGAACAATCAGCGCAAGCCGGTGCCCAACCTGAACTGGGTCCGCACGGTGCTGCACGGCATGCCGGCCGATCTGTTGGCGCCGCAGCCGGTGAAGCAGGAATACGCCGCGTTCCTCGGCCGTGTGTCGCCGGAAAAAGGCCTCAACAAAGCGATCCGCATCGCCGAGCGGGCCGGCATGAAACTGAAGATCGCCGCCAAGGTCGATAACGCCGACAAGGAATATTACGACAGCGAGATCAAGCCGCTGATCGTCGGCAACCCGAACGTCGAGTTCATCGGTGAGATCAACGACCAGCAGAAACCGGCGTTCCTCTCCGGCGCGCACGCGGTGATTTTCGCGATCGACTGGCCGGAACCCTTCGGCCTCGTGATGATTGAATCGATGGCGTGCGGCACGCCGGTCATCGCCTACCGGGCGGGATCGGTTCCGGAAGTGATCGACGACGGCGTCTCGGGCTTCATCGTCAATGGCGAGGACGAAGCCGTGGCGGCTCTGAAACGCGTGGACCAACTGGATCGCGCGACGGTGCGCGCGACGTTCGACCGCCGCTGGACCGCGCGCCGGATGGCTGAGGACTACGTCGAAGTTTACCAGGAACTGGCGCAACCGGTGCGCCGCCTGCGGGCGGTCGCCGGCTGATTGCGCTGTCATCCCCGTGCGGCGCGCACGGGGATGACGGAACCGCATCGGACATAAAAGAGACAAACACGGAGGGGCACGACACCGGACAGCAACCAGTTCGATGCGGGGTACCGTGCCATGCGAATAGCGCAGATTTCACCGTTAATGGAGGCGATGCCGCCGAAACTCTATGGCGGCACCGAGCGTGTGGTGTCCTGGCTTACCGAGGAACTGGTCGCGATGGGTCACGAAGTGACCCTGTTCGCCAGCGGCGACTCCGTTACGGCCGCGACCTTGGTGCCAATGCGGAACCAGGCGATCAGGCTCGATCCGTCGGTGAAGGATCCGATCGCCTCGCATTATCGCATGATCGAACAGGTCTACCGCCGCAAGGACGAGTTCGACATTCTGCATTCGCATCTGGACTATCTGCCGCTGTCCCTGCTGCTGCGCCAGAACGTGCCGTTTCTGACGACATTGCACGGCCGACTCGACCTGCCCGATTATATCGAGATATTCTCGACATTCCGCCAGGCGCCGTACGTCTCCATCTCGAACAATCAGCGCACGCCCGTTCCGCATCTGAACTGGCTTCGTACTGTGCCGCACGGCGTGCCGGCGGACCTGCTGACCCCGCGCCCGGTGAAGCGCGAGTATGCCGCGTTTCTCGGCCGCATCTGTCCGGAAAAGCGCGTCGATCGCGCGATCCGCGTCGCCGGCCGGGCCGGGATGAAATTGAAGATCGCGGCCAAGGTCGATAACGCGGACAAGGAATACTACGACGCGCTGATCCGTCCGTTGATCCGGGACAATCCACACGTGGAATTCATCGGCGAGATCAATGACCTTCATAAACCGGAGTTTCTCTCGGGCGCCGAGGTGCTGATGTTTCCGATCGACTGGCCGGAACCGTTCGGCCTCGTGATGATCGAGGCCATGGCCTGCGGCACACCCGTCATCGCGTGGCGCGCCGGCTCGGTGCCCGAGGTGATCGACGACGGCGTGACCGGCTTCATCGTCGATGACGAGGACGCTGCGGTGGCCGCCACGAGGCGCCTGCATGAACTCGACCGCGGCGACGGTTCGGGCGACGTTCGATCGCAAATGGACCGCCCACCGCATGGCCCGCGATTATGTCAGTCTCTACGAGGCGCTCGCCAGGCCCACTCGCCGCCTGCGCGCGGTGAACGGCTGAGCCGGCCGGTTCGGCTATCGGGGCAGCCATCTGCTATGCAGCCACGCCGGTGACGCCCTTCGTCCCGGCGTGATTCGCGGATGGAGCTGACTGGTTGACCATGGTGCGCCCGAGCAACGACGACGCCTTGCTGCGATCCGGGCGTACCGCGGTTCACGCGCTGAATTTCTTCGTCGCCGCGATGCAAACCGGCTTCGGCCCGTTCGTGTCCGTATGGCTGGTCAGCCGCGGCTGGTCGCTGACCGACGTCGGGCTCGCCCTCAGTCTCGGCACCATCGCCGGGATTTGCGGTCAGGTGCCGGGCGGCGGGCTCGTCGACCGGGTGCGCGACAAGCGCGCCATCACGGCGACCGCCATCGCGGTCGTCGCGATCAGCGCGCTGCTGATCGCACTGACGCCCACGGTACCGATTGTTTGGCTGGCACAGGTTCTGCACGCGCTCGGCAGCGTCATCATCGCACCGGCGATCGCCGCCCTCACCCTGACGTTGTGCGGCCACGACAGCTTCAGCGACCGGTTGGGCGGCAACGCGCGCTACGCCGCGTTGGGCGGCGCGCTGGCCGCCGGCGCCTTCGGGCTCGCCGCGTCGCATGTCGGGCAGCAAAGCATTTTCCTCATCACCGCCGCGCTCGGCATACCGGCGGTGGTATCGCTGTACGCGATTCGCCCTGGGTCGGCTCAGCCCACGCCGCGGGATCACATGGCGATCGCACCGCCGGGCGAGCGCGACACGCCGCCCTGGAGCATCTTTCGCGATCCCGCGATGCACGTCTTCGCGCTGTGCGTGATCTTGTTCCACCTGAGCAATGCCGCGCTGCTGCCTTTGGCTCTGAGCGTGTTGTCGCGGCGCGGCGAGGCCGCGGGCTTCATCGTTCCAGCCACCATCATAGCGCCACAACTCATCACCGCGGCCGCCTCTCCCTGGGCCGGCGCGCTGGCGCGCACGCTCGGGCGGCGCGCCGTTCTGTTGACCGGCTTCATCGCGCTACCGGCGCGGGCCTTGTTGTTCGCGCTCAACCCGGCACCCGAGGCGCTGGTCGGCATCCAGGTGCTCGACGGGATCAGCGCGACGGTACTGGGCCTGATGCCGCCGCTGATCGCCGCCGACCTGACCCGCCGGAGCGGCCACCTCAACCTGGCGATCGGCTCGTTCGGCCTCGCGGCCGGGCTGGGTGCGACGCTCAGCACGGCGATGGCCGGTTGGATCGCGGATCAGTTGGGAGGCACCCAGGCGTTTGTCAGCCTCGCGGTCGTGGGTGGGATCGCGACGGCGCTGCTGGCGGTGGCGATGCCGGAAACCCGACCGGTCAACGAAGTCCGCGCCGCCGCAGCCGCCTGAGGATGACGGCATCGCGGAAGCCGTGGCGGCCCTCTTGCACGATGGCGGCCGCGGATGCCTGATAGCGGCAACGCGAACGGAGGACCGGACATGGACGAGCCCAAACATCTGCATGAACCTGGTGGCGACTTTCAGTGCCTGCATGAGTTCATCCCGGTGGCGCGGAAGAAATTGTCGGATCACGTCTGGGGCTACCTGGTGGGCGCGGCCGAGAGCGAGACAACGTTGCGGCGCAACCGGATGGCGATCGACAGCCTGGCGTTGCGGCCGCGCATCTGCGTGGACGTATCGAAGATCGACACCTCGACAAAACTGTTCGGCAAGACCTGGCGCCTGCCGGTGTTCCTCTGCCCGGTCGGCTCGCTGGAATCGTTCGATCCGGGTGGAGCGGCGACCGCCGGACGCGCCGCGTCGGCGTTCGGCACGCCGATCATGTGCAGTTCGGTGACGCACCCCGGCCTCGAGGAAATCGCCGCCGCGACGCCCGGCCCGAAGATTTTTCAGTTGTATGTGCGCGGCGATAACGCGTGGATCGACGATGTGGTGAAGCGCGCGGTCGATCATGGCTACGACGCGTTCGCCATCACGGTCGATACGGCAGCGTATTCAAGGCGCGAACGCGACATCGCCGGACGTTTCGTCAAGCCGTGGCGCGCCGCGGCGACGGGGCACACGTACCAGGCCGGCTTCACCTGGGATAACGTGAAGCACTTTAAGGACAAGCATTCGATCCCGTTGATCCTGAAAGGGATCGCCACCGCCGAGGACGCCGCGCTGTGCTGCGAGAACGGCGTCGATGGCGTCTACATCTCCAACCACGGCGGGCGCCAATTGGATCATGGCCGAGGCTCGTTGGACGTGCTGCCGGAGGTGATGGCGGCAGTGCGCGGTCGTGCGAAAGTCATGATCGATGGTAGCTTCTGCCGCGGCACGGATATCGTGAAGGCGATCGCCTTGGGCGCCGACGCGGTGGGCATGGGGCGGATGTATTGTTACGCTCTCGCGGCGGATGGCGATGCCGGGGTGCACAAGATGCTGGAGTTGCTGGAGCACGAGGTCGGCGTGGCGATGGCGCTGTCAGGCGCGCGTTCGCTCGGCGAACTGAACCCGTCGTTCATTTACCGCGATGCGCCGATCGTGGCACCACCGCACCAGCACAGCGCGTTCCCGCTGTTGCAGGATACGCCCGAGTTTCGCGGCTGATCGTGGCGCTCGGCTCGGCTCGGCCGCCACGGCCAGCCGGGCAACAATCCGCGGACTTTAACGCGACGCGGCCGGACGCGAATATCGGCGATCCGGCCGCGTGTACGCCGCGCGATCAGGCCAACTGATCGACATCATGTTTGCCGGCGCCCTCGCGCCGCGGCGGATGCTCCGGATCGTGGTCGCGCGGCTGCCGCCCGCCATGCCGCCCGGTTTGATCGCCGCCGGGTTCGCGCAGGTGGAGTGGCCCATCCATCGCGCTCTCCACCGGACCGACCACGGAAACAGGAGAGATCGCGCCTATGCTCATGCCACGCTCCTTAACGTTGCCGAAACAGGTGCGACACTGAACCAGAATTCGTGAATGAACGGTTAATCCCGGCGGAAAATCGACATCCGATCGTCGGCGCGCTCCAATCGTCCCCTCACTCAATGCTCCGTGCCAGGCTCGCGTTCGGGACGGGGGATTTACGGCGGAACGATGGCCGCGGCTTCGGCGTTTCGGCGGCTGCATGGGGGACGGCTTCGAGCGGGACGGGATCGGCACGGTCCGAGGGAGCGACGGCCGCCGGCGACGCGGGCGTCCATTCGCCCTCCACGATCCTGCCGCCCAAAAGCGTGACGATGTCGCCCATGGTCACGATCGCATCGACCTCGTTCTCGCGCAGCGTGATGCCGAATTCCGTTTCTATCGCCAGGATCAATTGGACGAACCGGATCGCGTCGTAGCCGGGAATATCGCGCAACGTGGCCAGCGCGTGAAATTCCAGGTCCGGCTGAGTGAACGCCGCGCGCGCCATTTGGATCACGCGGGAGACGAAAGGCCGATCCCAGTCCTTCGGCGCCTCGGACCGGCGCGCGCTCCCGTTGGGTCGCGGTTCCGTGAGCCCAGGTGGAGCAGTGTGGCCTCCCGGAGTTGGGTGTGCGCGATCCGGGCCGGATGGAGTCGCCCGCGCGGTGCTCAGGTCGGTATCCGCCCGGAACAACCCGATCCGATGGAGCGAAAAGCCCAACAACCGGCTGTCGCTGCCGCCAAAGATCTCCGACGGACGGCGGGCGTCGGGGAAACGCAACGTCAGTGTGATCGCTCGGCCGAACCGTGACACGGCTCGCGGCAATGGAACGCGGAGCACGCAAATGTCGCGGACCCGCGCACTGCCGACGATGCGGCCATCGAGCATCACCGTCACGCGCTGCGCCGGCAACGCGGTGCCATGCGTGAATGGGGTGACGGTGAGATGCAGCCGATACGTCCCCTCGCGCCGAACAGGCGGCAGTTGCAGGACGCTTTCGGTTGCGTTGCTCCAGACGAAGCCGCGTTCCGGCGGCGACCATCCCGCGAGCGTGGCTGCCTCGCCCGTTCCGCCGCGGCCAAATTCCAGCTCCAGCACCTGACGCGACGCGACACCGGACTCGCTTTCCGCCAGGCTGGTGTCGTTAAAGTCCGCCACCGCGATGACGCCCTCCGCCGCCACGATCCGGCGTCTGCTCGCGGCGCGCTCGGCCTCGGGTCGCCCCTCTGGCCTCCGGTCATATCGCGCGCCTGAGCGAGATCGATCCCCGCGATTTGGGCTGACGCTCGGTTCGTAGCCGAAATCGCGCATATACGCGCCGAACGCCCACTCGCACGCCTCGGTTTGCTCCGCCGTCAGATCGTTGCGCCAGCGGCCAATCGACGCGGCCGGGTCGGCGCTGGTGCGATGGCTGTCGGGAACCGGCTCGGCCCGCGCCGCCGGCCAGGTTACCAGATCCAGATCGAGGAACCGCGACAGCGTCTGTCGCGTCGGCACGGGCTCTCGCACAAGATCTTCATAACGGATGACGACGGTATCCGGCCCCGCGAGGCGTGCGATGCGGGCCAGCCGCGGCACGGTCGTCGCCAGCATGTTCATCGCCGCGTCCGGCCGGAGTTTCCAGAAGGCGATCGCGGAACACAACAGATCGCGCGGATCGCGCACGATGACGATATCCTTCACGGCATCGAAGAACAGGCGGGCGCCGTGCACCGCCGCTTCGTCGATTTCGCCCTTTTCGCAAAAATACGGCACGCCCGCCTTGCCCTGCGCGCCGGCGAGAGTTGTATAGAACGTAACGATGAAGCGCCGGAACAGGGTCGCCAGCCCCGACGGGACCGTGGACTGATAAAACTCCCGCAACGCGCCTTCGCCGCCGCCCAATCCGAACAGGCCAGCCATGTTATAAGGATTGCTGCCGATGATGCGCTGCATCTCCGGCGCCATCATGGTGTCGGGCGTGGTGGAACGTTGCCAGTCGGCATCCGCCGCGAGCGCGCGAAACGCGGCGGCGTGATAAGCGATCTGTTTTATTTCGTAAGGATACTGATCACCGACGACGATCGCGGCGTGGCGGGCGAACTCGCTCATCAGCAAGGTCGTGCCGGTCCGGCCGGTCGAGGTCAACAGGATGGGCCTGATCCGCGCGCCGTCATCGATGTGCGTGCGTGGCCGCGGCAGGGTGCGCGATCCGTTCGGCAACGGCTCCGCCGACCAGGTCTCGACCACATCGATCCGATGCTCGATGAATGGCGACAGCGGCGGATCGAAGGTGAAATAAAATCCCCATTTCCCCGCGATTGTCACGCCATTCGGCAACACAAGGTCGGTCCGCGCATGAGTCGTGAGGCACATGCCGCGATGCGCGCCGTTGACCAGGATCGCGATCGAAACGGCTTCCTCGGGATGGTCGGTGTCGATCGCCCACCCCTCGATGACGGAGCGGGAGATCGCATCGACATGTCCGTGCAATGCCATGTCAGTGGACCGCGATCGTGACGGTGGCGCGCTTCAGCAACGCCGCGTTGGCGAGCACCCGCAGCCACGCCGCGAGCGACGCGGCTTCGCCGTCCGGCTCGTGGGCCCGCCGCTCGATATAGCCGCGCATCAGACCCGGCATGATCAATTCGACCTTACCTGGCGTTTGTCCCTCCGCGGCTTCCTCGACGCAAAGCAACGTCGCGTCGCCGGTCCGCGTGAGTTCGAGCAGCAAACCGGCCGCCTGTCCGGCGGGGATCGGTTGGCCTTGTTTCAGCACGTAGATTTTCTGACCAGACCGCAACCCGTCATAGAACTTCCGTCGCAGATACCCGAGCGTGATCGCGTTGGCGCGGCGCCATTCGTCCAAATCCGTATCATTCTGAGAACCAAACATATGCCAGCGAAGATTGTACGGCGGCACTGTTAACATCGGGCCGCGGGGATCCTCGTCGCCGCGTTCGATGCCGACATGGCCGGGATCGGTGGCCGCCATCAGGTCATCGGTCAGCGCCCAGGTGAGATCCGTCAGGGTACCTTCGCACGCGCCGAACAGGTTCAGCGGGTGAAGGCCCAGCCGGCCCTGCACCTCGCCAAACTCGGGATCGATGCCGAGGCTTTCGAAGCGCCCCGTCAAGGTCGCGGCATCGACGCCGAGCGCCGCCTTGACCGCGGCGGGCAATTCCGTCGCGTTGTCGTTCAGAAACGCGTCCGACGTCGCCATTGGCGGAGCCGCGTCCGCCTGCTCGGCGCGGAGACGCTCGACGGCGGCGGCACTCCCCGGAGCCCGCGTGATGCCGACGCCCCTGACCGCGATGCCGGATGGCCGCTGTGAACCAGCGGCGTCCGGAACGCCGCGCCGGTTGTCCGCCTTATCGGCCGTGCCCATCCGCGGATCCCAGAGCAGGATTTCCAGCCGAAGCGTCTGCTGGCCGTCGGTCAATTCCCTTGGCAGCGGCAAAATCCACGTGGCGGGTTCCCGCAGCACGATCTGCCCGACCACGATCCCGTCCAGCAGAACCGTCACGTTTCGGGCCGGGTCCTGACCTGGTTCCACAACCGGCGCCGCGTCGAGGCGGACGGCGTACGCACCGGGCGCGCGCGGCGCGGGCAGACGCAGTTGCGCGGCGGACTCGATGGTTCCGGTGAGGCTGTCGGCCCCGGTGCCCCAGCTGGCATCCTGGAACGGCGCCGCTGTTCCGTCCGGCCCGAATGTATAGAAGACGTGCGATGGTTCGGACACATCGCCGGGAATTGCCGCGGCAGGCGACAAACCACCCGGCGGTTCGGGGATCGGCGGCGACAGAGCGACGACGGGGATGTCCGGATGGCTGGTCGGGAACCAGGGACCCGGTTTGAACATGTCCATCGTATAGATGCGGACAAACGAAAACCAACACGACAGCGGCCGCTCATCGACCGAGTTCGAACGCCAGCGCGGGCCGCCAGAAGCCGGGAAAGCCGAATTCAATCTTCAGAGAACCATCCTGGCCGATGAGCGCCGGAGCGATCTCTGCTCGGATCATGGTCCGCGATGCGATGCGAACGTGCCCCAAAGCCGTGCCATTGACCGCGATCCGAACGATCTGCCCCATGATTTTCGGCACCGGCTGGCCTGAAGCGAGTTCGACCTCCAGCACGACGGGCCGGTGCGACGCCTGAATCGGGACCAACAGGACCGCGTGCGGTCCGATCGCCCATACGCGATCCGGCTCCTGTCCGCTCCAGCCTTCGCGGCGAAAGAACGCGCTGTTGCCGGTTTCCGTGAAGTCGATGACGACCAGGCCCCCGCCCGTGCCCATGGTTTCCGTCCGTGGTTGGTTTCGTGTCAAAGCCCATTTGCCCTCGAGACCGCGAGCGCCTGATTCGCTCGGATCCGAGATGACCGTCGTCAAATTTCCGTTCGAAGCGCCATCGAACGATGTTCCCCCATTGAACCGGCTGCCCCTGATCGCCGTGCGCTCATCAATGCGCATTCTCACCGGATTGCAAACAGGAAATTCGCCCGCGGCGAATATGCCGCGTTGTTCGTTTTACGGACGCGACGGAATTTCCGTGTGAGGTGTCTGTTCTGACCGCGATTCACGAACATTTGACAGCGCCTGGAGATTTCCGTCGCGAGGCCGGCTCGCGGCCCTTACGAAATATCAAATATCAATGCATTCGTGAACGGCCACGAGGTTTGTATCAAAATGATGCGATACGAAAATAAACGAAATCCGCGGTGCGTTCCAATCGCGTGTACAATGCGGTTGCTCGGGCGCGCGAAAATGCGGCCAGCAGAAGCCGCTCGCCAGCACGACCGTCTGCCGTCTCGGGTCACTCATCGGAAAAAAGCACCGGTCGAGCCGCGAGTGCGCTGGCCGATCGCCACCGCTGATATGCCCGGCGTTGGCGCGTTGCCGGGCGAGCGTCGGCGCCGGGCGCTCGATAATACGACAATCCGCGGAATATCGTTGTCTTGCCAGGCCGCCAATGTCAGGAAGGGTGCATCGCGCGGCGACCGGATATGATCAGACCCGTCGCTCATTCGAACAGGAGATCGCCTGATGGACACCGCCGACATCAAAACCATGGTGCGCGCCCGCTATGGCGAAATCGCGACCGGAGCGGCCACGGGGTGTTGCGCGCCGTCCGCTTCTTGTTGCGCGCCGACCGACGCGTCCGGGTCTGGCGACAAAGCCCGGCGCATGGGCTACTCCGACGCCGATCTCGCGGCGATCCCCGAGGGCGCGAACCTTGGACTGGGCTGCGGCAATCCCCAGGCGATCGCGGCGCTCCGCCCAGGAGAAACGGTTGTCGATCTGGGGTCGGGCGCCGGGTTCGATTGCTTTCTGGCGGCGCGCCAGGTCGGACCGGCGGGACGTGTGATCGGCGTTGACATGACACACGAAATGCTCGCCAAAGCGCACGACAACGCCGCTCGGATCGGCCTCGCCAATGTTGAATTCCGTCTGGGCGAACTGGAGCATCTGCCGGTCGCCGACAACACCGCCGACGTCATCCTGTCGAATTGCGTGATCAATCTGGTGCCCGATAAGGCGCAGGTGTTCCGCGAGGCTTTCCGCGTGCTGAAGCCGGGCGGCCGTCTGGCAATCTCCGACGTGGTGAATACCGCGCCGCTGTCCGAAGATCTGAAGGCCGACACGATGCTGATCTGTGGCTGCGTTTCGGGCGCGGCGCCGGCGGAGCAAATCGACGCATGGCTGGCGGAGGCGGGCTTCCGCCAGATCCAGATCGCCATCAAACCCGAGAGCCGCGACCTCATCGCCTCCTGGGCCCCGGGACGCGGGATCGAGGATCACGTCGCCTCCGCCACGATCGAGGCGCGCAAGCCGTAGCATGCAGTCGCCCGAAGCCGTCGATGCGCTCGGTGCTCTGGCGCACGAGCATCGGCTGGCGATTTACCGACTGCTCGTGGAGCGCGGGCCGGAGGGTCTGGCGGCGGGCCTGATCGCCGAGCGTCTCGGCATCGCGCCCTCTTCGCTGACGTTTCATTTGCAACATCTCCAGAGAGCCGGCCTGATCGTGCCCCACCGTGTCGGCCGCCAGTTGATCTACGCGGCGGATTTCGCGCGCATGAACGCGCTGGTGGGGTTTCTTACCGAGAATTGCCGCCGCGGCGGACAGAGCGTGTGTGTGCCGGGGGCGTGCCAGACGGTGCCGAGATAGCGGATTGTCTGGCAGGTTGCATCGGGCCGACACTTCTGTAATTCTGGAAGTATGGAATCATCGGAAGCCGCCGCCGCTCTCGCGGCTCTGGCGCAGGAGAGGCGTCTCGATCTTGTTCGCATGCTGCTGGCGGAGGGGGCCAGCGGGCTCTCCGCCGGCGTCATCGGCAGCCGTCTGGGCGTGCCCGCGTCGAGCCTGTCCTTCCATTTGGCGGCGCTCGAACGGGTCGGTCTGACACAGTCAACCCGGCGGGGACGCCAGATCATCCATGCGGTGCGGATCGCCGGTTTGCGGCGGCTGCTGAGTTTCCTGACCGAGACCTGTTGCGGCGGTCGTCCGGAGTTGTGCGGCGATCTCGCGGGTCCGCTTCCCGCATCGCCCCAAAAGGATCCAGGCATGACCGCGGCTTTTAACGTTTTGTTTCTTTGCACCCATAACGCCGCTCGCTCGATCCTGGCGGAGGCGATCCTCGAAAAGGTCGGCGGCGCCGACTTTCACGCGTATTCCGCTGGCTCGGACCCGAGCGCGGAACCCAGTCCGGAGGTGATCGCGAAGCTTCGCGCGCTCGGCCACGAAACGGCGACGCTGCGCAGCAAGTCCTGGCGCGAATTCATCGGCCCGAACGCACCACGAATGGATTTCGTCATCACCCTTTGCAACTCGCTGGACGGCCAGGTTTGCCCCGATTTCGGAGATCTGGCGGTCACCGCCGCCTGGCCGCTGCCAGATCCGGCGAAATTCACCGGCAGCGCGATCGAGCGCGCCTCGATGCTGAACATGCTCTACGCCAGCCTGCGGCGGCGCATCGAGATTTTCACCGCACTTCCCTTCGCATCGCTCGATCGCATGGCGATCAAGGCGCGACTGGATCAGATCGCCGATGGCGGCATACCGGCACTGGCGAGAGTACGTTGAGCATGCGCGTCGGCATCAAACGCATGGGCCGCATCGGCCGGTTGGCGTTACGCGCGGCGACAGGTGGCATGGATCGGCCAGCGGACGATCCGCGCGCGCATCACCGGCTCGAAATCGTCCACGTGAACGAGGTCGGGGGCGAGGCGGCGACCACGGCGCACCTGCTCGAATTCGACGGTATCCACGGCCGCTGGCGCGACAGGTTCGGCGCGGCGGACCACGATGCCATCCTGATCGGCAACCGGCGGATCGGCTTCAGCGAGGCGCCGAGGCCGGACGGCGTGCCATGATGCCAGACGCCATCACCGCCGCGCGACCCAGCGCCAGCCTTGGTATTTTCGAACGCTATCTCACGCTTTGGGTTGCGTTGTGCATCGTCGCCGGAATCGCGCTGGGGAGCGTTGTACCGGCACCGTTTCAACTGCTCGGGTCAGTGACCGCCGCGAATGTCAACATCCCGGTCGCGGTGCTGATCTGGCTGATGATCGTGCCGATGCTGCTGCGGGTGGATTTCGGCGCGATCGGCACGGTCGCGCGGCACTGGCGCGGCATCATGGTCACTCTGGTCATCAACTGGCTGGTCAAGCCATTCTCGATGGCGCTGCTCGGCTGGCTGTTCATCCGCGGATTGTTTCATCCGTTCCTGCCGGCGGATCAGATCGACAGTTATATCGCCGGACTGATTCTGCTGGCGGCGGCGCCGTGCACGGCGATGGTGTTCGTGTGGTCCAATCTGTCCGGTGGCGATCCGAATTTCACGCTGAGCCAGGTGGCGCTGAACGACGCCGTCATGATCATCGCGTTCGCGCCGATCGTCGGGCTGCTGTTGGGTTTGTCCGCCATAACCGTGCCGTGGAATACGCTGTTCCTGTCAGTGATCTTGTATATCGTCATCCCATTGGTCGCGGCGCAGATCTGGCGGCGGGCATTGCTGGCGCGTGGCACGGGGGCTCTGGCGAGGGTGCTGCACGCGTTACAGCCGGTGTCGCTGGTCGCGCTGCTGGCGACACTGGTGTTGCTGTTCGGGTTTCAGGGGCAGCAGATCCTGGCGCAGCCGCTGGTCATTCTGATGCTGGCGGTGCCGATCGTGATCCAGGTGTATCTCAACGCCGGCCTTGCGTACGTGTTCAATCGCGCGTGCGGCTCGGCGCATAATGTCGCGGCGCCATCGGCGTTGATCGGGGCGAGTAATTTCTTCGAACTCGCGGTGGCGGCGGCGATCAGTCTGTTCGGGTTCCACTCGGGCGCGGCTCTGGCGACCGTGGTCGGCGTGCTGGTCGAGGTGCCTGTCATGCTCTCGGTCGTGCGCATCGTGATGGCGACGAAGGGGTGGTACGCGCGGGGGTGAGGCTGATGTCTGTACGTTTCGCGTTTGGCGATGGGAAGTGTATCTTTATACGCCGTCATCGCAGCCTGGTCGATACAATGCCGTTGGCCTGATAGTGAAACGGAATTGTGCCGCGGAAACAGCCAATCTCATCAATGTTAAATCCAAACGTCGTTCGCGGCGGTGCGCACACCGCCCTCGTGACCAGTGTTGGGAACCCCCCGAGGCTCGATGAGGAGTAGTTTCACTTCCTGATGCGCGTAGGGTTTGTGTTCAATGCCTTTCGGCACGACAAACATCTCGCCCGCGGCCACATCAACCGCACCGTCGCGAAAGTCTATCCGAAGTGTCCCTTCTATCACGATAAAGGTCTCGTCAGTGTCTTTATGATCGTGCCATATAAAGTCACCCTGGAGCTTCACGACCTTGAACTGATAGTCGTTCATCTCGGCAACGACCTTTGGTTGCCATTGTTCGGTAAATAATCCAAATTTCTGTCCAAAGTTGATTGCCTTATAGCCCATGTGTTTCTCCTTCGTTGGTCAGGGCCAAGGTATAACCAGGTGCGTGATCTTGGAAGCCATTCAACCTTGCCAGCGAATTCCCGTCCTCGAACTTGCCGGTCAGGGACCAAAAACGCACCTCCCTCGCCGCGCAACCAGATACTGGAGAACGTCAGCGACTTGCGGAAAAATCGATTGAATGCAGCCTGTTGCACAATACCGCTGCCCTGATCATCCAGAGACTGACGATATTGAAGTTCTGGACCATCTCTTGCCGCGTTTCGTATTTCTTGAATTGTGCAACGCCCCCAACCTCTCGCCGCCTCACCCGCCCCGCGCGCGCAGCAATCCCTCGCGCGATCCCGCCAGCAGGCTGACCACCCAGAACGCACCGGCGGTCAGCACGATCGCCGGACCGGCGGGGATCTCCACGTTGAACGAAATCAGCAAGCCAAGCAGCCGACGCGGCGATGGCCAGCGCCACCGCGCGCTCACCTGCCCCGCCAGCGAGCCGCACCAGTGCCGCGCGGCGATCGCCGGCAGCATCATCAGGCCGACGGACATCAGCGTGCCCAGTGCCTCGAAGCCGGAGACGACGCAGAGCACGACGAGGGCGAGGAAGCCGCCGTGCCAAAGGCCGTCCAAAGCACCGCCGGGAACCCGGGATCGAGGCTCTCCAGCACCATCGGCCGCCAGATCACCGCCAGCACGGGCAAGGTCAACGTCGCCGCGCCCGCCATCGCCAGCAACGCGGTGTTATCCACCGCCAGCACGCTGCCGAACAGCAGATGCGTCAGATCGACGCCGCGTTGGGCGGAGATCAAGGCGACGCCCGCCGCCAGCGCGACCAGATAGAGGCCGGCGAGTTGGCTGTCCTCGCCCATGCCGGTCCGGCGCGCGAACCAGCCGGCGAGCAGCGCCACGGCCAGGCCCGCGACCATGCCGCCGGTGCCCATGGCCCAGACCGACAACCCGCCAACGGCCGCGCCGACGCGCGATGCCCGGCAGGACGCCGTGTTGCAGCACGTCGCTCATGAGGCTCATGCGCCGCAGCACGAGGAACACGCCCAGCGGCGGCGCGGCGACCGACAGCGCGAGGCAACCCGCCAAAGCGCGCCGCATGAAGCCGAGGGCGAACGGCGCGACGAGCAGATCGTGGATCAGGCCGCTTCCTCCGTGGACGCGTCCAGCCCGGAGATCGCGGGCGGCAACCGGATGGCCGATCCGGCGGCCTCCGCCGCCCCGCCTGTCGTGACCGCCGTCATGGTGCTCAGCGACGGCATCGCGGCACGCAGGCGCGCGTGACGCACCGCCGGGTCGGTCAGGACATCGCGCGTGGGCCCCCAGCCACGCGCGCCCGAAGCGAGCGACTCGCCGCGGAGGGTGCCGGTATCCGGCGCTGCCCCATTGAGCAGCAATGTCTGGGGAAACTCGGCGCGGATCAGGTCGAGGTCGTGCAGGACGACGACGACGGTGCGCCCCTGCCGATGCCACAGGCGAACGATCCCCATCAGATCCGCCTCGGTCGCGGCGTCGATCGCGCTGAACGGTTCGTCCAGCAGAATGACCGGCGCGTCGCGTGACGATGGTGCGAGCGAACAGCACCCGCTGGAACTGGCCGGCGGACAACGCGCCGATCGGCCGTTGACCGAGACCGGCCATGCCGACGGAGGCCAGCGCCTGATCCGCCACCTCATATTCGGCGCGCCCGATGCGCCGGAACAAGCCAAGCCGAGCGGTCCAGCCCAACGCGACGACGTCTCGGCAACTGATTGGAAAGGAGCGGTCGAGACGCCCCTCCTGCGGCAACAACGCGATCGCGCGCGCGGCCAGGCCGCCGCGGTCCAGCCGTCCGGCCGCCACCGGCAGCAAGCCGCACACGGCGTGCAGCAGGGTGGTTTTGCCGGCACCGTTTGGACCGGCCACGGCGGTCAGCGACCCGGGTGCGAAGCTGCCGGACAGATCGCGCACGACGTCGCGTCGGCCGCGCCGCAGCGTGATGTGCTCCAGCCGGATCGCCATTGGCGCGGGCATCACGCCAAGGCCCAGATCACGGCGAGCCAGACCGCGGCGAGCACGAGCGCGGCGAGGATCAGGCGCGCTCCGGCACCGGCCGTCGGGGACAGCGGGTTGCGTGTCAACGGATTGACCATGGTTACGATATAACATTCCAACTTCCGGATCGGGAAGAGGGCGCATCAATGCGAAACGGACGGGGCCCGCCCCGGCACGAATAATGCGCGCGCATGTGGGCACCTCGCTGCCAGCCGACCCCACGCGGTCGTGCCCACCTGGGCCGATCCCAACTGGCCTTCGACCCCACCTTCGACCCCACCATCGACCCCACTTGGCCGAATTGTTGCACCGCACTATCCTCTTCGCACCCGCGGAAAATCCGCCCGCGGACCAGCCAGGGAAGAAGCAGACATGGACCGGGTCGACGCCGCCGGACTGAAGATCGCTCGCAGCCTGTATGACTTCGTCAATGCCGAGGCGATCCCTGGCACCGGTGTCGATCCCGCCGGTTTCTGGTCCGGCTTCGCGGCGCTGCTGAGCGAGCTTGGCCCGCGCTGCGCGGCGCTGCTGACGAAACGCGACACGTTACAGTCGGCGATCGATGCCTGGCACCTCGCGCAACGCGGCAAGACATTCAACCAGGATGCCTACCTGGAGTTCTTGCGCGAAATCGGCTACCTGGTCGCCGAGCCGGCGGATTTCGCGGTCGCCACCAGCAACGTCGATCCCGAGATCGCCAGCATCGCCGGGCCGCAACTCGTCGTGCCGGTGACCAACGCGCGCTATGCGCTGAACGCGGCGAACGCGCGCTGGGGTTCACTGTACGATGCGTTGTATGGAACCGACGCGCTGCCCGAGGACGACGGCGCCACGCGATCCGGCGGCTTCAACATGGTGCGCGCCGCCAAGGTCGTGGCGAAAGCGCGCGAGATTCTCGACAGCGCGGTTCCGCTTGCCGCCGGCAGCCACGCCGTCGCGACGGGATATGCCTGCGTCGCGGGCGTGCTCACTGTCTCGCTGAAGCATGGCGAGACGAGCGGCCTCAAGGATCCGGCCGCTTTCGTCGGATACAGCGGCAGTCCGGAAAAGCCCGACGCGATCGTGCTGAAACAGCATGGTTTGCACTTCGAACTCGTGATCGATCGCGGGCACCGGATCGGCAAGGGCGACCCCGCCGGTATCGCCGATGTCATCGTCGAGGCCGCGATCACCACGATCCAGGATTGCGAGGACTCGATCACCGCCGTCGATGCCGAGGACAAAGTGCTCGCCTATCGCAACTGGCTGGGTCTGATGAACGGCGACCTGAAGGACACGTTCGGGAAGGGCGGCCGGACAATGACCCGGGCGCTCAATCCCGATCGCCGCTACACGAAGCCAGGCGGTGGGACATTGTGGCTGTCCGGGCGCAGTCTGATGCTGATCCGGAACGTTGGCCACCATATGTATACCGACGCGGTGCTCGACGCGGCGGGACAGGAGATCCCGGAAGGCTTCCTCGACGCCGCCGTCACGTCGCTGATCGCGATGCACGACCTGCGCGGCACCGGACCAATCAAGAACAGTCGGGCCGGCTCGGTCTATATCGTGAAGCCGAAGATGCACGGGCCCGAGGAGGTCGCGCTGACCGCGGATCTGTTCGCGCGCGTGGAAACGCTGCTCGGCCTGGCGGGGAACACGCTGAAGATGGGGATCATGGATGAGGAACGGCGCACTTCGGCCAACCTCAAGGCCTGCATCGCGGCGGCGAAGGAGCGTGTGGTGTTCATCAATACCGGATTTCTCGACCGCACCGGCGATGAGATCCACACCTCGATCGAAATGGGGCCGGTGATCCGCAAGAGCGACATGCGCGATACCGCGTGGATCAAGGCCTATGAAGACCAGAACGTCGATATCGGACTGCGATGCGGGCTGCGTGGCAAAGCGCAGATCGGCAAAGGCATGTGGGCGGCGCCGGACCGGATGGCGGACATGCTGAAGCAGAAGATCGGCCATCCGATGGCGGGCGCGAACACCGCCTGGGTGCCATCGCCCACCGCCGCGACGTTGCACGCGCTGCATTATCATCAGGTCGACGTCGCCGCGCGGCAGACCGAGCTGGCGTCGCGCGCGCCGGCGAAGCTGACGGATCTGCTGACCATTCCGGTGGCGGACCGGCCCAACTGGTCGCCGGAGGATATCCAACAGGAACTCGACAACAACTGTCAGGGAATTTTGGGGTATGTCGTGCGGTGGGTCGATCAGGGCGTCGGCTGCTCCAAGGTGCCCGATATTCATGACATTGGACTGATGGAAGATCGGGCGACGCTGCGTATCAGTTCGCAGCACATCGCCAACTGGCTGCATCACGGGGTGACGACGCGAGATCAGGTGATGGAGACGTTGCGCCGGATGGCGGCGGTGGTGGACCGGCAGAACGCCGGCGACGCGGCATATCGGCCGATGGCGCCGAAATTCGCCGGACCGGCGTTCCAGGCGGCCTGCGATCTGATCTTCGAGGGGCGCACGCAGCCGAACGGCTATACCGAGTTCATTTTGCACCGGCGGCGGCGCGAGGCGAAGGCGGCGCACTGACGGCGTTGGGAAGGCCGCGCGGCGCCGGCGCGCATTCGGCGCTTTTCCAAGAACCCACGACACGGCCATCGCCGGCGGCGAGGGCGAGCCCGCAGAGCATGCTCAAAAGCGGCGTCGGGGACGAGGTCGTGGGGCCTGATCCCGTGAATGACGCCCGGAATGAAGCGAGCCTTCCGAAACAACGTCGCTTTTGACGCTCGAACCTCCCTGAGCGACGATTTTTGACGGCGAAACTGGCGTTCGATTGACGCCTGGCTGGGCACGCTCCGCTCCGGCCGATATCATGAATGATCGCGATCGCCCATGACGAACGCCAGGTCGCAAACGCCTGTCGATTGACGAAATCGGTCGGTGCCTCGCTCGACTGACCGACGCTCCGGCGCCGGGTGTGACGCGGCTCACAGACAACACCTTCCGGCGCGAGATACACCAGACAGCACGATCCGGGACGCGACACCATTTACGTCCGCCGTTCGCTCACCGCGTGTCGCGCCGGCTCCGGCCGCCTCGCCAGGCGCTCCATCGTGGATGCCGCGGACGGGTTGGCTGCCGGGTGGGTCCACGGAAACTTTCGCAGACTGGTCCGAATCTCGCTGGCACGCCGCCCGACCGACGAAGATCGACGGGCGATCAACCTGATCGGGGGTACCGCGCCCGTGCGCAAACCCGTCATTCCGCCCATCCGCCAAGGCGTCGATCGTCCGCGGTCGTTCGTCCCACGCCTGAGTGCCGCGCGCACCGATATCGTGCGCCCGGAGATCGCGCGGCCCGCTATGCGGCGCGCGCGGACCATCGCCGCCGGTATCCTTCGCGCCGCCCGCGCGCGGATCGACGGCTTTGTTTTGGCGTTGCTGATGGTCGTTCTGGCCGCCACCCTGTTGCCTTGTCGCGGAACCGGCGCGACGGTTTTCCACGCGGCGGGAATGCTGGCCATCGCGGCGCTGTTTTTCCTGCAGGGCGCGCGGCTGTCGCGCGACGCGGTCGTGCACGGCATGACGCACTGGCGCCTGCATGCCGCCATCAACGGCACGACCTACGTGCTGTTTCCACTCCTCGGTCTGGGCTTTGTCACCGCGTTTCCTCTTCTTTTGCCCGGCCCGCTCTGGCTCGGCGTGCTGTTCATCTGCGCCTTGCCATCGACCGTGCAGTCGTCCATCGCGCTGACCTCGATCGCCGGAGGCAACGTTCCCGGCGCCGTATGTTCCGCGACGGCATCGAATATCGCCGGCATCGTGCTCGCGCCGCTGCTGTTCGGCGCGATGTCGAACCTGCACGGTGGCGGCGTCGGCCTGACGGGGATCTGGGAAGTGGTCTCGCAGCTGCTGGTGCCATTCGCGGCTGGTCACCTCCTGCGGCCCTGGATCGGTCGCTGGGCTGAGCGCAATCGCGCGGTATTGGCGATCACCGACCGCGGCTCCATCCTGCTGGTCGTCTACACCGCGTTCAGCGCGGCGGTGGTTCGCGGCATCTGGCAGCAAATTCCACCGGCGCTGTTGGCCATCCTCGCGGCGCTGATGGCCCTCCTGCTCGCGCTTATTCTGCTGGCGACGATGGCGACCAGCCGAGCTCTCGGGTTCAGTCGCGCCGATGAGGCCGCGCTGGTGTTCTGCGGCACGCAGAAGTCCTTGGTCAGCGGCGTTCCGATCGCCAACGCTCTGGTGTCCGGCGCGGCCATCGGGCCGATCCTGCTGCCGCTGATGATGTATTACCCGTTGCAACTGCTGGTTTGCGCGTGGCTCGCGCGACGTTACGCCAAAGGCCAGGTGCCCGCGGACGCGCCAATGCCGGATCAGGCGATGACGCCAATCCCGCTGACACTGCGCTCGGGCCGGCCGCACGACAGCGAAACCATCGTCGAAGCCCAATCCGACATCGCGTCGGGCGCCGTTGTGTTCAACACACAGCCGCCGGCGGAGCACACCGCCGCGACCGTGTGGCGATCGCGCGGACAGGGGTGAGTGAACGATCAACCCAATATCAACGAACTCGGTCGTGGCGTCGCCATCGCGGCACGGAGCCGCACGCGTTTGACCCGGCCTCCCTGACAGGCGGGCGCGGCTGGAACGGCCGGACCGTCGAAGGCGCGACGCCTTCTCATGCTTCCATCCGGGCGCCGGTTGTCCCGATGCCACGATCCGGCACTCCGCCACCGGCGGGCGCGACGACCCGCCCGCGTGTCGCCGGCCGCCTGGTTGCCGCGATCCGCCCTCTTGCCGCCGTCCATGGACCAGCCCAAATCGGACGCGATCCGTCATCCGGGAGAATCGGGTATGCACCGCCTCGCTTCAGCCGCTCACCGCATCGCGCTGACCGCGATGTTCGTGGTGCTGGCCAGCGCCCCTCCGCTGACGGCGGCGCGGGCCGACGACACCATTCTGCGGCTGTCGGAAACCGCCACCGTCATGGTCGCGCCCGACGAGCTCGCCGCCGCGCTGCGGGCGGAAGCGGTCGCGCCGACGGCCCAGGATGCGCAGAAACGCGTGAACGAAATGATGCGGGACGCGACCGAGGCGGCGAAAAAAGTTGACGGCATCACCCTTTCCACCGGCGGTTACAACGTGTGGCGCATCGGCCCGACACCCGCCGACCGGGTCGAACGCTGGCAGGCGACACAGAACCTCAATCTGTCCGGCAAAGACGGCGCCGTATTGTTGAAACTCGTGGGCGATCTGCAACAAATGGGTCTCGCGCAAGGCAATCTCGTATGGCGTCTGTCAGGGCAGGCCGAGCGAAACGCACGACGGGACGCCACCAAAGAGGCGTTGTCGGCGTTGCGCGGGCGCGCCGACGAGGCGGCCGACATTCTCGGCCTGAAGTTCGGCTCGTTCAAGGAAGTGCGGCTCGACAGCGTGGCCCCTCCCCCAATAATGCCGCGTCAGCAGATGATGACCCGTGCGTCGATGGCGGCGATGGCTCCGCCGCCCAGTGCCGAGGCCGAGGACCTGCCGGTCAGCGCCAGCGCCGAAGCCGACATCGTGCTGAAGCCGCGCTGATGTCCGATCGGCCGGCTCTGAACGACAATGTCCCGACCTCGACGCGGCGGCGCGCGACGAACTGCGGCAGATCGCGCGCGACAGCTACGCCCGCGGCGATCTGGACGAGGCGATCGATCTGCAGCGCAAAGTGCTTCGAAGCGGTCCGCCGGACGCCGACGATGCGCTGCTGCTGGCGCTGATGCTGTTCGCCACCCGCGATCTGACCGCCGGGATCGCCGTGCTGCGCGACTGTCTGGGGCATTTTCCCGCCAATCCCGCGCTGCACGAAAATCTGGGCGTCTGCCTGCTGACGTCCGGCCAGTTCGAGGCCGCGGTCGCAGCGTGCCGCCAGGCGCTGGCCCTGGGCTCCACCAGCCCCAACGTTCATGACTGCCTCTGCGACGCCCTGCATCGACTGGGCCGCGTCGAGGAAGCGCTCGCGGCCGGCCGTGCCTCACTGGAAGCGAAGGATCTGCGGTTCGGCGGAAGGCCGCCGGTCGTGCGCCTGCCCTCCGGCGCGCCGCCGCCATTCAATCCCGGCAATCCGTCCGAGAACGTGATCGCGTTTTGCCTGTGGGGCGCCGAGCCACGCTACCTGGTGCCATTGCTGGAGAGCGTGCGGATCCTGCCGCATTTGTTCCCCGCGTGGACGATGCGCGTCTATCACGACGCGACCGTCGATCATAATTACGTGACCGATCTGAGCCGGCGCGGCGTGCAGATGCGGCAGATGATTCTGCCGCCGGGACAGCCCGGTCATCGCCGGCTGCTGTGGCGGTTCGAGGCGATTCACGATCCTTCCGTCAAACGCTTTCTGATCCGCGACGCCGACTCGCTGTTGAACATCAAGGAGCGCGTGGCGGTCGACGACTGGCTGCGCTCCGACCGATATTTCCATGCGATGCGCGACTGGCATACGCACACCGACCTGATCCTGGCGGGCATGTGGGGCGGGGTCGGCAATATCCTGCCCTCGCCCACCGATCTGTTTCGCGCCAGCACCAACTGGCGGGTGGAGAACGATCATATCGATCAGGATATTCTGTCCGACACGGTGTGGCCGACCGTGCGCGGATCGATCCTGATCCACGACAGCGTGTTCACCGGCACGCTCGGCAGCGTGGCGTTTCCGCCGTACGGGGCGTTGCCCGAAGGGTCGCATGTCGGCCAGAACGCCTTTGTGCATTTCAGCCCGGCTGGATAAATTGAGGTCATGAATCTCCGCCTGCCGGTCATCTTTGGTGCTGTCGTCCTGGTCCTGGGCGCCGTCATCCTGGCGGTGGTGAGCAGCCACGGCGGGGCCGGCTGGTGGCCGCGGCATGCCGAGCCTGACAATGCGCCGGCCGAGCAGGCGGCGGACACTCTGCCGGTGCCGCCGTTTCCGCCGCGCATCGCCGAGGACGATCAATACGACAAGTGCATGACGATGATCGCCGACGACCCGGAAGGCGCCGAGGCGATCGCGACCTCCTGGCAGGCGACCGGCGGCGGTGACGCGGCGATCCATTGCCAGGCGATGGCGGCGATCGCCACCGGCGAGCCCGAAACCGGCGCTGTGATGCTGGAAAAACTCGCCAACGGCGGCAAGGTGGAAGGCTTCATGCGCGCGGTGCTGCTCGGCCAGGCGGCGGAGGCACGCATGATGGCGGATCAGGCGGAGCCGGCGGTCAAGGATACGTCCGACGCGCTGGCGATCGCTCCGGACGATGTCGATCTGCTGATGAGTCGCGCCGATGCGCTCGATACGCTCGAACGCTCGGGCGAGGCGCTGGATGACCTCAATCAGGCGCTGTCGCTGGATCCGTCGCGGGGCGACGCGCTGGTGTTGCGGGCCTCGGTCTGGCGGCGCATGGATATGCTGGATGAGGCGCGGACGGATATCGACAAGGCTCTGACGATCGATCCGGATGACGCGGAGGCGCTGGTGGAACGCGGGATTTTGCGGCAGGCGAAGGGCGATCTGGCCGGCGCGCGTGAGGACTGGAACCGGGCGCGCGCGGTCGATCCGAACAGCGACGCGGCGGAGCAAGCGGCGCAAAACCTGACGCTGCTGGACTCGGGGACGGATCACAAATGAGCCCGACCAACATGACTGGTTCCCGGCGCAATGGCTCTGGCGAAGTTCCAGGCGATGCCTCCTGGTGGTGCCTGGTCCGCTCTTCGCGGCTCGGCGGGGTAAGGCGCCGGCGCCCGAGCGGTCTTCATTCGTGACCGATCCCCGGGTCAAAGCCGGTTTTTGGGTCAGCATGGCGCTCCGCATGGGCGACCGCGACGGACGGCCCGGCGTGGTGGTTCGCAAGGGTGATCCGGATGCCGGCGGTGTGTTGGTGGTGTTGCATGGGCACGAAGGGTTGAGCGTGCTGTCGCAGGTTCGCGACGCCCGCGGCGAGGTCGCCTGGATGCGCGGAACGGGTGCCGCGCCCGTCGATCAGGCGACCGCCGACGCTTACACCGCTCGCCAGGTGAAGTTCGACCCGGACCTTTGGGTGCTGGAGTTCGAAGCGCCCGACCTGTTGCCGCCGTTCGAAGCGAAGATCGTGTGACCTTGTGAAATCCGCATTGCCCGGATGAGCCGAAGTCTGCCAGGCTCATCCGGTTAAAAAAACAGGGAGATCACACATGGCGAAGATCGCGGGCAGCTGTTTTTGCGGCAAGGTGCGCTACAGCGGGGAGGCCGAGCCCATTTTCACCGGCATTTGCCACTGCAAGTCCTGCCAGAAGATCACCGGCACCTCGTATTCCGTGGTGGTCGCGCTCCCGGCCGACGCGCTGACCGTCACCGGCGATATCAAGACCTACGACAGCAAGGGCGATTCCGGTAACGGCACGCACTCCAACTTCTGTCCCAACTGCGGCTCTCCGTTGACCGACACCGCCGATGTGATGCCGGGGGTGGTGATGATCCGCGCGGGAACGCTGGACGACTCCAGTTGGTTGAAGCCGACGATGGAGATTTACTGCGACAGCAAGATGCCCTGGGTTTCTCTGGGCGGCGGCTTGCAGAGCTTCCCGAAGATGCCTGGACCAGGCTGAGCTTCACGCGACACCGTCCTTCGCGGGACGGTCCGGGCAGGATTGGAAGAACTGAAACGGGCCGTCGTGCGGCGGCCCGTCGAGGGATTATGCCCCGGTTCGTCCAGAGGTTGCCTAATTTTTAATCAATTCTGTAGTAGGTCAATTTCGTGCTTGCGAAACAGGCAATGCACGCTCATGCTGCACCGCGATACAGGCGAGAGAACGTCCTTCACCGTGAGCCGGAAGGATCCACAGCATGGACGACCGCGACAGCCCGCGCATTGAGCCGACCAGAGATACGCCAAACGGCGATCATTGGGAGATGTTCGCCGAAGCCATGGACCTCACGATCGAGGGGCATCGGTTGATTGCCCAGGAAATCGGGTACGAAGCGCGAATGCTGTGGCGAGGGACGGTGTCCTGGCTGCGCGACATGATCTGGGCAAGGCCCCGGCACGGGTCGTCTCCGCGGGCCTGATCCACGGATTTCTGGTGTGCCCACACCCGCTGGCAGGCGGAAGTCCCATCGTCGCGGACAGACCGTCAGTGCACGACCCGGGCGGACAAGCTGGTGCTGCCCGCCGTGCTGGTGAATGACGCGGCGCCCATCCCGCTGCAACCGGCGCTGTTAAAGTTCGAATTGCCCGTGGTCTCGATGCTCTGAGCTATGATCTCCAGGCACGAGGTGTTGCTGTTGCCGAAGCACGGCGTGCTGCTGTTGCAACTGGATCCGCTGGCATTGAAGGTCGCGTTCGGGAAATAGGCCACGCCCGCGACGTTGAACGCGGCGTTGCCGGAAATCGTCGCGGTTGTTGACGAACTGCTCGCCAGAGCGATCCCGGCCACGCCGCCGGTCACGGCGACCTGCGCCACCGTGGGCGCGGTCACGTTGAAGTTGAATGAGTTGGACCCGGTGAACGAGCCCGCCGTGATGATGGTGACCGCGGAGCCGTTCGTGGTCGTGCTGTTGGTCAGGGTAATAGCCCCGCTGAAGAGATAAAGTCCCGGCTGCAGGTTGAACGTATACGGCCCGCCCTGCGGCACGTTCCACGCGCCATAGTTCCCCGGATACATCGTGCAGGTCACGCCGCCCGAGGTCACGCACGTGCCGCCATTCGGCAGCGTATTGGTGCCGTTGCAGTTGTTGTTACCGGTATACTGACCGGCGGTACCGAGCACCCCACCCGTCGTTCCGCAGGAGATGCTTGTCACCCCGGTCAGCGCCGCCGCGGCGGTGAAGTCGGATTGTAGCGCGGTGTTGGTGGCGTACGGATCCGCGAGCGTACCGTCATTGGAATACTGCCCCCCGGTGCTGGTGATCCAGGTGTCGATGCTGACCGCGCCTCCGGCGAAGAAACCAGCCGTGGTCAAGGGTCCGCCGCCGCCGTGCACCTCTATGGTACCGTTCGAGCGCACCGTGCAATTCGGCATCGTCCAATAGGTGGAACCCTGGCCGCTGATCGTGCCGCTGGTCGACAACGCCAGCAGGCAGGGCTGGCCGGCCGCGGCACCGGTGGGCGGCGCCGTGGTGGCGACCAACTCGGCGACGCCGGTGCCGGTGATCGTATAGGACCCGGTCGTATTGAATACCTTGGACACGGTGGCCGGTACGGTCCTTTGCACGGTGACTTTCATCGCGGTGTCGGTGGAGGACGCATAGCCGCTGATAACCTGCGCCGTGATCATATTATCGGTCAGGGTATTGGTGCCGGAATTCCAACTGGGCGACGCGGTTCCGGTCGCGCCATTCAACTGCGCCATGCGGGCCGCGAACGTCGCCGCTGTCTGGTTATTCTTGGTGGAAACCCAGTTGATCCCACCCGCGATGGCCGAAAGGTCAGCCGCGCGCTGAACCGAGACCTGTGCCGCCGCCCAACCGCCCGCCTCAACGCCCAATGCCACGGCCATGAACAGGCCGGGCATCATCACGGCGATCCACACCGCGACAGAGGCGCGGCGTCCCAACTCCGCCAGTGCCATGCCACCCAGTCTCGTATCACCCGGTTTCATACCCGATCCCAACCCCGCCCCTCCGAAACTCCGCCGGCTCAGGCTCTTCCATATCGCGCCCCCAAGGGTCAGGTCCCCACCGATCAGGGCCCCCAGGGCCACGCCCCCGAGGACCAGGCACCCACTTGCCGATCCCCACTGTCCCAGACCCCACCCGCGCGACAAATGAATGCCCTCCGCCATGCACGTATCGTGTGCCCATTGAACGCGGTCGTGGCATTCCGCCACGTGAAGCGCATAGTTGCGGTAAGGTTCGTGTCATCCGGGTTTCAAACAACGACCGGAACGCAATCGCCGATTGAATTCCGCGCGGCACCGACCGAATCCCGCCGAGAGCGATGGTCGAATTCTACCCCGCGCCGGTACCTTGCCACGCGTGGGAAAGCGATCGCGATGTCGTTCGATCCGTCCGGTCCCCTGGAAGCATGTCGATCCAGGCTCGCCGAATCGCGTCGGCCGGCCGCCGGAGCCATGCAAAAACAGCGACACATTGCCGGACCCCGAAATGTGTTGGTATCAGCATCGACAGAACCGGACGCGGGAGTGTCCGCATTCATTCGGAATGCGCATGAACCGCGCCGCACAGGAGGAAACGCATGACGATTTGCTCGCCCGCATGGCCGGTATCGCGCCGCCGGACCTTGCTCGGCTCGGCCGCGTTGGCCGGCGCGCCACTGATCGCCGGTCCCTTGGGCATGCCCTTCATTCGCCGCGCCGCCGCGGCGGATCCGATCCGCATCGGGCTTTTGCTGGCCAAGACCGGGCAGATCGCGCCGCAGACCGAGTATCTCGCGCAGGGAACCTATCTGGCGCTGGAGGAACGGAAGAACATGATCGGCGATCGCCCGGTCGAACTGATCTGGCTCGACGAGCCAAGTCCGCAGGCGGCGACGCAGAACATGCAGAAGCTGGTGCAGGAGAATAAGGTCTGCGCGATTCTCGGCGGCTCGCTCAGTTCCAACGCGCTGGCCGAGGAAGCGACGGCGGCCGAACTGAAAATCCCGATGGTGATCGACAACGCGGCGGCGACCGAGATCACCGGCAAGAACTGCAATCGTTACACGTTCCGGTTGAACACGCCGGTGCTGGTACAGTCGCGCATGATCGCGCCGTACGCGCTGAAAAGCGGCAAGAAGTGGTATTTCATCACCGCCTCTTATGCTTTTGGTCAGGATATCCTGAAGGCCAGCCGCGACCTGTTGAAACAGGCCGGGGGCACCGAGGTCGGCGTCGATGAGGTGCCGTTGAACACGCCCGACTACAGTTCGTTCATCCTGAAGATCCGCCAGGCGAAGCCGGACGTCGTGTTGGGCGGACTGTCGGCGGGCGATCTGTCGACCTTCCTCAAGCAATGGAACGAGCTTGGCATGAAGGGCAAAATCCCCTTCGTGGAGATCGCCATCGGCGACACCGACATCTGGGCGGTCGGGCCGGAGGCGGCGACCGGGGTGTTCACCAGTCTGTGGTGGTACAAGAACGCGGGCAATCCTCCCGAGGAGAAGGCGTTCGCCGCCGCGTACGAGAAGAAGCACAACCGCCCGGCGGCCGATAAAGCCTGGATGGGCTGGATCACCGCGAAGTCGCTGTTCGAATCGATCGAAGCCGCGAAATCGACCGAGGCGATGCCAATCGTCGAGGCGCTGGAAAACTGGAAGTTCGACAGCGCCGGCGTCAGCTATAAGTACCGCAAATGGGACCACCAGATGGAATTGCGGAACCTGGTGGTGCAGGTGAAGGACAAGATCACCGACAAGTGGGATTACTTCGACGTGAAGGCCGCCTTGCCGGAAAACCCCGCTGACCTCGACAAGGTATTCGGCACGCCGGAGGAAGTTGGCTGCAAGATGGGCTGACCGGCGGTCGTTGTCTCGTGTTGTTTGGTGCGGTCATGGCGCGACCCCGCGGTGCCGGGGTTGTATCATGGGCGGGCCTGGACCTTGCGAAAGTCTCGCGTTCCGTGCCGGCCATGCGATGCCGGCGTTTGGGATCGGCGACAGGCACCCGCTGTTTTGCCCATGGCCGCCGGACCGGTGAGCGGTCCGGCGAACCAGGTCGAAGTGCCGGCCGGATCGGGTGCAACCGCGGAAAGCAAGAATTTCAACACAACGAAACAGACGTGAGCCACGGAGATCGCAAAGACGCAGGGACGATCCATCGCAGCCGCGCCGGATCTCACGTGCCGCGCGAAGCGCCCCGACGCCGGGGAAATCCAGTCCGCGGAAATCCAGTCAGCGGCAACCCAGTCAGCGGCAACCCAGTTGGCGGAAACCTGG
The DNA here is from genome assembly GCA_963719675.1 of uncultured Alphaproteobacteria bacterium. GTDB lineage: Bacteria > Pseudomonadota > Alphaproteobacteria > Acetobacterales > Acetobacteraceae > Rhodopila. Next base: position 79,781 of record CAVRDN010000078.1, on the reverse strand, counting down.
TCAGCGGAAACCCGGGCGGCGGACATAGGTCGCGTGCAACTCTCGAATCAAACGGTGACCTCGGCGGCGAGGTCCATGCAACGGTGGTCGTGACATGTTCGATCCAGGACTGATCCTCTCGCAGATCGCGAGTGGTCTCGTGCTCGGGGGGCTGTACGTGCTGATCGCGATCGGGCTGTCGATCATTTTCGGCCTGCTCGGCATCGTGAACTTCGCGCATGGCACCTTCTTCACGCTTGGCGCCTACTTCGCGCTGACGCTGTACAACACCTTCGGGTGGCCGGCGGTGATCCTGGCGCCGCTGATCGTCGGCGGCATCGGCATGATCGCGGAACGGCTGCTGATCCGCCGGCTGTACGACAAGGAGCCGCTGATCAGCCTGATCGTGACGTTCGCGCTGGCGCTGCTGATCGAAGCCTCGGTGCGGCTGATCTGGGGCGGCATCGGCCAGCCGTTCAGCCCGCCGCACTTCCTCGCGGGCTTCCTCATCTGGGGGCCGATCCTGATCACCAACTATCGGCTGGCCGTGCTCGGCACCACGGCCGCCGTCCTGGTCGGATTATGGGCATTCCTGAGCTTCACGCCGTTCGGCCGCATCCTGCGCGCCGGATCGCGCGATCCGGAAATGGTCGGCCTGCTCGGCATCAATCTGCCCAGAGTGCTCACCTGGGTGTTCGGACTGGGATGCTGCATCTCCGGCATCGCCGGCGTGCTGGCCGCGCCGCTGTGGACCATCACCCCGGCGATGGCGACCAACGCGATCATGCCGGCCTTCGTGGTGGTGGCGATCGGCGGCCTCGGCTCATTTCCGGGCGCGGTGATCGCCGGCCTGATGGTCGGCGTGGTGATCGCGCTGACCATCCAGTTCTGGCCCGCCGCCTCGGGCGCGATCATGTACTTGTTCATGGCGCTGATGCTGCTGCTGCGGCCGCGAGGTCTGCTCGGTGAGCGGTGGGAGCGCTTCGAATGAAACTGTTCGCCCACCCGATTCCCTGGATCCTCGCGGTTCTGGCCGTGCTCACCGCGCTATGGGAAGCGATCGGCGCGCCGATCAGCCTGATCACCCAGATCGCGATCTATATGCTGTACGGCGCCGGGGTGAATTTGCTGGTCGGCTACACCGGCCTGGTGCCGTTCGGCGCATCGGTGTTCTTCGGTTGCGCCAGTTACGCGGTGGCGATCCCGATGCGCACGTTCCTCGGCAACGAGATCGAGGCGCTGATCTTCGCGGTGCTGTTCTCACTGGCTCTCGCCACCGTGCTCGCGCTGATCATCCTGCGCCGCCGCGGCTTGTACTTCTCTCTGTTGACGCTGGCGTTTTCGCAGATCGCGTTCGAGATCGCGTTCAAGTGGACCGATCTGACCGGCGGCGAAAACGGCCTGCAAAACGTGCCGCGGCCATGGTTCACCGGCGACCTGACGTTCCATTTGTTCGTTGTCGCCGTGGTGACCCTCGGGATGTGGGCGCTCTGGCGCATCGCGCACGCGCCGTTCGGCCGCATCCTGCAAGCGGTGCGTGACAATGAGCAGCGCGCGCAATCGCTTGGCTACAACACGTTCCGGATCAAGTTCGAGGCGTTCGTGATCATGGGCGGCTTCGTCGGGCTCGCCGGCGGCCTGCTCGCGCTCATGTTGCGCGGTGCCTACGCCGACAATCTGGGCTGGCAGCATGCCGGCGACGCGCTGCTGATGACGGTGCTCGGCGGCGTGCATCATTTCCTCGGTCCGCTGTGGGGCGCCATCGCGTTCATCCTGATGGAGGACCGGCTGTCCGCGATCACCGAAAGCTGGTGGCTGATGTTCGCCCCGGTCGTGATCATCTTCGCTCTCGCCTCGCCCGAGGGCATGCAGGGGATGTTGTTTCGCCTGATGGGCCGCGACGACTGGACCCTGGTGCGGCGGTTCGTTCCGCCGCGGCCCGCCATGATCGCTCCGCATGAGAGCGGCGCGATGGGTCTGGATCCAGCCCGGCCGGTCCTGGAAGTCCGCGGCCTGAACAAGCGGTTCGGTTCGTTGATCGTGGCGCAGGACATCCATCTGGATGTGCATCCATACAAGCTGCACAGCTTCATCGGCCCGAACGGCGCGGGGAAAACCACGTTCTTCAACATGCTGACCGGCTTGCTGCGCGCCGACGCCGGCTCGATCCGGCTCAATGGACAGGAACTGACCGGTCTCCCCGTACACCGTCGTATCCGACTGGGCCTTAGCCGGTCGTTTCAGATCCTCAGCGTGTTCCCGCAACTGACGACGTTCGAGAATGTGCGGGTCGCGGTGCAGGCGCGAAGTCCGTCGCGTCATGCCTTGTGGCGCGACGCGCATGAGTTGGACGAGGTCAACGACACGAACGTGGTCGTTGCTCGCCGACGTCGGGCTCGACGCGCGGGCGGCGGAACCGTGCGCCAACCTCTCGCATGGCGAGAAACGCCTGTTGGAGATCGCCGTCTCGCTCGCCAGCGATGCGAAATTGCTGCTGCTGGATGAACCGCTGGCGGGCCTCGCCGAGGCCGATCGTCAGGTGGTCGGCGCGCTGATCCAGAAGCTGGCGAAGTCCCACGCGGTGCTGCTGATCGAGCACGACATCGATCGCGTGCTGGCGCTGTCCGACCGCATCACCGTGCTGCACCAGGGCCGCGTCATCGCCGATGGCGCGCCCGCCGACGTGGCGCGCGATCCCGAGGTCATCACCGCCTATCTCGGCGCCTCGCGGGAGACGGTGGCGCCAACGGTCGACCGGAGTGCCACGCGCGAGGCACCGTCGAAACCACTGCTGGTGCTGGAGGGCGTCAGCGGCGGCTACGGCGGCAGCACGGTGCTCGACGGTCTCGACCTGGTGGTGCACGAGGGCGAGGCGGTCGCGCTGCTGGGACGCAACGGCGTCGGCAAAACGACGACGTTGCGCGCGATCACCGGTACCGTCGGCAAGAGCGCGGGTCGCATCACCGTCGATGGCACCGACATCACTCACGCGCGGACCTATGAAATCAACCGGCTGGGGATTTCCCTGGTGCCGGAGGGGCGCCGGCTGTTCCCCAACCTGACGGTGGTCGATAATCTGCGCCTCGCCGCGCGGCCAGGCGGCGCCTCGCAGGAAGACGTGTTCAACCTGTTTCCAAAGTTGCGAATTTTGCAACGATCGCGCGCGGAAAGCCTGTCGGGTGGGGAACGGCAGATGCTCGCCATCGCGCGCGCGTTGGTCGTGCCGTCGCGCATCATCCTGCTCGATGAACCGTTCGAGGGGCTGGCGCCGGCGATCGTCAAGGAAGTGATGGACGCACTGGTTTCGTTGCGGGGCAAGGTCGCGATGATCATCGTCGAGCATCACGCGGAGTCGGTGCTGCCGATCGTCGATCGTACCTATGTTCTGGTCAACGGTCAGGTGGCCTATGAAGGGACCGCGCTGGCGCTGGAGGAAGATACCGCGACCCAGCAAAGATTGTTGGGGCTCGTCGAGCCGGAGATGGCCGAATGATCCGGGTCTGTTTGCATTTTGTTCTTTGATATTCGGGACGCGAGGCGTATCTTGCGTCCCGCGGCCTCGCACGGCCATCAGGTCGGTCACGCTCGCGTGGAGGCAATCGCCTGAGCGAAACCGCGCTACATGGCTGGCTTGCGATTTGCGCCTTGCCGAGCGGTGGCAAAAGCCACTCTGTCACACAGAGTACCTCCGTATGAAAACAGCGCGGTGGTCCAACGGAACATCGCTCGATGAAACGACGAGGCACATTACGCGCGGCGGCGTTCGGCCTGCTGGCCTGGACGAGCCTGATCGCCGGCGCCGCGCCGGCCATGGCGGATGTCGTGACCTACGACGGGAGCCTGGCCAACGGCGTTTGGTTTGGGACTGGCAACGTCAATGGCGGCTGGACGATTTCAACAGACACGGACAGCGCCACGACCGCATTGAACGGCGATGAGTTCGAAATCGGTCTCCGCGCCAAACCTTACCGGGGCGCGATTACCACGCCCGAAAGCGGAACCGGAATTTATGATACCACGACGGGGCTTTACAATGCCGGTCATGCCGTTTGGAACTGGGAATATTCGATCGACAATCTCAGCGGCGGCGGGCTGGCGGGGCTGACGGCGGACGTGACGATCTCGCATACCGGTTCAAACACCACGAACACATTCGATTTGTTGGGGCCGGCTCTTGGCAACAGCGTGGGCGACGCCGGGAACGGTCAACAGAATTCCGAGAACCTGATGTTCGGCTCCATCTCGTTGCCAGATTTCAGCGCCTGGAGCCCTGACAGCTACACATTCACCGTGACACTGGAAGACGGGTCCACCGTGGTCGCCAGCGACACGATGACGGTGAACGTCGTACCCGAGCCGGCGAGCATGGGTCTGCTCGCATTCGGCCTGGCGGGACTTGCCGCCGTCCGCCGGCGCCTCGCCCGCTGACGTCTGGGCGCCCTCCCCGGGCGCGGCGGAGGCGATGGCCGAACCAAACACCGGCGCGGAGATCTCAGCCCGGCCGTTTGGATCCCGCGGGTGCTCGCACCCATCACATTGGCGGCACGACCCCGTCCTTGCCAACGGTGACGCGCGCCGCCGCCAGCTTACCGTCGGCACTCTTCGTCGCGACACAGAACACTTTCGCGCCCGGCTTCAGGTCCTCGCGCGAGGCGGGAGCGAAGGTCACGACCGGCGCGGTCGGCGGCACGTCGATCGTGGTGCTGCCGTCCTTGTAGGCGACCGTCAGTTCGCGCCCCGCGGAGGCCGTCACCGCGCCCTTCACCGTGCCGTTGGTCATCATGCTGCCCGGCTCCAGATCCCACGCGTAATGCCCCTCCCCCGCGCCGCGCGCCGACTCGGGGAACACCAGCACCTCGAGCGCGGTCTGCTTGCCGTCGGCCGCGGTGCGCGTGGCGATCCCCACATAGTCGTTCGCGGCGATCGCGCTGAGGGCGACCTTCTTCACCGTCACCACGGTCACCGGATCGGCCAACGTGATCTCGAGCTTCTGGCCGTCGCGCCCGTCCACGCTCAGCGTGTTGCCGGTAAGGCCGGAGATGGTCCCTCGCACACGCATCGGCGGCGTGGTCTGCGCGAGCGCGGGGAGCGCGGTCGCGGCGGCCAGCAACGCGCTCGCCAGGAACAGACGTCGATCCATGAAAACCTCCTCTTGTTCTTTTCTTTGACGCGCGGACAATGGCGAATATTCCCGTTCGCCTCGAAGGAAGCCGATCATGGCCACGATCTACCACAATCCCAACTGCGGTACGTCCCGTAAGGTCCTTGGTATGTTGCGGGAGTCCGGCGATACGCCGCGCGTCATCGAGTATCTCAGGACGCCGCCGACCCGGGCTGAACTGAAAGCGCTGCTGACCCAGATGGGGATGACTCCCCGCCAGTTGCTGCGCCGGCGCGGCACGCCCTTCGATGAACTGGGGTTGGACGATCCGGCGAAGACCGACGAGCAACTGATCGATGCCATCCTGGCGCACCCGATTTTGATGGAGCGCCCGGTCGTGGTCACCGCGAAAGGCGCCGCGGTTTGCCGACCCGCCGAGAAGGTCCTGGAATTGTTGAAATAATTGGCGGATTGCATGATACGAGGCGGGATGCCGCGACCGTCACGCATGACCGTGACCCGTCGGACCACGGTTTGCCCGGGCATGGCCAGAACGGACATCACCAGAACGGGCACGGCCAGAACAGGCACGGCCAGAACGGGCCTGGTCAGCCTGGCCAGCGCGGTCCGCGGGGCCGGCGTCATGCGCGGGCGCGTGGAGAACAGGCCGATCCACGAGATCCGTCCCCTCATCGTGCCTGGCATCGCCTGTCGCGGAACCGTAGCACTTGGGGGCGCCGCCTGATGTCGCCTCCGGTCGATCACGTTCCGTCGGACCCCGAGGTGCCGGCCCGCACCACCGTGGTGATCATTGGCGGTGGTATTATCGGCGTCTGCACCGCGTTCTTCCTGGCCCGCGACGGCATCCCGGTGGTGCTCTGCGAAAAAGGCGAGATCGCCGCCGAGCAATCCAGCCGCAACTGGGGTTGGTGCCGCAAAATGGGCCGCGATCCGCGCGAGGTGCCGCTGGCCATCGAGGCTTTGCGCCTGTGGAACGACATGAACCAACTGATCGAGGCCGAAAGCGGATTTCGCCGCGCCGGCATCGTCTATCTGTGCCGCACCGAGAAGGAGCTCGCGAAGCGCGCGGCGTGGCTGGAACACGTTGGCCGCCCGCATCAGGTCGATAGCCGCCTGCTCACCCGCGATCAGATCGCCCTCGTGACCCCCGGGATCGCCGGCGAGTGGGCGGGCGCTCTGTCCACGCCGAGCGATGGAAGGGCGGAACCCGCGCACGCGGGGCCCGCGATCGCCGAGGCCGCGCGGCGGCATGGCGCGGTGCTGCTGACGCGCTGCGCGGTACGCTCGATCGAGACGGAGGGCGGCCGGATCTCCGGCGTCATCACCGAGAAAGGCCCGATCGCCTGTGAGCAGGTCGTATTGGCGGGCGGCGTCTGGTCGCGCCTGTTCTGCGGCAACCTGGGTTTGCGTCTGCCGCAACTGAAGGTGACCTCCGCCGTGATGCGCATCGACCCGGTGGTGGGCGGCCCGGAAACCTCCGTTGGCGGCCCAGGCTTTGGCCTGCGCAAGCGGCTCGACGGCGGCTACACGGTGGGCAACTGGAGCCGGAACATCGCCGACATCGTTCCGGATTCGGTGCGGTTCGCCCGCGAATTCCTGCCGATGTGGTGGATGCATCGCAAGAGCGCGAAAATGCGGCTCGGCCGTGCGTGGATCCGGGAGGCGGTGGCGCCGCGGCATTGGCGTCCGGACCGGGAAAGCCCGTTCGAACGGGTACGCATCCTCGACCCGGCGCCGTCGAAGCGGATCCTGGCGCAGGCGAAACAGCGGCTGGTTGAGGCGTTTCCGGTGATGCACGAACTCAAGGTCACCGAGACCTGGGGCGGCGCCGTGGACGTCACGCCGGATGGAATCCCGGTGATCTCGGATGTCCCGGCCATTCCGGGGTTTTTCATCGCCACCGGTTTCACCGGACACGGATTTGGCATATCTCCCGGTGCCGGCAAGCTGATGGCGCAACTGGTCACCGGCCAAATGCCGGTAGTCGATCCCGCGCCGTTCCGCTACAGCCGGTTCACCGAACGGCCGCGCTCCCGCCCCTCGCCTCTGGCATAGGAGATCATCAGACATGGCGCTGTTTCCGACCACCAGGCTCCGCCGGTTGCGCGCCAATCCGACGATGCGCGACATGCTGCGCGAGACGAAGCTTTCGCTGGACGACCTGATCTATCCGATCTTCGTCGAGGAAGAACTCGACGATTTCGCACCGGTCGAGAGCATGCCCGGCGTGCATCGCATCCCCGAGAAGAAACTCGGTGCCGCGATCAAGGAAATTCATCGCGCCGGCATCCGGGCGGTGATGACGTTCGGGGTCAGCCACCACAAGGACGATACCGGCAGCGATTCGTGGAACGAGAGCGGGTTGCTGGCGCGGATGATCAAACGCGCCAAGGACGCGGCGCCCGAGATGCTGGTGATCTCCGACACGTGTTTCTGCGAATATACCTCGCACGGTCATTGCGGCGTGATCCACGGCGAAGACGTGCACAACGATCACACGATCGAAAACCTTGGCCGCCAGTCGGTTGTCGCGGCGCGGGCGGGCGCGGACATGATCGCGCCGTCGGCGATGATGGACGGTCAGGTCGCGGCGATTCGCGGCGCGTTGGATGGCGCCGGGTTTTCCGGGCTGCCGATCATGGCTTACTCGAGCAAATTCGCCTCGGCGTTTTACGGGCCGTTCCGGGCGGCGGCGGGCTGCGACCTGAAGGGCGATCGCAAAGCCTACCAGATGGACCCGCTGAATGGGCGCGAGGCCATTCGGGAATCGCTGACCGATGAGGCCGAGGGCGCCGACATCCTGATGGTGAAACCGGCCCTGCCCTATCTGGACGTCATCAGCCAGGTTCGGGCGCACAGTCTGTTGCCGTTGGCGGCGTATCAGGTGAGCGGCGAATACGCGATGATCAAGTTCGCCGGCATGGCTGGCGCGATCGACGAGCATCGCGTCGTGCGCGAAACGTTGGGCGGGATCAAGCGGGCGGGCGCGGATCTGATCCTGACCTATTTCGCGATGGATATCGCGCGGCAGGGGTTCTGAGCGGCGCGGCGAGATCGGGACGGACAGCATCGGGCATAAGTCTCAACTTATGCAATTCGTGTCCTGGCCGGGCCCCGACCCGGTTATTCGCCGCCGTGAGTGCCCGCGATAGATTTATGGCGGCCTCTGGACGATGCCACCGGACGTCGGGTGCGGAGCCGCGGCACGAGCAGGGCGGCGGACCAGACGGCCGACACCAACAGCGCGAGCACCAGCGCCGTCGGAGTCCCCCATGGTTTGATGGCGAGATGCAGCGCCAGAAGCATCACGCCAAAGCCCAGCATCGGCCGCAGCGCGGTGTCCGCGAGGCGTGACGCGGCGGACCCTCCGATACGTGGCCGCACGATGACGAGCAGGCTGATGAGGGTGATCGGGAACACGGCCATGATGCCGGTAACGTTCGGCCCAAGCATCGAACTGACCATGACGACAAATGAAACGAAGACGGCCACCGCCGCCGCGCGGACCGCGAGGTCGAACCACCGCCGTCGTCCGGAGGCGGCGATTGTCGGATCGACGCCACTGCTCCTGTTGGGCAGGCCGAACCCGACGCCGTACACCGCCAGGTTCAGCAACAATGCCGCCGTCGGTGTCCAACTGACCAGTTGGATTATCGCACTCGCCGCCAGCCAGGCCGCGATGGCGGCGCCGAGGCTCCTGACCTGCGACGCGCGTCGGCCCAGCAAGCTGTATACAATCAGGAACAACCCGGTCGCCGCGTTGGCCGCGCAACTGCTGAGCGCGCTCGCGGCCACGAAGTCGTCGCCATGGCGCATCGCGAGGAACACGTAGGCCGGGCCCGCCGATACCGGAATCGTGGCGATCAACGCGCCCCAGAATGGGCCGAGCACCTCGGCGGCGGCGGACGCGGACACGACGAGCAGGGCGGTCGCCAGGGCCTTGACGAGGGGCGGCAACCAAAATGTGGTGATCATCGCATGCGACTTTCCGCCTGCCGGGCGGAGCATCCAGGCCGCCCTTCGACAGGACTCGGTGGCCGGATGTCGGGTCGGAGCGTGTGTCCACGTGCGTCGCCCGCGGTGGTGATGGGAGAACGCTCATGACCTGTCAAGTTGTATGAGCGCGCGCCGCATCAAACCTGTCCCTGGCCTGATCCGACGCTGGATCGACGCCAGGCGTCCGATTTGTTGGTGCACGGTCGTGGCGGTGCGCCGGAGACAAATCGTAGCGGAGAGGGCGAAGCACGATCTCGCGGTTGGATGACCGATTTCGCGACGGAATCTGGGCTCGTGACCGCTGAAAGAAAGACGTTTTCACCACGAAGGCACCGAGGCACGAAGCAAAGCGTATGACAGCGCCGACCGCCGTGACCAGCGACACGTCTCGCGTCAACCTCGCGCAACGAAATCCGGTCCGCACGCGCGACCATCTTTCGCCGCGCGTGCCTCGACGTTACCGGATCCAAAACCGGTGATGACGTGGAGAGGCAGAACGGGCCACGCATTTATCCCAACGCGGCGATCATCCCGTCGCCGATGGGAACTCGAGCCGAAAATCGCGCGGCGGCACGATCATGGATGTGGAGAACAACTTTTCGCGGATCGTGATTCCTGGCGGCGCTCTGTTGACCCAGGTGGCATTATCCTGAACTTCCACTTCGTGCCTTTTTGCCTTCGTGGTGAAAGATTTCTCGTTTTGTAACTCCAAAAGCCCAGCGGATCATGACGCATGCGCACGGAACGTCCCGGCACTCGACCATATGAAATCATAAGTATTGACCCCGCACGGGCCATCGCCGCCTCATTGACGCAAAATCAGCGCTGCGAATATCGTGGCGCGTCCTTTGGGCGCGTCCTTTGGGGTGAAGCGGCGATGCCACGGCGTCCGGGCCATCCGTTTGGTTCCAGTCCAATCCAGCCGAGCACCACCACGGAGGTGACGCCTGCTAAATCATCTTCGCCAGACTGGTAACGATCAGCACGGCGCCCGACGCCGTCAGCAATCCAAGCACCACGCGGCGAAACGAAATATCGCTGACCCGGTGATACATGCGGTAGCCGGCGATCGTCGGCAGCAACATCGCCGGCAGCATCACGGCGAACAGCGGCAGCGCGCGCGGCGGCACGGTGCCGGAGACGAAGTACATCGTCAGGGTAAAACTGTGCATGCAAATGTTGAACACCTGAAATACGGCGCGCTGCGCGTGGCGATCCCAGCCGCGCAGCGTCGCCCACAGGATGGGCGCGGGACCTGTCAGGCCGCCCAGACCGCCCATGATGCCGCCGATCCAACCGACGCCGGCATCGGCCCATGGGCCGCCCCAGGCAATCCGCGGCAGGTCGCGCGCGAACAGCATGATCGGGCACCACACCACCAGCAACAAACCCACGCACGCCTTGAACGCGAGCGGGTCGATATAGCGCAGCAGCGCGACACCCAGCGGAACGCCTGGAATGCCGCCAAGCACGAATGGGATCGCGCGCCAGGGGCTCAAGGTTCGCCACATGGATATGGTCGCGAGCAACTGACCGACCAAAGAACCGAAGACGACCAATGGCCCGGCGAGGACGGGGTCGAGCGCCCAGGCCCAGATGCCCATGGCGACCAGGCCGAAGGCGAAGCCGGAGAGGCCCTGAACGAAGCCGGCGACGACGGCTCCGGCCACCACGTAAAGGACTATCGCGCTCATGCGCTTACATTCGCGACGGGAGGTATAACGCGATGACGGGGAACGCGATCAGGATCGCCAGACGCAGGATATCGGTCACCACGAATGGCAGCACGCCCTTAAAAATCGTCGAGAAACTGACGTCCTTCACCACGGTCTTGATGACGAACACGTTCATTCCGACCGGAGGATGAATCAGCCCAAGCTCGACCGTCATCACGATGATGACGCCGAACCACACGGGATCGAACCCCAGGGCCTGAATGACCGGAAAGATGATCGGCACGGTGAGGATGATCATCGCCATCGCATCCATCAGGCAGCCGAGTACCAGATACATCAGCATGATCAGGATCAGCGCGCCGTGCGGACCAAGGCCGAGGCTGGTGACGAACCCGGTCACCTTTTGCGGCGTTTGCGTGACGGTCAGAAAGTAGCCGAACAGGATGGCGCCGATCAGCACGGTGAACACCGCCGCCGCGGTGCGGGTCGCCTGCAGCAACGACGCCAGCAGGTCGGCGCGGGACAGGCGGCCTCGGGCGACACTGATGATCAAGGCGCCACCGGCACCCATGCCGCCGGCCTCGGTCGGGGTGAACAGGCCACCGTACAAGCCGCCGATCACGAACAGAAACAGCAGCACGGGCGCCCAGACTTCACGCAGTGCGCGCATGCGGTCCGCCCAACCGCTGGCCGGCGCCGTCGGCAGCCAGCCGGGCCGGACCCGGCCGATGATCGCGATGGTGATCATGTACATCGACACCGCCAGAAACCCTGGCAAAATCCCCGCGACGAACAATTTCCCAATGTCCTGCTGGGTGATCAGTCCGTACACCGCCAGAACGATCGAGGGCGGGAACATGGCGCCCAGGGTGCCGCCGGCGGCGATCACGCCGGTGGCGAAGGATTGCGGGTAGTTGAAGCGGCGCATTTCCGGATAGGCGACGGTTGAGAACGTCGCCGCCGTCGCCACCGACGACCCGCTGATCGCGGCGAACCCGGCGCAGGCGGCGATGGTCGCGATGCCGAGACCGCCTCGCCAGTGGCCGACGAACCGGTTCGCCGCCTGAAACAGTTCTCGGCTCATGCCAGATCGCGTGACGATCGCGCCCATCAGCAGGAACATCGGAATCACGCCGAACGTGTAGTCGGTGACGATGCGCATCGAGGTCTGCCCGACCATCTTCAACGCGGGAGTCGCACCCGTCAGGTAGCGCGTAGCCGGACACGCCGACGAGGCCCATCGCCATGCCGACCGGGACCCGCAGCAGCATCAACCCGAATAACGTCACGAAGCCAATGACGGCGATCAGGTCAGAGGATAATTCGGGCACTACTCGGTGACCTTGTCGGCGTCGTGGATGTCCTCGGGATGAAAGATCAGCCGGTAGGTGCGCACGGCGATCAGCAGCACCGCCGAGACGTCGCCGAGCCAGGCGACCGCCGCGAACGGCCAGGTCGGAAGGTTGAGGTCGAATGTCAGGATATGATCCTGGTAGGTCAGCCGCACCTTGTCGAACAGCATCGTGGTCTGCACCGTCACGACGAACAACAGCACAAGGGTCGCGAAGATATCGATGTAGCGTTGCGCGCGCGGACCGACCGAGGACCACACCAGATCGACGGTGATGTGGGTGCCTCGGTAGGACGTCGCCGCGATACCCCAGAAGATCAAAATCCCCAACAGTTGTTTGCCAAAGTCGTAGCTGTCGGGGATCGAGACCGCGAAAAAATATCGCAGCAACACCGAGACGAAGATATCCAGCGCGACGACGCCGACGAAGAACGCGGCGATCCACTCGATCCCGTCGATGAAGCGATCCATCGCGCGGCGCACGGGATTACTCCGCCAGCGCGTCGTGCTTTTTCAGTTCGGCGATCAGATCGGCATACACCGCGTCCGGATCATAACCGGCCGCCTTCACCTGCGCGGCCCATTTGGCCTTCAGCGGTTCGGCCGCCTTGCGCCAGAGCGCGACCTGCTCGGGCGTGAGTTTGTAGACCTCGTGACCGGGCATCGCCTCGAGCTTCGCGTGACCGGCGTGTTCGAAGTCGGCCCAGGGGGAGGCGATTTTCTCGGCCCATTCGGTGGTGCAGTGGTTGTCGATGACAGTGCGTTGCGCGGGCGACATGGCTTCATACTTCGCCTTGTTCATCCCCCATACGAAAGTGCCGGTCCAGAACGGCATGTCCATGTGGAATTTCACCACTTTGTCGATGCCGAACAGCATGATCGAGCCCCAGGGAAAGGTGATCGCGTTGGCGACGCCTCGCTCGAGCATTTCACGCGCCTCGGGCGCCGAAGCCTGGACGTTGGTGCCGCCCAACAGGCTCACGAACGCGCCCATGGTGGCGTTGGCGGGACGCACCTTCATGCCGTTGATGTCGGCGGGCACCAGAATTTTGGTACGGCTATGGAACGTGCCAGGATCCAGGACGAAGGCGAAGCAGACATGGATGTCCTTCATCTCCCTGTCCCAGTATTTGCGATACCAGGCATCCACCGCCGCGCTGCCGCCTTTGGCGTTGGCGACCAGGAACGGAAGCTCGGCCCCGGCGATCACCGGGAAGCGGCCGGGCTGATAGCCGGGGTTGATATAGCCGAAATCGGCGATCCCGTCGCGCACCATATCGTAATGATCGAACGCCTTGCCGAGTTGCTCCGACGGAAACATCGTGGACTTCACGGTGCCGTTGGTGTCTTTCTCGATGTCCTTGCCCCAGGCGATCAGCGAGGGGTTCAACGGATGCGCGGGCGGCACCCAACTGGAGAATTTCAGCTCGAACGTCTTGTCCTGCGCCTGTGACGGCGCAAGACCGAGCGTGACAAGCAGCCCCAGGGCCGCGAGCAGACAACGCATTATGTTTCCCCCTTCGTAAAGTTCGTCAGATGCTGTTCCGCATGACGTCGAGCGCCTGACGCAGATCGGCGGTCAGATCGTCAACGTCCTCCAGCCCGATATGCATGCGCACCACCGGCCCGGCGAACTGTCCCGACCCGGCGGTGCGGGTAATGAAACCGGTCGTCGGCACCGCCAGGCTTTCGTAACCGCCCCACGAGGCACCGATGCCAAACAGCTCCAATAAATCGCAGAATTTATGCGTGCTGGCGGGCGAGAATTCCGGTTTGAACTCGATACCGAACAGGCTGCACGCCCCGGTGAAGTCGCGCTTCCAGATCTCGTGTCCCGGCGCTCCCGGCAGCGCCGGATTGAGTACCTGAGCAACCTCCGGTTGCTGCCGCAACCAATGGCCGACATGGATCGCCGCCTCCATCTGCGCCCGCAGCCGCACCGCCATCGTGCGCATGCCGCGCAAGGTCAGCCAGCAGTCGTCCGGACTGGCATATTGGCCAAGCGTGCGAGCGGTCGCGTGCAACGTCATCCAGTCCGCGTCGTTGTTGACCGTGATGGTGCCGATCAGAATGTCGGAGTGGCCGGCGGCATATTTCGTCGCCGCCTGGATCGAGACATCGACGCCGTGGGTGAATGGCTGGAAGTGGTGAATGCCCCAGGTGTTGTCCATCAACAGCTTCGCTCCACCCGCGTGCGCCGCGCGCGCGATAGCGGGGACGTCCTGCACCTCGAACGTATGACTGCCTGGGCTTTCCGTGTAGACAACGGTGGTGTTGGGCCGCATCAGCGCGGCCAGACCGGCTTCATCGATGTCGGGCCGGTAATATGTCGTTTCGACTCCATATCGTTTCAACAGGCCGTCGCAGAAATTCCGGGCCGGTCCATAGACATGATCCGGCATCAGGCAGTGATCGCCCGCCTTCAACCACGCGAGCAGCGGTGTCGTCACGGCGGCGAGACCGGTGCTGACGATGTAGCAGCGCGTGCCACCCTCAACCGCCGCCATCATGTCCTCGAGAGCCCAATGGGTCTCGGAGCCGCCGGTGCCGTAGGTCAGCACGCGCTCGCCAAGACGGGCTTTGGCCTGCACCGCCTGACGATCGGCCACGGTCGGCACCAGCACGGTGGAGCCGCGCAGCAGCGGCGGATTGACGAAGCCGTACTCGTGTTTGGTCTTGCGGCCGGTATGCGACAACGTTGTGCCGAAGCCGCGCTTTTTGGGGTCAGCCATGCTTAGTTCGTCTCCACGGGCGTGTCGGAGCGGCCGCCCCATTCGGTCCAGGACCCGTCGTAGACCGCGCCCTCGGGCAGGCCGGCGAGGCGCAGGCCCAAAGTCAGGATGCAGGCGGTCACGCCGGAGCCGCAGCTCGTAACCACCGGCAGCGAGCCATCGACACCGGCTTTGGCGAAACGAGCCTTGATTTCGCTGATCGACCGGAACGTTCCGTCAGCGTTCAACAGATCGGTGTACGGGATACTTTCCGACCCCGGGATATGGCCGGAGCGCATTCCGGCGCGGGGCTCGGGCACGGCGCCGGTGAAGCGGCCAGCGGCGCGCGCGTCGAGCACCAGTTCCGATTGCGCGGCCACGTTGCGCATGACGTCGCCGACTCCGCGCAACCTGGTGGCGCGGAACTCCGGCAGGAACGTCGCGGGACCTGGCGCCGACGGTGTGCCGGTTTCGGTCGTCCGCCCTTCGCGCAGCCATTTCGGCAAGCCGCCGTCCAGCACCGCCGCCTGATCATGGCCATACAGGCCCATCAGCCACCAGCCTCGCGCGGCGGAGGCGAGGCCCTTCTGGTCGTAGAACACGATGCGGGAACCGTTGCCGACGCCCATCGCGGCCATCAGCTTTCCGAACCGCCCGGGGGTGGGAACCATGTGCGGCAGATCGGTGTCCTGATCGGCGACCTCATCAATGTCAAAGTACCCGGGCGCCCGGGATGTGCGCTTTCAGGAACTCGGCTTTGCCGTCCTTGTCTTCGTTTGGCAGGTATTTCGTGGCGTCGAAGATGATCAGGCCGGGCTTGCCAAGCTCACCCGCCAGCCAATCGGTTGTTACAAGCGGCCCCATCACGTTCCCTCCTGCTGCAGACGCAGGGAGGGAGTGACCCAGGCGGTCCCTCGGAGTCAATCAGGGGCAAGAGCGAGGGCGCTGCCCTCGGACCCGCCCGGGGCTTTGCCCCCGGGGCCCCCATCAAAGGGCGAGGCCCGTTGAGATCTGTCCAGTGGTGGACGTCCGGGAGGCGAAGCCTCTGGGTCGAGGTCCGGGGCGGAAGCCCCGGCGCTTACTCGCGCGGCGCGATAATGATCCGGCGGTTCTGCTTACCCTTATTCTCGATCTTCACCACCTGGATCGGCCCAATCTCACCGGTGCGCGACACATGCGTTCCGCCGCACGGCTGCAAATCGATCAACCCGTCGTCGCCGATCCGCATCAATCGCAACCGTCCGGTGCCACGCGGCGGCTTGACCGACATCGTGCGCACCAGGCCCGGATCGGTGTCGAGCACGGATTCGTCCACCCACTCGATATGCACCGGATGATCCGCCGCGATCAGCGCGTTCAGGTCCGCCTCAATCGTTTCTTTGGCGGGCGGGTTCGGCAGGTCGAAATCGAGCCTGGACTTATCCGCGCCGACCGAACCGCCGGTCACAGCGGCTCCCTTGATCAGACTGCACAGCAGATGCATCGCGGTGTGCATCCGCATCAGCCTGTGCCGCCGGTCCCAGTCGATCTCGGCGCTAACGACGGTGCCGACCGGAGGCAATGGCAATCCCGCGACCGGCAGATGCAGGATCATCTCGCCCTCGCCTTTGACGGTATCGGTAATCGCGACCTCGCCGCCCTCCCACCACAGCATCCCGGTGTCGCCGGGCTGCCCGCCACCGCGGGCGTAGAAGATCGTGCGATCCAGCACGATGCCCTCGGGCGCGCTGGTCAGGACGGTCGCGTCCACGCGTGCCAGGTCGGGTTGGTCAAGAAACAAACGCTCGGTCATGCGGCGATCCTTTCGGCACGTCGGAGAAAATCCCGGTTCACGACACTGCGCGGACGCGTGCCGAGGCGCTCGTATGCCATCGACAGGGCGACATCACGCTGGTCGGCGCGCAACGCCGCTTCGGTCAGCGTCCAATCGACGATATCGCGTTGCGCGTGACTCCCGCCAATTTGCCAGAGATCGAAACGAACCGGCTGGAGCAACGCCACCGTCTGAGCATAATCGCCGCGATGAAATGCCATCAGGCCCTCGACCAGCGGGATGCCGACGTCGCGGTATAACGGCGCGGCCTCGACCTCGCTCGCGGCGGTGTCACGCATCCAGCCCAGACCGGCGTTCGGCGAGCGCTTCCTGCCCGGAGCGCAATTCGGCCATCGCGGCATGCACGTCGGTGAACACGAGGCAGCGTCCGTCGGCGTGCCCGTCCCAGATCGCCACCAGATCGCGCCAGCGCGCCGCGACATCGCAACCGAGCAGATCGAGCCGCCATAACAACGCCGAGGGATTGCACAGGTTAAGGCCCAACGGCCGCAACGTTTCCATGATGGGCCCGTCGTACAGCGCGAGCGCCGCGTCGTATTGTCCCAGTTCGACGTGGAACAACGACTTGTGCCACCAGATATGGACGCTGGGTAATATTTTCCGGCGCAGCCCAGTACGGCTCCCGCGCGGCCATCCAGCCGATGCCGTCCTCGCGGCCGCCCGGTCATTTCCATGACGTGCGAGACGGTGTGATGCGGCCAGAAACTGTGCGGCTCGAGTTCGGCCGCGGCGCGCGATTTGTCCTCCGCGCGCGCGTAGTCGCCGGCTTCCTCACAACCGAAGCCGTGAAACGCCAGCATGGTCCCGTAACCGGGCATGTCCCTGGACCAGCGCGGCAGCGCGCGCGCGGACCGGTCGCGCACCCAGCGAAAGCGGCCGAGATAACCGTCGAGCAACATGGCGGCCTGATGCGCGACCAGATCGAACGGATAGTGCATCAAATGCCGGTCCAACACAGCCACCGCCGCCATGCGCGAGCTGGTGACCGCCTGCCGGAGCGCCGTCAGATGGCCCTGCTCGCGCTCGTTGATGACAGATCGGCGATGGCGCGCACCAGGACTCCGCGCTTTTTCGACCCAGACCAGGATCGTTGGCCAGGGCGAACATCCAGGCCTTGGTCACGTGCGCCATGGTGAAGCCGGGCGCCGCGTCGCGAACTTCATCGCACAGGCTGAGCGCATCGCCGTAACCGGAGTTGTAGGCGCGCACGGCCCGATCGTAGATCGTCCACCGCCTCTCGCGTCGCGCCGGAAACCGCGTGTCCCTGAGCGTCCTTGATCATGGGGTGCTCCATTGTGTTCGCAGGGAGTTTCGTTTCGCCGCCAACCATAGCAGACCAATCGTGGTGACGCTGTTCGCGAATTCGCCGGCGATCGCGCGTTCGATCGCTTTGGTGGCGGGCCAGACGCGGGTGCGGATGTCCTCGCCTTCTGCCGCGGCGCCGGCGTGGCCGACGATACCGTCGGGACCTGTCTCTGGCGTGTGGACCCGGCCCACGTAAAGCTCGAGCAGTTCGTCGGAGCCGCCCGCGGTCAGCAGATAAGAACCAATGCGTCGCAGGCGGTCGGCGCTAAGGCGCATTTCCTCATGCAGTTCACGGTGCATGGCGGATTTCTGGATCCTCACCATCCTCGATCAGGCCGGCGGGAAGTTCCACCAGTACGGGATCGATGCCCGCCGCGAGCGCCGGAAGGCGGAATTGCTCGATCAGGATGACAGTGTCCGCGATCGGGTCGTACGGCACGAGGGCGACGGCGCGGCCCCGGCGCCAGAGTTCCCAGGTGCGTGGCTCGGACATCGCGCCGTCGAAGCGGCGATGGCGGAAGCGGATCAGGTCGACCGCGAAACGGCCGGTCCAGGCACGTTGCTCGGAGACGATGAGGACGTCTGGGTGCGGCGGGATGGGGGCTGGCGCGCGAGCGGGCATCGGGTGGGTATACACGGTCGTGGGCCGCGGGCGAACCGGCGGTGCTACCGTAACGGTCTCGAATTAAAACCCATCGGCCAGACCCGCACTCTCCACGTCCGGTTATCGACGCGCCGCCACGATCAGAGCATCCATGACGGTGCCCCCGGGGAGGGAGGGCGTTTCACAACCAGATCGACGGGAGCGGATTTATCGTCCAATCCGAAACACCGCCACCGCCTCCAGCCGCGCCGACCAAAGGAACTGGTCGATCGGGGTCACTTTCTCCAGCCGGTACCCGGCCTGGCGCAGGACGCTCGCGTCGCGTCCCAGAGACACCGGATCGCAACTGACATAAATCACCGTCGGCACTTTCGCCTGCGCGATAAATGGCATTTGCGCCGCCGCCCCGGCATGCGGCGGGTCGAGCACCACCGCCGCGAAACCGGAAAACTCATTCGCCAGAAAGGGCTGCCGTGACAGATCGCGTCGACGGACCTCGACCTTGCCCATCAATCCGGCTTTGTTGAGACCGGTGTGACACGCGGCCACCAGCGCCTCGTCCCCCTCGATCGCCAGTACCCGGACCCGCTCGGCCAGTGCGAAGCTGATTGTCCCACAGCCAGCGAACAATTCCAGCACGCGCGCGCGAGCAGGACGTTTCACGGGCAGGCCATCGAGCACAGCGGCCACGATCGCCGTCTCGGCTTCCCGTGTGGCCTGCAGAAACGCGCCCGCCGGTGGCGTGATCGTTACGCCGGACAGCGCGATGACCGGTGGATCCAGCACGCACACCGCCTCCGGTGTCGCGTCGCCAAAAGCCCAGGAGATGCGGGGTATGCGGAACGCGCGCGCGAAATCGGTGAGTTTGGCACGATCCGGGGTGATCAGGTCGCCGTCCGTGCGCAGCAGCACATCCGGCCCACTGTCCAGCAGATTGACCACGACCGATGCCTCGCGCCGCAGTCCCGCGAGACTGGACAGCACCGCGCGCAACGGAGCGATCAGCCCGAACAGCGTTGGATGCAGCACCGGACATTCGATGATATCGACGATCTCGCCACCGCGGGCGCGATGCAATCCGGCGACGACGCCGCCGGACACGCGGTGAACGGCGAGATCCATCCGGCGGCGCGTGCACCGGGCGCGCCGCGCACGATCGGGGCCATGGCGGGCTCATCGAAGCCGGCGCGGCGCAACGCGGCGGTGAGGCGGCCAACCTTCCAGTCGAGGTAATCGGCTTCCGCCCAATGCTGCGATGTGCAGCCGCCACAGACGCCGAAATGTTCGCAGGCGGGTTCGCGGCGCGCGAGACCTGGTTCCAGGATGGAATCCAGTTCGGCAGCCCAGCCGTCACCGCGGCGCGCGAGCGGGCGAACGCTTACGAAATCGCCTGGCACCGTCAGCGGAACGTAGAGGCGCGAGCCATCGGGAAGCGCACCGATCCCGTCCCCATCGGCGCCCACGAACGTGATCCGTGTCGTGACGGTCTCGGCCGGAACAGCGCCACGAGACCCAACCCGGGTCATCGCGATCCGCTTACGTCATCCGCCAAACGCGGAAAGCCCGGTCTGCGCGCGGCCGAGAATGAGAGCGTGCACGTCGTGCGTTCCCTCATACGTGTTGACGGTTTCCAAATTCATCACGTGGCGAATGACGTGATACTCGTCGACGATGCCGTTGCCACCGTGCATATCGCGCGCCATTCGGGCGATATCCAGCGACTTGCCGCAGTTATTGCGTTTCAACAGGCTGATCATTTCCGGCGCGGCGTCATGCGCGTCCATCAACCGGCCCAACCGCAGCACCGCGTGCAAGCCCAGAGTGATCTCCGTCTGCATGTCGGCGAGTTTCTTTTGGATCAACTGAGTGGCGGCCAGCGGCCGGCCGAACATCATGCGCTGCAGTGTGTAATCCCGCGCGGCGTGCCAGCAGAACTCGGCGGCGCCCAGCGCGCCCCAGGCGATGCCATAGCGTGCGTTGTTCAGGCAGGAGAACGGTCCGCGCAGTCCTCGGCACACCCGGCAGCATGTTCTCGGCCGGGACGAAGACGTCCTGCATCATGATCATGCCGGTGACCGAAGCGCGCAGCGAGAACTTGCCCTCGATTTTCGGCTGCGTCAGCCCGGTCATACCGCGTTCCAGAATGAAGCCGCGGATGTCGTTCTTGTCGTCCTTGGCCCACACCACCAGCACATCCGCGATCGGCGCGTTGGTGATCCAGGTCTTCGAGCCATTCAGCAGAAACCCGCCATCAACCGCCTTCGCGCGCGTCCGCATCGACGCGGGATCGGAGCCGGCGTCAGGCTCGGTCAGGCCAAAGCATCCGACGAACTCGCCGGTGCGCAGCTTCGGCAGGTACTTCTGACGTTGCTCTTCCGAGCCGAACGCGTGGATCGGATACATCACCAACGACGACTGCACCGAAAACGCCGAGCGGTAGCCGGAATCGACCCGCTCCACTTCACGCGAGATCAGGCCGTAGCTGACATAATTGACGCCGGCGCAGCCGTAGCCCTCCAGGGTCGCGCCGAGGAAGCCCATCTCGCCCATTTCGTTCATGATCTCGCGGTCGAACTTCTCCAACCGGTTGGCCATCAGCACGCGCGGAAACAGCTTGTCCTGGCAGAATTCGCGTGCGGCGTCACGAATCGCGCGCTCGTCCTCGGACAATTCCGACTCAAGTCGCAGCGCGTCGTCCCACTGGAACGGCGTGAAGTGGCTGGTGGGCTTTCCCTGGGCGGCTTTTCCCTGGGGCGGTTTCGCAGGCTGGTCGTTCACGCATCGGTCTCCGGAACAGGCGCCGGGGCGGACCGGCGGCGCACCATCATGAAGGCGGGGATGTCGTCGCCAAACCCGACGACGGCCGGACCCAGATCGTCCTGCCGCCAACGGTCGCGGCGGTGGTCGGATCCGCGGTCCTCGCGCGCGGCGGGCGGCCGATCCCGCGACGCCGCGACATCGCGCTTTGGTTCATCCCGTCTGGCCTCGTCCCGCCTGGCGCTCGTCCCGTCTGGGTTCGTCCCGTCTGGGTTCATCCCGCGGCGAGCGCATCCGGGGCGCGGCGTCACGGCCGCGCGGGTGACCTTCCCGTTCCGGACCACGCGACCGAGGGGCACGCGCTGGCTGGCTCTCCGCCTCGGCGGCAGTCTCTTCCGGCGCCGCGACGAAAGCCGCTTCCTCATGCGCGGGTGCCCGTTCTCGCGCGCGGGAGCGCGCGGGACCCTCGCGGCCGCGCGCTGTCGCCTCGGGCGCGATCGCCGCGAGCGCGGTGTCCTCAACGGCCTCGTCATGCGGCCGGTCCGGGCTCGCGTGATCTCGCCCGCGCGGGGCGCGTTCCTCACCGCGCTTGCCGCGCGCGGTCTTCGCGGCGGGCGTTTTCTTCGCCGGCGCCTTGCGGCCACGCCGTTTGCGGCCGTCAAACTCCGCCCAATCGACCGGGTCGAGCCCCTCGACGATCATTGGCGGAATGGGATGCCCGGTCAGTTTCTCGATCGCCTCTACCGCCAACCGATCTTCCGGCATCGCGATGGTGAAGGCGTGCCCTTCCAGGCCGGCGCGGCCGGTACGGCCGATGCGGTGCACGTAATCCTCGGCATGGTGCGGCACGTCGAAATTGAACACATGCGACAGGCCGCCGATATCCAGACCGCGCGCGGCGACATCGCTGCACACCAGCAGGCGCAATTCGCCCGCCTTGAATTTCTCCAGCGTGGTAAACCGCACCGTCTGCGCCATGTCGCCATGCAGCGCGCCGGCGGAAAATTTATGCCGCACCAGCGAGCGGTACAGAATATCCACCTCGGTTTTGCGATTGCAGAAGATCAACGCGTTCTGCACGTTCTGGGTCCGGATCAACCGTCGCAGCGCTTCGCGCTTGTCGTGCTCGGCGACCAGCGCGAGGCCCTCGGTGATGCCGACCGCCACCGTGGCCGAGCGCGAAACGGTGATTTCCTTCGGATTTTGCAGAAACGCGTCGGCGAGGCGCCGGATCTCCGGCCCCATCGTCGCCGAGAAAAACAGCGTCTGCCTGGTCTTCGGCAGCAACGAAACGATCCGCTCGACATCGGGAATGAAGCCCATGTCAAGCATCCGGTCGGCTTCGTCGATCACCAGGATCCGCGTATCGGTCAGCAGGATCGTGCCGCGATCGAACATGTCGATCAACCGGCCGGGGGTGGCGATCAGCACATCCACGCCACGGTTCAGCACGTCCTTTTGATCGGACATGCTCTCGCCGCCGATGATCAAAGCGTGGGTCAGTTTCAGATACTTGCCATACTGGACGAAATTCTCGGCGACCTGCAGCGCGAGTTCGCGGGTCGGTTCCAGGATCAGGCTGCGCGGCATGCGCGCCCGCGCCCGGGATCCGGCGAGTATATCCAGCATCGGCAGCGTGAAACTCGCGGTCTTGCCGGTGCCGGTCTGCGCCACGCCGAGCACGTCGCGCGTCATCAGCACGACGGGGATCGCCTGTTCCTGAATCGGCGTGGGATGCCGGTAGCCCATGTCGTCGATCGCGCGCAGCACCTCGGGCGACAATCCCAGGTCGGCGAACACCGCTCGCGGCGGTTCGTCCGGAGCCGCGAGATGGGCCGCGTACGCCGCGTCCTGATCGCGCTCCAGAGCGTCCTCGTCGTCATACGGCGCATCGGATTCGGCAGGCGAATCCGGCACCTCGGCCGGGTCATCCACCGTCTCGGCGGCGTCGGCCGCGGCTGGCTCGGGAGCGTCCGCACGCGACTCCAAACCGGGTTCCGCGGGGCCCGCGTCCGGCGATTCCGCGGCGGGAACTTCGATGCCGGCTGCCGTGGACACGGCGGCATGAGGCTCCGCCGCGTGTTCCACGTGAGACACGTCCTCCGGCGCCATCTCCGTCACCACGTCGAGGTCATGACTCGCGGCCGACTGTTTCGGCCGGGACAAGGTTTCGTCCTGCTCCACCTGGGCGGGATCAGTGTCAGTCAAATTGGATCCAGTCGCTGTGAGGGCCGCGGTTCGCATCGCGGCAACCGGGTGCGTGGCACGACGTCGTGCGCGGGCCAGCCCGGAACAGGCCCGGTATCGGAATAAGGATCGGAAAAGTCAAGAGCGTCGGGGTTTAACAGTTCGGTCACACATCCTGAACGTCGCGAGGTGCCGCGCGCAGCACGAGATACGAAGATCACATGGAGGCGGCGGGCCTCACGCATGTGGGATCATCCCGCGACATGACAACCGACCGCCGTTCAATTCCGTTCCGCGAGGCGATTATCTGGACGCGTTCAGGGACCTCGGGCAGTTTCAGGAAGTCCTGAAGTCCATTGCAATAATACGTGTTGCACAATTCGGCCCGTAACGCTCGGCCGAGCGTGCAGCCCGTGGCGCCATGAAACAAACACGAGCCCTTGTATGATCGTGGTGCGAGGCGCGCCAGATACAATCCGATGACGGACCCCGCGTTCAGCTCCGGATTGTCGCGGCGCACACGGGCCATGGTCCGCTCGTCGATGTAGGCATGGTCGCCGCCGCCCTTGCAGCAATGGCCCTGACACGTGGCGCAACCAGCGCCGAGTACCGTGGCGCTGAAATCCACTGGCTCAGGCGTCATTTTCTGGATCAGGCGTTCCGGTCGCCTCGCGGTGCGCAGGTCGCGCAGCGATTGAACGAGATGCCGTTTCAATGCGCGAATCCGGGCGGGCGGCGGTGGTTCCAGCGTCTCGTTCAACAGCGGCACCGTGACGAGAACGGGGTCGCTCATGAGGCGGGATCCGCCGGCGGCTCGGTCGAGAGATACCACCCATCACCGGCGAACCAGGTGGTCGAGCCTGGTGGCGGGCGGCGGGTCAGCGCTCGCACCCGGTCCTTGCCGCCCTCGCGAAACACCTTGGTCAGACGTGCCGCCGTGACCGGATCGCGCAGGCCGGCGCAGTTGATGAACCCGCAGTTCGAGATGAAGCGCGCCGCGAACGCATCGCCGCGCCGTTCGACCAACAGCATGCCGCCCCAGCGTTCGTCCCCGGTCAATGGAAACAGCAGCCGGCCGCGCTCGCGCAACGCGTCGAGCCAGAACGGATCGGGATAGGAGGCACCGGCACTGACGTAGATCGCGTCCGCCGCGGGCAACGCACGCCCGGTCGCGCTTTCCGCGTGAACCGTCACATTCGGCCATGGCGCGAGGCATTCGACCGCGCGGGCGGCGAGTTCGAGTTCGATTTCGTAGGCATCCACGCGTGCGGCCAGTTCCGCCAGGATCGCGGTGTAGTAACCGGTGCCCGCGCCGACATGGAGCACATGGTCCCGCCGCGTCAGGTTCAGCGCCGCGATGCACAGGGCATGCAGGGATGGCTGACCGTTGTTGATCCCTTTGGCGCGGTCGAGGGCGACCAGTTCGTCCTGATACAGCGATTCGGGATCGCTGGTGATGGCCCAGGAGGCCGTGCCGCCGGAGCCGAAGGACCAGGGCGGCGGGCCGAGGAAAGCTTCGCGCGGGACCTTGGCGAACGCGGCCTCGACGCGAGGATCGCTGCTACCGTATCGCGCCATGACCTCATGCGCGTAGGCCGCGCGGCGTTTGGCGAGATGGGCGGGGTCGGCGGACATGCCTGGCATTATGCCATCGTCCTCGGCCGCCCGTCAGGGGTGGCATGACGACGGCGGTCCATGGAAGCGGCGGTCGGTCGCGCCTCTTCGCCGATCGCCCGCCAGGAGTGAACGCGCTGCGCATGGCTGGTATCGCGCGCCACCGAATGCCATCGTGCGGCGTCCAACGACCGCGAGGACGGTGGGGCGCGGTGGTCGAAACGACGACGAGGCCGGGGCGGCGCGGCGCTCCCAGGAAAACCCGCAAGCGTTTACGGAGGCCGCTCGATGGCGATCCCGATCATTCTGGACTGCGATACCGGCACCGACGACGCGGTCGCGATCCTGCTGGCGCTCGCCTCGCCGGAACTGGATGTGCTGGCGATCACCGTCGCCGGCGGCAACGTCGGGCTGGATCGCACGCTGGCCAACACCCTGGCGCTGAGCGAAGCTCGCGCGGTCGGAGGTGCCGGTTCATCAGGGCGCGGACCGGCCTTTGCTCGGTTCGTTCGTGAATGAGCCGCGCGTGCACGGCGCCGACGGGCTTGGCGGCATCGTACTGCCCGATGGTGGAACGCCGGAGCCAGAACTGGCCGCCGACGCGATCCGCCGGATCCTTCGCACCGCGCCCGAACCGGTGACGCTGGTCGGAATCGCGCCCGTCACCAACCTCGCGCTGGCGCTGATGACCGAACCCGCGCTCACCGCGAACATCGCCCAGATCGTTCTCATGAGCGGCGCCTGGGCCGAGGGGAACGCGACGCCCGCCGCGGAATTCAACGCGCTGAACGACCCCGAGGCGCTGGCCGTCTTGCTCGCCTGCGGCCGGCCAGTGGTGTTCGCCACGCTGGAGTTGACCGCCCAGGCGCTGGTGACTCCGGACCGTCTCGCGGTGTTGCGGGCGCTCGGTGGCGGGCTTTGTCTGGCGGCGGCGTGCGATATTCAGGCGAGTGTACCGCCGTCGCGGCGTCTGCCCGGCGCGCCGCTGCACGATCCTTGCGCGATCGCGTGGTTGACGGCGCCCGGGCTGTTCACGTCCCGCGCGTGTTCCGTACGGGTCGACCTTGGGCCTGGCATCGGCCGAGGGCGGACGGTGATCGATCGGTGGAACCGGACCGGCGATGCCCTGAACGCGGTCGTGCTGGAAACGTTGGACGCGGAGGGGTTCTTCCGGTTACTGGGCGAGCGGCTCGCGACGCTGCCGTGAGAGCGACACAGAATTCAGAGCATACGAATTTAAATCACGGTCGATTTAAAGCACGCGGCGGCGAATGCCGTGTCGCCAAAGTCGGGATCACGGTCTTTCACTGACCAACGTGGCAACGCGCGTGACCAAATTGTGCTTCCCTTGGCGGAATGATCGTTTTGGCTCGCGTTCGAGGGTGGAGTCGGCATCGTCATAAAGCGATTTACGAAACAAGCAAGAATTTAACACGGCGGATGCACGGAATAAGCACGCGGATTACACGGAGCAGAATGAAACTCAAATCGATCGGCCAGAGTGGTAAAGGGGCAAATCAGGTACACTGACAGCAGATCGGCTTTATTTAGCTCCGCACGGTCATTCATGGAATTCTCAGCCATGCTTCCTTCGCGCCACACCCCTCGCCAATGGCACATACGTCGCGACGGAACCTTGCGCGACGACAGTACGGCGACAATCTTCCGAACGCGCAGATGATTTACCAGGCGTGGCACAGGACCCAAACTCATGGACGGACCATTAACGACGACACTCCCCGTGACACACGGCTCGGATCACTTCGACGGCACGCGGTTCTTCAACCCGCACGCCCCGCTGCCGAGGACTGTCGCCGAAGTCCGCCGGTGGCGGCGCACGCGTCAGAGGCTACCTTGGCCGGACCGCGTCGAAGATCCGATCCAGCCTCCCCCAAGGCGCGCCGCGCATGACAAAATCGCCGCGACGTTCATCGGCCACTCCACGTTCCTGGTGCAAATCGGCGGCATTCGGGTTCTGACCGACCCGATCTGGTCCGAGCGCTGCAGCCCGGTCTCCTTCGCCGGCCCGCGGCGCGCCCGGGCGCCCGGTCAGAGCCTGGACGCGTTGCCCGGAGTCGACCTCCTGCTGGTCAGCCACAACCACTATGACCACATGGATCTCCCGACGTTGCGTCAGGTCAAGAAGCGATGGACCCCACACGTGGTGACCGGACTGCGCAACGCCCGCCACCTCGCCAAAGCCAACATCCATGGCGCGACGGAGCTGGACTGGTGGCAATGCGTCGAACTTGGCGGAGCGCGCGTCACGTATGTCCCGGCACAGCATTTCTCCTCACGCACACTGCGTGATCGAGATCGCAGCCTGTGGGGCGGGTTTGTCGTCGAGGCCGGTGGCGCGGTCGTGTATTTCGCGGGAGATTCCGGATATTGCCCGCATTTCCGGGAAATCGGCCGCCGGTTTCCGCGCATCGATCTCGCGCTGCTGCCGATCGGAGCCTATGAGCCGCGGTGGTTCATGCGGCGCAATCACGTGGCCCCGGAGGAGGCGGTGCGCGCGCATCTCGACCTCGGGGCGCGGCGCAGCATCGGGATGCATTTCGGCACCTTCCAGTTGACCGACGAGGCGATCGACGCACCCCTGGTGGCGTTGCGGGAGGCAAGGGACGCGGCCGGTGTGACCGAGGCGGAATTCGATGTGCTGGCATTTGGAGAAACCCGGGAATTCGCGGTCGCGGAGGCCTCGGTGGTCGCTGGCGACTGAACCTTCGCCGCGCACGCCGCCGCTCGCCCACCGGCGAACGAGCAGGCTCTACCGATTGGCCAGCCGGGCCCAACTCAGCGCGGTACCCAACGCGGCGAAACCGGCGGCGACTCCAATCGCCACATGCGTGCCAAGCACCACCGGATGCACCGCGTCATGCGTCAGGCCGAATACCACGGCGACCAGCGCGCTGCCCGTGGTCTGGCCCACCAACCGGGAGGTCGAGACCATGCCGCTCCCCGCTCCTGCCCGATCCGGCGGCGCGCTGCCGATCAACAACCGATTGTTGGGCGACTGGAAGAAGCCAAAGCCGGTACCGCACACAGCCATGCGCCACGCAATGTCCAGCGGACTCGCGTGCTCGGGCAGGAACAGCACGAGCAGCAGGCCGCAGGTCATTACCGCCAGACCCAGCCCGCCCAGCAGGCCGGCGGGATACCGGTCGGCGAGCCTGCCCGCGATCGGGCCGACCACGACCAGCACCGCCGGCCACGGCGTAATCAGCAGGCCAATTTCGATGGGCGACATGCCCTCGGAATACTGCAGGTAAAACGGCAGCGAGATCAGCGCGATCATCGCCGCCCCGTGCACGCAGGACGCGGTGGCGACGGACAGCGCGAATACCGGCCGGCGGAACAGATCGACCGGCAGCATCGGCGCCCGGAGCGTCAATTGCCGTCTGACGAAGATCGTGCCGACGACGATGCCGATCGTCAGTTCGATCAGCACCTGGATCAGCGACTGGCCGTGGCCGATACCGTCCAGACCCGGAATGAACGTGCCAAGCGCGATCGCGTTCAGCAGCGCGCTGGCCGGATCGAATTTGTGGCCCGAGGCCGGCGACGGCGGCAAATAGCGCAGCGAGAGCGCCCACGACACCACGCCGAACGGCACCTGGATCGCGAACAGCCACGGCCATGATCCGACCGCCAGAATCGCCGCCGCGACCGACGGTCCGGCCGCCGAGGACGCCGCCACCACGAGGACGTTATAGCCGACGCCGCGACCCAGTTGCGCGCGCGGAAAGATGAAGCGGATGAGAGCGCCGTTGACGCTCATGATGCCGGCGCCGCCGAGGCCTTGCAGGACCCGCGCGGCGATCAGCACGGACATCGTCGGCGCCAGCGCGCAAATCAGCGATCCGATTGTGTAGAATACCAGGCCCCAGATGTAGACTCGCCGGTGGCCGTAGACATCGCCCAACGAGGCGCAGGGCATCAGGCAGACGGTGACCGCGAGTTGATAGGCGTTCACCACCCAGATCGATTCCGCCGGCGTGACGTGCATGTCGCGCGCGATCGTCGGCAGCGCGATGTTGGCGATCGATCCGACCAGAACGGAGATGGCGACCGCGATTCCCACCGCGAGCATGGCGATGCCACGCTTGCTCGGCGGCAATCCGTCGTGCGTATCGATCAAGATTTCCGCCTGGGTCATTCCGACGATCGAATTCGAGTTGAAACGTCTGAGCAACTGTCGTTTGAGCAGGCGTCTGAAGCGAGGGCCATACGGGATCACCCGGGCCCTGTCACCTGATCACGCCGCGGGGCTGCCTCCCCCGCCGTGTCAGGTCGTTCGGATGGCGGTGATCGTGCGGGCGCGGTGACTCGGGCTCCGATGGGCCGACTGGCACCACCGGGCGCCCCGCGCTATCCAATGGGTTTGGCGCGACCCCGTGCGTGGGGAACGGCGCCGCGCGATGACCCGGACGACAATGGAGGAAGCAGGATGCAAATCGGCGTGATCGGCCTCGGCCGAATGGGCGCGAACATTTCCCGGCGACTGATGCGCGCCGGCCACTCCACCGTCGTCTGGGACGCCAACCCGGCCTCGGTCCAGGGACTGGGCGCGGACGGCGCGACCGCGGCCTCGGGGCTGGCGGACGTGGTCGCGAAGCTGTCCGGCTCACCCAAAGCGGTATGGGTGATGCTGCCGCACGGCAAGATCACCGAGGACACGATCGCCCAGTTGGCGGGGATGCTGGGCAAGGGCGACATCATCATCGATGGCGGGAATACGTACTACAAAGACGACGTCCGCCGCGGCAAGGAACTGGCGGCCAAGGGGCTGCGCTATCTGGACGTCGGCACCTCGGGCGGCGTCTGGGGGCTGGAGCGCGGCTATTGCCTGATGATCGGCGGCGACAAGGCCGCGGTCGATCATCTCGATCCGATCTTCAAGGCGCTGGCGCCCGGGATCGGCTCGATCGAGCGCACCGGCAACCGGGAAAGCCTCGATCCGCGCGCCGAGCAAGGCTACATCCACGCCGGGCCGGTCGGCGCCGGACATTTCGTCAAGATGATCCACAACGGCATCGAATACGGCATGATGCAGGCGATGGCTGAGGGTTTCGACATCCTGAAGAACCGTGCCTCGCCGAAGCTGCCGGAAGGCGAGCAATTCGATCTCAACATGGCGGACATCGCCGAGGTCTGGCGCCGCGGCAGCGTCGTGACCTCCTGGCTGCTCGACCTGACGTCGGCGGCGTTGGCCAAGGACGGGGAACTGTCGTCGTTCTCCGGGGTCGTCGAGGATTCCGGCGAGGGCCGCTGGACCGTCGAAGCGGCGATCGAGGAAGCGGTGCCGGCCGAGGTCCTGGCGGCGTCCCTGTTCGTGCGGTTCCGCTCCCGCCAGGATCACACCTTCGCCGAAAAAGTGCTTTCGGCGATGCGGTTCGGCTTCGGCGGCCACGTCGAGGCGCCAGCGAAAGAGTGACAGCCCCAACGGGGTGACAACCAAAAGGGGAAACCCGTGACCATCCTGGTCGTGATGGGCGTGTCGGGCAGCGGCAAGACCACGATCGCCAAGGGTCTCGCCGCCGTCGAACATTGGACGTTGCTGGAGGGCGACTCGTTTCACCCTCCGGCGAATGTCGCGAAGATGAAAGCCGGCACACCGCTGACCGATGAGGATCGCTGGCCGTGGCTGCGCGCCATCGCGGCGGCGATCGACGCGGACCGGGCGAACGGCGTGAACGCGGTGGTGGCGTGCTCGGCCCTGCGGCGCGCGTATCGCGACATCCTGATCGGCGAGCGGCCGGACGTGCGTCTGGTTTACCTCAAGGGATCGAAAGCGTTGATCGCCGAACGCATGAAATCTCGAAAAGGCCATTTCATGCCGCCATCGTTGCTCGACAGTCAGTTTCGCACGCTGGAAGAACCCGGGCCCGACGAAAATCCGATCACCGTCGAGATCGGCGGCACACCGGACGAGATCGTTCACGCCATCATGGAGCAGCTGCAATGAGCGAGAGTTTCGCGGTGTATCCGAGTCTGCGCGGCCGGACCGTGTTCATCACCGGTGGCGCGAGCGGGATCGGCGCCGCGCATGTCATGCATTTCGCCGCGCAGGGCGCCAAGGTCGCGTTCGTCGATATCGACGATGCAGCCGCCGAGGCGGTGAAGCAGGCGGTGCGCGCGGCGGGCCATCCCGAGCCGTTCTATCAACATTGCGATCTGAAAGACATCGAATCGTTACGATTCACGATCCAGACCGCCGGCGCGGAGCTTGGGCATATTACCGTACTCGTGAACAACGCCGCCAACGACCAGCGGCATAACTGGGAAGACGTGACCGTCGAATTCTGGGACGAACGCATGGCGACCAATCTGCGCCATCAGTTTTTCGCGTTGCAGGCGGTCGTGCCGATGATGCGCGCGGCGGGCGGTGGGTCCATCATCAACTTCGGCTCGATTTCCTGGCACACCAATCATGGCGAGATGCCCGCGTACACGACCGCGAAAGCCGCCGTCGAGGGCCTGACCAAGGGCATGGCGCGCGATTTGGGTCCCGATAAAATTCGCGTCAACACGGTCATTCCGGGTTGGGTCATGACACAGCGGCAGATCGATCTGTGGCTGACCCCCGATGCCGAGGTCGCTCTGCTGAAAGCGCAGTGCCTCAAGGAGAAGGTTTATCCCGACGATCTCGCGCGCATGGTGCTCTGGCTGGCGTCGGACGACAGCCGGATGTGCACCGCGCAGTTGTGGGTGGTTGACGGCGGACGACTGTAACGCGGGCGGATCGGTCGCGTTATGCCGATCCGCCCGCGTTACCGCGTCGAATAGTCCGAGTTCCGTGCAACGATGTCGAAAGGCGCGGTGTTCGCCGCCCTTCCCTGTCTCAGCCCGTGCTTCTATCCCAGAATGTCGAGCTTTACCGGCACGACGCCCGATCTGATCATTTCGAGGCAGCGCGCGGCTTCTTCCGACACGTCGATGATCCTGCCGGTCCAGAGCGCCGGGCCGCGGTCAGTGATCTCAACGTTACAGGACTGACTGTTTTGCAGATTGGTTACGATCACGCGTGTGCCGAACGGAAGCGTTCGATGCGCGGCTGTCATGCGGGACGAATTGAATACCGCGCCACTGCTGGTGATTCTGCCATTTCGTCTTCCACCATAATACGATGCCCGGCCCTGGGCCGTGGCTATGGGAGTGGAATGGTCTGATTTTTGAGCTGCCATGTTTGGCATCGTTGTTGTTGTCTGTGGTGATGAGCAAGCGCCTAAGCACAATAGGCTTAGTAGGATGTATTTCCCCACGTGGTAGTCCTCTCTGTTGTTTGCTCGGGGCGATGAGCCAGGAATTGCGCCCGGTATTCCTTTCCTGTTCGAGTGGTGCGCGGAATGCGCGAAGGGGTCTTATTCACGTCATCGGACAGTGCGTCAACCTTTTGGCGGAAGAAAATTCGAGTCTGATCGCATCAGCGGTTCGGCCTCACGTGTCCAGGAAATCCGCACGGCGTCTGCCGAATCCGGAGAATCACGCGAACGATGCTGATACTGACTGGAACACAGTGAGTCTCACATCGCGGGACATTGGTGCGATCAGAGCGTCGTCCACAGCACGCGCGGCGATCACTTTTCGCGCGCGCGGCGATGCAAGCAAGATGAAACGCGTACGCCACCGCGGCGTACACGCATCGCGTTTCCGACACCGTATCGTCGCCGGGACAATCCGCGCCGCGTGCTCATGGGGATTGACGCGCGCGGCGGATGACGTCTCCATATCGTGTCTGAAATTCGAGGGGAGCTTCGCCGCCATGATCCGCGTCGATGCGCATCATCACGTCTGGCGTTTGGACCGGGGAGATTACGACTGGATCACACCGGACATGTCGATCCATCGTGATTACAGCCTCGACGATCTGCGACCCCTGCTCGACAATATCGACGCGACGGTGCTCGTCCAGGCGGCGCCGACCGAGGCGGAGACGGATTATCTGCTGGAGGTCGCGCGTGGATCGAATGGTCTCGTGCGGGGCGTCGTCGGGTGGATCGATCTGACCGCGCCGGACGCGCCCAAACGCATCAACGAACGCGCGAAAGATCCGCTGATCAAGGGCCTGCGGCCGATGTTGCAGGATATCGCCGACACTTACTGGATCTTTCGCGACGAGGTGAAACCGGCGCTGCACGCGATGGCGGAAACCGGCTTGCGGCTCGACGCGCTGATCCAGCCGCGGCATTTGCCGCTGATGCAGATTTTCGCCAACCTGCATCCGAAACTGAAGATCGTCATCGATCACGCCGCCAAACCGCCCATCGCCTCGCGCATCATGCAGCCATGGGCGGATGATCTGTCGCGCCTGGCGAAGGACAGCGAGGTGTATTGCAAGCTCTCGGGGCTGGCGACCGAGGCCGGGCCGGAATGGCAGATGAACGATGTGCGGCCCTGGTTCGAGCATATTTGCGACAGCTTCGGACCATCACGGCTGATGTGGGGCAGCGACTGGCCGGTGATCGAGATGTCGACGCCTTATGCGCGTTGGCTCACCATCACGGAACGTTTCCTGTTCCGGTACGATATCCCGGAGCGTGACGAAATCATGTGCGACACCGCCGTGCGATTCTATGGGCTGACTTAATCGTGCCGACAACCGAACGACCGGCCGGAAGCGAGAGCCACGGCCGATCCCGGGATCACGGTTTGGCGATCCGCTCCATTCCGCCCATGTAGGCGCGCACCGGTTCGGGTACCAGGATCGAACCGTCCGCCTGCTGGTAGTTCTCCATGACGGCGATCAGCGCGCGGCCGACGGCGACTCCCGATCCATTCAGCGTGTTGACATACGCCACCGTCTTGCCGTCCGCCGAGCGGAAGCGCGCGTTCATTCGCCGCGCCTGAAAGTCCCGCGTATTGGAGCAGGAACTGATCTCGCGCCACGCCTGCTGGCCCGGCATCCAGACCTCGAGGTCGTAGGTCTTCACGGCGCCGAAGCCGGTGTCGCCCGCGCTCAGCACCACGCGCCGGAACGGCACCCCCAGAAGGCGCAGAACCGTCTCGGCGCAACTGGTCATGCGCTCGTGTTCGGCCGTGCTTTGATCGGGATGGGTGATCGACACCAGTTCGACTTTGCGAAACTGATGCTGGCGCAGCATGCCGCGCGTATCACGCCCGGCGGCGCCGGCTTCGCTACGGTAGCAGTCGGTCAGCGCGGTGATGCGGATGGGCAGGTCTTTCTCCGCCAGCATCTCGCCCATCACGGTCGCGGTCAACGGCACTTCGGCGGTCGGGATCAGCCAGCGCCCGTCCGTGGTGCGGAACAGGTCGTCGGCGAACTTCGGCAGCTTGTCCGTGCCATAGGCCGCGGCGTCGTTCACCAGGGACGGTACGACCATCTCGGTATAGCCATGCTGTCCGGTATGCAGATCGAGCATGAACTGGCCCAGGGCACGTTCGAGCCGCGCGAGAGGGCCACGCAGAATGGTGAACCGCGCCCCCGCCATTTTCGCGGCGGTGGCGAAATCCATCATGCCCAGAGCCTCGCCGAGGTCCCAGTGCGGCAGCGGCTGAAACCCCAGGTCGCGCGGCTCGCCATGTTGCGCCAGCACGACGTTGGCGCTCTCGTCCGCGCCGTCGGGCACGTCGGGATCGAGCACGTTCGGCAGCACCTCGAGCAGCCGCGGAATCGCCTCGTCGGCGGCGGCGGATTGCTTTTCCAGGGCGTCCATCTCGGCTCGCAGAGCGGTCGCCTCGGCTTCCAGGGCGGTGGTATCGACGCCCGCGCGCTTGCCCTGACCGATCTCCCGGGACAGCACATTGCGGCGGGTTTGCTTCTCCTGCAGCGCGGTCTGCGCGGCGCGGCGCTCGGCATCGCGGGCGAGCAGTTCGGGCGACGCCGATGGCAGTCCGCGCCGGGCAAGCGCCGCGTCGAACGCGGACGCGTTGGCTCGGATGGCGCGGATGTCGTGCATCGGGTCAGTCCTCCTTGACGGGTTTGGTTTCCACGTAACTGGCGGAAATGATGGAAATTTCGTAAAGCGCGATCAACGGCAGCGCGAGGCCGCACTGGGTGATGATGTCGGGTGGCGCCAGGACCGCCGCGACCACGAACATCCCGACGATCGCATACCGGCGGTAGCGGCGCAGCGCGGCGGAACTGGTAATCCCGACCTTGGCCAGGAGGGTCAGCGCCACCGGCAACTGAAATGTCAGCCCGAACGCGAAGATCAGCTTCATCACCAGATCGAGATACTCGCCGACACGGGGCATCAGCTCGATCGGAATGCCGCCGCCGCCGGTCTGGGTCTGGAAACTGGCGAAGAATTTCCACGCGAACGGAAACACGAAGAAGTAGGCCAGCGAGGCGCCCAGCAGGAACAGCACCGGCGTGGCGAGCAGGAACGGCAGCAAGGCGCGCTTTTCGCTGCGATACAGCCCAGGCGCCACGAACAGCCAAAGCTGGCCGGCGATGATGGGAAAACCCAGGAAGGCGCCGCCGAAAAAGGCGAGCTTGATGCGGGTGAAGAAGGCTTCGTAGAGCTGGGTGTAAATCAGCTTCGGGTCCGGGTTGCCGCTGTCGCGCAGGATCCGCGCGAGCGGACGGGCCAGAAAGTAGTAGATGGTGTTGGAGAAGTAGTACGACACGGCGAAGCAGACGGCGAACGCCGCCATCGACCACATCAGCCGCGTTCGCAGCTCCACCAGATGGTCGAGCAGCGGCATCGGTTTGTCATTGATGGGATCGTCTTCAGTCGTGGACACGGACGCTCTTCATGCTTTCGGGGGTCATGCTGTCAGGGGTCATGTTGTCGGGGGCATGCTGTCGGGGTCACGCAAAGGGGGCAGGCAAAGGGGCAACGAGGGGGTGTCAGGCCAGACGGTCAGCATCATGCGGGCGGGCGTTGGAGCATGGCGGCGGGCGGAATGAAAGGTGGCGGCGGCTCGGGGGATTTCGGGCCGTCCATGAACGGCACCAGTGCCGGGGGGACGAACGGTGGCGCCGCGACGCGAACCGGCGCGGTCGGCTCCGGCGCTCCCCATGTCGCCGCGTCGGACGGGTCCGACACGGGCTCGCTTACCGCGGCCTCGCCGGTCACGACGGTCCCGCCGGACGTCGTCGCGGAGTCCAATGGATTGCCCGAGAACGTGTCGCGCAGCGTGTGGTCCGGGTCGATGGCTTTCTCGACGGTGGAGCGGAAGTCGAAATTGCGGATCTCGTTGAGCGAGTCCTTGACGTCCTTCAGGTCCGCGTCGCGCATCATCTCATCGACATGGGTCTGGAATTCCCCGGCCATGCGGCGGGCTTTCTTGACGAAGCCGCTGATGGCGCGAAGGGCGACCGGCAGGTCCTTGGGGCCGATCACGACCAGCGCCACACCGGCGATCAGGGCGATTTCCGACCACGCGAAATCGAACATGAGAGTGAACAGGTCCTCGGAATGGTATGGGCCGCCCTCTTAGCCCCAAAATGGGTGGACGCCCAAACCGCTGTATGCCCGAACTCCAACCCAGGCACGATATCCGGGCGGCGTGTCCGGTCTGGTTTCCCGCGGGCGCACCATCCCACGCCGAGCGCCACCGCGCGGACCCGCCACCCGTCAGGCGTCGAACCTCCTGGGTATGGTATGCTCGGCTCGTGGTTTCCAGGCGCGAAAGGCTCAGCATGACCGATCCCTCACCCGATCAACTTCCCAATCAGGGGCAATCTTCCCAGCCCATCAGGGGCAACTTCCCAATCAGGGGCAAACTCCCCATCAGGGGCACATCCCCGATCAGGTTGCCCTGGCCGAGAAGCTCGGCCGGCTGCTGTACACAGCGGTCGTGTCCGACGTCCTGGACGGTTTTGGCCTGATGCGGCAGGTGCTGCGGCCGTTCGTGCGGCCGCTGGACGAGACGCTGGTGCTGTTCGGCCCGGCGCGGACCGGGCGGTATGAGCCGGTTGCCCGGCCGTCCAGCCCGCCGCCGGCCGGGCACAATCCCTATGAAATGGAGATGGATCTGATCGACAGCCTGCGGCCCGGCGAAGTCGCGGTGCTGGCCTGCGGCGGCCCGACCGAGGTGATCGCGCCCTGGGGCGAGTTGCTGACGACCGCGGCCCGCGCGCGCCAGGCGGCGGGCTGCGTGATGGATGGGCTGGTGCGCGACGTCTCCCGCATTCGCGCCATGCGGTTTCCGGTGTTTCATGGCGGCATTGGCCCGTTGGACACGAAAAACCGCGCCGAGATGGTCGAGCGCGACGTGCCCGTCACCGTCGCGGGGGTGCCGATCGCGCCCGGCGACTGGATTCTGGGTGATGTCGATGGCGTGGTGGTGATTCCGGCTGCCCGGTCCGAGCAGGTGTTTCGTGCCGCGCTGGAAAAAATTACCGCCGAGGATACGACCCGTGCCGAACTGGAAGCCGGCCACTCGTTGCGCGCGGTGTTCGCCCGCCATGGTGTGCTCTGATCGCGCCGCGGCGTCCCTGGCGCCGCGGTGACGCGAGGACAGCGCGGCGCGACCGCGCCGGGCATGCCGGGCATCGCATCAGCGGGGCGGCATGAATAATCCGCGCGCGATTGCGTTGAAGTCATAATATTCACGGGGGTTGCTCGTGGTCGAGCAACGTCGCCCTGGGTGGACCCGAGGCGAAGCTCCGGTCGCCGGAACCGGTATTCTGTCCCCGCAATGAATCGGGACCGCGGCGTTTCAACGATGGCTCGCTTATGACACCGCGCGCCGACATCGGATCCCGGATGCGCCGCGCATCGCGCATCATGCCGGGGATAACCTCACCGGCCCGCGAGGGTGGGGATAACTTCCAGGTCCGCACACGTTAACCAACAACAGTGAAAAATATTCTCGCTGGCTACTGGCCGAATCCATGCCGCCCTCATAAAATCGCTCGCAAGGCGCCGCGAATCGGCCGACGTCACGTTGATCCCGCGAAATTTCGGGCAGGCGAGACCCAGGGCGACGCGTCGCGTTCTTGCAACGCGTCTTCGCATCGTACCACCACGAGGAAATCCTCCATGTCCAAAGCGTTCCTTTCCCAGGTTCTCAAAGAGTTGGTCGATCTGACAGGTGCCGCGGCGAACCGCGCGGCCGGCGATCTGATGGACGCCATCGTCAAGGAGCTGAAAAAGAGCGGCAAGTTCACCCTCCCCAGCTTTGGAACGTTTACCGTGCGCAAGACGAAAGCTCGCAAGGGTCTCAACCCGCGGACCGGCGAATTGATCAAGGTGAAGGCCGGCAAGACGGTTCGTTTCAAGGCCTCGCCGACACTGAAAAAAGCGGTCTGAGCAATCGTGACTGAGGCGGTCTGACCGGGCGCGAATGACCCGGTCGGACAGGCTCGCGGAACGCCATCCCGGCTTCGGCGTCTTCGTGGTTGGGCTCGGCACGTTGGTCGTGCCATTCGATTTATCGGTGAACGTCGCGTTCCCGCACATCATTCGCGGGTTCAATCTGGCGATTCCGGCGATCCAATGGGTGGTCATCGCCTATACGCTCACCTACGCCGCGCTGACGCTGGTGTTCGGCCGCATCGGCGATATGCTGGGCTATCGGCGAATATTTCAGTTGGGCAACGTCAGCGGCGCGCTGGCGTTCGTGCTGTGCGCGGCCGCTCCCACCTTCGGCTGGTTGCTTGGGGCACGCATTCTGCAAGGCGTCGGCGCCGCGCTCGCGCTCAGTTGCGGGCCGGCGTTGGCCACAAGCTTATACCCCGAAGACCAGCGCGCCCGCGTGCTCGGCGTCTATACCATGATGTTTGGCGTCGGCTCCGCGCTTGGCACCATCCTGGCGGGCGAACTCGTGCAACTGTTCGGCTGGCGCGCGGTGTTCTGGTTCCGCGCGCCGATCGCGCTGCTGGCATTCGCGCTGACCTGGACGTTTCCACGCGGCCTGCCGCGCGGGCAGCAGCGCTTCGACGCGCCGGGCGCCGCGTTGCTGGTACTGGCGATTACCGGACTGCTGGTGACATTGAACCTGGTGCGGACTCTCGAGCAATCGCCGTGGGGCTGCCTCGCCGCCGGCGTCGTCACGATCGGCGCCATCTTCGCGTTCATCCGGCGCGAGACCAGCATCGCGCAGCCGATCATCGACCTTCGGTTCTTCCGCGATCGCGACTTCGCCCTGGTCACCGCGGCGCATGCGTTGCTGAACCTCGCCGGGTTCTCGATCATGCTGCTGGTGCCATTCTATCTCGACCGGCTGGGTGGTTTGTCGGTGCCGGTCAGCGGGCTCGCGCTGGCGAGCTCACCGACCGGGATCATGCTGGCCGGCCCGGTGGCCGGGTGGTTGGCGCGATCGACGTCGTCGCGGCGCCTGGCGTTGCTCGGCGCGGCCGCGATGGCACTGGCGCAGATCTCGATCAGCATGGCCGACGCGCCCGCCAATGTTCCCGTCCTCATCGCCTCCATGTTTCTCCAGGGCGTCGGATTGGGCTTGTTCCAGGTCGCCTGCTTCGACATCTCCACCGCGACCATTCCCAGGGAGGATCGCGGAGTCGCCGGCAGCCTCGTGATGATGACCCGCACGGTCGGTGTCGTGACCGGCGCGACCGTGCTGATGTTGATCTTCCAGACCGTGCGGTCACGCGGCGCCGCCGCGGGATTGGCGGACGGAACCGCGTTCCTGGCCGGTTTCCACGCGGCGTTCCGGGTCGCCGCCGCGCTGCCCGTGCTGGTGCTGCTCGCCGGCGCATGGCGGGGATGGGCCCGCGCGCGCTGAGAAATTAACGTGTCCTCCGGACGAGGCGCGCGTTACCATGCCCGAGTCTTATGGTCGCGAGTCTTACAGTCCCGCATCTTACAGTATTGATGGCGAATGCTCCCTGCCGCGCTCCCTCCCGGCACCCCCATTCGCGTGGTGGGTGATGTCCACGGCGACGCCACCGCGTTCGCCTACGCGGCGGCGACCGACCGGTTCGTGGTGCAACTCGGCGACCTGACGGATTACGGTCCGGACAGCGCGACAACGCTGCGGATCATGTTCGACCTGATCGACCGCGGCCGCGGCTTGTTCCTGTTGGGCAACCACGACCTGAAACTCGCGCGTGTCCTGGCCGGCCTCGCCCGCATGGAGCCCGTGGTACGCGCCACGATCGACCAACTCGACGACGCGTTGCGCGACCGGGTTCAGGTCGAGGTCGCCCGCGCGCCCGGCTGGCTGCTGCGTGGCACCGACTTTCTGGTGCATGGCGGATTTCATCCGGCGATGCTGACCGCTCCGCCGCCCGAACACGGGCTCGAGCGCGCCGAAGGACCTCTCGCCCGCGCGCTGTTCGGGGAACCGACCGGACGCACCCAGCGCGACGGCTATCCGGAGCGGAGCCTGCGATGGGTCGATCACATTCCGCCAGGCCTGACTGTCTATTGCGGACACGACCGGCGCAGTTCAAACGGCCGGCCCTATGTCAGGCACGGCAGCGCGGGAGGCACCGCGGTATTCCTCGACACCGGCGCCGGTAAAGGGGGGCATTTGTCCTGGATCGATCTGTAGCGAGACCGCAACGCGTCAGCCCGCAGACTGCGTGGATCGTTACCCTTCGCCGCAGGATTTTATACGATGAGAACATTCGGCTTCCTCAGTACCAAGGCCCGGTCGCAAAATGAGTTGGAAATTCCCGGGGCGCGGCTGGCGCGGGTGAACCAGTCCCTGAAGCGCCGGCTGGACGACGACGTCGAGGAAGTGTTCAGCCGCGCCTGCGCCAGCAACGACCTCGAGTTGGCCGCCGATCTTTTGTCGCTGCTGGAAAAATGGCATGCGCGGCGTTCCGCTCATTATGGCCGCGAGCGCCGGATCTCGGGCGTCAATCTGACGCGCGCGAGAAAGGAGCTGGATCGACTGAGCGCGCTGCACAACGTGACATCGGACAGCAAGGCGGAAACGCCGGCCGACTGATCGGCCGGCTCCGAGGCGCGCCTGGGCTTTCGCCCTGGCCCGCGCCTGCTTTTGGCTGCCTTGAGTTGACCCGGCCGGTTCTCTGGGCTTGCCTGCCACGATGCATCTCGCCGCCATCCTTGTCGCCGCCGGCACCGGAAGCCGGTTCGGCGCCGAGACTCCGAAGCAGTTTCTCATATTGCGGGGTCAGCCGGTCGTCCGCCACGCCGCGCGGGCGCTGATCGACTCGGGCGCCGTGCTTCAACCGGTGGGCGACGCCGCCGCGATCGACGCCGCGCTGGAGGGGTTGCCGCATCTCCCGACCGTCGCGGGCGGCGCGACCCGCCAGGACAGTGTCCGCGCCGGGCTGTTGGCGTTGCGGCCCCACGCACCGGCGTTCGTCCTGGTGCACGACGCCGCTCGTCCGGTCATCCCGCCGGGAACCGTGCCGGCGTTGCTCGCCGCGTTGGATCGGCATCCGGGAGCCATTCCCGCGGCGCCGGTCGCGGACACGCTGAAACGGGTGCGCGCCGGCATCATCGAGGCGACCGTCCCGCGCGAGGGCCTGTTCCGCGCCCAGACGCCGCAGGGGTTCCGCTTCGACGCGCTGCTCGCCGCCCACCACGCGGGAGTAACCGGCGCCACGGACGACGCCTCTCTCCTCGAGGCACTGGGGCAAAACGTCGCGATCGTCGCGGGGTCGGAGAGCAATATCAAGCTGACCTACCAGGAAGACCTCGCCCGATTGGAGGCCGTCATGTCGTCCGCCGCGCCCGCTGAGATGTCCGCCGGTCCCTCCCCGGGTTGTTGCCGCGCGTCGGCACCGGGTTCGACGTGCACGTTCTGACCGAAAATCGGCCTTTGGTGCTGTGTGGCGTGACGGTGCCGCACGCAAAGGGCCTCGCCGGGCATTCCGACGCCGATGTCGGGATCCATGCGCTGTGCGACGCGATCTATGGCGCGCTGGCCGAGGGCGACATCGGCCGCCATTTCCCGCCGGGCGAAGACAGTTGGAAGAACGCCGACAGCGCCCGGTTCCTGGCGCACGCGGCGGCGCGGATCGCGGCTCGCGGCGGGCGGCTGGTCAACGCCGACGTGACCCTGATTTGCGAGCGGCCGAAAATCGCGCCGCACGCCCAGGCGATGCGGGAGCGGCTGGCGGGGATATTGGGGGTGGATGTGGGATGCGTCTCGGTTAAGGCGACGACGACCGAGCGGCTCGGGTTTACCGGACGCGGCGAGGGCATCGCGGCACAGGCGGCGGCGGTGGTGCTGGTGCCGGCGTAAGCGCCAGGGCAGTGGAATGGGAGCGGGCCCACGCGGGACTTGCGAGGTCACGATCGGCCCGTCCTTATGCCATTGGCAAAATGAATGGTTCCAAGGGGCGCTGCCCTTGGCGGGGATCCAGGAGGCAGCGCCCCTCGGTGGGACTCGGGGCGACGCCCCGACGCTCGTTCCGGCCACACTTGCGGCACACCGGGGTCGGGTGTTAGTCCCCGCGCCATGCGACAAGGGGTTGACTAATGGCGTCCACGTTCGAGACCGTTGCCGACATCATCGCCGACACGTGCGACATCGAGCGGGACAAGATCACGCCGGAGAGTCATGCCATCAACGATCTGGGCATCGACAGCCTCGACTTTCTGGACATCGCGTTCGCCATCGACAAGGCGTTCGGCATCAAGATGCCACTGGAGCAGTGGACGCAGGAGGTCAACGACGGCAAGGTCTCGACCGAGGAGTATTTCGTCCTTGGCAACCTGTGCAAACACATCGACATGCTGGTGGCCGCGAAAGCGGCCTGAGGCCGCGCCGGAAGATCGGGTAAGCCGATGATCCTGGAGTATTTTCAGATGGTCGACCGGATCGTCGCGCTCGATCCGAAGGCCGAGTACGATTCGGACGTCCTGTCAGGTGCCGGTGCAAAGCCCGGTGTTCGTCGGCCATTTCCCCGGCTTTGCCCGGCTGCCCGGCGCGCTGATGATCGAGACCATGGCGCAAACCGGCGGCTGGCTGGTTCTGGCGCGCTTGAAGTTCGCGAAAATGCCGTTTCTTACCCGGGTCGAAAGTGCCAAATTGCGGCGTTTCGTGGAACCGGGCGAATTGCTCGACGGCGAGGCGACGTTGACCCATGACGGCTCGGGCTTCGCGGTCATCGAGTCGGTGATCACGACGGGCGGACAGAAGGTCGCGTCGGCGGAAATCCGTTACGTTGTTGGACCATTTCCGAACGATACCATTCGCGGCGCGATGCTGTTCAAGGCGCGCCAGATCGGCTTCCCCGAAGATTGCCTGCCCATCGATCGGCCGCCGGAGGATGTGTCAAAGGGTCGTGCGCAGAGGGTCACGTGCCAGAGGGTCACGTGCCAGAGGGACGCGTGCCAGAGGGACGCGTGCCAGAGGGACACGTGCCAGAGGGACACGTGCCACAGGGTCGCCCGGACCACCTGCCCGAAGGCCGTCAGCCCGAGGATCGCCAAAATGTGGAATAGCCCCCATGGCTGCTGACCGGCATCCGCTGATCACCGGCATCGGCCTGATCTCCTGTCTGGGCGAGGGTGAGGACGCGCATCTCGCGGCGCTCGACGCCTTTTCGCCGGTGGTTGATGAGACCAGTTTCGCGCCGTACCTGGTGCATCCGATGACGGCCCTGACGCTGGACGCGCAGATCCCCAAACGCGGCGATCAGCGGCAGATGGAGCCCTGGCAGCGGATCGGCGTTTATGCCGCTGGACTGGCGCTCGAACTCGGCGAAGGCGAAGGGCGATCCCGCGCTGCTCGAGCGCATGGACATGATCGTGGCCGCGGGTGGCGGGGAGCGCGACTATGCCGTGGACGCGGCGATCCTGGCGGCCATGCCCGGCGCCGACGATCCGGACGTGTATTTGAATGAGCATCTGCTGGCCGACATCAGGCCCACGTTGTTTCTGGCACAACTGTCGAACCTGCTGGCGGGCAATATCTCGATCGTGCATGGCGTGATCGGCTCGTCGCGCACGTTCATGGGCGAGGAAGCCTCCGGTGCCGACGCATTGCACATCGCCTGCGCCCGGATCGAGGCGGGGCAAAGCGACATCTGCCTCGTCGGCGGATCATTCAACGCGCAGCGACCCGACGCGTTTCTGCATGACGCGATGGGCCATGCGTTGTGGCGCGGGCCGTTCGTTCCGGTGTGGTCGCGCGCGGACCACGGCGGCGGGACGGTCCTGGGCTCGGTCGGCTGCTTCCTGGTAGTCGAAAGCCGCGCCCATGCGCGCGCGCGC
Organism: uncultured Alphaproteobacteria bacterium; assembly: GCA_963719675.1. Classification (GTDB taxonomy): domain Bacteria; phylum Pseudomonadota; class Alphaproteobacteria; order Acetobacterales; family Acetobacteraceae; genus Rhodopila. The sequence continues at coordinate 35,572 of CAVRDN010000078.1, read as the reverse complement.
GGTGTCACGCCGAAAGCGCGTATCGCCGGGGTCCTGACCGATCGCTGCCGCCGCGCGCCCGGTGAAGCCACCGCCAACGCCACCCATCAGGTCGCGGCCCTGGGTGGCGCTTCCGCCGCCAGCGCGGTCATCTCCGGCGCCACCGGGGGCGCGCCCGCCACGGCGGAGGAGCGTGCGTTCCTCGATGCTCTCGGCCTGCCGGTGCGCGCCGCCGCGACCGCGCTCGGCAACTCGGTGGAACCGTCGTTTCCCGCCGCTGTCGCCCTGGCCGCCATGAGCGTCGCCCGCGGCAAATTGTTCCCCCCGCTGGAGCCCGCCGAGATGCCGTTCGACGGCGCGCCGACGGGCCTGTTCGTGACTTCGTGGGGCATCTGGCGCGGCGAGGCGGCCGCGCTCGTTGTCCCGGCAGAGGAGGCCGGCCGTGGCTGATACGGATCATCTTGGCCGTCCCGTCGTCGTCGTCACCGGGACGGGGATCATCACGTCCCTGGGACAGGGGCAGGCGGAGAACTGGCACGCGCTGACCAACGGCGTGTCCGGCATTCATCGCATCACCCGGTTTCCGATCGGCGGCCTGCGCACCACGATCGCCGGCACCGTCGATTTCATTCCCGTGACGGAGCCTTCGGCGCCCGCGTACGCCCAGCGTCTCGCCGAGCTGGTGGTCGAGGAAGCGCTGGCCGAGTCCACCATCGGTCGCCCCGGCGACTTCCCGGGACCGTTGTTCATGGCGCTGCCGCCGGTGGAGATGGAGTGGCCGCAGCGGCGCGCCCTCGCGGCGGCGACGGCGGTGAACGATGGCCTCAGCTACACCGATCTGATTCGCGCCGCCGATCAGGGACATTTCGAGCCGTGGTTCGAACGGTTCCTGTTCGGCTCGGTCGGCGAGGGCCTCGCGGCACGGTTCGGCACCAAAGGCTCGCCGATCGCCACCTCCACCGCCTGTGCCTCCGGCGGGACCGCCATTCAACTGGGTGTCGAGGCGATCCGCCGCGGCGAGTGCGACGCGGCGCTGGTGGTCGGAACCGATGCCTCGGTCAATCCGGAGAGCCTGATCCGGTTCAGCCTGCTGTCGGCGTTGTCCACCCGCAACGAACCGCCGTCGTCCGCCGCGCGTCCGTTCAGCAAGGATCGCGACGGCTTCGTGATGGCCGAGGGCGCCGGCGCGCTGGTGCTGGAAAGCCTGGCGCACGCGCGGTCCCGGGGCGCGGTCATCCTCGGCGTGGTCGAAGGCTGCGGCGAGGCGGCGGATGGTTTTCATCGCACCCGATCCTCGCCCGACGGCAAGCCGATCGTCGCCTGCATGACACGGGCTCTGGCCGACGCCGGACTGCGGCCGGACGCGATCGGCTACGTGAACGCGCACGGCACCGGCACGCCGGAGAACGACAAGATGGAATGGGTCGGCATTTCAGCCGTGTTCGGCGAGCGGAGCGGTTCGTTGCCGATCTCGTCGAACAAGTCGATGATCGGTCATACGTTGACCGCGGCGGGAACGATCGAAGCGATCTTTTCGCTGTACACGATGCGGTACGGTCTGCTGCCGCCAACGATCAATTACGACATTCCCGATCCGGCGCTGCCGCTGGATTGCGTGCCGAACACCGCGCGGCCGGCGAAAGTCGCGCACGCGATTTCCAACTCGTTCGGCTTTGGCGGACAGAATGTCTGCGTTGTCGTCGGCGCGGAACCGCGTTGACGCGGGCTCTCGTCATTGGCGGCCGACGCGGCATCGGCGCCGCCGTCGTCACGGTGCTGGCCGGCCGCGGCTTCGATGTCACGTACACCTACCGAACTGAACCCGGCGTCTTCGCGGTGCCGGCCGAGGCGGTGAGCCTGGACCTCGCGGATCGCGCGGGGGTCGAGCGTTTCGCCGCCGAACTCGAGAGTGGACCGGCCTGGGACGCGCTGGTGCAGGTCGGCGGCACGACCTACGACACGCTGGCGGCGATGATGGACCAGGACAAGGCCGAGCAGGCCATGCAGGTCAACTTCTTCTCGTTCACCCGCATCGCGCGCGCCGTGGTGCGGCCGATGATGCGGGCCCGCAACGGACGCATTGTCGCGGTCGGCTCGGTGATCGGTCAGGTCGCGAGCCAGGGCAACACCGCGTACGGTGCGACCAAGGCGGCCTTGCTGGCGTATGTGAAAGGCCTCGCGATCGAGAGCGCGAAGCGCGGCGTGACGGTGAACTATGTGGCGCCGGGTTTTGTCGATACCGAAATGATGGCGCCGTTCGCGGCCTATCGCGCGGCGACCGAAAACCGCGTGCCGACCGGGCGTTACGCGCGCCCCGAGGAGGTCGCGGCGGTGGTCGGGTTCCTGGTATCGCCAGACGCGAGTTATGTGAATGGCGCGTACCTCCCGGTCGATGGCGGCCTGACGGCATCGGCGGGCATCCCGCGGTAGCCGGAATTCGTGTCTCGCGGCCGGCCTCGCCAGGCTCACGAAGCTATTCTGCCAGGCGGCGGCGATTGGAGCCATCGCCTGGAAACTCCGCGGAATTCGCCGTTCCAACGTCCGCCGTTTCCGCGGCGACCCCTTGCAACAGGCGCGCGCCGGGTGCATTGGTCCCCCGAAACATCGAACCGTGCTCTGGGGCGCCCTCCCCCTTGCCCCCCGGCCCAGACCCAGGTTCCCTGATGCGTGAAGGATGGTTGGATGCGCCTCGCGGTGCTGAAGGAACGACGCGTGCCCGAAAGCCGGGTGGCCGCGACACCGGACACAGTCAAACGCCTCATTGCTCTTGGGCTGACCGTCGCGGTTGAAACCGGCGCGGGAGCCTCCACCTCGATCCCCGATGCCGAGTTCGCCGCCGCCGGAGCGGAGATCACGCCGGATCCCGCCGCGACGCTCGCGGACGCCGGCGTGGTATTCGCGGTGCAGGCACCATTGCCCGATGAGCGTGCGCTGATCCCCCGCGGCGCGCTGCTGATCTGCACGGCGGGCGCGTTCTCCGATCCGGATCTGGTGCCTTCGCTGGCCGACGCCGGGATCGATACGGCGGCGATGGAACTGCTGCCGCGCATCACCCGGGCGCAATCGATGGACGTGCTGTCGAGCCAGGCCAACCTCGCCGGCTATCGCGCGGTGATCGAGGGCGCGTACGCCTTCCAGCGCGGCTTCCCGATGATGATGACCGCCGCCGGCACGGTGCCTCCCGCCCGCGTGTTCATTATCGGCGCCGGTGTCGCGGGCCTGCAGGCCATCGCCACCGCCCGCCGGCTGGGCGCCATCGTGTCCGCGACCGACGTGCGGCCGGCGGCGAAGGAAGAGATCAGGTCGCTCGGTGCGTCGTTCGTCGGCGTCGAAGACGAGGAAACCGCCGGACAGACCGGCGCTTACGCGCGCGAAATGAGCGAGGCGTTCCGGCAAAAGCAGGCCGACCTGATGGCCACGACCGTTGCCAAAAACGACATGGTCATCTGCACCGCGCTGGTGATGGGCCGCAAGGCGCCGACGATCGTGACCAACGCGATGGTCGCCTCGATGAAGCCGGGCAGCGTGATCGTCGATCTGGCGTCCGACGCCGGCGGCAACTGCGAGGCGACGACGCCTGGCCAGCGCACCGAGGTCAATGGCGTGACCATCCTCGGCTACAACAACTGGCCGAGCCGCATTCCGGTCGCCGCGTCATCGCTCTACGCGAAGAATTTGCTGACATTCCTGACGACGTTCTGGGACAAGGATGCGAAGGCGCCAAAGTTGCCCGAAACGGATGACATCATCAAAGGCGTCATGCTGACCCGGGGCGGCGCGATCGTGCACCCGAGCTTCCTGCCCTCGCAGGCGGCCTGAGATCCGGAGACCTCTCGTATGAACCCGTCCCAAATCGCGGAAGAGGCCCGCCGGCTCGCCGAGCAGGCCAACGCGCTCGCGCTGCACGCGCAGTCGATCACCGGCACGATCGGGGAAGTGGCGCCTGTCGTCGAACCGTTCATTTACCTGCTCGCGGTTTTCCTGATGGCGTGCTTCGTCGGATACTACGTGGTGTGGAACGTGACGCCGGCGTTGCATTCGCCGCTGATGGCGGTGACCAATGCGATCTCCTCGGTGATCATCGTGGGCGCCATGCTGGCGACCGGGTTGGGCACCTCGGGATGGTCGATCGCGTTCGGGTTCATCGCGGTGACCCTGGCCTCCGTCAACATCTTCGGCGGGTTCGTGGTGACGCAGCGCATGCTGTCGATGTTCAAACGAAAACAATAGGCAGCGCCGATGTCCGCCAGTCTCACCTCGCTCGCGTATCTCGTCGCGGCCGTCCTGTTCATTCTTGCGTTGCGCGGGCTGTCGTCCCCGGTGACGTCGCGCTCAGGCAACCGGTTCGGCATGATCGGCATGGCGGTGGCGATTATCGCCACGCTACTGCATCACGGCATGGGAGTTGGCGGGTTCGGGCTGATCGCGCTCGGGCTGTTGATCGGCGGCGGCGTCGGCGTGGTGGTAGCGCTCCGCATCCAGATGACCGCCCTGCCCCAGTTGGTCGCGGCGTTCCACTCGTTGGTCGGCCTGGCGGCGGTGTTCGTCGCGGCGGCGGCGTTGAACGCGCCGGAAGCGTTCGGCATCGGCGTGCCGGGCGCGATCCATACGCAAAGCCTCGTGGAAATGTCGTTGGGACTTGGCATCGGCGCGATCACATTCTCCGGTTCGTTGATCGCGTTCGCCAAGTTGCAGGCGCTGATGAAGGGTGCGCCGATCACCTTCGCGGGCCAGCACTACCTCAATCTGGGACTGGCGATTCTGCTGGCGGTGCTGGTGATCGGATTCGTGGTCTCCGGCGGTCATCAGGTCTTGTTCTGGCTGATCGCGTTGCTGTCGCTCGTGCTGGGGTTCCTGATCATCATTCCGATCGGCGGCGCCGACATGCCGGTGGTCGTTTCGATGTTGAACTCCTATTCCGGGTGGGCGGCGGCGGGCATCGGCTTCACCATTCAGAATCTGGCGCTGATCATCACCGGGTCCCTGGTCGGCGCGTCGGGCGCGATCCTGTCCTACATCATGTGCGTCGGCATGAATCGTTCGATCATCAACGTGCTGCTGGGCGGTTTCGGCACCGAGAGCGGCACCGCCGCGGCGGGCGGCCCGGTGGGCGACCGGACGGTGCGCAGCGGCAATGCCGAGGACGCGGCGTTCATCATGAAGAACGCCTCCAAGGTGATCATCGTGCCAGGCTACGGGATGGCGGTGGCTCAGGCGCAGCACGCGCTGCGGGAGATGGCTGATACGCTGAAGAAAGAAGGCGTCGAGGTGAAGTATGCCATTCATCCGGTCGCCGGACGCATGCCAGGACATATGAACGTGCTGCTGGCCGAGGCGAACGTCCCGTACGACGAAGTCTTCGAACTGGAAGAAATCAACAACGAGTTCGCGACCGCCGACGTGGTGTATGTGATCGGAGCGAACGACGTGACCAATCCGGCGGCGAAAACCGACCCGTCCTCGGCGATTTACGGCATGCCGATCCTGGACGTGGAGAAGGCGCGGACAGTGTTGTTCGTGAAGCGGTCGATGGCGTCGGGGTACGCCGGCGTGGACAACGAGTTGTTCTTCCGGCCCAACACGATGATGCTGTTTGGCGATGCCAAGAAGATGACCGAGGAAATCGTGCAGGCGCTGGGCCACTGATCGGGCCCGTCAATCCAGGCGGCGGCCCGGTGAAGTCGAGACCAGGTCTTTGAGTTAGGTCATCAGCAGCGCTTCGTGGATTGGATGGAGCGCGAGGACTGATTTGATCTCCAGGATCAGGGATAACTCGACGACGACGCGACGGGGAGACCGCGGTCGATGGGTTCGCCTTTATCAATGATCGAAGCTCGCTGTTGCCCGACGAATGCCGCTGCGGCGTTCGACAGGCCGCGACAACGGCAGCCTGCATCTATGAGATCCGGTAATCCTGGCCGGAGGGCCTGGGAACCTCGATCGCACGGCCGGTCACGCGTCGCGAGGAAGGGTCAGCGCCGATCGTTCCCATCTTCTTGCCTTCGTGCCTTCGTGGTCCAAAACAGCCGGCACCGGGAAAGGGTTGGTGATTGAACGTCGGTGTTCTTACGGGTGGGTCAGTGCCTGGGTCAGCGCACGATTGATCGACCACGAAGGCACGAAGCACACGAAGGGTTTCCAGGATGCAAGGTGCGCCCGTGCGATAACAGGACGGTACCGGAGGTGACCGATCGCGTGGACTGGCGACAGGGATCAACGCGCGATGCCGTGCGACGGTCGCTGCGTCGCCATCGATGAACCCAATGGCCCTATTATTCAGATCATTACCGGTCTTCCTCCGCGTAGGCGGCTCCCTTCAAACGCGCTGAGGACGAACCCATCCGGTTGGCGCGCAGCGATGCCAGATGCCCGACGGTTCAGAAAAAAGGCCGGTGACCCTCGCGGATCACCGGCCTTTCATTGTCGAACCCCGAGGTTACTCGGCGGCTTTGGCTTCTTCGATCCGCGGCGTCACCAGCCCGCCAACCTGCTGCTGGTCGCGACCGGCGGCGATGGCACGCAGGCGGTTCATCACCGCGCCGGTGCCCGCCGGGATCAACCGGCCGACGATGACGTTCTCCTTCAGGCCCATCAGACTGTCGGTCTTGCCCGCCGTCGAAGCCTCGGTCAGCACGCGAGTCGTCTCCTGGAACGACGCCGCTGAAATGAAGCTGTTGGTCTGCAGCGAGGCCTTGGTGATGCCTTGCAGCACCGGCATCGCCACCGCCGGACGGTCGTCCTTCATCAGACGGTTGTTGATGTGGTCGAACTCGGTCCGATCGACCTGCTCGCCGGCCAGGAATGTCGTGTCGCCCGGATCGGTGATCTCAACTTTCTGCAGCATCTGGCGAACGATCACCTCGATGTGCTTGTCGTTGATCTTCACGCCCTGCAACCGGTACACGTCCTGGATCTCGTTGACCAGGTAATCGGACAACGCCTCCACGCCCAGCACCTTCAGGATGTCGTGCGGCACGCGAGGCCCATCGACCAGCGGATCGCCGCGGCGCACGAAGTCGCCTTCCTGCACCGAGACGTGCTTGCCCTTCGGAATCGAGGTACTCGGTTTCCTCGCCGGTCTCATCGTTCTTCACGATGATGCGGCGCTTCGCCTTGTAGTCCTTGCCGAATTCCACACGTCCGTCGCACTCGGCGATGACCGCGTGATCTTTCGGCCGCCGTGCTTCGAACAACTCCGCGACACGCGGCAGACCGCCCGTAATGTCGCGCGTTTTGCTGCCCTCGCGCGGGATCCGCGCCAGCACGTCACCGGCCGCGACCTGCACGCCGTTATCGACCGAGAGGATCGAGTTCGGGCGACAGGAAGTAGCGCGCATCGGTGCCGTTCTCCAGCCGCGCGACCTCGCCCTTGGCGTCCTTCAATTGCAACCGCGGCCGCAAATCGGCGGCCTTGGCGCCGGACTTGTAGTCGACGACAACCTTCGAGGTCAGGCCGGTGACTTCGTCCATCCGCTCGACCAACGTCACGCCCTCGATCAGATCGAGATACTCGATCTTACCGGCGCGCTCCGTGATGATCGGCAGTGTGTACGGATCCCATTCGGCCAGCTTCTGCATGCGCGTGACGGTCTGGCCTTCCTCGACCAGCAGCCGCGCGCCATACGGCACCCGGAAGCGCGCGCGCTCGCGATCCTTGTCGTCGGTCAGCACGATCTCGCAGTTGCGGCTCATGATGATCGGCGCGCCCTTGGCTGTTCATGACGACGTTGCGATTCTTGATCTGAATCGTGCCGTCATGGCTGGCCTCGACGCTGGACTGCTCCGCGCCCCGCTGCGCCGCGCCACCGATGTGGAACGTACGCATGGTCAACTGCGTGCCCGGCTCACCGATCGATTGCGCGGCGATGACGCCCACCGCCTCACCGATGTTCACCGTGGTGCCGCGCGCCAGATCGCGGCCGTAACAATGGCCGCAAACGCCGACCGCCGACTTCGCAGGTCAGCACGGAGCGGATGCGCAACTGCTCGACGCCGGAGCGTTCGATCAGGTCCGCCTCGTCCTCCTGGATCAGGGTGTTGCCTTCGACGAGAACCGCGCCGCCCACCGGATCAAGAACATCCTCCGCCGTGGTGCGGCCGAGGATCCGTTCCGACAGCGAAGACACGACCTCACCGCCGTCCATGACCGCGCGAACGGTCAGGCCGCGGGTGGTGCCGCAGTCTTCCTCGACGATGATGCAGTCCTGCGCCACGTCGACCAGACGCCGCGTCAGATAGCCGGAGTTCGCCGTCTTCAACGCCGTGTCCGCGAGACCCTTGCGCGCCCCGTGCGTGGAGTTGAAGTATTCGAGAACCGACAAACCTTCCTTGAAGTTGGCGATGATCGGCTGCTCGATGATCTCACCCGACGGCTTGGCCATCAGGCCGCGCATGCCGGCGAGCTGACGCATCTGCGCGGGCGACCCACGCGCCCCGGAATTCGACATCATCCACACCGAGTTGGTGGGCACGCCAATTTCCTGCTTGCTGATCTCCTTCATCATCGCGCCGGCGACCTCATCGGTGCAGCGCGACCAGGCATCGACGACCTTGTTGTAGCGTTCGCCGGCGGTGATCAGACCATCCTGATACTGCTGCTCGAACTCTTTCACCTCGGCCTGGGTGTGATGGATCAGTTCGGTCTTCTCGACCGGAATGATCAGATCGTCCTTGCCGAACGAAATGCCCGCCTTGGCCGCCTGCGAGAACCCGAGACCCATCAGCCGGTCGGCGAAGATCACGCATTCCTTCTGGCCGCAGTGGCGATAGACCATGTCGATGACCTCGGACACGCTCTTCTTCGTCAACTGCTGGTTGATCAGCGAGAACGGCACGTTCGGATGCTTCGGCAGAATCTGCGCGATCATCATGCGGCCCGCCGTGGTGGTGACCACGGAGCGAACCACGTTGCCGCCGGCGTCGATCGTCTCCATCCGCGCGCGGATTTTGTCGTGCAGCGTGATCGCGCCCGCGAACAACGCATGCTCGATATCGCCGATGGTGGCGAACGCCGAGGTCTCGTTTTCAGGCGTGTTGCGGTACGCCGGTGTCTCCAGCGACAGATGGTACAACCCCAGAACGATATCCTGGCTTGGCACGATGATCGGCTTGCCGTTCGCCGGGCTGAGGATGTTGTTGGTCGACATCATCAGCACGCGCGCCTCGAGCTGCGCTTCCAGCGACAGCGGCACGTGCACCGCCATCTGGTCGCCGTCGAAGTCGGCGTTGAACGCGGTGCAAACCAGCGGGTGCAACTGGATCGCCTTGCCTTCGATCAGCACCGGCTCGAACGCCTGAATGCCAAGGCGATGCAATGTCGGCGCGCGGTTGAGCATGACGGGATGTTCCCGGATGACCTCTTCCAGGATGTCCCACACCTCCGGCCGTTCCTTTTCCACCATCCGCTTGGCGGCCTTGATGGTGGTGGCGTGACCGTACTTCTCCAGCTTGGAGTAGATGAACGGTTTGAACAGCTCGAGCGCCATCTTCTTCGGCAGCCCGCACTGTTGCAGTTTCAGTTCCGGACCGACCACGATGACCGAACGGCCCGAGTAATCGACGCGCTTGCCAAGCAGGTTCTGCCGGAACCGGCCCTGCTTGCCCTTCAGCATGTCGGACAGCGACTTCAACGGACGCTTGTTGGCGCCCGTGATGGCGCGGCCGCGGCGGCCGTTGTCGAACAGCGCGTCCACCGATTCCTGCAGCATGCGCTTTTCGTTACGCACGATGATGTCGGGCGCGCGCAGTTCGATCAGCCGCTTCAGGCGGTTGTTGCGGTTGATGACGCGGCGATACAGGTCGTTCAGGTCCGAGGTCGCGAACCGGCCACCATCCAACGGGACGAGAGGGCGCAATTCGGGTGGAATGACCGGCACGACGTCGAGGATCATCCATTCCGGACGACTGCCGGACTTCGCCGAACGCCTCGATCAGCTTGAGGCGCTTGACCAGCTTCTTGCGCTTGGCCTCGCTGGTGGTTTCCTTCAGGTCAGCGCGCAGCTTGACCTTTTCCGCGTCGAGATCGATGCGGCTGAGCACCTTCTTGATCGCCTCGGCGCCGATGCCGACGTCGAACTGATCCTCACCAAACTCGTCCTGCTTGGCGAGCAACTGATCTTCGGTCAGCAGCTGCAGCAGCTTGAGGTCGGTGGTGCCGGGCTCGAGAACGACATAGCTCTCGAAATACAGGATCTTCTCCAGCTCCTTCAGGGTCAGATCGACCATCAGGCCGATGCGGCTCGGCAACGACTTCAGGAACCAGATATGCGCGACCGGCGAGGCGAGCTCGATGTGGCCCATGCGCTCGCGGCGCACTTTCGCCAGCGTGACCTCGACGCCGCACTTCTCGCAGATGATGCCGCGGAATTTCATCCGCTTGTACTTGCCGCACAGGCACTCGTAGTCCTTGATCGGGCCAAAGATGCGGGCGCAGAACAGGCCGTCGCGCTCGGGCTTGAACGTGCGGTAGTTGATCGTTTCGGGCTTCTTGATTTCGCCGAACGACCAGGAGCGAATTTGCTCCGGACTCGCGATCTGAATGCGAATTTGGTCGAAGGTCATCGCCTGGCCGGTCTGGCCGAGGATTTTCATCAGCTCATTCATGCGACTGATACCTCAACTGAGAGTGCGTCGTGTCATGGGTTCGTGCCGTCGCGCGGTACCATTTAAACGCGGAGAGCGCGGAGTGACCGGAGGTCGCGGAGAAGGAATTGATATACCTTCCTCCGCGTCCTCCCGCGTTCTCAGCGAACTCCGTGATTCGCGAGCGGTCGAACCACTCGGGCGAGTGACAGTGACCCGTCATGCCGCCCGGTTATCCAGATCCACGTTAAGGCCGAGGGACTTCAACTCCTTGACCAGCACGTTGAAGCTCTCGGGAATGCCGGCCTCGAAGTTATCCTGCTCGCGCACGATCGCCTCGTAGACCTTGGTGCGGCCGGACACGTCGTCCGACTTCACCGTCAGCATTTCCTGCAGCGTGTAAGCGGCGCCGTAAGCCTCGAGCGCCCACACCTCCATCTCGCCGAAGCGCTGCCCGCCGAACTGCGCCTTGCCACCCAGCGGCTGCTGCGTGACCAGCGAGTACGGCCCGATCGAGCGCGCGTGGATCTTGTCATCCACGAGATGATGCAGCTTCAGCATGTAGATGTAGCCGACCGTCACCTTCCGTTCGAACGACTCGCCGGTGCGGCCGTCGGTCAGCACCACCTGTCCCGAGGTATTCAGACCCGCGCGGGTCAGCATGCCCTCGATATCCGACATGCGGGCGCCGTCGAACACCGGTGTCGCGATCGGGATGCCCTTCTTCAGGTTCTCCGACAGCTCGACCAGTTGGTCCGTGTTGAGGTTGGCGATCTGGCTGGCGAACACTTCCTCGCCATAAATCTCCTGCAACCGATCCAGCAGATCCTGCCGCCGCGCGCCGGTGCGGCGATATTCCTCGACCAGTTCGCCGATCTGCTTGCCCAACGTGGCGCAGGCCCACCCGAGATGGGTTTCCAGGATCTGCCCCACGTTCATGCGCGACGGCACGCCAAGCGGGTTGAGCACGAGATCGACCGAGGTGCCGTCTTCCAGGAACGGCATGTCCTCGACCGGCACGACGCGCGACACGACGCCCTTGTTGCCGTGGCGGCCGGCCATCTTGTCGCCCGGCTGCAATTTCCGCTTCACCGCGATAAAGACTTTCACCATCTTCATCACGCCGGGCGGCAGCTCGTCGCCGCGCTGCAACTTTTCGACCTTCGACTCGAACCGGTCCTGCAACTTCTTGATGGCGACGTCGTATTCGCGGCGCAACGTCTCCATCTCGGCCATCACCGCATCGTCCTGCACGCCGATATGGCGCCAGGAATTGCGCGGATGCTCGGCCAGCAGCGCCTCGTCGATCACCGAGCCGGCCTTGATGCCCTTGAAGCCACCGGACGCCTTGCGGCCCATCAGCTTCTCGCGCAACCGGTTGAGGAACGAACGCTCCTGGATCGCCTGCTCATCGTCGCGGTCCTTGGCCAGGCGTTCGATCTCGGCGCGTTCGATCGCCATCGCGCGCTCGTCCTTATCGACGCCGCGGCGGCTGAACACGCGCACATCGACCACCGTTCCGGTCACGCCGGGCGGCAGCTTCAATGACGTATCCCGCACATCCGAGGCTTTCTCACCAAAGATCGCGCGCAGCAGCTTCTCTTCCGGCGTCATCGGGCTTTCGCCCTTCGGCGTCACCTTGCCAACCAGAATGTCGCCCGGATTCACCTCGGCCCCGATGTAGACGATGCCCGCCTCGTCGAGGTTTTTCAGAGCCTCTTCACCGACGTTGGGAATATCCCGGGTGATTTCCTCCTGGCCGAGCTTGGTGTCGCGCGCCATCACCTCGAACTCCTCGATGTGGATCGAGGTGAACACGTCGTCGCGCGCGATGCGTTCGCTGATCAGGATCGAGTCTTCGAAGTTGTAGCCGTTCCACGGCATGAACGCGCACAGCACGTTGCGGCCAAGCGCCAGTTCGCCCAACTCGGTGGACGGACCGTCGGCGATGATGTCGCCCTCGTCCACCATGTCGCCCACGCGCACCAGCGGCCTCTGATTGATGCAGGTCGACTGATTGGACCGCATGAACTTTCGCAGCCGGTAGATGTCGACGCCTTTCGTTGTCGCATCGTCACTGGTGGCACGCACCACGATGCGCGCGCCATCGATCTGATCGATGACACCCGGCCGGCGCGCGACGATGGTCGCACCGGAGTCACGCGCGACCGCGGCCTCCATGCCCGTGCCCACCAACGGCGCGTCGGCGCGGATCAACGGCACCGCCTGACGCTGCATGTTGGAGCCCATCAGCGCGCGGTTGGCGTCGTCGTTCTCCAGGAACGGGATCAGCGCCGCCGCCACCGAAACGAGCTGCTTCGGCGACACGTCGATCGCGGTCACGTCCTCCGGCTTCACCAGCCGGAAATCGCCCTGCTTGCGCACCGAAACGAGTTCCTCGGTGAACCTGCCGCCGCTGTCCATCGGCGCGTCGGCCTGCGCAACGACCAGACGCTCTTCCTCCATCGCCGAGAGGTAGCGTGGCTCCTTCTGTACGACGCCATCCTTCACCAACATGTACGGGGTTTCGATGAACCCGTATTTGTTGACTTTCGCATAGGTCGCCAGCGAGTTGATCAGACCGATGTTCGGGCCTTCCGGCGTCTCGATCGGGCAGATGCGGCCGTAATGCGTCGGATGCACGTCGCGCACCTCGAAGCCGGCGCGCTCCCGCGTCAGACCGCCCGGCCCAAGCGCGGACAGGCGGCGCTTATGGGTCACTTCCGAAAGCGGATTGGTCTGATCCATGAACTGGGACAACTGCGAGGAGCCAAAGAACTCCCGCACCGCCGCCGCCGCCGGCTTGGCGTTGATCAGATCGTGCGGCATCACGCTGTCGATATCGACCGAGCCCATGCGTTCCCGAATGGCCCGCTCCATGCGCAGCAATCCGATGCGGTACTGATTTTCCATCAGTTCACCGACCGAGCGCACACGCCGATTGCCCAGATTATCGATGTCGTCGATCTGGCCGCGGCCGTCCTTCAGGTCGCACAACGTCTTCACGGTCGAGACCAGGTCTTCCTTGCGCAGGATCCGGACCGAGTCCGCGACGTCGGTGAAGCCAAGCCGCATGTTCATCTTGACGCGGCCGACCGCCGACAGATCGTACCGATCGGAGTCGAAGAACAAGCCGCGGAACAGCGCCTCGGCCGTCTCCGGTGTCGGCGGCTCGCCCGGACGCATGATGCGATAAATATCGATCAGCGCCTCATCCCGATTGGTGTTCTTGTCCACCGCGAGCGTGTTGCGGATCCACGGCCCGTTCGACTGATCCACCGCGAGCGTCGGCAACCGCGTGATGCCGGCATCCTCCAGCGCGGCGAGGCGGGCTTCCACCAGTTCCTCACCGGCCTCGGCGTAGATCTCGCCGGTCTCCATGTTGACCAGATCCTCGGCCACGAAACGACCGAGCAGGTCGGTGCGGCCGACGAGCACTTCCTTGGTGTTCTCGGCGATGCGACGCAACTGACGAATGGTCAGTTTCGATTCCGTATCGGCGACGATCTCCCCGGTGGCGGCATCGACGATCGGCTCCAGCAGCTTGATGCCGCGGAACGCCTCGGGATCGAACGGCCGCGCCCACCCCTTGGAGGTGCGGTCGAACACCACCTGCGTGTAGAAGCGCGACAGGATCTCTTCCTGATCCATGCCGTGCACTTCGCCGGGCTCGACGACTTCGCCCTTGGCCTCGCGCGCCGCGCGCAGTTGCTCGGTCACCGCGCCTTCCAGCGCGTAGAGCAGCGTGGTCACCGGCAGCTTGCGCTTCCGATCGATGCGCACGTAGACCAGATCCTTGCTGTCGAACTCGAAATCGAGCCACGAGCCGCGGTATGGGATCACCCGCGCGGCGAACAGGTACTTGCCCGATGAATGCGTCTTGCCCTTATCGTGATCGAAGAACACGCCGGGCGAACGATGCATCTGCGAGACAATAACCCGCTCGGTGCCATTGATGATGAACGTGCCGTTGTCGGTCATCAGCGGCATGTCGCCCATGTAAACGGGCTGCTCCTTGATGTCGCGGATCGAGCGGGCGCCGGTATCTTCCTCGACGTCCCAGACGATCAGACGCAACGTGACCTTCAGCGGCGCGGCATAGGTCATGCCCCGCTGGATGCATTCCTCGACGTCGTATTTCGGCTCTTCGAGTTCGTAATCGACGAATTCCAGCCGGCCGCGGCCAGCGAAGTCGTCGATCGGGAACACCGACTTGAACACTTCCTGCAGGCCGGTATGCGTGCGGTTGTCAGGCTTCACGTCGGATTGCAGGAACGCCTCGTAGCTGGCGCGCTGCACGTCGATCAGGTTTGGCATGGGCGCCACTTCCGGAATCCGCCCGAAGCTTTTGCGAATTCTCTTGCGCCCGGTAAACGACCCGTTGATCGCGTTCATGGATTGTCCTGCCTGAAGTTGCTTTCAGAGGTGCCCAAGATGGGTACCGTAGCCAACGCGTAAAGAGTGATGGGGCGGGAATCGCGCTGATTCCCACCCACCACCGGAGCAAACCAGCCCAGGAGCCGCCCCCTGGGCCGGATCTTCAATACCGAGTGTCGCGTTACTTGACCTCCACGGAGGCGCCCGCGTCCTCGAGCATCTTCTTGATCTTCGCCACTTCGTCCTTGCCGACAGACTCCTTGACGGTCTTCGGCGCGCCTTCGACCAGGTCCTTGGCTTCCTTGAGGCCGAGACCGGTGATGGTGCGGACTTCCTTGATGACGTTGATCTTCTTGTCACCCGCCGCGGTCAGGATGACGGTGAACTCAGTCTGCTCCTCGACCGGCGCGGCGGCCGCGGCGGCGACCGGGGCAGCGGCGGCGGCGACCGGCGCGGCGGCCGAAACGCCCCACTTCTCCTCGAGCAGCTTCGACAGTTCCGCGGCTTCCAGCACGGTCAGGCTGGACAGTTCCTCGGCCAGCTTCTGTAGATCAGCCATTTTCGTTCGTCCTTACATCTTTATATAGAGTTATGGATGGTTCTTCGCAAGACGGTGCAACTCATGGGTGCAACCGGCACGCGATCAGGCAGCAGCCGCCTCATCTTTTCTGGCGAAGGCCCCAAAGACCCGGGCGAGTTGTCCCCCTGGCGCCTGGAGAATGCCGGCGATCCGGGTGGCCGGGGTCGAAATCATCCCCAACAGGCCCGCACGCAGCGTATCCAGACTCGGTAGATCGGCGAGTGCCTTGATCCCGTCCGCGTTCAGCGCCCGGGTCCCCAAGGAACCACCCATCACCTGGAACTTCTCGTTGGTCTTGGCGAACTCAACGGCCGTCTTCGCCACGGACACCGGATCGGTCGACCACGCGAGCGCGGTCGGGCCTTTCAGGAGTGGCATGAGGCCGCCGAATTGGGTCCCCTCCAGAGCGAGATGGGCCAGCCGGTTTTTCGCGACCTTGTACGTCGATCCTGAAGCCCGCATCTTGCGGCGCAAGTCCGAGGCCTCGGCGACCGTCAGTCCCCCATTACGGGCGACCACGACCATCGTGGTGGCTTGCAACGCCTGATTGAGTTCAGCGACGAATTCGCGTTTTTCCGTACGGTCCACGCATCGTCTCCGTTCTGGTGCATCCGGAGTTCCCTCCATCCGCACCTGGTTGCCCATGGACCGAAGCGGTGTGACCCGCCCGGTCCGGTTCGCCTGTCCCGCGCCAGCCCCAAAGTCAGAGGGCGACACGTCAAGCCGGAACCACCAAACTCACGCCCTCGGCGACCGCCGAGGTTGGTCCTTTGGCACCCCGTCTCCCACTCGCGGATCAAGCCATCCATTAAACGCCCGAAAGCGTGCGCGTGGTCTCGGACAGGTTCGGACGCCCGAAAGCGCCCTGCCCACCGCCTTCCCGACCGGGAGGGCGGCGTATCTCGTTCAAACGCCCAGGGAGCCGATATCGACCCGGATGCCAGGTCCCATCGTGCTGCTCACCGCGGCGCCCTTCATATAGGTACCCTTCGCGCCGGTCGGCCGCGCCTTCTGCACCGCATCGGCCAGCGCCTTGGCGTTTTCCAGCAGCTTGTCTTCGTCGAAGCTCACCTTGCCGATGCCGGCATGGATGATACCGGCCTTCTCGGCGCGAAACTCGACCTGGCCACCCTTGGCGGCGGTCACCGCGCCCTTCACGTCCATCGTCACGGTGCCCAGACGAGGGTTCGGCATCAGCCCGCGCGGGCCGAGGATTTTGCCCAACCGGCCGACGATGCCCATCATGTCGGGCGTCGCCACGCAGCGGTCGAATTCGATCGTGCCGGCCTGGATCTTCTCGGCGAGGTCTTCGGCGCCAACCACATCGGCGCCCGCGGCGGTCGCCTCATCAGCCTTGGGACCACGCGCGAACACGCCGACGCGCACCGTCTTGCCGGTGCCGTTCGGCAGATTGGTCAGCCCGCGCACCATCTGATCGGCGTGGCGCGGATCGATGCCGAGGTTCAGCGACATTTCGACGGTCTCATCGAACTTCGCCTTCGCATTGGCCTTGATCAGCCGGATCGCCTCATTCAGCGGGTAGGATTTGGTCGTATCCACCGCGGCATAGGCGGCTTTCAGACGTTTGCCCTGCTTCATCGGTCAGCCCTCCACCACGGTCAGACCCATCGACTTCGCGGACCCGGCGAGCATGCGCACGGCGGCCTCGACGTCGTTGGCGTTCATGTCCTTCATCTTCTGCTCGGCGATCTCGCGCAGTTGGGTCGTGGTGACCCGGCCAACCGCGGCACCCTTGCCGACAGTCGGGCTGCCCTTGTCGATCTTCGCCGCTTTTTTGAGGAAGTAGGTGTTCGGCGGCGTCTTGGTGATGAAGGTGAAGCTGCGGTCGGCGTACGCCGTGATCACCACGGGCACCGGCATGCCGGGCTCCATATTCTGAGTGACCGCGTTGAATTCCTTGACGAAATTCATGATGTTGAGGCCGCGCTGGCCGAGCGCGGGACCGACCGGCGGTGACGGGTTCGCCTTGCCGGCGGGTATCTGAAGCTTGATGTAGCCGACGATTTTCTTCGCCATGATCCCAGGTCCTGTATTCTGTCTGAACCCAAGGACCGCGGTACGAACGACGACAAGCCGTCATGATGCGACGGCTTGCGATCTCCCGCGTTCCGAGTGAGGGGGCGTATGTAGCGATGCTCACCCCGAATGTCCAGGGGCGAATTTGCCCGGTTCGGGAATGGTTCCCTCAGCCCGGCTCCAGGATCAGAACCGGCACCCCCCGGACGGCGGCGAAATTCGATCCTTCCTCCAAACCATCGCGTGTCACCACGATCAGGCGTTCCTTCACGTCGCCCAGAGCGGCGGCAAGATCCTGGTCCGAGCCACCGGACAGCACGCGGATGGCGCCCTCCCCGTCGATCTCGCTCCCATCCGACGCCAGAACCAGCAGGCTCTCGTGTTCCTGGGCCGCGATACGCCGCGCGATACCCAGGGCCGGATCGTCGGCGCCGGTCGCTACCGCGACGATCGGACCACGACGCCGGCCAGGTCGCGGCGGCAGGAACAAAACCGATGCCGCCGACCTGCGCGCGGTTTCGCTCAGTCGCCGGGAGCCGGGCGCGGTGCCGATCCGGCCCGGTGGAGCGACCACGACGATGTCGGTCGCCACGCAACTATCGGTAACGTGCAGTGCGAGATCGCCGCGGCGCACCTCGAAACTCCGCGGCACTCCGATGGCGCCCGCGATCTCCATCAACTGCCGGCGCGCCCGATCGGCGGCGGCGCGCAACTCAGCCTCCAGCCGGCCGGTCTCCAGCGGACGCCATCGATAGGACAGCGGACTGATCTCGCGCGCGAAGGGCAGCGCGCTGGCAAGCAGCAGGGTTTCGTCCTCGACGAACAGCGCGTGCAGTTCGGCACCGAACAGATGAGCAAACGCGGCGGCCTCTCGCATTGTCTCCGGGTCAATCGCGCCATGGCCGAGTTCCAGCACCAGGCGGCGGAACGGCGTCATCGCTTTTTGCCTCTCTCGTCGTCGTCGCCCTCGGCTTCCTTGCGGGCCTTGGCGAAGGCGGCCAGCCGGTCGACGACCGCGCGGTTCACGCTGTCCGCCGGATACGTGCCATCGACACCGCGTTCACCGACGGGATGGCCGGTCAACAGAGCGATGCCCTGATCTATCGTTTCGATGGGCCAGATCGAGAACCGGCCTTGCGCGCAAGCCTCGATCACGTCGGCCCGCAACATCAGATGCTGCGCGTTGCTGGCCGGGATCATCACGCCCTGGGTGCCGGTCAGTTCGCGCGCGGCGCAGATATCGAAGTAGCCCTCGATCTTTTCGTTCACGCCGCCGATCGCCTGCACGACGCCAAGCTGATTGACCGATCCGGTAACCGCGATGTCCTGCCGCAGCGGCAGCGCCGACAGCGCCGACAGCAACGCGTACAACTCGGTGGAGGAGGCGCTGTCGCCATCGACGCCGCCATACGATTGTTCGAACACCAGGCTGGCGTTGAGCGACAGCGGTGTGTCCTGACCGTAGCGGCTGGCGAGATAGCCGGACAGGATCAGCACCCCTTTGGAATGCGTCGGACCGCCGAGTTCCACTTCACGCTCGATGTCGATGATACGGCCGGCGCCGGGACGCACGCTACACGTTATGCGGGTCGGTTTGCCGAACGCGTACCCGCCGAGCATCATGACGCTCAGCCCGTTGACCTGCCCGGCCCTGGCGCCCCGCGTATCGATCAATGCGATGTCGCGCAGGATCATCGATTTGCCCAGTTCGCGAATGCGCGAGACGCGCACGATCTGCTGTGCGATCGCGTGCTCCACATCGTCTTTCGTCGCGACGTTCCGTCCGGCGACCCCGGCCCAGTGGCTGATTTCGGTCAAAAGGTCGCGGATCAGTTCGACGCGGAGCGTCAGCCGCAGCTGATCGTCCGCGATGCGGGCGGCGTGCTCGATCACGCGCGCGACGGCCGCGCGATCGAGCGGTTTGAGCCCTTCCTGTCGTGCCATTCCGGCGATCATACGGGCGAGCAGCATCTCGTTCTCTGGGGTGCGCTCCAGCTCATCGTCGAAATCGGCGAGCACCTTGAAGTGGCGCGACAGATCCGGATCAACACTGCTGAGCATGTAGTACAGCGAACGATCGCCAAACAAAACGACCTTGACGGCGAGCGGGATTGGGTCGGGCTCCAACGACACAGTCGTGGTGAGACCGATGAAGCGGGTCACATCCTCGATGACGATTTCGCGGCGGGTCAACGCGCGTTTGAGGGCGGCCCAGGAATAGGGTTCCATCAGGAGGGAACGCACGTCGAGGAGGAGGGTGCCACCGTTGGCGCGATGCAGGGCACCGGCTTTGATCAAACGGAAATTGGTGACGAGTGCGCCCTGCAACTGCAAATACTCGATGCGGCCAACGAGGTTGGCGAGCGTTGGATTGAGTTCCTCGATCACCGGCGAATCCGAGCCATGTTCGGACTGCGTGACCATCACGTTGACCTCGAACCGCTCCAGCGCGCCACCGAGCCGCATGAGCACCATTGGGTCCGCCGCGGCCTCCTGCGGGGCGGCGAACAGGTGCACGTTCTCCAGCAGGTCTTTAACGATGGCGTCGATGTGCGCCAGCACGTCCGGCAGATCGGCGAACGCGGCCTTCACCGGCGCGACCGGATGTTCCATCGCGAAGCGCGCGGTTTCGCGTTCCAGCGCGAGGACGGCGTCACGCTGCTCCTTCTCCAGCCGCGGCATGCCGCGCAACGTGTCCTCCAGGTCCTTTTCCAGCGATTCGATGGCGGCCTGCACGGCGAGTTGCTCTTCGCGCGTCCAGGCATTGAACTCCTCGGGGGGAACGATCTTGCCATTCTTCAGCGGCGCCATCGTAAAGCCGGAGGGCGTGCGCAGAATGGCGATGTTGTGTGCCTGCGCTTTCTCATTGAGAGCGGCGAAAGCCGTCTGACCCTTCGCCTGGATCGCCTGCTCCGCCGCGCCGCGCTGTTTCTGATAATCTTCACTTTCGAACACGGCGGGCAGCGCGACTTTCAGCTCCTCGATCAGATCGTGCACGGCTTTTTGCAATGCGGGCGCGCGACCGGCCGGCAGCGACAGCGCTTTCGGCCGCTGCGGATCGGCGAAGTTATAGACGTAGACCCAATCGGGCGGCCGCGGTTGACCCAACGCCGCTTCATTCAGCATCAGACGGACCGACTCGCGCACGCCGCCCGCGGTATCGCCCACGGCGAAGATGTTGAAGCCAGGCTGGCTGATGCAGGTGCCGAACCCGATCGCCTCACGGGCGCGCGCCTGATGGATCAGGCCCGGGAGTTGGGCCAACTCGCTCGTGTCGGTGAAATCGAGCACACCGCTGTCGGCGACGCGATACAGACGATCAGGCGACAGAGGCGTTGGTGCCTCGGGCATGGAGTACGTTTCCTTCCGATCGTTGGGACCTGCCGGGTCGGCAGTATGCCACAACGCGGAATTTTCCGTCAGGGCCGGGCTTTACGACCCGGCGGTATCGCGGAACCACGCCTCCACCGGTCCACTCATCTTCATCGTGAGCGGCATGCCGCGGCGGTCGGTGGTCTTGCCGACGGCCATGCGGACCCAGCCCTCGCTGATGCAGTACTCTTCGACATTGGTGCGTTCGATGCCTTTGAAGCGGATGCCGATGCCGCGCGCCAACGCGGCCTCGTCATAAAACGGGCTGGCGGGATTGTTGCACAGACGATCGGGAGGGGTTTCTTCGGACATCAGGAGCCTTTCATGATCATGAACCGATTCCAGTCCGGCGTCGGCAGCGTTTCGTCAAGGTATTTGAAGGTGCCGTGATCGCGCACCTCGGTCGCCGCCGTCAGCAATCCGGTCATCGCGGCGCGGAACAAGGACGTCGCGAGGCTGATCCGCTTCACGCCGGCGGCGGCAAGCTCCGCCACCGTGAACGATTTCCCCTTGATGCCGGCCATGAAGTTCACCGGCTTCGACACCGAAGCGCACACCGCGCGCACCGCGTCGAGGTCCGGCAGGCCGGGCGCCATCAGCACGTCGGCGCCCGCCGCCTCGAACTCCTGGAGCCGTTTGATCGTATCGTCCAGGTTCGGATTGCCGCGCAGATAATTCTCGGTCCGCGCCGTCAGCACGAACGGAAATCCGCATGACCTGGCCGCCTGCGCCGCCGCCGCGATCCGCTCGGCGGCGTGCACAACGATCGTACAGCGGCCGGGCCGCATCACCGCTCGCATCCTCGATCGAGCCGCCGGCGAGACCGATCGCGGCCGCCTGCGTGATCGTGTACGCGGCGTCGCGCGGTGAATCGCCAAAGCCCTTCTCCAGATCGGCGGAAACCGGGAGATCGGTGGCCTCGACGATGGCTTTGGCATGCGCCAACGCTTCCGCGCGGTTCACCTGGCCATCGACACGGCCAAGGATGCCCGCCTGCGCGCCGGACGACGTCGCCAGCGCCTTGAAGCCGAGTGACGTCAGCAGTTTCGCCGAGCCGGCATCCCAGGCGTTGGCGATGACAAATGCCTCGGGCGCGTCATGCAATGCGCGAAACGCCCGCGCGCGTTCCAGTTGGGTCATGCTGCAATTCCTTCCACGGGTGAAAGCGGCTGGCGACCCCGGATCATATCCGACGCCTTTTCCGCGATCATCATTGTCGAACTATACGTATTGGCCGAGGGCATGTTCGGCATGATCGACGCATCGACCACCCGCAGGCCCTGCATTCCGTGCACCTGCAACCGGTCATTCACGACCGAGGTTCGGTCGCTTTCCGGTCCCATCCGCGCGGTGCCGATCAGATGATAGGCGGTCGATCCATATTGCCGCGCGTAATCCATCCATTCGTCGTCGGTATGAACGTCGGGCGCCGGCAATTCGTCACGCTCGAAATACGGCGCCAGCGCTTTCGTGTGCAGCAGCCCGCGCGCCAGCTTCATGCCGTTCAGCAGCGCGCGCTGATCCATTGGATCCTTCAGATAGTTCGGCTGGATCGCCGGATCCTCGAACGGATCGGTGGAGCGGGCGCGCACGTAACCCGTGCTTTCCGGACGATGCTGCCAGACGCCGGCGGTCATTCCCGGGATAGTCGTCCAGCAATCCGACAAAGCCTTGCTTGTAGCTCGCCGGCGAGAACACGCCTTGCAGGTCGGGCTGCTCGCATCGCGTCCTCGGACTTCCAGAACCAGTGCACGAGCGACGGACTGACCGCGAGGATCGATGGCTTGCCCAACGCCCACCGCGCGATCTGACCGGCGAGGCCGAGCCCTTTCGACATTTCGTTGATGGTGCGGATGTTCTTCACCCGGGCCACGATGCGCACCGCGTAATGATCGCGGAAATTCTCCCCCACCGGCAGATCGGCGACCACCGGCACGCCGAGCTCGCCCAATAGCGCGGCCGGGCCAACACCGGACATCTGCAGCAGCTTCGCGGTGTTCGCCGTGCCGCTGGAGATGATGACCTCCTTGCGGGCGAACACCTGCCGCACGGTTTCGCGATCCCGGTCATCGACATAACGCACGCCTTTCGCACGCGTCCCGTCGAACAAAATCCGTGACGCGCGCGCATCGGTACGCACGTCCAGTTGTCCGCCGCGTCGCGCGGGATGCAAAAACACCCGCGCCGCCGAGTGGCGATACCCACGATTGATCAGCCGTTGGAAATAGCCCGACACCGGCCTGCCGATCGCCGGAATTGTAGTCCTCGCATCGCGGAATCCCCAGTTCCTGAGCGCCATCCATGAACGCGTCGCACACCGGATGGAACCAGTCCATGTCGGTGACCGGCAGATCGCCGGCGCGGCCATGGACGCGATCGTCGCCAATGCCAATCCGCATCTCGGTGCGCTTGAAATACGGCAGCACATCGACGTAGCCCCAGTCGCGATTGCCGCGCTGCGCCCAATTGTCGAAATCGGCGCGTTGGCCACGGTTGTATATCATGCCGTTGATCGAGCTCGACCCGCCCAGCGTGCGGCCCTGCGTGGTGGGAATGCGGCGGCCGTTGATTCCCTCCCCTGGCTCGGTCTGGAATTGCCAGGTGTAGGCCTGGATTGAACAGCATCTTGATGAAACCGGCCGGGATATGGATGAACGGATGCCGATCGGGCGGGCCACATTCCAAAACGCACACCGTGACGCCGGGATCCTCGGTCAATCGCCGGCACAGGATGGAGCCCGCGGCGCCACTGCCAACAATGACGTAATCGAACGTATCCCCGCCGTCGTTCTCTTTTTGTTCCGACACGTACCGCGCACTCCGTTGCCTTGCGCACGGTTTCTATCCTAAGCTGGCGCCGGAAATCAGTCCAAGCCAACACCTTCGGCAACCACATACGGAGCCCGCATGGAATACGTTTGCGACGCGCCGAACGATGAAACCTGGTTCCGCCTCGTGACCGAGGCAGAGGCCGTGGCCGAATCGGAAGAGATGCGGCACGCGGTCGAAAAACACTACCGTCGGGAACGCGAGCGAGCCGGGGAAAGTTTTCGCCCGTTGACAAGCGTGTATATCGAGCAGGACATCGGCAAGGAGGCGCATATTCAGCGCGCCATGCCGTTGTTTTTGACCTTGCGCGACATGAACGGCAAGGGACTTGCGACCGCGATGCTGCCGCCGGGCGGCAAAAACGGTGGCGCCTGCATCATCGTTGGTCCCGGCAACGCCGACCCTTACATCGATCATGAGGACGCCATTCAGGCCCTGGCCGATCATTTCGGCCTCAGCCTCGATCGCGCCCACTGCTACCCCTACCGCCGCTAATCAAGGAGAGCATGAATGGCCAGTAAACTCGACACATTCGTCGCCGACTGCCGTACCGCCCTGAAATCGCAGCCGGGCACCCCTGGGCGCGAGAAAGTGCGTGATCTGGTGAAGCAGGTTTTGTCGGACCCTGACTTCATCGCGACCTACATTCCGGAGGGCACGCCCGAGCGGCACGTGCTGTACGAAGATCCCGAACTTGGCTTCACCATTCTCGCGCATGGCCACACCGGCGCCAAAGGCTCCAAGCCCCACGATCACGGTCCCTCCTGGGCGATTTATGGTCAGGCCGCCGGCGAAACGATCATGACGGCGTGGGATTGCGTGGCGCGTCCCACGGAAACCACCCCGGGCCAGGCGAAATTCAATCACGATTACGTGATGAAGGTCGGCGACGCGTACCTCTATGATCCCGGCGTGCTGCACTCACCGGAGCGCAAGGGGCCGACCCGCCTGCTGCGGATTGAGGGCATGAACATGGATAAGGTGAAGCGCCGGCCCTACGTCGCGGTCAACGAGCAGGCGGCGGCGGAATAATCTGCTTCTCGTCAATCACGTAGGACTTGATCTGGCCGATAAACAGCGCGCCGTCATCCGTGAGCCGTTTCATTTCCGGTGACGCGGCGGCGCGCTGAGCGGTCTCCATATCGTTGTACCAAAGTTCCGCGATGCCATCGACCTCGACGTTCGTTTCAGGAATGTCGGGACGGGTGCGCGTGCCCATGATGTGCGACTGCACGTAGCGCCGCACGCCGGGTACGGCCAGAGCCAGCGGGCCGTGAATGTTCAGCCAGTGATCGACGAACTGCGCATGCGTGAGGTGTGGCTTGCGGGTCAGCAAGGCGAGCATTTTGATCATGTCAGACGCCCCTCTCCTCGACGTCGCCCGTGTTTTGCGAGCGACGTCGTGGTTGACAGGTCAGGCGGCCAGTTCCGGCATGTCCAGAGCGCGGCCGAAACGTTTCGCCGGCTCCAGCGGGTCGCCGTACTTACGGTGCATGGCGGTGTGATACGCGGCCGACAGCAACAGGCGATCCCGGTTCGGCTGCTGATTCGTGCCAAAGTCCATCAGCATGCACTGGGCGATTTCCTGATTGTGCGGATCATTGCCCAGTTTGGTGGCGGCAAGCGCGATGCGACTGACGAGCGGGCCGCGATCGCTGAAGTTATCGCAATAGGCCTGCGTCCACGCCACGCTCTCCGGCGCCGTTTAACGAGCAAATCGCGGCATCGACGCGATCCAGCACCTGCGCCTGAGACATTCCGCCGGCGTTCGCGGTCGGGAACGCTTCCGGGTGCACATCGCCCAGTCCGACCTGATTGCCGGCGACGCGATTGGCGAAGCAGGCGGCGACGATACAGCAGGCGCAACGGCGCGGATGATCGAAATTGTCCCAGAACCAGGCGAGCGTGTTGTGATACTCGTAGCAGTGGTGCGGCATGTTGAAGTTTTCGGGCGTGTGCGTTTCCAGCACGATCTGCGCCACCGCGAGCTGCAGAACATCCAAAATCCGCCGCGGGTTCTTGCCCGCTTTCAGCAGCGCGGTGATTTCCTCGAGCACGGCGATTTCGTTGGCGCGCAGTACCGTTTCGATCAGGTGTTTGGATTCTTCCGGCGGTCACCAGACCGGTGTTGCGCAGCATGGCCAGCTCGGCCTCGCTTTCGCCACCGTAGGGGACGGCGTGCAGCGCCTCACCCTCGATTTTCATTTTGACCCAGTTGCAGGCCATTTCGTAGGTGGAATACCAGCGCGGCCCAACGGCGATATCCAGCGCGCCGGCATAAATCACGTCGTGCGCGTTTTCCCAGCCAAGCGCGTTGCCAAGCTCCACCGTCGAGCGGGCGCGATAGGCTTTGTGCCCGGTGGTGTACGACCGATTGTGCAACAGCCGGTCCTGCACGTCGATCAACCCGGCGAAGCACATCTCCGCCAGCACTTCCTTGCGCTCGGCGGCATTGCTGAAGTTGCCGAGGAAAACCTGGTACGCCTCGAGCACATTGCCGCGGTGCACCAATGTCATCCAGTGGTTCAGCCGCTCCTTCAACGAACCATCGAGCGTCACCGGTTCCTGATCTTCCCAGTAAACCACGGGCGCGGGCGGCGCGGTGACCTCGCCCAGATTGCCGCGGTGACGGGTGTAATGGCCGGGCGCCTTGTTGATCTTCTGGTTCCAGATATCGAGGCCGCTGGGGATGTACCAGATCGTCTGCGCCATCGGCAGCATGGCGAACTTCTCAGGCACCATCTTCGTCAGATTGATCGTGGCCCGCGCGCTGAGCAGGCAGTGATCGTTGTTGACGAAATTGGGGTACCCGTCGTCGATCCGCTCATGGTAGGGCACATGCGTGAAGGGGGCATGGACTCGCACCCCCTCCGCGACGATTTCCGTCAGCGGCCGGCCCGCGCGGACCAGGTCGTAGTAAACCTCACTGGCGCCAACCTGATCGCGCATCAGGATGCGTTCCTCCAGCCTGTCATACAAAGCCCTGGCCGAGCCGAGATCGGTCTGGTTATCCATACCTTGGAACCTCCGGAACATCTTCTGTGTCAGGAACCTTACGCTTGACAGGGCGCCTCCGACAACCATGGATGCCTCCTATGGGAGGCATGCGAGCAATGACGAGCGCACAAGACGGCTGGATCATCAGCACCGTGGCGGGAACCGGCGCGCGGGGATGCTCCGGCGATGGCGGACCGGCGACGGCGGCGTTGTTGAACAATCCGTTCGATCTCGCGTTCGATCCAGCGGGCAACCTGATTTTTTCCGATACGTTCAATCATCGGATTTGCCGGATCGACGCGCGGAGCCAGATTATCAGCACGGTGGCCGGCACCGGAGAGCGGGGCTTCGATGGCGACGGCGGACCGGCGACGGCGGCGAAACTCAATGAGCCGTATGGGGTCGTCGTGGACCCGGATGGGCGAATTTTCTTCGCGGATCGATTGAACCGCCGGGTTCGCATGGTGGCGCCCAACGGCACGATCTCCACCCTGGCGGGCGATGGCTCGGGCAAATTCAGCGGCGATGGCGGGCCGGCGCCAGTGGCGGGACTGGCCGAGCCGAACGGACTGGCGTTGTCGAATGGGCGGTTGTTCATCGCCGATGTCGCCGACCACCGGATCCGCGTCGTCGATTTACGCACCGGAACGATCGCGACATTCGCCGGCACTGGTGTCGGCCGACACGACGGCGACGGAGAACCGGCCGCCAAAGCCGGGATCTTTGGTGCCCGAGCGGTTGCCTTCGCGCCGGACGGCTCGCTCTACGTGATGGAGCGCCAGGGCAGTTGCATCCGTAAAATCGAAGACGGCATCATCTACACCGTCGCGGGAACCGGTGAACGCGGCTATGCGGGAGACGGGCATGACGCCCGTCATGCGGTGTTCAACGCACCCAAGGAGATGGCGGTCGCTCCGAACGGCGATATCTTCGTGGTCGATACGGAAAATCACGCGATTCGCATGATCGAAGCGGCAACCTGGATCGTTCGCACCATCGCCGGCAACGGCACGGCGGGGCCGGGAGGCGATGACGGGCCCGCGCGAGGTTGCCGGCCTCGCCCGGCCACATGGCGCGGTCGTGGCGCCGGACGGCTCGGTTTATATCGGCGACAGCGAAAATCATCGCGTTCGCAAACTGACCCGCGCCGTCTGACCGAAATGCGAGATCTCCGCGTTTGGATCGTTCCGATCCTGATTTTGGTCGTCGGCGCTTTGGTGCTGTACCCGCTCGCGTTCCTGATCACCGAATCGTTCAACATCGGCGACCCGCAAATCTTTCCGCCCGAGGCATGGGGTGCCGGCAATTACGTGGAATTGTTCGAGGAACCGCGGGTCATCGGCAACACGTTGCTGGTGGCCTCGATCGCCACCGTACTGGCGGTGCTGTTCGGCTTCATCCAGGCCTGGATCCTGACGCGAACGGAAATTCCCGGCCGCGCCAGACTCTGAACGGCTGATGGAGTTGCCGTATTACATGACGCCGCTGATCGGCGCCCTCGCCTGGGGTGTGCTGCTGGGTCCCAAAACCGGTCTCGCCAATCAGGCCTGGCGGGCCATTGGTTTCAACAGCGACTTCTTCAATATCTACTCGCCGCAGGGCATCGCCTGGGTCATGGCGCTGTTCGAGGGCACCGTCGCGTTCGTCATGATCTCCGCGTCGATGAAGTCGATGGATCCGTCGCTGGAGGAAAGTTCCCGGGTGCTCGGCGCCAGCAAGCTGCGCACGGCGTTGCGCATCACCTTACCGATGGTGGCACCCGGCGTACTCAGCGCGACGATCTTCGTGTTCGCCGAAATGCTCGGATCGTTCGCGGCGGCTTTCGTGCTGGGGATCCCCGGCCGGTTCTATGTCGTGACGACCGCGATCTGGGAATCCACCTTGTCGTATCCGCCGGATTACGGGCACGCCGCCGCGATGGGACTGTCGTTGTTTGGCGCGATGCTGATCACGCTTGGGCTCGCGCGCGTGATCATGCGGAAAGGCAGCTACGCCACCATCACCGGCAAGGCCTTTCGGCCGCGGCCGATGGATGTCGGCGCATTGCGCTATCCGTTGATGGGCATCGCCTGGGGCTATATCGCGGTCGCCGTGATCCTGCCGCTGGCCGCGTTGACTCTGACGTCGTTTCAGAAGTTCGCCACCGTGATCATTCCGCAGATGCAATTCACGCTGGCGAACTACGTAACCGCTTTCTCGCTGGGTTCACTCGGACCGGCATTCGCCAACAGCATGATCCTGGGCATTTCGGTCTCGACCATCGGCGTGCCGGTGATCGGCGTGCTGGCGTGGATCATCTATCGCTCGACCATGCCGGGCCGCTGGCTGATGGAGTGGGTGGTGATGATCCCGCAGGCGGTGCCCCGGCTGGTGTTCGGTCTGGGCTTGCTGTGGGCCTGGATCAACATTCCAATTCCGCTCTACGGCACATTGTGGCTTCTGGGCATCGCGTACTTCACCGTGTTCCTGCCATTGGGCCTGCGCACCATCGCCGGTGTCGTGCTGCAAGTGGACAAAAGCCTGGAGGAGTGCGCCCGGGTCTGCGGTGCCTCCTGGGTTTATCAAATGCGCACCGTGACATTGCCCTTGCTGCGGCCTGGCCTGGTCGCCGCCTGGTTGCTGATCTTCATCGCCTCCGTCCGTGAACTGGGAGTTTCGGTATTCCTGATGGGCCCAAACTCCAAAGTGATCGCGCCATCGATCGTCAACTCCTGGCTGAGTGCGAGTTCCGAGCTCTCCGCCGCGATGGCGTTGCTACAAACCGTGATGGTGTTCATCGCCGTCGCGATCCTGTTCCGCGTGGCGCGTCAGGTGACCGGAGCCACGACATGACCGCCGATCCGCGCATCGAGGTCGCCGACCTCGTCGTTCGTTACGGCGACACCACGGCGGTCGATAACGTCAACTTCGCCATCGCGCCCGGCGAACTGGTGACGCTTCTGGGACCCTCGGGCTGCGGCAAGACGACGACGTTGCGGTCCATCGCCGGCCTGGAAAACCCATACAGCGGCAGCATCAAACTGAACGGCAATGTCGTCTGGTCGGCGAGCCCGCGACGCAACATCCCAGCCGAGAAGCGCGGCGTGTCGATGGTTTTCCAGTGGTACGCCATCTGGCCGCACATGACGGTGTTTGAAAACGTCGCGTATGGCTTGCGCGTGCGCGGTACCTCCGCCGCCGACATCAAAAGCAACGTCGCGCGTGTGCTGGACATGGTGCAAATGGGTGCCTACGCCGACCGGCCGTCGTCCAATCTCTCGGGTGGACAGCAGCAACGGGTCGCGGTCGCCCGCGCCATCGCGTTTTCCCCGACCGTCGTGCTGTTCGACGAACCGCTGTCCAACCTCGACGCCAAACTGCGCGCGGAAATGCGGGTCGAGTTGCGCGAACTGCAACGGCGATTGGACATCACCTCGCTTTACGTCACGCACGATCAGGAGGAAGCGCTGGCGATCTCCGACCGGGTCATCGTGATGAATGGCGGCAGGATCGAGCAGATCGGCTCACCCGAGGACATCTATAATCGGCCGGTCAGCCGGTTCGTCGCCGACTTCGTGGGCTCCGCGAACATGATCGGCGGCCACGTGAAGTCGGTCAACGCCGATGGCTCCATGGTGTTCGAAACCGACGCCGGATCGCTGATCCACGCCGCCGCCGGCAAACAGGACAGCAAAACACTGGCGTTGCGCTCGTCATACATCCACCTGCGGCCGGATGAAGCGAACCGGATCGACGGCACGATCCACCGCCGCATGTTCCACGGCGACTTCATTCAATACGTCATCGATTGGCCCGACGGACAGTTGATCGTGCGCCGCCCGCCGACGGAGCTGCTTGAGGAAGGCAGTGCCATCACGGTATCCTTCGCGCCCGACTACTGCGTTCTCCTCTGATCAGGACAACATCCCATGAAAAACAGCGCGACCGGAATTCAGACGACGCATGTGGGCAGCCTGCCGCGTCCTGACGATGTCATTGAGCTCGCCGGCCAGCGTCAGGCGGGCGAGAAGGTCGATCCCGCCGCGTACCAGGCGCGCCTCGCCGAGGCGACGGTCGATGTAGTTCGACGGCAGAAGGAAGCCGGGATCAGCATCCCGGGCGACGGCGAATACGGCAAGGAGATGGGGCAACGGGTCAATTATGGCGCCTGGTGGAGCTACTCCTTCCAACGCATGGGCGGTGTCAAACTGGGCACCGAGCTGTATCGAATTCCGCCGAAGCGCTCGACGCATGATCACATCACGCTGACCAGCTTCGGCGACCGGCGCGACCGGGCCATGTTCGCCGCCGCCTACAACGATCCGGAGTCCGGCGTGTCCTCCAATCGCGGTGGGCCGGGGATGAAACTGCCTGTCTGCATCGACAAGATCAGCTACACCGGCCAGGAAGCGATTGCCGCCGACATCGCGCACTTCAAGGCCGGCCTCGCCGCCGCCGGGATCGATGAAGGGTTCATGACCTCGATCGCGCCGGGCAGCGCGTCACGCATCGGTAACGAATACTACAAAACCGAGGAGGAGCTGATCTTCGCCTGCGCCGACGCGATGCGCGAGGAATACAAAGCCATCATCGATGCCGGGTTGATCCTGCAGCTCGACGACCCCTCGATCGCCGAGAACTGGGATATGGTCAATCCGGAACCGACGACGGAGGCGTATCGGAAATTCTCCATGGTGCGGGTCGAGGCGTTGAACCACGCCATCAAGGGTCTGCCGAAAGACCGCATCAGGTTCCATTTGTGCTGGGGCAGTTGGCATGGGCCGCACGTCACCGACATCCCCATGCGGGACATCGTCGATGTCATGCTGGCCATCGACGTGCAGGGCTATTCGTTCGAGGCCGCTAATGTCCGCCACGAGCACGAATGGCGCGTGTGGGAAGACGTGAAGCCGCCGGCGGGCAAAATCCTCATCCCGGGAATTGTCAGCCACGCGACCAACGTCGTCGAACACCCGGAACTGGTGGCCGACCGCATTATGCGTTTCGCCAATCTGGTCGGCCGGGAGAACGTCATCGCCTCCACCGACTGCGGTCTCGGCGGACGTGTTCACCCCGACATCGCCTGGGCGAAACTCAGGACATTGGCACAAGGCGCCGAACTGGCGACGAAACGACTGTGGGGATAATTAAACCGCCTGCCGCATGATCGACAGCGCTTCCTCGATCATCGGAGCCGTCACGTCCAGGTGCAGACACGCCCTGCCCCGCCAGGTGTCGGAGACCGATACCATCACGCCGGCCTGGCGCAGTTTGCCCGCGAACGCGGCGGCGGTCATGCCGGTGCCCTTGGTGTCGAAAAACACCAGATTGGTTTCCGGCGATTCCACCGTGATGCCTGGGATCTGCGCCATTCCGCGCGCCAGTGAGGCGGCATTGGCGTGGTCCTCCGCCAATCGGTCGATGTGGTGATCCAGCGCGTAAACACAGGCGGCCGCGTTCAGTCCACCCTGCCGCATCGACCCGCCCAGTCGCTGCTTCCAGCGCCAGGCCTGACCGATGAACTCGGAGCTGCCCGCCAACACCGCGCCCAACGGTGCGCCCAGCCCCTTGGTGAAGTCGAGCCAGACAGTGTCGCAATCGGCAACGATCTCGGACGCGGGTACGCCAAGTGCGACCGCGGCGTTCATCAGACGCGCACCGTCCATGTGCACCGCCATGCCGTGCCGGTGCGCTGCCTCGGCCACCTCGCGCAGGGCGGACACCGGCCAACAGGCACCGCCACCTTTGTTGGCGGTCTGCTCGACCTCGACCAGACGCTGAGGCGGGGAATAGCGTGAGATGGGACGGATCGCATCCTCCAAGGTCGCGGCGGAGAACTGGCCGCGTTCGCCGGACAGACCCTTGATCATGACGCCGCTGATGGCACCCGGCGCACCTCCCTCGGCGGCCTGGATGTGCGCGTCCTCGTGCGCGAGGATCTCATCGCCTGGACGACAATGCGTGGCGATCGCCACCTGATTGCACATCGTGCCGCTGGGCAGGAACATCGCGGACTCCTTGCCCAGCAGCGCCGCGACGCGATCGCACAACTGCCAGACTGTCGGATCGGACCCGCCTTGTTCATCGCCGACCTCGGCGTTGAGCATGGCGTCCTTCATTCCCGGCGTTGGTTTCGATTGCGTGTCGGAATACAGATTGATCCGCACGGGGATGGAGAAATCGAAACGCTTGGGTGCGTGGCTCATTGTCCTGTGACTCCGGCGGGATGGTGGCGATCAATACAGAGGATTTGGCGTTCCTTGACAACCTGGGAGCGGTCACGTCGAACTGGCGCATGCCGAAGCTGACCGATCATACGTCTTACGCCGACGCACAACGCGATTTCAGCGGTTCCGCGCTGTGGGACCTGTTCGATGGCGACCGCGCGCGGCTGAACATAACCCACGAGTGCATCGACCGTTGGCCTGGGGAGCGTGTCGCGATCCGTATCGCATATGCCGACGGATCTGATGAGTCGCTGACCTTCGCCGCATTGTCCGCCTGGGCGGCAAAATTTGCGCATTGGTTGAACGCCAACGGCGCACGGCCGGGCGACCGCGTGGCGATCATGCTGGAGCCGTCGTTGCCGTATTACGCGGCGCTGTTCGGTGCGATGAAGCAAGGCGCGGTCGCGGTGCCGCTGTTTACCTTGTTCGGTCCGGACGGCGTGCGACTGCGCGTCGATGACTGCCAGCCATCGCTGTTGCTGACGACCGCCGAGAAGGCGGAGGAAATCGGCAGCCTGCCGGCAACGCGCGTGATCGTTCCAGATGAACGGTTCATGTTGGATCTGTGTCAATTCGACGCAGTCTATCAGGCGACAACCGCCGCGACGGACATGGCGCTGTTTCAGTACACCTCCGGCACGACGCGCGATTTGCCGGCCGCCGTCAGACACACGCACCGCGCGGTCGTCGTGGTCGCGGCCGCGGCGCTGTACGGCACCGGCGTGCGGCCAGGCGACCGGTTCTTCTGTCCATCCTCTCCCGCCTGGGGCCACGGTTTATGGCATGGCACGTTGGCGCCCCTCGCACTGGGCGTTCAAACCGGAACAATGTCGGGACGCTTCGCGCCGGAGCGTTTGCTGGCGGCGTTACGCGATTATCAGATCACCAATCTCTCGGCGGCCGCGACGCATTACCGGATGATGAAGAACCGCGGCTCACGTTACCCGATCCACCTTAACAAAATGAGTTTCACCGGCGAACCCGTCGATAGCGAAACCCTGGCCTTCGCCGAGGCGACATTCGGAACGCGGTTGTGCAGCATGTACGGGACGACCGAGGTCGGCGTTATCCTCGCGGATTATCCAGGCGCGACGGATCATGTGCCCAAGGCCGGCGCGCTCGGCAGACCAGTACCCGGCGTCAAGGTCGAGGTCCAGGCTCCGGATGGCACACCCTGCCCTCCCGGCCGCATCGGTGAGATCAAGGTCTGGCGGCATGATGCGTGGTTTTCGACCAAGGACCGCGGACTGACTGATGACGACGGATATTTCTGGCACGCCGGCCGAGCGGACGATGTCATCATCTCCGCGGGCTGGACCATAGGGCCGGCCGAGGTTGAGGATGCGATCATGAAGCATCCCGCCGTCGCCGAAGCAGCGGTGATCGGTGTGCCCGATGAAACCCGCGGCCAGATCGTCAAGGCCTTTGTTGTTCCGAAACAATCACCTGGGCTGGAGTTGGCCGAGGAGATCCAGGACCTGGTTAAAACGCGGCTCAGTCAACATGAATACCCGCGGCAGATTGAATTCGTGACGCACTTACCCAAAACCCCGGCCGGTAAGGTCAATCGCAAAATACTGCGTAGAGAACATGAGCCAGTTTCCAAAAATCACAGACCAGGGCATCGACGATCTGAGGCGGCGCATCGGCGCGCGCATCGAGAATACGCTGGAGCCGTGGTGCCATGAGGCGACCCGCGACAACATTCGCCACTATGCGCATGGCATCGGCGACGACAATCCGCTGTGGTGCGACCCAGCGTATGGGGGTCGCACACGGTGGGGCGGCATGGTCGCATTGCCGAGTTTCCTGTTCGCGACAAGCCGGATCATATCGGGCTACGTCGGGGGACTGCCGGGCGTCCACGCGATGTGGGCCGGCGCCGATTGGACCTGGCATAAACCGGTCATGCGCAATGACGAAATCACCACGGAAGCCTGGCTCAAGGACCTGATCGAGCATCAGACCCGGTTCGCCGGCCGCGCCGTCCAGCAGGTTTATCATGTGCGATTCTTCAATCAGCACGGCGACCTGGTCTCGGAGGCGGACAGTTGGTGCTTTCGCACCGATCGCGACATCGCGCGCGAGGAAGGTACAAAATACGCCGAACTGAAAACGAAGCCGGTCCGCCGCTATACCGAGACCGAACTGGCGGACGTCTACCGGCATTATCACGACGAGACCATCCGCGGAGCGGAACCGCGATACTGGGAATCCGTCCAGGTTGGCGATGCGTTGCCGATCATGGTCAAGGGGCCGATGACGGTGACTGGCTTTATCGCGTACGCGCAAGGGTGGGGCGGGCTATATATCCGCGCCAACAAGCTCGCCTGGAAGCAGGTTCATGCGCATCCCGGTCTGGGTATCCCCAATCGCTTCAACATTCCGGACTGTCCGGAGCGCGTGCACTGGGAACCCGAGTTCGCGCTGATGGTCGGCGCGCCGGGAGCTTATGATTACGGGCCGGAGCGTTGCTCCTGGTTGACGCACCAGTTGACCAACTGGATGGGCGACGACGGATTCCTGCGGAACGCGACCAGCAAGATCCGCCGCCATAATCCCGAGGGCGACGCGCTGTTCATCAAAGCCTCGGTCACCCGCAAATTTCAGGAAG
>CAVRDN010000077.1:0-9539 GCA_963719675.1 uncultured Alphaproteobacteria bacterium | reverse complement strand
AGGGCCGCAACCTGGTTGAGATCACGCAGGAGGCGCGCAATCAGGACGATGAAGTCTCGGTCCTCGGAACCGGAATTGTCGAACTACCCTCCTCTGGCGGCGCGACGACTTCCTTGGCATGATGCCTCAAAAGGGAGGAAGCATCATGTCGAGCGCACCCAGTCGGCGAACCGTTCTCGCATCCGCGGCCAGCCTCGCGGCGATCTCGCCGTTCGGCCTGGCAACCGCGCAACCGGCGCCGGTCCCGCGCGAGAAAACGATGATCCTGGTCTGGTCGGGTTCGCGCGAAGGCCGCTGGGTCGATTACGAGTTGTGGAACCCCTACTCCATCGGCTCGAACCACCAGAACGGCCCAAACCTCATCTATGAGCCGCTGGCGTCTATTACAGCGCGTTCGCCGACAAGATGTATATGTGGCTGGCGGAAAGCTACCAGTTCACGCCTGACTTCAAGCAACTGACGATCAAGACGCGCTCACGGTATCAAGTGGAGCGACGGCGTGCCATTCAGCGCCGAGGACGTCGCGTTCACCCTGAACACGCTGCGCGACTTCGGACCCAAGGTGAAATGGGGCGTCGATGTTCATCAGGCGATGAAGGAAGCCAAGGCGACCGACGCCAACACCGTGGTGATCGATTTCCTGGTGCCGTCGCCGCGGTTCTTCTTCTTCATGACCTACAAGTACGACATCGGCGTCTACATCGTGCCGAAGCATATTTTCGAGGGTCAGGACTGGACGACCTTCAAGCATTTCGACCTCGCCAAGGGCTGGCCGATCAGCACCGGCCCGTGGAAGGTCGCCGAGGCCTCGTTGCAACAGAAAGTATTCGATCGCCGGCCCGACTGGTGGGCGGCGAAGGCCGGGCTCGCGCCGTTGCCGGTGGTCCAGCGCACCATCTGGCTGCCGTCGGTCGGTGAGCAGGCACTGGCGCAGTCGTTGATCACCAATCAGATCGATACGGGCTTCGGGATGCAGCCCTCGACGTTCAAGACGGTGTTCGACGGCAACCCGAAAATCACGACCTATACCGGAAAAAAGCCGCCGTATGGGCTATGTCGATTGGTGGCCGCATCTCGCTCTACGTCAACAACGATGTAAAGCCGTTCGACGACAAGGACGTGCGATGGGCATTATCGTATTACATCGATCGGGAGCAGTTGATCGATGTCGGCTACCTCGGCGCGTCGCAAACGTCGGCGCTGCCGATGCCGGATTACCTGCCGCTGCGACCCTATTTCGACGCGGTCAAGGACCTGCTGGCGAAATACAACACGCTGGAGTTCAACCCGAAAAAGGGCGATGCGTTGCTCAGCGGCAAGGGCTGGAAGAAGGGCACGGCGGGTTCTGGGCCAAGGATGGGCAACGCCTCAATGTCGATATCATCGGCTTCGGTGCCGCCGGCCCGGCGATGGGGCCCCTGCTGACCGAAATGCTGAAACGTCACGGCGTCGAGTCCGCGTTCAGCATGCCGCCCGATTTCGACGATCGTTTCCAGAAGGGCCAGTTCGTCGGCTCCATCTACGGACATGGCGGCAGCCATCAATGAGCCGTACAATATGCTGCGGCTGTATCAGGGCCAGAGCGATCGCGGTGCCGGGCGCGCATCTGGTGAATTTCTCGCATTGGAAGAACGCCGAATTCGACAAGATCGTCGACGAGATGTTACGCCACCGATCCGAACGACAAAGCGCGCAACTGATCCCGCTGTTCCGCGCGCGCGATGGAGATCTGGCTGCCCGAGTTGCCGGACATCCAACTGGTGCAGAACTTCCACCGCATCCCGATGAACACCGACGTACTGGAAGAACTGGCCCACGGCGGACAACACTTACGTTAACGGCGCGTCCTGGCACCTGACGTATCCCATCGTGCTGTGGAACCTGAAGCAAGCCTGAGCGGATGCGCGCCCTCTACATCGCCAGACGGTTCGCGGTCTTTCTGTTGATCGTCTGGCTCGCCGCCTCGTTGAATTTCTTCTTGCCGCGGTTGTCGGGGCAGGATCCGGTTCGCACCAAGCTGCTGGCGGAAGCCCAGTTGGGGGGCTATGTGCAAGCCGGCATCGAGGACATGGTAAAGGAGTATAACCAGAAATTCGGCCTCGATAAACCGCTTTGGCGGCAATACGTGACCTACCTCGGCGACACCGCGCGGTTGGATCTCAATTACTCCATCTCCAATTATCCACGCACCGTGCGCGATTTGATCGCCGAGGCTCTGCCTTGGACCATCGGCTTACTCGGCATGACCACGCTGCTGTCATTTGGCATCGGCACGCTTCTGGGCGCGTTGCTGGCGTGGCCCGGAGCGCCGCGTTGGATGCGCTACGTCATGCCACCCTTATGGGCGTTGCACGCGATCCCGTTCTTCCTGCTCGGCCTGATCCTGATGTACTTGTTCGCGTTTCAGTGGCGATTGTTGCCGATCTTCGGCGGCTACTCGCCGGGCGCGTCACCCGCGTTCAACGCGCGATTCGTTCTGGATGTGATGGCGCACGCCACCCTTCCCGCTCTGTCCATCATCCTTGTCGCCACCGGAGGCTGGGCTCTCGGCATGCGCGGCATGATGGTCACCACGATGGGCGAGGATTACGTCACCTTCGCGGAAGCAAAAGGCCTGCGCGCGTCGACGATCTTCCTGCGCTACTGCGTCCGCAACGCGATCCTGCCGCAAACCACGGCACTGGCTTTGGCTCTTGGGCAAATCCTGTCCGGCGCGGTGCTGGTCGAGGTCATCTTCGGCTATCCCGGCATCGGCGCGCTGCTGTTTCAGGCCATCCGCGAGAACGATCATTTTCTGATCCAGGGCATCGTTTTCACGGTGATCGTCGCGTTGGGATTCACGACGTTCATTCTCGACGTGCTGTATCCCTGGCTGGATCCCCGCATTTCCTATCAGCGGACCTGAGCCGTGCTGCGTTACCTGAGGCGCAATCCATCCCTGGCCGTCGGGATCGCATTGCTCGCGATACTGGTCGTATTCATCGTCGTCGGCATGACGTTGATCGATCCCGAGGATGCCCGCCCGCTCTCCGCGCCCGCGCTGCGTCCGCCATCGTGGGAGTATCCCTTCGGCACCGATCGGCAGGGCCGCGATCTGTTCGCGGCGATGGTGGTCGGCACGCCGTTGACGCTGCGGATCGGTTTCATCGCCGGCATTCTGGGGGTAACGATCGGCACCGTCCTCGCGTTTGTCGCCGGGTTTTATCGCGGCATGGTCGATACTCTCATCCGCGGCATCGCCGATATTGGTCTGACGGTACCGGGACTTTTGATCCTCATCATCATCGCCGTCTCGGTGCGCGGCGGTCTGACCGTCAACCAGATGGCGCTGGTCGTCGCGTCGCTCGCCTGGCTCAATCCAACCCGCACCATCCGTTCCCAGGTGTTGACGTTGCGGGAACGCGGCTACGTCGAGGTCGCGCGCCTGTCGGGCATGAGCGGGCCGGAGATCATCTTCTTTGAAATGATCCCTAACCTGTTGCCTTACCTCGGCGCCACGCTGGTGAACGCGGTGTCGGCCGCCATTCTGGCGTCGATCGGGTTGGAAGTGCTCGGTCTTGGGCCATTGGAATCGCCGACCCTCGGTATGACGCTGTATTGGGTGAACTTCAACGCCGCGATCATCAACGGCTGGTGGTGGTGGTGGACGGCACCGATCGCGATCATCTTGCTGGTGTTCCTCGGGCTGTTCTTCATGACCGTCGGGTTGGACGAAATCGCCAATCCCAGGCTGCGGCGTTCCGTATGAGCGCGTTGCGGATCGAAGGTTTGCGGGTGTCCTTCGACCATCCGTTGGGCGTGGTGCGCGCGGTGGACGATGTGTCGTTCGCTCTGATGCCGAACGAACGGTTCGGGCTGGTCGGTGAATCGGGCTCGGGCAAGTCCACCATGGCGCTCGCGATCATGCGCATGATCCGACCGCCCGGCCACATCGACGGCGGCAACGTTCTGCTCGGAGACACGAACCTTTCGACTTTGTCGGACAATGCGATCCGGCGGACCCGGTTGGCGGGCATCGCCATGGTGCCGCAAGGATCGATGAATGCATTGAACCCGGTCATGCGGGTGGGCGCGCAGGTGGCGGACGCGATGCGCGATCATAATGTGGCGCCGCGAGACATCGACGCGCTGATGGCGCGCGTTGGTCTACCGTCCGGCACGGCGGAGAAATACCCGCACCAACTTAGCGGTGGAATGAAGCAGCGCGTTTGCATCGCCATCGCCATTTGCCTGCGCCCAACGGTGATTATCGCCGATGAGCCGACCAGTGCGCTCGATGTCGTCGTGCAGCGTCAGGTCATGCGCACCCTGGCCGATGTGCAACAGGACCTGAACGCGGCGATCCTGCTGATCGGCCACGATATGGGCCTCATGGCGCAATTTGTCGATCGGCTTGGCGTGATGTACGCGGGACGCCTGGTGGAGATCGCGCCGATCGCCGAGATTGTCCGAAAGCCCAGACATCCGTACACGGAGATGCTGATCGCGAGCCTGCCTTCGATGGATCACAAGGACGCGTTGCGCGGCATTCCCGGTCTGGCACCATTGTTGCGGGATCTGCCGTCGGGCTGCGCGTTTCATCCGCGGTGTCCAAAAGCCCAGCACCGGTGCGGGATGGAACGGCCGTTGCCGCGTGAGGTCGAGGGCGGCGTGCTGGTCGCCTGTCACTTCGCATGAGCCCGCCTCTGCTTCAGGCGGATCGGGTCGGCCGGGTTTACGGTGGCGGGTTGATGGGAGCGGCCCGCACCGTGGCGCTCGACGGGTTCTCGCTGTCGGTGGGTACCGGGTCTCCGTCGGTGACCGCCATCGTTGGCGAGAGCGGCAGCGGCAAGACCACGCTCGCGCGTTTGCTGCTTGGTCTGACGATCCCTACATCCGGAACAATCCGCTACCGAGGCGAAGATATTTTCCGGCTCTCAGCCGAGGCTCGCCGCGCGTACCGGACCGACATTCAGGCGATCTTCCAGGATCCTTATGGTGTTTTCAATCCATTCTATCGGGTGGATCACGTTCTGACGACGCCGGTGCGCAAATTCAGGCTGGCATCCTCGCGGTCCGAAGCGCGCGAATTGATCGAGCAGGCGCTGCGCACCGTCGGACTGCGGCCTGAGGAAATTCTCGGCCGGTATCCCCATCAACTGAGCGGCGGGCAGCGGCAGCGCACCATGGTCGCGCGAGCGCTGCTGCTGAAACCGAAGATCATCATCGCCGATGAGCCGGTCTCGATGGTTGATGCCTCGCTGCGGGCGACCATTCTTGGGTCGTTGCGGCGGCTGACCGACGAACTTGGCATTTCGATTTTGTATATCACCCACGATCTGGCGACAGCCTGGCAGGTGAGCGACAATATCATCGTGATGTACCGCGCCTCCGCCGTCGAAGCGGGTCAGGCCGAGGCGGTGGTGAAAACGCCGGCGCATCCGTACACGAAGCTGTTGGTCGGTTCGATCCCTCAGGTGAGCCTGACACGCGACTGGCTGACCACGGAGCCCGACGTGCAGCGGCCGGGAGAGCGTGACGCCGCCTGCCGGTTCGCGGATCGCTGCCTGTACACAATGGC
The DNA here is from genome assembly GCA_963719675.1 of uncultured Alphaproteobacteria bacterium. Classification (GTDB taxonomy): domain Bacteria; phylum Pseudomonadota; class Alphaproteobacteria; order Acetobacterales; family Acetobacteraceae; genus Rhodopila. The sequence continues at coordinate 3,979 of CAVRDN010000077.1, read as the reverse complement.
GATTTGCCACACGCAGCGGCCGCCGCTGTCACGCATTGGCCCGCGTCACGCGGCGGCCTGTCATTTGCACGGGCAGCATGCCGATCTGGCCGCCGAGGATCTCAACGACGTTCTCGCCTGACACGATCAACCCGGTCATACTGACGGCCCGGACGAAGGGCCCCACCATGCGCGTTTCCAATTTCCTGTTCCCGCAGAGCACGACCGCCGATGACGATGCACGTGTTATCGATGAAACCTTGCGCGAGGCGCGACTGACCGATGAACTCGGCTTCGACGTGATCTGGCTGGCGGAGCATCACTTCGACGGCATCTGCGCCTATGTCGATCCGGTCAGTTTCGCCGCCGCCCTCGCCACGGCGACACAGCACGCGAAGATCGGCTTCGCCGTGGCCCAGATGGCGTTGCATCACCCGATCCGCATGGCCGAGCAGATCTCGCTGATCGATCATCTTTCGAAAGGGCGATTGATCGTCGGCCTCGGCCGCGGCACCGCCTACAACATCTATGACTATCAGGGTTTCGGGATCGATCACACCGAGGCTCAGGCGCGCTTCGAGGAATCCGAGGCGATCATGTTCGAAGCCTGGAAAGGCGAAGCGTTCGAGCACCACGGCGAATTCTTCAATCTACGGCTGCCGGCGTTTCGTCCGGTGCCGTACACGAAGCCGCATCCCTACGTGATCCGCGCCGCCGCGACGGAACATGGCATGCTGGATATCGCGAGGCGCGGACGGCCGTTCATGATGAACGTGCAGAGCAATGAAACCACCGCGCAGCGGATGGAGTTGTACCGCCGGACGTTACGCTCCATCGGTCAGAACGAGGCCGAGGTCGCCGAGAACACCGACGCCTGTTGGGCATGGCGCAATGTTTTCGTCGCGGAGACCGATGCTGAGGCAGAACGGATCGCGGTTCCGGCGTTTCATGCCATGCATGCCCATCGCACCGCGATGCGAGAGCGGGTCTATCAGGAACAAGGGGTGTCGATCGTCCCGATGCCGGCGCCGGGAACGGCACCGCCCGCTCGCATGGTGCTGGAGCATTCCCTGGTTTGCGGTTCCCCGGCGACGGTCATCGAAAAACTGGCCGCGGTCGGCAAGAGCGGGATTGGCGGCCTGATCATGCAGTTCCGCCTCGGTCCGATGGCGTATGAGGAAACCGCCCGCAGCCTGACGTTGTTCAGCGAAAAGGTCAGGCCGCACCTCTGATCTTGTCCACAAGAGCGAGGGGATTGTCAGGCAGGCTATCGCCCCGCCACGCGATGTGCTGATCAGGCCGGGAGAGCACCAGATTTTCGCGGTAAGGCGCGGCTGGCTGAACGTCGAGCACGCGTAACGGAAGTCCACGATGGCCGGCGGCCTCGGTTACTCCGCTTACGTCCACGGAACGATCGAAGCGCAGCAAACAAAAGTCCGATCCCATCTCGTCGTATAGCGAGCGGCCATTCTCCAGCCAAATATGCGGCGTCCGACAACCCGGAACCGTCGATGGAGTGAAGCTGTCCATCGTGTAGGCTGGCGCCACTTCTCCGTCATCCTGAATGATCGGCGAGCGGTCGTAAAAGTAGCCAAAGTTCAGACCACCACAGCAGAATTGCGGCGTGTGCAGCGCCAGCATCTTTTCGCCAAGTGCCGCCTGGGCTTGCGGATCTCGTTCAATATCCTCCGGCACCGTCGCCCGCGTGCGCGCGAGAGCCAGCGCGGTGTTCATCGCGTATTTCGAGACTTGTTCCGTGATCGGCCAACGCTCGGCCTCATGCGCGGCGAGAATGTCCGGACCGGCCCATCCATGCAGCACGCCGGCCAGCATCCAGGACAAATTCATCGCGTCGGCGATGCCGGCGTTCATGCCATAGCCGGCGGCCGGCACCCACAGATGCGCGGCATCGCCACAAATGAAGACACGGCGGTCGCGGAACCGGTCGGCGATCAGGCGGCGGCCGATCCAATTCTCCCGTGTGATGATTTCGTAAGGAAAGTCCGGCTCGACCCCCATGATGGTGCGCAGGCACCAATCAGGATCGAGACACTCGAATTCGGTTTCCTCATCGCGCAGGTAGTTGTGAATCAGCCAGGTCTCGCGACCATCCACCGCGAACATGTTGCCGCTGCGTTTCGGGTTCATCACCTGGGTCGACCATGCGCGTGTCGCCCGCATTCTCTCCGCGAGCCCGGGCGCCCGGATATAGGTCGATTGCGTGCGCCCAAACAGCGCGTCCCCGGTCAACCGCGCGTCGATCAACTGCCGGGTGCGAGACGAAGGGCCATCGCAGCCAATCAGGTACGCGCAGTGGATGGTGGAACGCGCGCCCGACGTGTGGTCGATCGCCTCGGCGATGACGCCGGCATCGGATTGGGTGAAGCCCTCGACTTCCATTCGGTTGATATAGCGAATGCGCGGATGCTCTCTGGCGATACTGGCGAGCAGCGGATCGAGATAAATCTGGTTGATGCGATGCGGTGGCTCGGGCGTGGGCCACCAGCCATCCGGGCCCTCTTTGTTGGTGTAACGATCGCGCCGGCAGGGTATCATGATGCGCGCGAACTCGGTGCCGATCGCCGAAGTGCGGAACGCCACGTCGTTGGCGTGATCAGCCGGCAAACCGGTATCGCGGATCCGTTGCACAAAGCCCAGCCGACGGAACACTTCCATGGTGCGGGCGGCGACGTGATTACATTTCACGCCGCGCATTTGATCCACCGGATTGCGCTCGGCGACCACGACGTCGATCCCGCGGGCCGCGAGATCGAGCGCGAGAGTGGATCCGACCGGGCCGCCGCCGACAATCAGAACCGAAGTGCGCATCAGGGACAAAGAACGTTGACCAGAGCCTGCTGACCGCCGCGTACCGCCGCCGCCGCGCGCTTCAAGGCAGCGGAAAGATCGGCGGGCCTCTCGACCCGTTCACCATGACCGTCGTGCGCCGCGACGATCTTTTCAAACGACGGCGCGGGCAAATCGGCAAGCAGCCGGCCATCGGCCTCGGCGGCGGCGCCATGGTCGTACATATCCAGGGTCGCCCGCCGTACCGCGCCGTACAACGCGTTGTTGTAGATTACCGTCAGAACCGGAAGATTACGCATCTGCGCGACGTAGTGACACGCGGTCGGGTTGGCGAACATGTAGGCGCCATCGCCAAGCACGGAGACCACCAATTTGTTGGGCGATGCCAGCTTCGCACCCAGCGAAGCCGGGAAACCCCAGCCGAGGCCGCCGGCGGAACTGACCGCGAACAAACTTCCCGGTGTGTCGAGCGGGCAATACTCCTGGCGAAACGAATACTCGCTGATGACGATGCTGTCCGCGTCGACAATCTCGCGCAGGCAGTGATTGAGCCAGGGCAATGTGATGGTGTTGGCTTTGCCGGCGCGCTCCGCTTCGTCCCGCCAGGATTTGCGCAGTCCATCGGATCGCGCCGTCAACCGGGCCAGACGCTCCGCGACATGTGGCGTGGACCTCGTGGCGAGCGCGGTTTCCAACGCCTCCAGCACCGAAAGCGATGTCGCGGTCATGGTCAGATCCGAGGGAAAGCTGCGCATCGGCAGACGCATGTGCAGCGGATCCTCACCGATTTGCACGACTTTCGCGTCCGCCCGCGGCGCTTCCTTACTCGGCATCCACGGCACGTCTGTTTCAAAGACGATGACAAGATCCGCATCTTTCAGCAACGTGCCGGGCGCCGAGCCTTGGAACATCGGATGATTGGCCGACAGCGCGAAATAACGCGTGTTATATGGCACGACCGGCAACGCGTAGCGCTGGGCCAGTTCCGCCAGCACCACGCTGTCTCGCGGGTCGCGTCCCAACATGCCCGTGATGATCAGCGGATTTTCGCGGCGGCGATCCAGTCGGCGAGTTGTTCGATATCGCGCGACGCCGCCTCGGGCGGCCGCGGCCGGGCGCGATGGGCCCGATTGCTGTCCAATGTCCCGACATTCTCCCCGAGGACTTCCCGCGGAAGGTACGCGATCTGGTC
>CAVRDN010000076.1:0-32292 GCA_963719675.1 uncultured Alphaproteobacteria bacterium | reverse complement strand
AGCAGTCGCACGGCCATGAAGGCTCGTCCATGAGTTTCCCGATCGTCGGCATCGGCGCCTCGGCGGGCGGCCTCGATGCGTGCAAGAAACTCGTGAGCGCACTGCCGGCGACGACCGGTATGGCCTTTATCCTCATTCAGCATCTTGATCCGACACATGAAAGCATGATGGTGGATCTGCTGGCGGGCCACACGCGGTTGACGGTCCTGCAGGCCGCGAACGGCATGCCGATCGAGCGGGAACATCTTTATGTCATTCCACCTGGCACCTACCTCGCGGTTGAGAATGGCATGCTGCATCTGTCGCCGCCCCAGGAACGCCACGGCGCTCGGCTCCCGTTCGATTTTCTGCTGCGTAGTCTGGCGGCCGATCGCGGTCAGTCTGCCATCTGCGTGATACTTTCGGGATCGGGTGCCGACGGCAGTCTCGGACTGCGAGCGATCAAGCGGCGTCGGGGCCTCGTGATCGCGCAGGATCCGGAAGAAGCCGGCTTCGATGGGATGCCGCGCAGCGCGATCATGACGGGCGCTGTGGATTTCGTGCTCCCGATCGATAAAATTCCCGAGGCGCTCATCAATCATGGCCGGCGGGTTGCCCTGATGCGGTCACCGGGCGATGTGGCCAGGCAGGACATCGCGGAGGGCTGGTTGCCCGAAATCATCGCGCTTCTGCGTGCGAGGTCCGCGCATGATTTCGCACTTTATAAGGAAGGCACGCTTCGCCGCCGGATCGAGCGGCGCATGGCGATGGCATCGATCAAGACTGACGATATGTATCGCTATCTGGACTTGCTGCGCGGCGGCTCCAACGAACTGGACCTGCTCGCGGCGGATCTGCTGATCAACGTCACCAGCTTCTTCCGCGACCCCAAGGTCTTTGATCTCCTGTCCGAGAAGATCGTGCCCGAACTGATCCGGGACCGCCCGTCCGAGCAGCCGATCCGGATCTGGATCGCCGGGTGCAGTCCCGGCGAGGAGACGTATTCCCTCGCCATGATTTTCCAGGAGCAAATCACGGCCGCCGGAAGTGACGCCAGGCTGCAGGTGTTCGCTTCCGACGTCGATGCCGACGCGGTGGCGCGCGCGCGGGAGGGCCTGTACCCGGATTCGGTCGCGGCCGACGTGACGCCCGCCCGCCTCGCCCGGTTCTTTTCGAAAGACGAACGTGGCTACAAGGTCGTGCCGGAACTGCGCTCTTTGGTGATCTTCACTGTGCAGGACGTGCTGACCGACCCGCCATTTTCGCGCATCGATCTGGTGTCGTGCCGCAATCTCCTGATCTATTTGCGGCCCGACGCGCAGGCGAAGGTCATCGCGATGTTCCATTTCGCCTTGCGAGAGGGCGGGATATTGCTGCTTGGTAGCTCCGAGACCGCCGGCGAAACCGATGGGATATTCGAGGTGGTCTCCAAGGCGGAACGAGTCTACCGGCATGTCGGGCGATCCCGCACGGGTGAAGCAGGCCCGGTGCCGGACTTCGGGCGCACCGTCATGAGGTCAGGACAGCAGCGAGCGGCATCGCGCGAAACCGTGCTGGCGGACTTATGCCGCCGGTTGGTGCTGGATACGCACGCACCGGCAGCCGTACTGGTCAATCAAAGACTGAATTGCCTCTATACTTTGGGCCCCGTGGACCGCTATTTGCGTATCGCTCCCGGCGGCGCCACGCATGATCTGCTGGCGATGGCACACGAGGACATCCGGACAAAGCTCAGGTCCGCGATCCTTCAGGCCAATCGGGCCAACGCCCGCACCGTGGTGGCCGGTGGCCGAACCAGCCACGATGGGACGCCGATTTCGTTCAGAATCGACATCCTGCCGGTATCGAGCGAGGGCGAGGCACTGCTGTTGATCTGCTTCGTTAATGAACCAACGCGGGAACCGCCGCGAGGCCGAAGTACCGGAAGCGATGAATCGGCGGAGACGGTCACGCTCGAGCAGGAACTCGAGTCCACGCGCGCGGAGCTTCGGGGTGCGGTGCGCGCGCTGGAGATTTCAACCGAGGAGCAGCGCGCGATCAACGAAGAGGCGCTATCGGTCCAGGAGGAATTTCAGTCGACCAATGAAGAGCTTCTTACCTCGAAGGAGGAATTGCAGTCTCTGAACGAAGAGTTGACCGCGCTCAACAGCCAGCTTCAGGAAACGCTGGAGAAGCAACGAACAACCGCGAACGACCTGCAAAATGTTCTTTACAGTACCGACGTCGCGACGATCTTCCTCGACGCCAGCCTGAAGATCCGGTTCTTCACGCCCGCCACACGATCGCTGTTCAGTGTGATCCCCGGCGATATCGGCCGGCCGCTCGCGGATCTTAAGTCGTTGGCCGCCGATGAAGCGTTGTTGACGGACGCGAGAACGGTCCTGCAGACCTTGACCCCGATCGAATGCGAAATCGAAGCGCGGAGCGGGTCCTGGTATGTCCGGCGCATCCTACCCTATCGAACCCAGGACAATCGGGTCGAAGGTGTCGTCATTACTTTCTCCGACATCACCGAACGAACGCATGCCGCGGATGCCATGGGCGCGGCGCAACGACAGGCGGAGCAGGCCAATGTCGCGAAATCCCGTTTCCTCGCCGCGGCGAGCCATGATCTCCGCCAGCCGCTGCAAACACTTGTGCTGCTGCAAGGATCATTAACCAAGGTTATCGAAGGCGACGCCGCGCGCAAGCTGCTCATGCGACTGGATCAGGCGTTGAGCGCCATGTCGGGCATGCTGAATGCGCTGCTGGATATCAACCAGATCGAAGCGGGGACGGTGCGCGCTGAAATGGTTGACTTTCCGATCGGTGACCTGTTCGACCGAATGCAGGATGAGTTCAGCTATCACGCGAAGGCCAAAGGCATTGGTCTGCGCGTGGTCCGAAGTCGTGTCGTCGTACACAGCGACATCCGTCTGCTGGAACAGATGCTCCGTAATCTGCTCTCCAATGCCGTGAAGTACACGAAGCACGGCAAGGTGCTGCTCGGTTGCCGCCGGACCGAGGAAATGGTCAGCATCGAAATCTGGGATACCGGCATCGGCATTCCGGATGACGAGTTCCAGGCGATCTTCGAAGAGTACCACCAACTCGACAACGCCGCTCGCGAACGAAGCCACGGCCTGGGCCTCGGACTGTCCATCGTGCAGCGCCTTGGCAAGCTGATGGGCCATCGCGTGCGGGTCGGCTCACGTCTGGGTAAGGGTTCCGTGTTCGCCATCGAAATCGCGCGGCAACCGCTGGAGATCGAGCCGGTATTTGAACATCAGAACCGGGCCGCGCACGACCGGCCTGGTGTAGACGTCTCGCTCGCCGCCGAGATTCTGGTCATTGAGGACGATCCCTTGATGTCTGATTTGCTTGCCGATGTCCTGGCCGAGGAAGGCTATCGGACATCGACCGCGCCGGATGGCGTCACCGCGCTGGATCTGGTGGCGCGCGGTGCGGTGCATCCGGATCTTCTCCTCGCGGACTTCAATTTGCCAAACGGGATGAACGGCATTCAAACCACCACGAAGATTCGCCTGGCTCTGCGTAACGACGTCCCGGTCGTCATCCTGACGGGCGATATTTCCACGGGTACGCTGCGCGATATCGCCATGCAGAAATACGTGAAGCTCAACAAGCCGGTGAAGTCGCAGGACTTGCTGCGCGCCATCAAGGAACTGTTGCCGGTATCGCGACCGCGACCGCGCGCGCCGGACGATCGCCGCCCCAGGGTCACCGGTCGTATTCATCATCGACGATGACGCCAATCTGCGCGAAGGGATGGGCGAATTGCTGCGGGATGAGGGCCATACGGTTGAGGATTATGCGTCGTGCGAGGCCTTCCTGAAATCCTGGGACCCAGGGCAGGCGTCCTGCCTGATCGTCGATGCATACCTGCCCGGGATGAGCGGTCTCGACTTGCTGAAGCAGCTAAAGGATGCGGGTCACCTGCCGCCGGCCATCATGATCACCGGCGATGGTGATGTCTCTATCGCCGTGAAGGCCATGAAGGCGGGGGCGGCGGACTTCATCGAAAAGCCAGTTGGCCGCGAGCAACTCGCCGAAAGCGTCAGGCGTGCCATCGACCAGGGCCGGGATGCCGGCAAGCGAACCGCGTGGCGCGCGGACGCGGCGAGCCACATCGCGGGCCTCACGCCCAGGCAGCATCAGATCATGGACCTGGTGTTGGCTGGACATCCTAACAAGAATATCGCCGCCGATCTCGGCATCAGTCAGCGTACAGTCGAAAATCATCGGGCGTCGATCATGAAGAGGACCGGCTCGAAGTCGCTTCCGGCGTTGGCCCGCCTCGCGGTGGCCGCCGATCCGGTGGATCAGTAGCGCGGAACGGCTCATCCCGCGGCCGCGTAAGCCTGCATGGCGAGCGGCGACGATTGAGCGTTCGCGCGCGTGGGAGCGCGGAGCCAGACGACGTTCGATGCCGCGAGCGGTTTTGGCGCCTCGAGCAACACCGCCAACCTGGCACGCGCCCTGCTAACGCGGCTCTTCATCGTACCGACCGCGCATGCGCAAAGTTTCGCCGCGTCGCCGTAAGAAAGTCCCGAGCCCGCGACAAGGACCAGCGCCTCACGATGCTCCGGGAGCAGCTGATCCAACGCATCCTGAAGCTCCAGGAAGCGCATATGTCCCTCCTGGGCCGGAAGGGATTGCATCGTATTGGCGTGGACACCGTCCGCATCCTGAACCTCGTAACGGCGTTTGCGGTATTCGGAGTAGAACTCGTTGCGAAGTATGGTGTAGAGCCACGCGCTCATGTTCGTACCCGGCACGAATGAGTGCATATTCGCCCACGCCTTCGCGACGGTTTCCTGCACCAGATCCTCGGCGCGTTCCGTGCGACCGCCGTTCCGGCCGCACAATGACGTTGCGAATGCGCGCATTTTTGGGAGTTGCCCGAGAAGCTCGCGTTTCAGGTCCGGCGTTGGCGAGCCCGGCATCGCGGTGATTTGTTCGGTTTTCATTGTTTTTCCTCTTCTGAAACTTTGAACGCGGATCACGGAGCGGATCTCGGTCAAGCCGTGTACGGATTGAGTTCGCTTCGTGATTTGACCATGTCCTATCAAATATCATGGCATTACGTTGTTCGGCCATGCTCGGAAATTACTCATGCGAGGTAACGCGAAGCGACGGTTCCATTACACCCATTGTTCCGCGCACGAGGTAGATTCCAGGGCTGCGACCGCCGAAGTGCCGGTCGATATTGTGTGATTCGAACAGGCAGGGAGTTCGGATGGCCTTCCACAACCTTGGCGACAGGATGAAATTCTGCGGTAAACGCCAGACGTCCGCCCGGGAAACGGTGGGCGCGCGTCATCAATGCCGTTCTGCGTACGCGCGGCTGGTTCCGCCTCAAGAATGACCGCCTGGGCGACATCGAGCTCCGTTCGTCTCGCGCGCGCCAGCTCTTCGACGGCGCGCCAGGCGCGCGTTCAGCCCGTGTCGCATGGTACAGGCTCGGTCGCCGCCGGGTACTTCGCCCGCGGCGACGACGGGCGATCGCGGCCCGCGGCGGAGGCGTAGCGATACCCCGACGCGCGAGGCCCCGCGTGGATCGGAGCGGACGTTCAGGGAATCAGATGATGGTTCTCAGCAGGGCCGGGATCGCGTCCGCGTTCATTGATCTGGATGAGAACCCGGTCGTTATGACCGCCGGCTCAGCATTGCCCGCGCGACGGACTGTCTGGTTCGGCGACTTTTCGTGGCGCATGGCTCGTGAAATCCTGAAAATACTCATCCAGAATTTGTCGCGTGAAGCGGCCGATCGAAGCGTATTCGTGATCGGTAAGATTGGCGAGTGACACGCGGGCCGAGGTATCCACGACCTCGAATCCATTGCCAGGCAGCAGCACAACACCCGTTTCACGTGCCAGACGGAAGAGGAATTCAATGCCAAGATCGCTTTTGATGAACCAGGCCTTGAATTCCGGCCCATAGAGCCTTCCGCCCATCTCCTGGAGGTCGATGAGCGTGTAATAGTTGACGTCGTTTGGCTCACGGACCACTGGCACGCCCATTGTTCTGTACAGAGTTTGATAACGCTGCCGGATCAGTTCCTTCGCCGCGTTCTTATAACGGTGCTCACGATCCATCAGCCCGTTCAAGGCGAACAGAGCCATTTGCGATTGCTGCGGTCCGGAGAGTCCGGCGGTATGATTCAACGCGACCGCGCGGCTGTCCGCGACCAGGCGGTCAATGAAGCGCAGCGCGCGCGGTTGCGTGGTCAGCGAGGCATAGCGCACGTCGAGGATGCGCTTCTGATTCTCGGGCTGTGCCGCCAACGCCGCGTCGAACACGTTATCGTCATGCAGTGCGATAACGCCGAGACGCCACCCAGTGGCGCCGAAGAACTTCGAAAACGAGTAGACCAGCAGCGTGTTGCGCGGGCACATCGCGAAGACCGAAACGAAGTCATCGGCGAATGTGCCGTACACGTCATCGGTGACGATGAACAGATCCGGTCTCGCGCCGGCGACGAGATCGGCGAGTTGCGCCAGTGCCGCGTCGGACATTTTGGTGGAGGGCGGATTGCTGGGATTGACCAGGCAGCAGATTTTGATCGAAGGGTCTTTCAACTTCTCCAGTTCGGCGGCGGGGAATTGCCAGTCCGCGTCGCGATCCATCCTGATGTCGACGATGTCGAGCCCGTATTCCGCCAGTACCGGGATTTCCAGGTAGGGCGAGAAGATCGGCGTGGCGATGGCGATCTTGTCCCCGGCCGCGAGCAGGCCGTTCTGCTTCAGGCTCTGGAATATGTAAGCCATCGCCGCGGTGCCGCCTTCGGTCGCGAACAGTGAGAACTCACCGGTACTGGGCCTGTTCCCCAGCATTTCCTGGACCAGATACGCTTTGACGATTTCCTCGGTGTGCCGCAGCATGCGCGGCGGTGTCGGGTAAGTGCAGCCGAGGAAGGCGCCGGCCATTTCAAACAGGAAAACGTCCGGGTTCAGTCCCAGTTGGTCTTTGACATAGGAAATCGCGGCCTGAATGAACCGGACGCCGTCACTTCCGCGATGATTGCCGGCATAGGATTCGAAGCGCTGGACGATGCCCTGATTTTCCGGCAGCCCGCCAAATCCGCTGTCCAGGTAGGAATAGGACCTCTGCGCTTCCAGCAGGGCGAATTCGCCGAGACTTAAAAACGCCAGCCGAGGCAGAATGGCGAGAAAATTGGGATTGCCGCGGCCGGCGTTCAGCATCAGCCTCTGCGCGTCGGTGGAGGCGAGCGCGATCAGTTGATCCTTCAGTTCGAAAGGACTGAGTTTCGCGACATCGGCGTGGGTTTTTTCCAACATCTGTTTGCTCCGCGCTAGGGTCAGGGACCGGCGTTTTTGGTGATGATACCGACAATGACCGGGCCCCACAGGGTCAGGAACACGTTGGCGACAGCGTAGGTGACCGTGAAGGAAACCACCGGCGTGGCGTTGCCGGTCTTGGCGAGTAGCGCGGCGAACGCGGGATTGGCGCTGCGGCCGCCGGCGACGCAGGCCAGCGCCTCGATTGGATTTTTAATGCGGAGCACGAAGTAAGAGAAAAAGAACGCGACGATCTGCGGGATGAGAGTGACCGCGACGCCGAGGAAGAACAGCGTCAGGCCGTATTGCTCGATCGCGGTGAGCGCCTGTGGGCCGGCGCCGATCCCGACGATGCCGACGAACACGGCCAGCCCGAAGTCCCTGAGGAAGCTGGATGCGCCCATCGGCAGTGCCGCGAACCGAGGGTGAACGCTGCGCAGCCAGCCGAACAGCAAGCCCGACAGCAGGCAGCCGCCGCCACTGCCGATGGAAATCGGCACGCCCCAGATTTTGAACGCGATCATGCCGATCAGAATGCCGACGACCATGCCGATGCCGAAGAAGATGAAATCCGTCGCGGCGGCCGCGCTGATTTTATAGCCGATCTTCGACTGCACGCGATCGAGATCGACCGTGCTCCCGGCGAAGTGCAATTCGTCGCCGGTTTTAAGCTTAAGTCCGGGGAGCAAGGGTAAATCCCGGCCCATGCGTTTCGCTGAAGTCAGGAACACGCCATGGCGGGTGGCGACACTCATCTGATCGTGAATTTCACTGATCGCGCGGTCGCTCAGTTCGCGGTTCGTGAGGATGATCTCACGGCTTTCCTCAACCGGAGAAAATCCGTCCGCCGCGACGATTTCATCGCCGAGGGCCGCATTGGATGCCTGCACGGCGTGCAATGTCCCGGTGATCGCGACGGCGTCGCCCAGTTCGATGACGGTAGTGTCGTCGAAGTCGATTGTCTTGCCGCCGCGCCAGATGCCTTCGACCGAGGCGTCGGAGAATTGCTTGTTGAGCTGCATCGCGGTCTGGCCGATGGCCTGGTGATCCCGGGTGACCTGGTAGACCCGGGTAATGATGTCGTTCACCGCGTGGAACTGCCCAGGCTCGAGTGCCGCGTGGCCACCGGAGAGCTCTTTTTCGAGCTTGACCGCCTCCTCGCGGACGTTCCACCGCATGATCAAAGGCAGGAACCAGGTCACCATGATGATCGGGCCGAGCGAGCCGAAGATGTAACAAACCGCGTATCCGACGGCGACGTTGGTCTGCATGGTTTTCGTTACGTCCGCCGCCAGGCCGAGTTTGGCGATGGCATCGCCGGCGGTGCCGAGAATCGCCGATTGCGTCAGGCCGCCGGCGGCAAGTCCGGCCGCCATGCCGCGGTCGAGCCCGAACATCCAGGCGGCGGCGAGGACGCAAAGCAGGCCCGTGAAGCACATGACGAAGGCGGAGACCAACTGATTGAGCGAACGCAGATTAAGCGCGTGAAAGAACTGCGGTCCACCCTGGAATCCGACCGCGTAAATAAACAGCGCGAAGAAGATCGCGCCGATGCCCGGATCGATTTTCACGCCGATCTGACCGATGATGACGCCGACCAGCAACGTGCCAGCGACGCCGCCCAGAACGAATGTTCCAACCTTCAATTTGCCGACGAAATAGCCAAGGGCAATGGTGATGAACAGCGCGACCAAGGGCTGCTCAGTGAACAGATGCCTGGTAAAGTCCATTGTTGCGTCTCCGGCTCATCGCGCGAAATTCGGCGCCGGACGGGTATCCGGCGCGACGGCCAGGTCGCCGTTTGCGCGCACAGAGGCTGCCACGACCTTGTCAGGCGCGGGAAACTCGGAAACTACTTACGCCCGGTCAATGCAGTCGTGCTGTGAGCGGCCCGCCACGAGATAGCAGGCGAAAGGCCGGGGGGCGTAGAGCGACACGATGTCTGACGTGGCCCCCATCGCGGCGATCCGTGAACTCGACGTCCTCGCTCGTCGCTTTGGCGTCAATACGCTCATGCCCCGACACGCATCTGCAAGGTGCCGGAAGGCGAGTTCGACTTTCTGGGCTACACGTTCGGGCGGATGTATTCGGCGAAGACCGGCCAGGCCCGGCTGGGCCAACGGCCGTCGAAGAAGAGCATCCGGCGCATGGTTGAGAAAGTCCATGTGCTGACCGACCGGGCGGCTACCTGGCAAGAGACCACGGAGCTGGTGGATCGGTTGAACCGCGCGTTACGTGGATGGGCCAACTACTTCAGTGTTGGCACTGTCACCAAATCGTATCGTGCGCTCGACAACTACACCGCTGTGCGGTTGCGCCGGTGGTTGCGTTCCAAACACAAGGTCAGGCGGCGCAGGGGCGGGACCTATCCACTCTCGCACCTCTACGGGCACTTCGGGCTCGTACGCCTGACCCGGCTTGGGCGCGGCGTGTCGTGGGTGAAGGCGTGATGTCTTGTCCGAGAGCCGGATGCGGGAGATCTGCATGTCCGGTTCGATGAGCGGGGTGTGGAGACGGGGTCACGGTCGGACCAGTAAGGCACCGCCAGACGAAAGGGGCGGCAACAGATATGTTCGACCTACAACTACCGCGCCACACCTCGACTCTACCGGCGGCCGCTGTATCGGCGGGTTCGCCCTACCGCCGTTCGGGGTGGTGAGCGGACATTCGGCAGGCCGGTGACCCCAGCCGGATGTCGTCGGAGGCCACTGCTCCGAAAATCAGGAATTGTGGGAATCAGAATCTGAGTGCCGTCTCAGCGCTCGGCCGCCCCCACCTGCTTCGCGTCCCTGTTACGCCAACCGCGGGTCTCGTTCCCTACTCCCGAGTGGCGCTTGACAAGCGAAAACGATGTTGAAACAGTCTGGTCTTCTCCGGAACGTTCACGCAACAACATGGGACCGGAGGGGGAGACAAACAATGAATAAGGATATATTTTCGGTCGTCGGCAAAACAGCGATCGTGACTGGCGCATCGTCCGGCCTGGGCGCAACGTTCGCGCAAATCCTCGCCAGCCGGGGAGCCAATGTCGTGCTGGCCGCGCGGCGGACGGACAAACTTCAGGAACTGGCCGGCGAAATCGCACGCGACGGTGGCACCGCGTTGCCAATCACGTGTGATGTCGCCGACGGTGCCCAGGTCAAGGATATGGTCGCCAGGGCATGGGATCGATTCGGACGTGTCGATATCCTGGTGGCGAACGCCGGGTACGGCCGCCGATTACGGTCCCGCGCCGGAGCGTCTTCCCGAAGCGTTGTTCAACCATGTCGTTCGGGTAAATCTGACCGGTGTGTGGCTCTGCTATCAGGAGGTGGGGGCGCGCATGCTGCGGGACGGCAAGGGCGGTTCCTTGATCGGCATCGCATCGGATTACGGACGGAGCGGGCAGCAGCAGGGAGGAGCCGCCTATCATGCGACAAAGGCCGCGGTGATCAACATGACGCGCACGTTGGCCCTTAGTTGGGCCGACCGTGGCGTGCGGGTGAACGTGATCTCCCCCGGATGGTTCTACAGCGAGATGACCAACCCGTTTTTCGAATTGCCCGCTTTTCTCCACTACATCCAGAATTGAAACCCGATGGGCCGGGTCGGCAATCCAGAGGAGCTGGCGGGCGCGCTTTTGTTGTTGGCCTCTGATGCGTCCAGCTACATGACCGGGGAAACCTTCTCGGTGGATGGAGGATGGAACGCGGGCACGGGCGCACCGCGGATGCCAGACGAGGTGATGGAGTTGTTCGAGACTACCCCCCCGGACGGATTGGGCCGGCGAATTATGCCCGGCGACACAAACTGAGGTCGGACCCGGGGCACCATGCCGGCTCGCCAGTGCTCAGTTCCAGTTTGAAACCTGAGCCGTGCTGAAAGCCGAGCCGGCCGGTTGGCCGGAGTCTCGATGCAAAATCGTTATGACTATGCCTTCGGAATGTATCCAACTTATCATGTCGCCGCGATCGAGGACATGGTCGCCACCTAACTGAAGACATCGACCGCTGAATGGGCCCTCCCGGCGGCACGGCGGTGGAGGAAGCGAGCCGCGTACCGCCGTTCGGGGTGGACGCAGGACATTCCCTAACGGCCCTGGTTAGCATCGCCTCCGATCATACCGTCAGGTGCTTACGTGAACGGTTGCCGTGAAATATGACCGATATTGAACGCCGCCTCAGCGGACGCTGACGATTGATCTGGATCAATGACATCGACATTCGTGAATTGATCGTATCGCAGGTGTTAGCGTGGCACCGCCATCGTTCACTCACAGTGCTCGGATGAGCCGGGTATTGGGGAAATGTCGGTTAACGAAACAAATGGAGGACTCTCATGTCATTCGGATCGGTCCGGTTAGCGACACCGAACCCCGGGAAGCAGCAGATTGTCAGCCACAAAGGGTGGGGTAGATTGGGGCCCGAGGTGAGCCGCGAAGTGAAATCCTCACAATCTCCATCGATAAGCACCCAAACCGTAGGAGAGTGGTGATGAAATACATGATAACCTGGAGCTTCTCGGCCGACAAATTTCTTCCCGGTTGTAAAGGCTGGGGCGCCTTGTCCCCACAGGAGCAAGCGGACGTTGGCGAAGGAGTTAAGCTGATCGGGCGCTGGTTCGATGTTGTGGGCCGTGGGGGAGTTGTGATCTTGGAATCAGACGATCTTTCTGCCGTGGCGCGCTATTGCGGGCGGTGGAACACCCTGGTGGACTTCGTGATCAAGCCCGTTATCGGTGACGAGGAAGCGGGGGTCGTCTGCCGGGAGATCACCGCCTATCACAACGCCTGAACTAGGTCCGTGCCCGCCGGGTAACAGCGCGGCGGGCACCCTTTTTGCGAACACAGTGCCATACAGGCGACGCCTTTTTCCGTTAATCAACAAATACGTCACAAATCCGGGCCCTTAAAATCATTGGATCTTCCTGGTGCGCAGAGATTGACGCCCCGGATGGTCAGGAGCGGTGTCCCGAATGACCGCTGTGGGTCAACTCCGGCGGTTCAGCCTCGCCGCCCGGCTACCGCCGTTTGGAGTGGAAACCCGACCTTCGTCTGGCGTTCCTGATCGTCCTCCGAGGGGGCACCGCCTCTTTCACCCGGCCGGGCCAGGGCCAGGTGTCAGGTTGGAGAACACGCGCACGGCGGCTAGCCTTCCGATTGGCTGGCAACCGAGGCGTAATGGCCCTCGCCAGCCGGGGGTGGAACATGGCTTCGACGCAAGACGAAACGATCGCCGAACTGCAACGCGCCAACGTGGAACTGCGGCGGCAACTCAGCGAACGCGACGTTGCGTTGGCTCAGCGCGACAGCGACTACGACGAACGGATCGCGCATCAGGCGGCGACGGTCGACGTATTGAAGGCGATGTCGGCCTCACCTGGCGACGCCCTGCCCGCGTTGGAGACGATCGCCCACCGTGCCAGGGCATTGTGCGGTGCGCTTGGCGCCGTCGTGTACCGCGTCGACGGCGCAATGATGGATCAGGTCGTATACCACCGGCCCGATTTGCCCGCCGAACAGCTCCGCGAGTTGCGAGGCCGCTTTCCCCGGCCCGTTGCCGGGGCCACGATGGCGCCCGCCGTTACGGAACGGCGGATCCTCCACATCCGGGATATGGACGCCTGGCCGGGGGCATCCGAGGGAGCCCGGCGTTTCTCGAAATCGGCCCTCTGGGTGCCGCTGTTGCGCGATGACACGGTGATCGGGCTCATCGGTATCGACAACCTTGAAATCGGCGGCTTCTCCGACACCCAGATCGAACTGCTGAAGACCTTCGCCGAGCAAGCGGTGATCGCGATCACGTCAGCCGAAACGTATCTCGCATTGCAAACCCGCACGGCGGATTTGCAGGAATCGCTTGAATACCAGACCGCGACATCGGACCTGCTGAAGGTCATCAGCCGGTCCACCTTCGATTTGCAGCCGGTGCTGGACACCGTGATCGAGCGGGCGGTTCAGCTCTGCGAAGCCGAACTCGGCATTCTTTCCATGCGCGATGGGGACGTTTATCGAGTGAGGGCCGTATCGGGCGACTCGCCGGACCTGCCGGCGGTCTGGCTTGGCAAGGCCACGCCGATCTATCGAGAGACCCTGACCGGACGCGTGGCGCTGGAAGGGCGTTCGATCCACGTTCCGAACATGGCGGCCGACCTGGACTACAACAATCCGCACGCCGACGCCGTGGAGAAGTCCCGGATCGGTACCGGCCTGGGCATGCCACTGCTGCGCAACGGCGCTGTAGTCGGCGTGATCGCCTTGGTCCGGCACCGGGTCGAGCCGTTCACCGAACGGCAGATCGACCTCGTCAGCACCTTCGCCGATCAGGCGGTGATTGCGATCGAGAACACGCGGCTGATCACCGAGCAGCGGGAGGCATTGGAGCAACAAACCGCGACGGCCGAGGTGTTGGGGGTGATCAACGCTTCGCCGGGGAACCTGGCGCCGGTGTTCGATGCGATGCTGGAACGCGCCCTGCGGCTGTGCGGCGCGGCATTCGGCGCGCTGCATACCTTTGGCGGCGCGCGCTTCAAGATCGTCGCCGCGAAAGGGGTGCCGCCGGCCTACGAGGCTCACCGGCGGCGGCATCAGATGCCCGCCGGGCCTGACACGCCGCCGGGGGAGGCGGCGATCACCGGGCGTCCCGTCCAGGTTGTCGACGTGATGACCCACCCGTACTTCGTGGCGCGTCCCGACCGTCAGGACCCTCTGATCAATCTCGGCGGCATCCGGGCTGTGCTGAATATGCCGCTGCTCAAGGATGGGGCAACGGTTGGCATGTTCGTGATCTACCGCAAGGAACCGGGCGTATTTCCCGACAAGCAAATCGCCCTGCTGGAGAACTTCGCGGCCCAGGCGGTGATCGCGATGGAGAACGCGCGGCTGCTGGGAGAGTTGCGGGAATCATCTGGAACACGAGACCGCGACCGCCGAAGTACTGGGCGTGATCAATGCCTCGCCGGGCAATCTGACCCCGGTGTTCGATGCAATTCTGGACAAGGCGCACACGATCTGCGGCGCGGAGATGGGGACGTTATTCGAATGGGACGGCACCCACTGCCGAGCCCTGGCGACCGTTGGATATTCGGACGACATCGCCGCGATGGCGCGCCAGCCCCTGGTGGCTGCTGGCCCGATGCTTCAATTGATCGCCGGGGAGCGTTATCACCACACGACCTTCAACCAGATCCCCGATGAGAATGAACCGCACGCCTGGGGCGTGGGGTTTCTCAAACGTTCCGGCATTCGCACCAATTTGGTCGTGCCATTACGGAAGGACGCCGAGCTGATCGGATTCATCAGCGCGAACCGCCACGAAGTTCGTCCGTTCAGTGACAAGGAGATCGCACTGCTGGAAAATTTCGCCGCCCAGGCGGTGATCGCGATGGATAACGCGCGGCTGCTGGGGGAATTGCGCGATCGCACGAGCGAACTGGCCGAGCGCAATGCGGCGTTCTCTGAGCGTATCGATCATCAGGCGGCGACGATCGACGTGCTAAAGGAAATGTCCGCCTCACCCGCCGACGCGCAGCCGGTGTTCGACCTGATTTGCGACCAGGCCAGGGCGCTGCTCGGCACTCCGGCCGTGACGCTGTTCGAATATGACGGCACGCTGGTGCATCTTCGCGCGCGGAGTCTCAGCGCGTCGTTCGCGGACCCCGCGGCCCTCACGGCCTACACTGTCGGGTGGCCCAGGATACTGGATCGTGGGTCATTGTCCTGCCGGGCGATTCTGGATCGGACAGTCATTCACGTCCGCGACATGGATGCCGAACCCGGCGTATCTCCGGAAGTTCGGGCGCTCGGGAGCAAGACGCAGGTGGTCATCCCGCTGATGCGCGACGGCCGCGCGATCGGTGCGATTTCGACAGGAAGCACGCGACCCGACGGGGTCTCCGACACCCAGATCGAGCTTCTGAAGACTTTCGCCGAGCAGGCGGTCATCGCGATCGGCAGCGCGGAAACCTGGCGCGCGTTGCAGGAGCGCACGGCGGAGCTGGCGCTGCGCAACAGCGAATATGGCGAACGGATCGAACACCAGGCCGCGACGATCGACGTGCTGAAGGCTATGTCCGCGTCCCCCGGCGATCCACAACCGGTATTCGATCTGATTTGCGGGCAGGCCCGGGATTTGTTGAGCGTGGAGAACGCCGTCCTGTTCAGCTATCAGGACGGATTGCTCGACATTCGCGCCGACGTCGGCACACCGGAGATGGTCGGCCATTCCGCATACGAGGCTTATCGGCGGATGCTTCCCATGACGCCGGCGCGGGGTTCCATCACCGGGCGCGCGGTCCTGGACCATCAGGTCGTGCATATTCGCGACCTGACAGAGGATACCGAGGTTTCGGATGTGGTTCGGAACCTCGGCCATCGATCGCAACTCGCGGTGCCGTTGATGCGCGATGGGCATGCCATTGGCGGTTTGACCGTCGCCATGATGAGGCCCGGAGGATTCTCCGACACGCAGGTCGCGCTGTTGGAGACCTTCGCCGAACAGGCGGTGATCGCCACCACCAGCGCGGACACGTATCGCGCATTGCAGGAACGCACGGCGGAACTGGCGCAACGCAACAGCGAGTTTGGCGAGCGGATCGAGCAGCAGGCGGCGACCATCGACGTGCTGAAAATCATGTCGAGCACGCCCGACGACACGAAGCCGGTGTTCGATCAGATCATCCGGCGCGCCAAGGAACTGTGCAACAGCAGCAGCGCCGGGATGTTTGAATATCGAGATGGGTTGGTGCACTACAGCGGCATCCATACTGATGTCGATATGAACACGCCATCCTTCTCGGCTTATGTGGCGCAATTCCCCATGGTGCCGACGCGTGACTCCATGTCCTGCCGGGTCATCCTGGACAATCAGCTTCTCCACATCAGAGACATGGAGCAGCAAACGGATCTGTCGCCCGCCACGCGGGCGTTGGTCAAGGATGGGTTGTATCGGTCATTTTTGGCGGTCCCACTGTCGCGCGACGGAAAGGCGATCGGCTGCATCTGGCTCTCCGCGCCGCAATCCGGCGGATACACCGACAGTCAGATCGCGCTGTTGCAAACCTTCGCCGAACAGGCGGTGATCGCCATCGGCAGCGTCGCCACCTTCCGCGCGCTGCGCGAGCGCACTGCGGAACTCGCACAACGCCAGTCCGAACTGCGCGTCACGTTCGAAAACATGGGCGACGGCGTTGCCATGTTCGATGGAACCCCCCGGTTGGTCGCGTGGAACGCCAAATTCCAGGAAATTTTCGCCGTGCCCGAAGAACTTTTGGAGGAGCACAGGACCTACGCCGACTACATCCGTTACCTCGGCGCTCGCGGTGATTATGGGCCAAACGTCGATGTCGAGGAGCAAATCCGCGGCGTCTCCGAAACCGCTGGCGAATACCATGCCTATGAACGCATCCGTCCTGACGGCCGCGTGATCGAAATCCGTCACAACCCGGTCGCGGGCGGAGGCTTCGTTCTGATCTTCTCCGACGTCACCGAGCGCAAACGCAACGAAGCCGAGATCGCCGCCGCCCGCGACGCCGCGCAGGAAGCCACGCGCACGATCGAGGCCGCGTTCCGCGAACTGAAGACGGCGCAGGCCAACCTGATCCAGGCGGAGAAGATGGCGTCTCTGGGCCAACTCACGGCAGGCATCGCGCACGAGATCAAGAACCCGTTGAACTTCGTTAACAACTTCGCGGAACTCTCGGTCGATTTGCTGGGCGAACTGAAGGACGCAATCGCACCAGCGGAGGCGGCGCTGAATGAAGACCAGAGGGATGAAGTGGATGAAGTCGTGACTACGCTGACCAGCAACCTTCAGAAAATCTCGGAACACGGCAAGCGCGCAGACGGCATCGTGAAGGCCATGCTGGAACACTCGCGTGGTGCATCGGCCGAGCGGCGCACGGTGGACATCAACGCGCTGGCCGATGAGGCGCTGAACCTAGCTTATCACGGTGCGCGCGCCCAGGATCAGAGTTTCAACATCACGCTGGAGCGCGACTTCGGCGTTGGCATCGCACCGATCGAGGTCAACCCGCAGGACATGACGCGCGTTTTGCTGAACCTGTTCAGCAACGGATTCTACGCGGCCAACAAACGCGCGAGAAGCGGCGCTAAGACTGGGTTCAATCCCACGCTGCGGGTTACGACCCGCGATGCCTGCGACACCGTGGAAATCCGCGTGCGCGACAACGGCATCGGCATCCCCCCGGACATCAGAGACAAGCTGTTTCAGCCGTTCTTCACGACAAAGCCGACCGGAGAAGGCACCGGCCTCGGACTGTCCATCACCTACGACATCGTCACCAAGGCACATGGTGGCACGATCTCGATTGACAGCGAGGTCAATGAATTCACTGAGTTCGTGGTCACTCTGCCACGCGGGATGTTCGCGGGCGAAGGGAGCCGGACATGACGGTCATGGTGCTGGTAGTCGACGATGAGCCTGACGTGGAGGTAATGTTCCGCCAGCAATTCCGTCGCGAGGCCCGTCAGGGTCTGTATGTGATGGACTTCGCACTGTCTGGCACCGCGGCGCTTGATAAACTCTCCACCTGCGTCGGCGAGCAGATCGTTTTGCTGGTATCGGACATCAACATGCCAGGCATGAGCGGCCTCGATCTCCTGCTTAAGGTGAAGGCTCGGCGTCCCGACCTGCCGGTGTTCATGATTTCGGCTTATGGCGACAAGGACACCATCACCACCGCACTGGAACGCGGCGCCAACAAGTTCCTGACCAAGCCAGTGGATTTTCCCCAACTGAAGTCAGACGTCGCGGCGGTGATCGCGGAAGCCCAGGGCACCCTGTGACCTGATGCGCCGCGCCGTGCCGACGTTCGGATGGCGTCGGCCGTGAGTCCGCTAAGGGTCGGGTACGGCGGTTCACGCGGCGGCCCGCATATCTCCGTAGTGGGTGGAAAGCCGACCTTCGTTCGGCGCGATCTGTGACCCGTTCTGATGCCGGAGGGGCGAGCGGTTGGCTGGCGCGAACAATCTGTGCCCGACTGCCCGTGGTCTCGGCCATGCACGGTGGCAATGTTCTTTGCGTACCTGAACGTCCTCCGTTCGGCACCCGGTCCGTCATTTGCCCGAGACAAGTTGGAGAAACCGTCAAACAAAGGCTATCCTCGGAAATCGCTGGCAACCGAAATGGTGTGCCCCGGGCCAGCCGGGGGGAGGCCATGACCGCGACGAGCGACGATACGATTGCCGATCTGAGGGCAGAGGTCAGCGCGCTTCGGGCAGAGCGGGATGCCGCGCTGGCCCAGCGCGGTAGCGACTACGCCGAGCGGATGGCCTACCAGGCCGCCACGATCGACGTATTGAAGGCGATGTCGGCATCCGCGGGCGATCCGCGGCCTGTGGTCGATCTGATCGCCGATCGCGCCCGCGACGTTTGCGACGCGTATGCACGACCGTGTATCAATTCGACGGAACCGGAGCATGAGTGGCCATTCGAAGGCCGGGTTCGCCGGCCTAAAGAGTACGGTCGCTCGCCTGCCCGGGCTTGCGGTTGGTCAAAGGGTTGGAGACAGCTAAAACGATGGCCTGCTGAAGCCACGGTGCTGCAAGTCGAAGGAAAAAACATTGGGCCAATAATCCGCCTCCGCCGCGACGCCGATCTTGGCACAAACCGGTGCGCGCGACGGTGGAGAGATGGAGGCGGAACAAGAGCAGGGAAGCGAACGCAGAAATGGCTGATTTACCGGCCGGGCTGAAACTGCCCGCAAATCTTGACGACATCGATCCCGCTTTCATGACCCGTGTGCTTCGGCACGTGGGCGTCATAAATGCGGACAATGAGGTCGTATCGCAGCAGGAACAGGACGTTGGCATGACCGCCGGTTACTTTTCCGCGATCAAGAAAATTGCCTGCACCTATGCGCGCCCGACGCAAGCGCAGAGCCGGTTCGTTGCCAAGACCTGGCCACCCTTCGAGATTGCGCCCAAGCAGGACATCCAGGCGATGTTCATGAAGGATATCAAGGGCTACCAGTTGCCGGCCGAGTCATTCTTTCCACGTCCACGCGTGTATCTCGCCGCATGCGATCCGGCCGAGGATCGCTGGGCCCTGATCATGGAGGACGTCGACAGCTTCGCCGACCACAAGGTCCATGAGGCCGAACTGGATCTGTCCGGCGTGCTGCGCATGATCCCCCGTATGGCCAAAGTCGCGGCCGCATGGGAAGGCTGCAACACCGGCGACAAAGCGCGGGTTCTGGATGAGGTTGGCGTCGAATACTGGGCCTCGCCAGAGAAATCTCGCCCGATACAAGGCGACAATGCCTGGCTCCGCCAAGCTATTCGACAAGCTGACGTCGATGCAGGGAACCAGCATGATTGGCGACAAGCCCTGGCCGTCCTATGTCGGCGGGCCCGGCATATGCGAAATGTTGGTGCGCCGGTTTGACGCCTTCTTCCGGGCGGCTCGCCCGGAGAACGGCGCGACCTGCACCCTCGCCCATGGTGACCTGCGCGGCGACAACCTGTTCTTTTGCGACAACAATCCGGCCTATCCGGACGGTTGGCTGTGCATCGACTACCAGCAGATTTTCCGCGGCCCGGTGCCGTCTGACCTTGCCGACCTCATGGGCTCGGGGTCAGTCCTTCCCGAAGCCTACGCAGGCGAGAACCTGACTGTGGTCCTGCAGACTTTTTACGAGCACTTCATGGCGGCAACGACACTCTACCGGAATTACACCTACGAGCAGTTCACCGCCGAATACGCCATGATGTCAGCAATTCATTTTGTGTACTTCTTGGCGTTCGGAGCACCGATCTGGCAGGCGGGCGCGTATCACAACGATCTCGGCATGCGCGTAGAGCTTGGCAATCCGCCCTGTGCCGAGTCCGATCTCCCGCCGGAACAGGTTCGTCAGCGCATGTGGTGGCGTAAGGCGCTCGCAAACTATCGGGAAAACCTGCATACCTTCAATCACTACAATCTGCTGCTGACGTTTCCGGAATCACTCGATGGCCTCGGCGCATGGGCTTACCTGCCGCCGCATTTGCAATGAAGCCATCGCGATGAGCGGCCCGATGGAGGCACTGCAGGCACGCGTTGTGGCGTTGGAAGCCCAATACGACGCTGCGCTAGCTCGCGAGGCGGCGCTCGCCGAGGTCGCACAGACTCTCGCCCGGTCTGACGGCAACCCGCAGCCGGTATTCGACCTGGTTGTTCGGCGCGCGGCCGAATTGTGCAAATCCCGCGCGGGCCTGACCGAGTATCGTGACGGCTTGCTGTATCTCCGCGCGCAGTGCGGCGTACCGCCGGAGCGAGCCGCCGCCTGGGTTGCGGCCTTCCCGCGCCGTCCGGAGATGAACGAGGTGACCGGTCGCGCGGTGCTGGAGCGCAGGTCCATCCACGTAACGCCGGACCGGGATGGCGTTGATGGGCTCGAGCGCTTCGCCTTCTACGATGGCAACACCTCGATCGTTGTCCCCATCCTGCGCGACGGCGAGGCGATCGGCGCGATCGGCATGAGCGGTAACACCGAAGGTGGCTACAACGACGGGCAGATCACGCTGCTAGGAACCTTCGCTGAACAAGCGGCGACCGCCATGACCTTCGCCCTGGCCCGTCGCGAGCAGCAGGAGGCGCTGGAGCATCAGACCGCGACCGCTGAAGTGTTGCAGGCCGTCAATGCATCCCAAGGCGACTTGAAGCCGGTGTTCGATGCGATACTGGAAAAGGCCGTCCGGCTATGCGCGCCGGCCTGCGGTGTCATGTCAATCTACGATGGGACCAGTTTCCAGGTCTCCAGCCTGGTCAACGTCGCGCCCCAATATGCCGACTATCTGCGGCGCGGCTGGACGCCCGGTGCTGGTGGTTGGTCGACCGGTGTGGTCGCCGGTAACTCGTTCCTGCACATCGCCGATCTCGGCCTGGAAACTGACTATCTTGCCCGCAGTGCCAACTCACGCGCGCAGTTCGAATTGGGGGGCAGCCGCACCTGCCTGTTGATCGCACTGCGACAGGAAGATCGTCTGTTGGGCCTGTTCACCATGTACCGCACGGAGGTTCGGCCGTTCACCCGCAAGGAAATCGCGTTGCTTGAACAATTCGCCGCCCAGGCGGTGATCGCGATCGAGAATGCTCGACTATTGGGTGTATTGCGTGAACGAACGGCGGAACTGGCGGAGCGCAACGCGGCGTTCGCCGAGCGTATCGACCATCAGGCGGCGACGATCGACGTGTTGAAGGAAATGTCCGCCTCGCCTGGCGATCCACAACCGGTGTTCGATCTGATCTGCCGCCAGGCCATGGCGCTGCTGGGTGTGCCGATGGTCTCGCTGCAAGAATACGACGGGACCCTGGTTCATCTTCGCGCGTATCCCGGTCTCGAGGATGCGGTCGACGAAGTGTTGTATGCCCGATATCGGAACAGTTACCCCATGGTGCCGGACCGCAGCTCATTGAGCTGCCGCGCCATTTTGGATGGGACGGTCGTGCATATCCGCGACCTGACCAAAGAACCTGGAATTTCCGAGACGATTCGCGTTCTTGGATACAAGACGCAGGTCTCGATCCCCTTGATGCGCGACGGCCGGGCCATTGGCGTGATCTCGGCGGGAAGCATAAAGGCCGATGCGATCTCCGACACCCAGATCGAATTGCTCAAGACCTTTGCCGAGCAGGCGGTGATCGCAATCCAAAGCGCCGAAATCTGGCGCGCGTTGCAGGAGCGCACCGCCGAACTGGCACAGCGGAACGATGCGTTTGCTGAGCGTATCGATCATCAGGCAGCGACCATCGACGTGCTGAAGGAGATGTCGGCCTCGCCTGACGATCCGCAACCGGTGTTCGATCTGATTGTCCAGCAGGCGCGCGCACAGTGCAATGCTCAGAACGCCTATTTGTTTCGATATGACGGATTGCTGTATTGCCCCGCGTCGGTGTCCACCGTCAATTCGTATGAGGAGATGGAAGCCTATCGGAGCCACTATCCGAGGGAACTGGACCCGGACCCTGAGTCCCTTCTGACGATGGCCATTCGCGACGGGCGGATCACGCATGCGCGCGACGCCGCGTCAGAGCGGGGCATCTCCGCTCCGTCACGGGCATTGGGGACCCGGTCCGGGGTCGTAGTGCCAATGATCAGGGATGGCGCCGCAGTCGGTTGTATCGCCCTTGGCAGCACCGTACCGGGCGGTTTCACCGACAGTCAGATCGCCCTGTTGGAGACCTTCGCCGAGCAGGCGGTGATTGCTATCACCAGCGCCGAGACCTATCGCGCTCTACAAATCCGCACGGCCGACTTGCAGGAGTCATTGGAGTACCAGACCGCCACGAGCGATGTGCTGAAGGTGATTAGCCATTCCACCTTCGACCTGAAGCCGGTCTTACAGGTCGTGGCCGAGACGGCTGCCCGGCTGTGCGATGCCGATCAGGCGATGGTAGATCGGTATGAAAATGGTATGCTGGAAGTATTGGCGACCTTTGGCTTTCCCCTGGAATTTGAAGTATACCAGCAAGAGCGAGGTAAATTCACTGCTGACAAGGACTTACCCGCTTCTTCGAGCCGGGCGATCCACGAACGCCAGGCGATCCATATCGAAGACGCTGCCGCGATCCCAGGTTACTCTGACGCAGCGATCCGTTTGGGCAGGCAACGAACCTCCCTTGCGGTGCCTTTGCTTCGCGAAGGTGAGCCCGTCGGCGTCATTGTCCTCGCCCGCCAGCGAGTGGAGCCGTTTACCGATCGGCAGATCGACCTGGTCCGAAGCTTCGCCGATCAGGCAGTGATCGCGATCGAGAACACGCGGCTTTTGACGGAAACGCAGGAGGCACTGGAGCAGCAGACGGCAACGGCCGAAGTGTTGCAGGTCATCAATGCGTCACCCGGAAATCTGGCGCCGGTGTTCGACACGATGCTGGAAAAGGCAATGCGCTTGTGCGGCGTCGCGTTTGGCTCGTTCCATACCTGGGACGGGGAGGCGACGCGCTTTGTGGCGATGCGGGGCTTTCCGCCGGAGATCGAGGCCTACGTGGCCGCGAGGGGGCATCTCGACCCGGCCCCTGGGTCACGACTATGGCCGAGACCAGACGACCCTTCCAATACGACGATTTCCGAACCACCGAAGCATATCTCTCGGGCCAGCAGGACGCTCGAACGTTCTCGGACCTGGGTGGCGTGCGTACGGTGTCTGGTCGTGCCTCTCATGAAAGACCTGACCTTGATCGGCTATGTCGCGGTTTACCGCCTGGAAGTTCGTCCGTTCGCTGACAAGGAAGTCGCTCTTCTGGAGAATTTTGCCGCCCAGGCGGTGATCGCGATGGATAACGCGCGGCTGCTGCATGAAATCCGGCAACGGCAGAGCGAGCTCGACATCACCTTCGAAAACATGGGCGATGGCGTCGCGATGTTCGATCGCGACCATAAGCTCGCCGCCTGGAACCGCAACTTCCAGAATATTCTCGGCCTGCCCGACGACACGGTTCGCGTCGGCCTACCATTTGGTGATTACATTCGCGGCCTCGCGGAAAGGGGCGAATACGGCCCGAACGCCAACGCAGACGAGCAAATTGCCAACCTGACCGTGGGACTGGGCAAGCCAAACCGGTTCGAGCGCATCCGGCCGAACGGGCACGTCATCGACATCCGGCAGAACCCGATCCCGGGTGGTGGCTTCGTCGTCATCTATGCCGATATCACCGAACGCAAGCGTGCCGAGGAAGCACTTCGCGCCGCCCGTGACGAAGCCGAAACGGCTCTGCGCAATCTGGAGGCTGCCCAGGCGAACCTGATCCAGGCCGAAAAGATGGCCTCACTCGGCCAACTCACGGCAGGCATCGCGCACGAGATCAAGAACCCGTTGAACTTCGTTAACAACTTCGCGGAACTCTCGGTCGATTTGCTGGGCGAACTGAAGGCGGCGGTCGCGCCGGCCGAGGCCCTGCTGAGCGACGATCAACGTGCCGAGATCGAGGACGTCTCAGCGCTGCTGACCAGCAACCTGCTGAAGATCAACGAACACGGCAAGCGCGCCGATGGTATTGTTCGCTCAATGCTGGAACATTCGCGTGGCGCATCGGGCGAGCGGCGAATGGTGGAGATGAACGCGCTGGTCGAGGAGGCGCTGAACCTCGCGTATCACGGTGCCCGCGCCCAGGATCAAAGTTTCGACATCGCGCTGGAACGGGATTTCGGCGATAGGATCGCCCCGATCGAGGTGAACCCGCAGGACATCACGCGGGTGCTGCTCAACCTGTTCAGCAACGGTTTCTACGCCGCGACAAGTCGAGCCCGGAACGACGGTGAAGCCGACTTCAATCCGACACTGAAGGTGACCACGCGGGCGGTTGGCGACGCGGTGGAAATTCGCGTGCGCGACAACGGCACCGGCATTCCCGCCGACATCCGGGACAAGCTGTTCCAGCCGTTCTTCACCACCAAGCCGACGGGAGAAGGCACCGGCCTCGGTCTGTCGATTACCTACGACATCGTCACGAAGGCGCACGTCGGTACGATCACGGTCGACAGCGAGGTTGGTGAATTCACTGAATTCGTGGTCACGCTGCCGCGCTGTATGTTCGCGGGCGATGGAGGTCGGGCATGAGCTGCCCTATGCCATGCGCACGTTCCTGCGACGCGGGCCGTATGTCCGCTTTGGGTCGAATACGGCGGTTCGCGCGGCACCGTGCGTACGGCCGTTCGGGGTGGAAAGCGGTGGTTCGTCAGCGCAGCGATACGCCATTGTTGTAGTCAGTGGCTGCCATTGAGACCCATGGCGGCTCGTTTCCAAATGCGATAGCAGGTGGCACTGTCGAACAATGGGGGGGAACGCACCGTGCCAACCGAGTCCGTCGAAACCCTGATCGTCGGCGGCGGTCAGGCCGGTCTGACCATGAGCCATATGTTGAGCAAGCGCAGCCGCCCGCATCTGGTGGTGGAACGGCACAGGATCGCTGAGCGCTGGCGGTCGGAACGCTGGGACGGCCTGTGTTTGCAGTTCCCTAATTGGTTCGTCACTTTACCGGATTTTCCGTTTCCCCATACCGACCCGGATGCTTTCGCGCCGACCCAGGACGTCGCGAATTTTATCGCGGCCTATGCGGACTTCATCAAGGCACCGGTTCGATGCGGGGTCGAGGTAACGTCCCTGAAGCGGAATGAAGACGGTTCAGGTTTCCTGGCTGATACCGCGAGCGGCCAGATCCAGGCGGCGAATGTGGTCCTCGCGACCGGCTGGCTGCAACGGCCGATCATCCCTGATTTGTTGCCTGCCGGGACGGACATTTTCCAGGTGCACGCCGCCAGATACCGCAATCCGGACCAGTTGCCGGACGGCGCGGTCCTGGTCGTGGGCGCCGGACCATCGGGCGCGCAGATCGCCGACGAACTGATGCGCGCTGAGCGCGGCGTCTATCTCTCAGTCAGCCGCCACAGGCGCGTCCCGCGACGTTATCGCGGGAAGGATTACGTCTGGTGGCAAACAGCCATGGGCGCGTTTGAGACCCCGGTGGAACGGCGCCCCCCAAACCTGCTCACGCTGGTCCACAGCGGCGCCTATGGCGGTCGAACCATCGATTTCCGCCGCTTCGCGGAACGGGGCATGGTGCTTTTGGGCCGGGCGGAGGCGGCGCGTGATGGCGTCATGACATTTGCCCCGAATTTGGCGGAATATCTCGCGGCCGGGGATGCCTCTTACCTCAGTTACCTGGACACCGTTGACGCCTTTGTCGCGCTCAATAACGTTAAAGTTCCGGAAGATCCGGATGCCCGCATCATACCGGCTGGCCCCCCTTATCTCGATGAACCAATCCAACGAATGGACCTTCGAGCAGCCGGGATCGGCGCTATCGTTTGGGCCACGGGTTACGGCTACGATCTGGGGTGGATACAATGCCCGGTGCTGGACGAGCGCGGATGCCCGCGCCAACACCTGGGCATAACGGATGTTCCAGGTCTGTATTTTCTCGGCCTGCATTGGCAGTCTAAGGCAAGCTCGGCCTTTATTCCAGGTGTCGGCGATGACGCGGCGCGTCTTGCGGATCATATAGTGGTGCGAGCCACCACCTGAGCGGGTGCCGATCTCGAAGGGCTCTCCGTGACCTGATGCTGCGACCGTGCAGGCCCTCAAATAGTGTCCGGAGTAGGTCAGCTTAGGGTCGACACCGGCAGTTCGGACCGAGTGCCTCACCCACCGCCGCGGTGGGTCGAGAACGGTCCGGCAGGGAGCGGTCGGATCATCTGCGCCTCGGTGAT
Organism: uncultured Alphaproteobacteria bacterium; assembly: GCA_963719675.1. Taxonomy (GTDB): domain Bacteria; phylum Pseudomonadota; class Alphaproteobacteria; order Acetobacterales; family Acetobacteraceae; genus Rhodopila. Next base: position 5,830 of record CAVRDN010000076.1, on the reverse strand, counting down.
CAAACCCGCGACGCTGAGACTCATCAACGGCAATACCGTCGTGGCGTGCTGCGCGGCGGACGCGCGAACCGCGATCGCGCACGAGCCGATGGCGGTGGAGCGGTTGGCTCTGGTCGGACACTTTCCCCGGTCGGGGATCGTCCCCCTTGTGTCTCCAGCGATGGCGCACGAGGATGCCCGTGAACCAATTGGAGGCACTGTATTCGAAGGTTTCGGGGCAATGTTTTTTCGCCGTAGCGTTACGACTTTCATCTGGATTTTTGGGCTCCTGGGTAGACAGGCCATCGCGTCGAACCTGTCACTGAGCGCCTCTGACCGCGTCGTTGTTGACGCTGACCTTCGGCGGGCAACCGGCCCCCGGCGGGGAATGATTTTGCTGGGGGGTGAGCCGACCTTGCCGAAAGACCCTCGAAAGCGTCGCCAACCATCCAGTCAGACGGGCGTACCAACTACCGCCTCGGAACATGGTCCAGGTCAGGCACCACCTGGATCGGGAGGAAGCCGCGTGAACGGACGCTATCGACGGACCAGATCTTTAACATCGTTACTGCCTCGCAGGCGGCAACCGCGAGTTGAGATATGCCTCGAACAGCGGCGCGGCCTTGACGCCCGGTCCGACACTGACACGAGAGCCGAATTCTTTGACATTCCGCGATTGTTCGTCATAGGCCGCCCATTCTGGCAGGTCTGGGCCATTCGGGTTTCCGGTTGCCGCGAAACGCACCCAATATGACGACATGACGTCGGAGAGTTGGCGGTCAACTGGCTCCCAGGGGCGGTCAACAGTATTCTGGGTTCCGAAAACGTAGGCCAGTTCCGCGCAGTGGAATGCTCCGACCTTAACCGGGTCTGAGCCCGGCGCCGCCCGGTCGAAGCTGTAGACCCACGCGGGACGCCCCTGCCGCGCGAACAGACTCGCGGCGACGCGGTCCATCGCGGCGACGTAATCGCTCAAGAGTTGGTCCTGCGCCACCGTGGCCGTATCAGGGTCGGTTCCGGTGTAGAGAGCCGCGATGGGCTCCGCCTGGGATCCGAACAATTGTCCGACCATCGCGCGCAAGGCCTCGGGCTTGGTCGGGGGCAGCAACTGCGTGCCCTCGTTGGCGACGGAACCGATCAGCAGTTCCGTAGCGTTTTGTTGTCCTGTCGCGATGGTCTCGAGCGTGGTTCGTGGCAGTCCCCAGCCGTCTATCACTGGGCGCAGCCCATAAGCCGCGAATTTGCGGCCAATATGCGCCACGATCTGCGCGGCCGGCATGTCGCGAAGCGCCGCGATCGAGGGAGTGCCAAGTTCGCTGACCAGCTTTTTGCCGCCCTCTTCGGCGGACGCGAGGTTGGGTGAGAACGCGCCGGTGCCGAATATCCCGCCGCTTTCGATGATCGCGCGCCGGAACAGCCCCTTCGCGAGCGGCGACGTCAGTGCATAGCCTACGTCTGTCCCCCCAGCCGACTGGCCAAAAATCGTGATCAGCTCGGGATCACCGCCAAACGCGGCGATATTCGCCTTCACCCAGCGCAACGCGGCTTGCTGGTCCAGTAAGCCATAATTCCCGGAGACATGGTTAGGACTTTCCGCGTCCAAGTCAGGATGGGCAAGGAAACCGAACGGACCAAGCCGGTAATTGATCGTCACGACCACGGCGCCCTTGCGCGCGAGATTGGTGCCGTCATAGATCGGCATCGACCCCGACCACCCGGAATTACCGCCGCTATGGAAAAACACCATGACCGGGCGGGGAGCAGCACCGGCAGGCGCCGCCGTCCACACGTTCAGGTATAGGCAGTCCTCGCTCTGCGCCTCCGCGGTTTGGAAGTACTCCCGCTGGTAGAACGCGCCCGGGATTGGGCTTGGCTGCGGACAAATGGACGCGAAGCGGTTCGCCTCCCGCGTGCCCTGCCACGCCGTGACCGCCTGGGGTGGACGCCACCGTAACGCTCCTACCGGTGGCGCGGCATACGGTATACCTTTGAAACTGTGCACGAGCCCATCTCGGCTGGCGTACCCGGACAGCGCACCGGAAGCCACGGTGATCTGCAATTCATCAGCTCGGACAGATGTGGAGGAAAAAGCCAGCAAGGCTCCAAGCAGCACGGCGATCATACGCATCGGACGCCTCCGTTTTTTCAGACGTTACGCCCCAGTAAACGCTGCGGCAACCCTCGCGGCGCCGAGCGGTGACGCTTATCGATATTCCGCATTTCCCCCGCCGACAAATCTTGGCGGAAGCGAAGGTTGGCTTTGGGTCGACTACGGCGGTACAGGCTGGACGCCTTGGCTATCGCCGCGGTGTGTGGATTCCGAACCTTTGGCGGCCCACTGGGCGTTGCGCGCACAACGAGCGTCGAAGGTAGGCACTTGGGAGGAACGCCGGCCTCGGGAGTCGCCGGTCTTTACCAGCGCGCTTATCCGCGCTTATCGTTTGCCAACGCGTCCAAATGGCCAGGCATATTGGAAATGCCGGTTAAAACCAGGGGGAACAACATGCCGGAAACGTTCGATTTCGTGGTCGTGGGTGGCGGCTCCGCCGGCGCGGTGATCGCGGCACGGCTATCCGAAGACCCAACCTGCCGCGTGGCGCTGATCGAGGCGGGCGAGCGGCCGCCAGAGATATCGTCGATGCCGGTCGCCTGCGGCGCCATGCAATTAAACCCTGACGTGGACTGGATGTACACCGCCGATCCCGGGGAAAAGGCCGGCCTGGGGCTCAATGGCCGCCGCGTTCCTGTGCCACGCGGCAAGATGCTGGGCGGCTCCTCCAGCATCAACTACATGATGTATGTGCGCGGCCATCCCGGCGACTTCGACTCGTGGGCCGAGGGCGGCGCCACCGGCTGGAGCTATGACGACGTGCTGCCGTATTTCCGCAAGAGCGAGGGGCTGACCCCATCCGGTGAGGTCGTGATTGACGCCGAGGCCCACAATACCGACGGTCCTCTGGGTGTCTCGGTCCGCTCCCCGGTGCTGCCGGTGGCGACCGACTTCGTCGAGGCGGCGGTGGCGGCGGGCATCCCGCGTGGCGATTATAACGGACGCGACCGCGGCGGAGCGACCGGTCTGGTTTCTCTCACGCAACACTCAATGCGGCGCGGCCGGCGATCCAGTACATATCATGCCTTCCTGGAGGGCGAGACCGAGCGCCGGTCAAACCTGACGATCATCACGGGGGCGCAGGCGACGCGTGTGGTATTCGCCACCAAGTCCGGACAACTGACTGCCACGGGCGTCCAGTACCGCATTGCCTCGGGTGACACCGAAACGGCGAATGCGGACAAGGAAGTGATCCTGAGCGCCGGCGCCATCGGCTCGCCGCATTTGTTGTTGCTGTCCGGCATCGGACCGCGGCTGGAACTGGAGACCGCCGGCGTCGCCTGCCTTCTGGACCAGCCGCATGTCGGCAAGAAAAAAGACGTCCACTTTCTCGATCAAGGGATTCATCACTATTAAAGTATTTTAAGTCGACAAGGCGCGAGAGTGTTTTGTTGAAGGAAGCGCGAGCGCTTGAGAAATCGAGTGACGATCGCGGGCCTGTAGCTCAGTTGGTTAGAGCACACCCTTGATAAGGGTGGGGTTGAAAGTTCGAGTCTTTCCAGGCCCACCAACCAACTGCACTTAGAATACAAACCCTATGCACAGCCAAGCGAGTGCTTGGATTGCGATAAAAAGATTACTCATGGCTTTTGGTCATGGGCAAGCAGTGGAAACGCTGTTTGGGGGTTCTTTGACAACTCAATAGGTTCAAGAGGTCGTTCAAGCGACTGAGGTTGGCTGAAAGCGCGAAAGCGCTTGAAGACAACTGAAAGGCGCAAAAACGATCTGTAGAAAAAAGACAAACGAGAGAAAAGACGAAGAGTTTGGGTCACACCAAATCTCAAGTCTTCGATCAAAGTTTATCTCAATAGCGCGTTTTTATAGTTGTTTGAATTTGCCTGCAGCCGAAGGCTGCTAGCGAATGCGCCATGAGCCGGAAGGCTCAGGTAACAAATGACTTTCAAAAACACCCACAAACAAAGTGATCACTCTGTTTGTGGATAGGAACACGCAATCAAGCGTTAGCTTGATTGCTATTAGAAATCAAAGTGAACGAAAAATAATCTCACCTTCAGTGGAAGCGAAAAGCTTCGACGAGAGTCGGAGCCGAGTTAAAAAAGAGAGAGATTGTTTTATAAAGTCATTTCGATTGCTGAGAACACGGATGGAAATCAAATCGAACGAGAGATCGTGAGGTGAGATGGAAGTTCAAAAAATATCTGAAAAGTAAGGCAGATGAGACGAGAGTTTTGTCTGGAAGAAGCGGAATAGATCGACTTCTTCGAGAGTGAGCAATCGAGCTTAGGCTTGATTGGGATCAAACTTTACGAAAACCAAGCATAAATACGAAAAAAACTATTTTTGTAACTCAGAGTTTTAAGACTTCAGAGGAATGAAAATAGGCGAACCTTCGCGAGTTTCTCACACTTCTCCGTCTCCTTCCTCACAATCCATATCTTGTACGATGCCTCGTTCTATCACCAGAAACTGGGAATCTTTCACTCGCGATGGCTCAGTCACATATACTCTCCCATCACCACCCTTTTCTTCTCCAGTAGTGACTATCACTCTCCCACCCCAGTCAACCTGGTCTTCCGGCCTCCACTGGCACGAAACCCATACCGAGTATCTACAGGTTATCCGTGGCACGGCTCTGGTCACGCTGAACAATACCACTCAAGCCTTCCGGCCAGAAGATGGGACGATCACTGTGCCTCGCTTTGCAAGACATGAATGGCAAAGAGCTTCCCCTGATGGAGAGGAACTGGTGGTCAAGGAATGGACAGATCCTGCGGATGGAGAGAAAGAAGTCTTCTTCCGGAACTTGAGCTCAGTGATTGTGGACTGTATAAAATCCGGGCCGCCGAACGAATGGTGGCTTACGTGGCAGCTGTTTGTTGTGTTTTGGGGACTGGACAACTATCCTGTGCTTGTAAGCATGACTTGGGTACCATTGGTTGGGTCGATGCTCGAGTGGGCACTTACTCATCTCGTGTTATTGGTAGCGGTATTTGCAGGAAAGCTTATTGGCCTGAAAAGCGTGTACGATCAGTATACTCCAGGCAGACGCCTGACTGCCGCAGTGACGGAGGACGCTGCTACAAAAGGAAAGAACGCGTGATCTCCTCCAAAAGATGGCTTCGATTTGCATCAGCAGTGTTTCAATCTGTTTGCATGCAAGTATTCTCACTCGAGCCGCTAGTGGACTGCAATATGTCAAAGTAAGACTATTGACCATTGCTACTGCTACTTGAGTGAAGGTGCGTCACCGTTATTTCCATGAAATTTTTGATCATCATCGTTATTTCAAATGGTGGCTCAAAGAGACTAGGGAGTTGCGAGATGTTTCTCGAGTTCTTATACTTTCTGCTCCCTATCAGCCTCCCCTTACATTCTTGCTCTCAACGTGACCCTTCTGTGATTCATCTGTGTTGAACATCATAAGAGGTTGATGTATTGCGGATTATTGCTCTGACCAAGTGAAAGGTTCTGAAGATGTTCCAGGTGAGACTCCATATCTGCGATGCAACTAAGAACGCGAAGATATAAATATTGAAGGGGTTGTATAAAAGTTGCGGATACAATTGCAAAAATGTTTCGCCAGAAGTAAGATGGCTACCTAGGACAAGGACATTTGTTTACTCGCGGGAACTAGCAAGACTAAGTCGCAGCTTCCATCCACAATCAGGACCCAACCAGAGCATCAAACTCGCCACCAGAAACCCAGCTACTGGCCGCTGCAAGCTTACTTTTCTATACCCATCTACTGATAGGGTCCTGAAATACAATACTGCCCTTGCA
>CAVRDN010000075.1:0-19153 GCA_963719675.1 uncultured Alphaproteobacteria bacterium | reverse complement strand
ATCGAGAACAGCGAGGGCGCGCGCACCACACCCAGCATGGTCGCGTTCTCGGACAGCGGCGAACGGCTGGTCGGCCAGTCGGCGAAACGCCAGGCGGTCACCAACCCGTCCAATACCCTCTACGCCATCAAGCGCCTGATCGGCCGCCGCTACGAAGATCCGACCGTCGCCAAGGACAAGGGCATGGTGCCCTTCGAGATCGTCAAGGGCGACAACGGCGATGCTTTCGTGCAGGTGCGCGGCGAGAAGTACGCGCCCAGTCAGATCAGCGCGTTCGTGCTGACGAAGATGAAGGAGACGGCGGAGGCTTATCTCGGGGAGCCGGTGACCCAGGCGGTCATCACGGTTCCGGCCTACTTCAACGACAGCCAGCGCCAGGCGACCAAGGACGCCGGCCGCATCGCCGGCCTCGAGGTGCTCCGCATCATCAACGAGCCGACGGCGGCGGCGCTCGCCTACGGTATGGACAAGAAGTCCTCCGGCCTGATCGCGGTCTACGATCTCGGCGGCGGCACCTTCGACGTCTCCGTGCTGGAAATCGGCGACGGCGTGTTCGAGGTGAAGTCGACCAACGGCGACACCTTCCTCGGCGGCGAGGACTTCGACCTGCGGGTCATCGATTACCTCGCCGATGAGTTCCGCAAGGAGCAGGGGATCGACCTGCGCAAGGACAAGCTGGCGCTGCAGCGGCTGAAGGAAGCCGCCGAGAAGGCGAAGATCGAGCTGTCGTCCGCCAAGGAGACCGAGATCAACCTGCCGTTCATCACCGCCGACGCCTCCGGGCCGAAGCATCTGGTGATGAAGCTGTCGCGGGCGAAGCTGGAGTCGCTGGTCGATGACCTGATCAGCAAGACACTCGATCCGTGCAAAGCGGCGTTGAAAGACGCCGGTGTCACGGCGGGTGAAATCCAGGAAGTCATCCTGGTCGGCGGCATGACCCGCATGCCGAAAGTCATCGAGACGGTGAAGAACTTCTTCGGCCGTGAGCCGGCCCGCAACGTGAACCCCGACGAGGTCGTGGCGATCGGCGCGGCGGTGCAGGGCGGCGTGCTGAAAGGCGACGTCAAGGACGTTCTGCTGCTCGACGTGACGCCGTTGTCGTTGGGCATCGAAACGCTGGGCGGCGTGTTCACCCGGTTGATCGAGCGCAACACGACGATCCCGACGAAGAAGAGCCAGGTGTTCTCGACCGCCGACGACAACCAGCAGGCGGTGACCATCAAAGTGTTCCAGGGCGAGCGCGAGATGGCGGCCGACAACAAGCTGCTTGGCAACTTCGACCTGACCGGCATCCCGCCCGCCCCGCGCGGCGTGCCGCAGATCGAGGTGACGTTCGACATCGACGCCAACGGCATCGTCTCGGTGCAGGCCAAGGACAAAGCCACCGGCAAGGAGCAGCAGATCCGCATCCAGGCCAGCGGCGGTCTGAACGAGTCCGACATCGAGCGCATGGTGAAGGAAGCCGAGGCCAACGCCGAAGCCGACAAGAAGCGGCGTGAGACGGTCGAGGCCCGCAACCATGCCGAGGGCCTGGTGCACCAGGTCGAGAAGAACCTGAGCGAGCATGGCGACAAGGTTGGCGCCCAGGAGAAGGGTGAGGCCGAGGCGGCGATCGCGGCGGTGAAGTCGGCGATGGAAGGGACGGATGTCGAGGCGCTCAAGAGTGCCACGGACCGGCTCAGCCAGGCGGCGATGAAGATCGGCGAGGCGATGTACAAGGCCGAACAGGCTCAGGCGCAGACTCCGCCTCCGGGTGGTGACGGCGGGCCCGCAGTCCGGCGGGCCGAAGGACGACAAGGTTGTCGATGCCGAATTCGAGGAAGTCGACGACAAGAAGAAGAAATCGGCCTGACGTCGTGGGCCGATGAGGTTCGTGATCGCGCCCGTGCTTCATTTGAAGGCGGGCGCGACGCGATTGGATTGGATCGTGGCGGCTTTTCCGGCGCTGTCGGCGTGAGGTCGCAGCTTTGCTTGAAGCTTTCGCGGTACGGGGCTTGCATTGTCCCCGGGACGATCATCGTGTTGCCGGAGCCACGGTCCGCGATCCGGAGAGCGGGACCCGGTTCTGGATTCGGGGGTGAGGCTATAGCGAGACATTGGGGCGGCACGATTGACGGCCGACGTTAAGCGCCTGGGGACAAAGAGCTGAGATGGCAAAGCAGGATTATTACGCCACCTTGGGCGTGGCGAGGGACGCGAGCGCCGACGACCTGAAACGCGCCTATCGCAAGCTCGCGATGGAGTGCCATCCCGACCGAAATTCGGGGAATGCCGAGGCGGAATCCCGATTCAAGGAACTGAACGAGGCGTACGACGTCCTGAAAGACGATCAGAAACGCGGCGCCTATGATCGTTACGGACACGCCGCATTCGAACAAGGCAACGGCGCCGGCTTTTCACAGGGCTTCGATTTCGGCAGCGGCGACCTCGGCGGCATCTTCGACCAGGTGTTCGGCGACATCATGGGTGGGCGTCGCGGCGGCCGCACCCGGACCGGCGCGGATATTCGCCAGGCCGTGGAAATCGATCTCGCGCAGGCGTTCGCCGGCGCCAAGGTCAATCTGCGGGTGCCGACCCGCGTCACCTGCGAGGCGTGCACCGGCACCGGTTCGGAAGACAAGGCCAAACCGGCGGAGACCTGCACGATGTGTCAGGGCGCCGGGAAGGTTCGCCGGCAGCAAGGGTTCTTTCTGATCGAAACCGCCTGTCCGACCTGCAACGGGGCCGGCAAGACGATCCGCAATCCGTGCCGCACCTGCCGCGGCGCCGGCACCGTGCAGCGCGAGCGGTCGCTGCAGGTGGCGATCCCGGCGGGCGTCGAAGACGGCACACGCATCCGCCTGTCCGGCGAGGGCGAGGCGGGCGGTCAGGGCGCCCAGAACGGCGACCTTTACGTGCATATCGCCGTGAAGCCGCATCAGTTCTTCCAACGCGAGCAGGCCAATATCCTGATGCGGGTGCCGCTGCGGATGACCCAGGCGGCGCTTGGCGGGGACATCGAGGTACCTGTCATCGACGGCACCAAGGCGAAGGTGAAGATCCCCCCCGGCACCCAGACCGGCGACAACTTCCGGTTACGCGGCAAGGGCTTTTCGGTGTTGCGCAGCAATCAGCGTGGCGACATGTTCATTCAGGTCGCCGTCGAAACGCCGCAACACCTGAGTGCCCGGCAGCGGGAACTGCTCGAGGAGTTCGAGGCCGAGGCCGGCAAGAACACCCGGCACAGCCCGGATCATGAGGGGTTCTTCGCCAAGGTGCGGGATTTCTTCGAAGGTGGACGGGCCTGAACCACTCGTCGGGACGGGGGGAGCGGCGGCATTCAGCGCCGCTTCAAGAGAGGCCCGTATCGCGGTGAGACGCTGATCGGCCATGAACAGGCGCATCGCCGGCCACTGCCGAGGCGCCCCAGGTTTTTGACCGCCAGATTCAGCCTGTTCGATCGCATCATCATTCAGCCTCGCCAGCTTACATGACCTGGAGTTTTCCGGAACGGAAGGACGATCTGGCCAGACCTTCGCACGTCCTCGGCCCAGAACTTCGCTCGTCCTGAGAATGAAACCTCCCCCTTGCCCCTTGCGGCACGCCCGCCAATGCTCATTCTATTAGGTATGAAAAAAAGCGCCCGTAGCTCCCCGTTCGCTCTTCCCCTCATGATGGCCCGGCTGACCACGGCGTCGTGGGAAACGATCTTTCATCGGTCGGTGATGATGGCGCAGGGAACCTGCTCCGCTGTCGAATACCAGCGCATGGCGATGGAAAAGGCGGCGGCAGCCCAGAGCGCCATGCTGGCTTTGATGACGGGAGGTAGTCCCGCCGCGGTCATGGCGCCCTACGTCACCCGCGCCCGGGCCAACGCCAGGCGGCTTCGCGGCAAGGCCTGACATTACGTCCCGCGTGGCGCGCGCCCTGCGATCCCTCGGGCGAACGGCACGCAAATCAGCGCGACGACGGTTAGCAAAGCGACCATGGCCCATGCCTCGTTGATGGCTTCGGTCATGGCGGCGCGTTCGATCATCGGCCGCAGTACCGCTTGCATCGCTGCCGTGGGCGGCCCGGCCGGACGGGCCGCGAAGGCCGCGGTCGAGAGCCCGATGAAATTGGCTGTCTCGATGTCGCCGGCCCGTAGCCGATCGACGATCTGCCGGCCGAGCAGGCCGGAGCGGCCGTAGATCACCGAATCGATCAGCGCCAGCCCGATCGCCCCGCCCAGATTGCGCATCAGATTGAACAACCCGCTCGCATCCGCGACGCGGTGCGGCTCCAGATGGCCGAGAGCCAGGCGGGTCGGCGGCAGCAGACAGAACATGATCGCAACGCCGCGAATGATCTGTGGCCAGAACATTTGCGCGTAGTCGGTGCGTGGCGTCTGCAGCGCGCTGAGGCCCAGTCCGACGGCGAACAATGCGAAGCCGAAGGCTGTCAACCACCGCGCGTCGAGCCGCTGTTCCAGGAGCACCGCGATCGGCGCGGTCAGCAATTGCGCCACGCCGGTCACCAGCATGATCGTGCCGATTTCCAGGGCGTCATGGTAGCGCACGAACGCCAGGTAGACCGGCATCATGTACACCGAACCAAACAGTCCGATGCCGAGGACGAAACTCAGGATGCAGCCAATCGTGAAGTCCCGATCGGCGAAACCGCCGATATCGACAATCCGGTGAACCGCGCGCAAGGTTCGGCCGGCGAACCAGGCGCCGCTCGCGATGGCGAGGGCCAGCAACCCCAGTACCAAACCCGAAGTCCACCCGTATTCCGGGGCCTCCTTGAGGGCGATCTCCAGCGCGCCCAGAGCGATCGTCATGAGTGCCAGCGACAGGATATCCAACGTGCGGGCCTCGGCCAGCCGCGGCGGTGTTCTGGGCAGCAACACCGCCGCCAGACTGGCGGATGCGATGCCTGGAACGACGTTGATCAGAAACAGCCAGTGCCACGAATACGTGTTGGTGATCCAACCTCCGACGATCGGACCCACGGTCGGCGCGAGAACCGCCAGTACGCCGGCGAGCATGGTGGCGATGCCCTGACGCCGCTCCGGAAACAGCAGGAACACGGCCGCGAATACCGCCGGGATCAAGCGTACCGCCGGAGAACCCCTGCACCACGCGCCAGCCAACCAGTAGCCCGAAATTCGCGCTTATCGCACAGCCGAACGACGCCAGCGTGAACCTCGCCGATCGCCAGCACGAACAGCCAGCGCATGCTCAGGGCGCGCGTCAGCACGCCGGTCAGCGGGATCGCGATCACCTCGGCCACCAGATAGGCGGTCTGCACCCAACTCATCTGCTCCGGGCGGAATGCCCAGCGCGCCCTGGATCGACCGGCAGCGATGTCGCGACCACCTGCACGTCCAGGATCGCCATGAACATGCCGAGCACATCGTCGCGAAACCGAGCCAGGTGCGCAGCATGGTCGTGCTCAGGGTATCGGGTCAGGGATGTCAAGTCCGCCGCCGTCGTTTCCGACGCCGCGGCGAATCTCGCGTTCTCCGCCCGGACGCGGATCGCCAGCACCGCGAGGTTGGCGAGCGGAGAAAACCAACGCATACCATGGCAAGCCCAGGCACAGCGGCAAAACGGCGATCTCCCCGATGACGACGAGATAGTTCGGATGCGACACGAACCGGTACGGGCCCGGGTTCGACCAGAGGCGCGCCCGGCACCACGATGATGCGCGTGGTCCAACGGCCGCCAAGCGTCGCGATGACCCAGATCCGAGCCACCTGCAACACCAGGAACACCGCCAGCCAACCAATGGTTCAGCGGCGTTGCCCAGCCGAGCACCCACAAGCCGGCGAGCCACAGCCCGTGCAGCGGACGATGAGCGGATAATGCCCGGGCGCCACCTCATACGCGCCACGCGCCAGCAGCGCCGCCGTGTTGCGACGCGCCAGCCAAAGTTCGGCCAACCGCTCCAGCGTCACGGCCGCCAACAGGAGGAGGGCCGGTGTCACCCGGCTTTTCTGAGGGAGACGCAGCTCGCGGTGAAGCCGGGTCCCATGGCGGTCAGCAATGTTCGCGGCGGGCAGACCGGCCGGCGATGAGGCGTTCCAGCACGAACAGCGCGGTAGGCGCCGACATGTTGCCGTAGTCCGCCAGGATGGCGCGCTCGATATCCAGGCTTCCGGCCTCCAGCCGCAACGCGCGCTCCAGCGCATCGACCACCTTGGTGCCGCCGGGATGACAGGCGAACCGGTCGATATCGCTCAGTCGCAGGCCCCCTCGCTCCAGGATTCCGGTAATGGCCGGGGCCATGCGCTCCTCCGCGAACGGCGGAATGGCGCGATCGAAAATCACCCCGAAGCCTTGCGGATCGACCGACCAACCCATGATGTCGAGCGTATCCGGCCACATGTGCTGACCGCTCATTTCCACCTCCGCGATGCTCGTTTCCCCTGCCCGAGCCGCGCCCCCGGACCGCAGCACGCAAGCCCCGGCGCCGTCGCCGAACAGCGCCGTGGCGACGATGTTGGCCTTGGTCAGTTCGTCGAGGCGAAAGGCCAGCGTGCACAACTCGACCGCCACCATCAGCACCGTGCCGCCGGGACGGGCCTGCGCGAGCTCGAGAGGCGATCGAAAGGCCCGAGACGCCGCCCGCGCAACCGAGGCCGAACACCGGTATGCGATCGATATCCGCCCGAAAACCGAGAATTCCCGCCGCCCGCGCCTCCAAACTCGGCGTTGCGATCCCGGTCGATGAGATGGTGACGACAGTATCCACCTCGTCCGCCCGGATGCCGGCCGCGTCCAGCGCCTTGCTTGCCGCCGCGACGAACAACGCCAACCCCCCATCGAGATAGGCCGCGCTGCGTTCCGGCCATCCGAGCTTTTCGAAGTACCACTCCAATGGACGCACGGCGTAGCGGCGGAGGATGCCGGAACTCTCGAAAACCCGTGCCAGGCGTTCGAAGTCCGCGTACCGCGCGGAGAAGCCGCGATGCGCGGCGGCGGCGGCGTCGCGTTGTTCGATGCGATAAGGCGGCACCGCCGTCGCGACGGACATCAGTTTCACGGGCAAGTTCATGATTGCTCCTTGGAGGTCGGAAACGCCGCCTGGCGGGCACCGCACGAGCGCGCGCGGATACGGCGATAGCTGGCTGGCATCAGAAAGATGACGGCCAAGAGGACTGTCTGGTTCCTGGCCCGTCTGATTCCTGGCCCGTCTTGTTCCTGGCCCGTCTTGTTCCGGGCCCGTCTGGTTCCTGGATCGCGCGCGCCTGGCAGCCTCAGATCGAGACCGCGTCCAATGGGATGCCGCGCGCCCTTGACCGCGCCTGTGTCGCGTTGTGGCCGATCACGGACATATGGGGCCAGAACCGAGAAAAGCAAAACCTATCCGAAAACGCCGGCGGGGCTGGCCTGTCGCCACGGTCACACCGGCAATCGCACCCGCGCCCGCAAACCGCCCATCGGCGAATCCTCCAGCGAGATATCGCCGCCATGCGCGCGCACGATGTCGCGCGCGATCGTCAGCCCGAGGCCGGTACCGCCGGTCGAGCCGCTCAGAAACGGCCGGAACACATCCTCTCGTTGTTCAGCGGCGATCCCTGGGCCGTCGTCGTCCACGTTCACCAGCACCGACCGCCCGCGCGCGACGGCCGAAACCATGACCCGGCGTCGCGTGCCGGCGCGCGTTGTCCACGAGGTTGGTGATCGCGCGTTGTCACCGCGTCGGCGCGCAGCGAAACCGTCAAAGTCTCCGGCACATTGATCTCGATATTCGCACCGCCGCGGCGCGCGGCGACGGCGACATCGGTCAGCATGGCGGACAGGTCGATGGGCTTCGCCTGCTCGGTCCGCTCGCCGCGCGCGAAAGCGAGGTAGCCGCCGATCATCCGCTCCATTTCCTCGACGTCTTCCGTCATTTCGGCGACGTCCTGCCGCCACGCCTCGTCTTTCGGCAGCATCGCCAACGCGAGCCGCAGCCGGGTCAGCGGCGTGCGTAAGTCATGCGAAACGCCCGCGAGCATCTCCGTGCGTTGCGCGAGAAAGCGCCGGATGCGGTCCTGCATGCGGTTGAACGCGGCCGCCGCCTGGCGAACCTCGGTGGCGCCTTCCGGCCGAATCGCCGGGATGTCCCGTCCGAGGCCGAATGCCTCCGCGGCACCGGCGAGACGGCGAATGCCGCGCACCTGGTTGCGCATGAACAGCGCCGCCACCAGGAACAGCAGCAGCGCGGTACCGACCACCCACGGGACGAACAGGTAAATCGTCGTCGAATACAGTCGTTTTCTCGGCGCGACGACATGCACGACGCCATCGGCCACCTGGACGCTGATCAGCACGGAACGCGGATCCGACGTCCAGTCCATCTCAAACGGCGACTTGAATGCCTGGCGCAACGCGATCTCCAGATCGTCGTCCATCGGGCCGAGAATATTGGTACTGCGCGGATTGGTCAGCTTCACCCCGGGTTCGAGGCTGATTTCCAGCCCCAGACGCTGACGGGCCCGCGCCAGGATCCAGTCATGGTTCGCCTGGCCCGGGAAGCGGTCCATGAGCTGCGTGGTCAGGGCGATTTCCCCGGCGATCGCGGCGGTCAGCCGGCGCGAGATAATGTCCACGTGGCTGCCGTAGAACATCTGGAAGGTCACCGCCTGCAGCGCGACCAGCGGGATCAGGATCATCAACAGGCTGCGGCCGAGCAACGATTTCGGCATCAGCCGCTTGATCCAGCCGGTTCCTGGCACGCGGGCGCGCATTCACACCCCCGGTTTCAGCACGTAGCCACGGCTCCGCACGGTATGCAGGAAGCGCGGCTCGCGCGGATCGGCCTCGATCTTGCGACGGAGCCTTGTGACCTGGACATCGACCGCGCGCTCCCCGGCGTCATCGGTGCCCAGAGTGGCGGCGATTTCCTCGCGGGAGAGGATTTCGCCGGGCCGGGCGGCGAGCGCTGTCAACAGCGCGGCCTCGCCCCCGGTCAGACGAATTGGACCCTGCGGGCCGAGCAGCTCGCCACGCTCGAGATCGAATGTCGCGGTCCCGATGCGGATCGGCCCGGCCGCCGCGGCGGCGGCGGCGGGCGTGGGCGCCGGCGCGCGGCGCAGCAAGGCCCGGATGCGCAGCACAAGTTCCCGCGGCTCGAACGGCTTCGGCAGATAGTCGTCGGCGCCGGCCTCGAACCCGGCGATCCGGTCCTCCGGCGCGCCGCGCGCGGTCAGCATCAGGACGGGCAGGTCGTGGCCTTGTTCCTCGCGCAGCGAGCGCGTCAGGTCGAGGCCGCTTTCCCCGGGCATCATCACGTCGAGCACCAGCAGGTCGGGACTGATCCCCCGCATCCGGGCGCGCGCCTCCGCGGCGTCGGGAGCGGCGGTCACACGAAAACCCTCGCCGATCAGGAAGCGTGAGAGGCGATCGCGCAGCCGGGCGTCGTCCTCGACGACCAGGATGTGACTGTCATCTGTCATGCAACGCCTTGGCGTCATGCGGGGCTTTGGCGTCATGCGGCGTCGAGCCGGCGTTGCGCAAGCCCAGATCGACCCAGGCGCGGGCGCTTTCATCCATGATGCCAAGCATGACCGCGCGAAACCCGGCGAGCGCGACGGGCCCCGCCGTGTGAAACGCCGCCGCGAGGCAGGCTTTCTGCCGATCGAACAACCGCCGTTCCAGCGCTTCGCCAGCGGAACTCAGACGCAGCAGCCGCTGCCGCCGGTCATCCAGGCCCGGGGTTTGCGCGACGTAGCCGCGGTCCACGAGGTCGTTCAACACGCGGGCGAGCGACTGCTTGGTGATGCGCAGGATCGACAGCAACTCGGACACGGTGATGCCGGGATGGCGGCCGATGAAGTGCATCGCGCGATGATGCGCGCGGCCGAGACCCAGTTCCTCGAGGATCACGTCGGCGGCGTTGGTGAAATCGCGGTAGGCGAAGAACAGCAGGTCCTGCGCGAGCCGGATCTCCGGGATGGGGACGGCGTCGGTCGCCGGCGGTTCGGCTGTATCGATCGTCGCGGGAGCGGGTGACGCCAGGTCAGCCATGGTGGCCTGGTTGGTGTTCTCGGGCAGCGGCCTGGGGTGCGCGCCGGTTCATCTCCGGGGGCCTTCGGCCGGGGCGTGCGCGGATTGGGGGGGGCTGCCGGCGGCGGCGCGAACGTCGGAACTGAACTGTGGGTCGCATGACGTGATTATGCCAGCAGCGCCGTCCGAAAGCGACAGGCTGTCAGCGGCGGTGCCGGATCGCGAAGGTTGGGTCGCGGCAGCGGAATCGGAAAATATCCGGGCAGCGTGGCCGTCCCGCCAGGGCGCCGTTTCGGTTCCGAGCGGTACCCGGCGACATGCCGCGCCAAGGAACAGGAGTTGAAGCCAACTCGTTTCGGGAGAGGCAGGCGACGCCGAAGTCAATGAATTGATTCGTTGGGCGAAACGACCCGCGCGAGGGTTTGAACGGAGTGACCGCGCGAAGGGGACACTTCGTGGCCGAACGCCCGGGATTTCAAAAACCTTCACATTTCATATTGCGTCGCAACATAATTGACGATAGCGTTCTGAAAGTTGCCAGGGAGCACGCTCATGTCCCATCCGGACCGCGACGCCGAACCCGCCCATCCCGAAACAGCCCAGGCCGATATGGAACCTGCTCGCCGTGAAGAACTCGAGGACGAGGAGAAAATTCTCGCCGGCCGGGTTGATGTGAACATGCCGGCGCTGCTGACCAGGGATGTGCAGGGCGGCTGATCGGTTCCATAGGGTTCCGATCACGGAGATCAGCGCCACGCGCTGATCTCGCGGTTTGTTTTGACGATTTCGCCGATCGGGCGGGGCACGATTATTGCTTCGCCCCTCACATTCCGATGACATACCGCGTGCTTAGGTTGATCGCTTCAGGCAATGAGATGCGGTCGCGATACGACGACTGAAAGCCATACATCATCGCCGCCGCCCTCTCCTCAGATGTCCCATGATGACTGGGAGCATTGATGTTGTCGTCGCCAAAATTGTACAGTGTTACCGCGAACATGGCGGCGGGAAAGGATGGCTTCTGACGCTTCCTGGCTCCAGCGAAGTAGCCCGCGAAAAAATCCGCCTGAAGTTCCGCGCGCTTCGTCGTGCTCTGGCCGGCACTGAGCCTGTCGGTCAGCCGATACTTGTATTGCACGATGTGGCCGAACTCATGCGCGCAAACCGCCGCCACGCTAACGTCCGGATCTTCCCGGCCGTCGCGAAGACGCGCCAGCATTCGTTGCCCGAACAACACGGTGCCATGCGTGCCGTTCAAACGCGCGTGCGCGGTCGCGAAGGCATTCAGACCGTCGTAGTCGTCGTAATACGCGAAGCCGGGCGTCACCTGAAACAGGTCGGAGATCATCGCCAGCGTTTGTGCCAGCGCGAAATCGAAGTCCTTGTCGCCCGAACGCGGGATCATGGGTTCGTCGCCCGTGATGAACATGCGGGTGTCAGGCGCTGTATCGAAAAACGCCTGAACCTCGTTGTCGGGCAGCATGCAGCCGAAGATGTCATTATGGCGGCGTGATTTCGCGCGCGCGCCGCACGGACAACTCACGCCGGACATCAGGCCGAGCGCACCGCCGAACAGCGTTTGTCTGCGTCGAAGCATGATGGTCTCAGGGGCAAAGGTTCGGAAACTTCTGACACGCCATCGATGTTTGCGATGACGTGGCGGGCGGTGGTGCTGACGCGGGGATTGGCACGGGCGACGGGCGGGGCGGGACTGCCGCGGGCACCGGTGCCGGGTTCAAGGATGTCGTGGAGATTTGTGTGGCCGGAGGCGAAGGGGTCGGCGCGGCGGGAACCGACGCCCGCGGAACCGAGGAAACCGGCGGCACGGCGGCCGGAGCGGCGGCGCTCGCGGTCAGAAGCGCGTGCATTTCGCACCAGGCATTATGGTATTGAAGGTCCATCGTCAGTCCGCTGATCTTTCCGGTCACGTCGGCCCTGGCGTGATCCACCTGGCGTTTGCCGAGGAGGGTAAAGTCGCCACTCGGGGGGAGATCGACCGAAAACGGCACGTCAAGAATTGACGCGTCGAAATGACCGTTGCGTACCGAGATCGTCCGGCTGTGCGTCATGGTCCCTTCGCACCTTGGGTCATTGAACCGGCCAGCCAGGACGACGGGTCCAGAGTAATCGCCATCGAAGGCCGTGATCGGCCGAGTTGTGGATACCCGCACCGCCGCCTGTTCTCGGCGCGCCTGCTCAATGCCCGCCAGGCTCGTCGCGGCCGGTTCGATCAGGCGCAGTTCACCGGCACACGTGCGCGTCTGGACCTGCTGTCCATTGTGATCCCGGAAGAACACGCCAGTAAAAGCGATCTTTGTCGCGGAGACCGGTTGCCCTTCATAGTTCCGTAGCCATTTATGTCCGTGATCATCCTGTCCTTCGACAATCATGGACAATTTCGAACCCTGAATGGTCGCCACCCACACATTCTGCTCCTGATATCCTAACCGGCTTTTGTCGTCTTTGCTTTCGGAAAACGTGCCACCCCGAATCGTCGTCGTCCAATGAATGGAAAACGCGAGGTCGAGCGGTGAATAGATATCGGCGGAGCACTCGCCGTTCATGGTCCAGCGCCCATCGTAATCCGTGGACGCGGCGATCGCCGGGGCGCAAAGCAGCGCCAACGCCAGCCACGGCAGCAGCGCGAAATGAGTTACGATCCGTAAGCCAATGATCGCCCGCCGCCACCGCGGAACATGTCGGAGATTTGCCGGGCCGACCGCTTCGGTGCGAAGGCCTGGCCGACATGTATCGCCAATCTGCCGGTATGAGGTTTCAAGGTCCGATGTGATGGAGGTTATCTCCATGTTCTTCCGTCCAACGTTCTTTCCGTGGCTGACCGATCCGAGCGTGGGAGCCAGCGTTACTTCGTAATCAACCGCATGGCGCATTGCGCCATTACTACAGTCTCATCGCGTCGCCGTTCTGCCGGCATCCGAGGCATCATTCGTTGCATCACCGCTTGCACCCCGCCCTCTCGCACGGTCCTATGCCCCATCAGCCGCGACGGATCGGCGGCGCCCGTGATTGAGGGTTCAGGAACCCGGTCCGCGCAGTTGGACCACGCGAAGGGATGACGGCATGGCCTGGCGGATCGGTATCGACATCGGCGGCACGTTCACCGACGTCGCCTTGGTGGAGGAATCCGGCGGCCGCATCGGCATCGCCAAAGTGCTGACCACGCCGCACGATTTCGGCGAGGCGGTGATCGAGGGCATCCGCCAGGGTCTGCGCCAACATGGCATCGACCCGGCCGACGTTTCGTTGCTGTCGCATGCCACCACCGTCGTGACCAATGCCCTGCTGGAGCATAAGGGCGCCCGTGCCGGCTTCATCGCCACGCGCGGCTTTCGCGATCTGCTGGAGCTACGCCGGTCCTCTCGCATAGATCTGTACGATCTGTTCCAGGACGCGCCGTCGGTGCTCGTGCCACGCCGCTGGCGGTTCGAGATCACCGAACGGATCGACGCCCAGGGCGCGGTCGTTACACCGTTGCACGAGGCCGAAGTCGCCGAAATCGCCGCCGCGATTGGCGCCGCCGGGCTGGAGACTGTCGCCGTCTCCCTGATGTTCTCCTTCCTCAACGATTCCCCACGAACGCCGCCTGGGCGCGCTGTTGCGGCAGGCGCTGCCCGGCGTGGCCGTGTTCCTGTCCTGCGACGTGCTACCGGAAATCCGCGAGTTCGAACGTGCCAGCACCACCGCGGTTTGCGCTTATGTCGGGCCTCTGCTGGCCGGCTATCTCGATCGGTTGCGGCGGGCGACAGCCTCGCTCGGTTTGCCCGAGTTGCACGTCATGGGCTCCAGCGGCGGCGTCATCGACATCGCCGAGGCGCTGCGCATGCCCGCCGCCGTGGTGGAATCCGGACCCGCCGCCGGTGTGATCGCCGCGGCGCTGGCGGGGCGTCAGCTTGGCGTGACCGACGTGATTTCGTTCGACATGGGGGGCACCACGGCGAAAGCCAGCGTGATCGCGGGTGGCGAAATCGCGGTCACGGCCGAATACGAGGTCGGCGGCTCCGGCAATGCCAATCGCTGGCAGAACGGCACCGGCCATCCGATCCGGGTGCCGGTGATCGATCTGGCCGAGGTCAGCGCCGGAGGCGGCAGCATTGCCTGGATCGACCCGGGCGGCTCTCTTCGCGTCGGTCCCCATTCCGCCGGCGCCAATCCCGGGCCCGCCGGCTATGGCGCCGGAGGCACCCTGCCTACCGTGACCGACGCGGATTTCGTGCTCGGTTATCTCGATCGCCACTCGCTGCTTGGCGGCGCGCTGGTTGTCGATATCGAAGCCGCCGAGCGGGCGATCGATCAGGCCGTCGCGCGGCCGCTCGGCCTGACGGTGCCGGAGGCCGCCGCCCGCATCGCCGAAATCGTCAACGCCAACATGGCCGAAGCTCTGCGGATCGTCTCCATCGAGCGCGGCCACGACGCGCGCGCGTTCAGCCTGATCGCCTTCGGTGGCGCCGGTCCGGTCCACGCCGTAGCCTTGGCCGAGGAACTGCGAATCCCGGAGGTCATCATTCCGCCGGTGCCGGGCGCCTTTTCCGCGCTTGGCCTGGTCGCGACCGACCTGAAACGCGATTACGTCCGCACGCTGTACGCCGATCTCGGTTCGGTCGATCCAGACCAGGTCGCGGCCGTATTCGGGGCAATGGAGGCGTCGGGGACGGCGATGCTGGACGCCGCGCATGTGCCGCCGGCACAGCGCGCGCTGCCGCGACAGGCCGATCTGCGCTACCGGCGTCAGGCGTATGAACTGACGGTGCCGCTCGGCGACGGGCCGATTACGCGCGCCAGCCTGGACGCCGCGATGGCGGCATTCCACGCCAAACACGAGCTGACCTATGGCCACGCCAACCGCGACGAACCGGTGCAACTGGTCAATCTGCGGCTGACCGCGATCGGCCGGCTGCCGGCCTTGACGCTGGCACAAAGCGGCGCTGCCGCGGCGGCGCGCGAGCGTCAGCGTGACGTATGGTTCCCCGGCATCGGGTTCACGCCGACACCGGTGCGATGGCGGCCCGGTCTGCCCGCCGGAGCGATCCTGACCGGACCGCTGATCGTCGAGGCGGTGGACTTGACCGCGGTCGTGCCGCCCGGCTGGTCCGGCCGCGTGGACGCCATGGGCTTCATCCGCCTGAGCAGGAGCTGACCACGATGGACGATACCATCACGCGGACATTGAAGACCGACCCGGCGCGGTTCGAGGTGATCAAGAACGCGCTGACCTCGGCGGCCGAGGAAATGAAGATCGTGCTGGCGAAAACCGCCTATTCGCCGCTGCTGAAGGTCGCCGGGGATTACTCCTGCGGGATTTTCGACATTGCCGGTAACATGGTCGCGCAAGGTCCCGATTTGCCGATCCATCTGGGCTCGATGCCGGACGCGGTCCGCGCGGTCGTGCGGGCATTCCCCGATGTCGCGCCGGGCGACGTGTTCATCCACAACGATCCGTATCAGGGCGGCTCGCATTTGCCGGACGTGAACGTCGTCGCGCCGGCGTATTTCGGCGAACGGCTGCTGGGGTTCGGCTGTGTGCGGGCGCACTGGCCGGACATCGGCAGCGCCACGCCCGGCAGCTATGGCGCGGTGACGGAAATCTACGGTGAGGGCCTGCGCCTGCCGCCGGTGCGGCTGTATCGCGCGGGCAAACCGGACCCGGGCATCGAGGCCATCATTTTCGCCAATGTCCGCACGCCCGCCGAACGGCTCGGTGATTTGCGCGCCCAGGTGGCGGCGAACCGGCGGGCGGAGGCAAGGTTGCAGGCGCTGGCGGAGAAGTATGGCGCCGATGTGCTGCTCGGCATCATGGGCGAGGTGCAGGATTACTCCGAAACCATGATGCGCGCGGCGTTGCGGCTCCTGCCGGACGGGGAGGCGTCGTTCGAGGATATTTTCGACGGCGATGGCGTGATCGCCGCCGGCGAGACCGAAGATCGCACATTCACTGTCCGGCTTTGCGTGCGGAAGTCGGGTGACAGCATCAGCGTGGATTTCACCGGCTCGGACCCCGCGGTCGCCGGACCGATGAACGCGCCGCTGACGGTGACGGCCTCCGGCGTGTTCTGCGCGCTGAAAATGATCGTCGATCCGAAGAGCCTCATTCCGCCGAATTCCGGGTGCTGGCGGCCGGTATCGGTGACCGCGCCGGAGGGCTGCGTGGTGAATGCCCGGCTGCCGGCGCCGGTGGTCTATGCCAACCACGAAATGTCGCACCGCATCGCCGACATGGTGATGGCGGCGATGTTCCAGATCACCCCGGCGACGGTCATGGCGGGGTCGCAGGGAACCTCGGCGGTGGTGACGTTTGGGGGTACCGATTACCGCAGCGGCGAGCGGTACGTCAGCTACGAGTTCGTCAAAGGCGGCTTCGGCGCGCGACCGGTCAAGGACGGCATCAACGCGGTGGCCAGCACCATCAGCAACATGATGAATACGCCGATCGAAATTCTGGAGATGAGTTTCCCCCTGCGGGTCGAGGAATACGCTCTGGTTCCCGACAGCGGCGGCGCCGGTACCTGGCGCGGCGGGCTGGGCGTGCGAAGGGTTTGGCGCGTGCTGGAACGGGACGCTCACGCCGCGGTGTGCTGCGAGCGAACGGTGACGCCGCCTTTCGGTCTGGCTGGAGGACGGGCGGGCGGACCGGCGAAACTGACGTTGCGGCTACTGGACGGCTCGTCCCGGAAGTTGACGAGCAAAGGCGGATTCACCGCGCCCGCTGGGTCGTTGGTTGAAGTCGAGGCGCCGGGCTCCGGAGGCTATGGGCCGCCGGAAGGTCGTGACCGCGCGCGGCTCGCGGAGGATCTGACAGACGGCTATGTGACGGCGGAAGCAGCGTCCCGGGACTACCGACCCGCCTGAACCGAGCCGACCAGGCCCGGCTCACCGCGCCGCGAGCACATCGTTCGTGGGTTGGAGCCGTACGACAGCCACCCCTCGGCTGCCAAAACCGAGGGCACGCGCGGCGCCTTTCGACAGATCGAGCACGCGCCGCCGCGACGGCAGACGGTCATTCACCGTGACCACGAGGCTCCGTCCGGTGCTCGCGACCGTGACCCGGATCCTCGTGCCCATCGGCAGGCAGGAGTGAGCCGCCGTCATGGCCCACATATCGAACTGCTCGCCGCTCGCGGTTCGCCGGCCCTCCAATCCTGGGCCGTACCACGACGCCACGCCGGTTTGGCCTTCCATGGCGGCACAGGCGTGCGCCTGCCCGCTCAGGCCTGACCACAGCGCCATCGACAACAGGATGACCGGGCTCAAGTACTGCTGAATTCTGCCGCTCGGGCCGGTGGGAAGAGTTTTAGTAACAGACACTTGTCTGACTCTGCTGCCGGTCATCGTGTAGTCCTTCCAAATTGATCGTTACCGTAACGACCTATGATATCCTCTGGTTAGTGGCTTTGTGTCAGGAATAAGGCCACGTCAGTGCTTGGCCAACGGCCAATCAGCTGACAAATGTACTGCTTTGATTGGGATGGCAACCCATGACGGGTGGGCCGCGGTACGGGACACTGTCCGACCCATCATTCGCGACCGGAAGGTTCCGTTCCCGAATCCCGGGAACGCGGCGATGCGCGCTGCCAGGTCACGCGAAAAGGGACCGACCCGAACCCGCGAGGTTCTGATCGGTCCCCTCATTGCCAGATATTCGGGCCGAGGGCCCGTTAAGCATCAGTCGTCGGTGAAACCGACCGCTCCAGCCATTCCCATCGACCCCTGCGTCATCACTGGGTCTGTCCTGGGATGACGGAGGCTCTGACTTGCCTGGGATTCAGTCTGTGGCGCTACGAGCGTCGCTGGCCCCTATCGGATCGTCGTCGTCTCGGTCGTGCTTTTCGTCGTGGCCGCCGCCGCGGGCCGCGAAACCTCGTCGCCCGTGGTATCCTTCTCGATCATCACGCCGTTGCGATCTTCGCTGCGGCGCGTCGTCGTGGTTACATCGACGTCGTGGGTCGCCGGAGCAACCTTCGTCGTTTCGGTCGTTGAACTGGAATAGGAGGATTGCGCGAAGCCCGTCCCCGAAATCAACATCAGGGCCGTGGTCGCCGCCAGTAAAGTTTTGAACATTGTGCCGTCTCCAAAATCGCCGGTGCGCGAACGCGCGCCTATTCGAATGGAACTGCGCGCGATGGGTTAAGTTCCTTGGAGGACGTCCTCCCGCCGCCCATTCTCATGATCCGCCGGCGGCGTCCGCGATTTGTTACGCACGGTCGCAGGCAACCACCCAGGGGCCAACCGCGTTATGACAGGCTATGTCGTTCGCGAGGCGTGCGTATCCGCCTCATGAATAAGCGGCGACAACGCGCGGTCATGGCGAAGCGAGAAAAAATGTGGCGCGCCTTGTAATAGTATCCAATCGGGTTCCTCTGCCATCCGAACGCGGCCCGCGGGCAGGCGGCCTCGCGGTGGCGCTGGCCGATGCGTTACGCCCAGGATCGCTGTGGTTTGGCTGGAGCGGCCGGCATGGCGCGGCGATTGGCCGGGAACCGCGCGTGCAACGCGGGGCCGACGGCACGACCTACGCCACGATCGATTTGTCCGAAGCGGAATATCGCGCGTTTTACGTGCATTTCTCCAACGGCGCACTCTGGCCGTTGCTGCATTTCCGCCTTGGCCTGGTGAATTTCCGGCGCGAGGATTACGAGGGTTACCGCCTCGTCAACCGTCGTTTCGCCGCGGCATTGGCGCCGATGTTGCGCGAAGACGACCTGATCTGGGTCCATGACTATCATCTTTTTCCGCTGGCCGCCGCGTTGCGTGACCTCGGCGTGAAGAACCGGATCGGGTTTTTTCTGCACACTCCGTTCGTGCCGCCGTCGTTGTTTCGGGTCCTGCCACGCGCGGTCGAACTGATGCGCGCGTTGTGCGCGTACGATGTCGTGGGCTTCCATACGCGGACCTACCAGCAGGCGTTTCTGGATTGCGCACGCGAGATGCTCGGTCTCGTCGCCGACCGGCAGGACTGCGTGATGTTCGAAGGGCGGCGGGTGCAATCGCTCGTCGATCCCATCGGCATCGACGCCGAAGGCTTTGCCGCGACCGCCGAAGCCGCGGCCAGGAGCGAGGAAACCACCCGTCTGCGCGAAAGTCTCGGCGACCGATCACTGGCGATCGGTGTGGACCGGCTGGATTACTCCAAAGGTCTGGTCAATCGTTTCGAGGCGTTTGGACGCTTGCTGGCCGACTTTCCC
>CAVRDN010000074.1:0-8291 GCA_963719675.1 uncultured Alphaproteobacteria bacterium | reverse complement strand
CGAGTTGAGTGCCGATGTCGCCTCGTCCAGCACCAGGATCGGTGCGTTCTTCAGGATCACACGCGCCAAAGCGACGCGTTGACGTTGACCGCCTGAGAGCTTGACCCCACGCTCCCCCACATGCGCGTCATAGCCGCGACGCTCGTGCCAATCTTCCAGTCCGACGATGAACTCATGCGCCTCGGCCTGACGCGCCGCCGCCTCCACCATCGCGTCGGTCGCCCCGGGTCGACCGTAGCTGATGTTGTCGCGGATCGAGCGGTGCAGCAGCGAGGTGTCCTGCGTCACCATCGCGATCTGCGTGCGCAAACTTTCCTGCGTAACGGTCGCGATATCCTGACCATCGATCAAAATACGCCCGCGTCCGGGATCGTAAAAGTGCAGCAACAGATTGACCAATGTCGACTTGCCCGCACCTGACGGTCCAACCAGACCGACCCGCTCACCCGGTGCGATCACCAGGTCGATTCCTCGCAGCACCCCTCCTGGGCGAGGCTGCCGGCCATAGTCAAAGTGCACGTCTTCAAATCGGATTTCCCCACCGCGCACCACCAGTTCTCGCGCCTCGGGAGGATCCGGCATTTGTCGAGGCACATCGATGGATCGCATGCCATCCTGCACGGTGCCGATATTCTCGAAGATGGCGGTGATGCTGCGCGCGACCCATCCCGCGATATTGGTCAACTGCCAGGACATCGGGATCGCCGTGGCGACGCCCCCCACCGCGATATGTCCCACCGACCATTGCCATATCGCGATCGTCGCGGTGCCCACCACGAGAGAGGAATTCATGAAGCTCAGGACGATCGTGTAGCCCGAGGACATCCGCGACTGGTCGCGAAACGCCGCCGTGTGCTCATCGATCGAATCCCGCACGAACGCGTCTTCGTCCAGCGCCCGTGCGAATAACTTCACCGTCAGGATGTTCGTGTAGCTATCAACCACGCGTCCGATGAGAGTGGATCGCTTCTCTGATACCGCGCGAGACCGCTCCCGCAGTCGCGGTACGAGGTAAATCAACATCGTCACATAGCAGACGAACCACATCGTCATTGGCGCCATCAGCCGCCAGTTCAGTGAACCGAGCAAAATCAGCGCGCTGCCACCGTAGACGATGATGTACCAGGCAGCGTCGAAGGCCATGACCAGGCTTTCCCGCAACGCTGGTCCGGTCTGCATTACCCGATTGGCCACCCGGCCGGCGAAGTCGTTCTGGAAAAACGTCCAACTCTGCCGCACCACGTGCCAATGGTTCTGCCATCGGATTAAATTGGTGAAACTCGGGTTGATCACCTGGTTTACGATAAGCGTGTGCGCGAAGTGGCCGAGCGGACGCACCAGTCCCAGTACGATCGCCATCCCCAGCAATTCCCGCCAGCAGTCATGCACCAGCATATCCGGCGCATGGGTCGAGACGAGAGAGACAACGCGGCCGATAAAGGTTGGGATCGTCGTATCCAGGACAGCAATCAAGCCGCCGACGACATAGAGCGACACCGCCAGCCAACGCGCCTGGCGGATGTAATGCCAATAGAACCGGGCCAGCCCCGCCGTCGGCGGCGCGGCCGGCTCCGGAGCGGTCGGATCGAGCAGGGCTTCGAAGCGGCGGAACATCCGTCCTGGGTGAACCGGACCCAAAGGTACGTCAATCCGCGGCGAGTTTCGCCTGATCGTCGAGCGGCAGTTGTCGCTGATCCACCATCGCCGCCGCGCGCGCGAGGTCGACCGACAACAGGCGAGATATGCCTCGTTCCTGCATCGTGACGCCGTATAGCCGGTCCATCCGCGCCATCGTCATGGGATGATGTGTCACCACGAGGAAGCGCGTCTTCGTCTCCCGCTCGATATCCTCCAAAAGCAGGCAAAAACGCTCCACGTTGGCATCGTCGAGCGGCGCATCCACCTCATCCAGCACACAGATCGGCGCCGGATTGCAGCGGAACACCGCGAAGATCAACGACAGCGCGGTCAACGCCTGTTCGCCACCCGAGAGCAGAGATAACGCGGCCAACTTCTTACCGGGCGGCTGGGCGTAGATCTCCAGGCCCGCCTGCAGCGGATCATCGGAACCGACCAACGCGAGGTGTGCGCGGCCTCCACCGAACATCCGGGTGAACAACTGTTGAAAATGCCGGTCCACCGCCTGGAACACCTCGTTGAGCCGTTCCCGCCCCTCGCGATTCAAACTCCCGATCGAGCCCCGAAGCCGGGCGATAGCCGTTGACAGCTCCTCGCGTTCTTTATCGATCGTCGCGATCTGTTGCTCGATCGCTTCGGCTTCGGTCTCGGCGCGCAGGTTCACCGGGCCCATCTCGTCGCGTTCCTTGACGAGACGTTCGAACCGCCCGCGCGCCTTCGCCTCGATTTCTGGCGTGAGATCGGCGGGCGGGTCCGGTAAGATCGGATTGGCACCCAAACGCTCCAGAATACGTTCCGCGTGCGTACCCCAGACGTGGCTGGCTTGCCGCAACGATCCTTCCGCTCGAACGGCGGCCTCACGACGAGCCGCCAACACGCCCTCGGCCGCCCGAGCAGCGCGATCCGCCTCAGTCGCGGCGGCGGCTGCCTCACTCAAGCTCCGCGCGGCACGCCGGTGGACTTCGTCCGCCACCCGCAGTGCTTCATGCGCCTCGGCCTGTCGCGACGCGACCTGCGCCGGCGCCTCATCCCGCATGGCCAGGTCGCATTGCGCGATATCCTGACGGCCCGTCAGGTCGACAACCCGGCCGGCCGCCTCGCTCGCGCGCTCACGCCATTGGACCCGTTCTGATGCGATGGCCCGTCGGCGGTCATCCCTGATCGAATGCTCTCTGGTCAACGCGTCCCGGGCGGATAACGCCGCCGATTTGCGCGCTCGCGCGCGACTTAACACCGCCCGGGCTTGTTCAACGACCCGGCGTAATGCATCCAGGTCGGGCCGGGCGCCATGAGCGGCACGTGCCTCGTCGAGAGCGGCGGCGGCGTCCCGGTGTTCCTGTTCCAGCCGAAGCAGTTGTTCGTCCGCCGCCGACAGCCGAGAATTGGCGGACGCCGCCCGATTCCGCAACGACGTCAGCGTGGCCTGCGCCTGTTCGAGACGGCGTTCCGCATCGCGCCTGACCGTTCGCGCGGCCTGCTCATCCTGAGCCGCGGTGCGCGCCAGTTGTTCAGCCGCAGACTGTGCCGCGCTCGCCTGTTCGGTCTCCTGCTGGGCCCGTACGAGCGCTTCCCGCAGCACCGTCAGGCGGTTGCGTTGACGCAACCGCACCGCGGCCGGCGTGGGCGTGCCCGCCCGGATCGTATAGCCGTCCCAGCGCCAGATCGCCCCTTCACGGGTTACGAGAACCTGGCCCGGCGCGAGATCGGCATGGCATTCCAACGCGATTGTCTCGTCGTCAACCAAGGCGATCTGGGACAGTGAGCGAGACAGCGCGGAAGGCGCGTCCACCATCCCGAGCAACGGTGTCGCGCCGGCCGGCAACGATGGTGTGGACCTTAACGGCGGCAATTCGCGCCAATGGCGGTCAGCCTCGGGATCGAGCGCCGAGGTCAGTTCCTCGCCAAGCGCCGCCCCGAGCGCCGTTTCAAGGCCTGGCGGCGCGGTCATCGAGTTCGATCATGGGAGGCCAACGCTCCCCGTCCCTGACCGCGAGGACTTCTGACAAGGCCTGCGTTTCAGCGGCGAGTTTCGCGCGCGCGCCATCCGCCTTACTGCGCGCTTCACGCGCCGCGGCGAGGGCCGGGGCGGCGGCCGCATTCGCCTGCTCCGCATGTTCCACGGCTGTACGGGCCTTGGCCAGCGCGGTTTGGGCCTCGGTTTGATCAGTCGTCGCGGCCTCCAATACCGCGGGATCGACCTGCTGGCGGGCCAGCGCCGCGCGTTCGTCCCGCAATCGCGCGAGTTGATCCGCCAGACGCCTGACCCGCTGTTCAGCCTGGGTAGTCACCAGCACCGCGCTTTGAATCTGGGCGTTCGCCTCCGCCGCTGCCTCTGTCGCACGGTTCGCTTCACGTTCGGCGGCCCGCGCCTGGTCGACGGCTTCGGCCACTTCGCTCTCGGCCGCACGCGCCTTGTCCGGATAAGCAGCGTCCGCCTGGGTCAAAATTGCGTCTTCCGTGACAAGGCGGCCTTCCGCGGCCACGGCATCGGCACGGATCTGTTCGGCGTGTGCCAGGTCATCCCGCAATTGCCGCACGCGAGCACGGGCTTCGTCCAATGCGGCCTTGGCGCGGTCCGCCTCCGCCGCCAAATGCTCCCGTGCGACGCGGTGCCGTTCCAGCGTCGTTCGGGCATCAGCTTCTGCTTCCCGGAGGGCCGGCAACGCGTCAGCCGTTTCAGTTGCCGCCGCCCGAGCGGTTTCGACGAGATCGCCGGCCTCGGCTGCCGCCAGTTCCGCCTCTCGAAAGGCAAGTTCGGCCGCCGCTTTGTCACGCTCCGCGCGAGCACGCAGGATCGATAGAAGCTCCGCCTCGGCGGCCCGAATTGCCCCGGAAATATTGCGATAGCGGCTGGCCTGGCGCGCCTGCCGTTTCAGCGACCCAAGCTGCGTCTCCAGTTGGCCCCGCAGGTCCTCAGCGCGTGAAAGATTGGTTTCGGCGGCGCGCAACTTCAGTTCCGCTTCGTGACGCCGCGCATGAAGACCGGTAATTCCAGCCGCCTCCTCCAATACGGAGCGCCGCTCTTCCGGGCGGGCGGCCACCAGCGCACCGACCCGACCTTGGCTGACCATCGCGGACGCCCGCGCACCCGAAGCGAGGTCCGCGAACAGCGTTTGGACGTCCCTCGCTCGGGCTTCTTTGCCGTTGATGCGGTAGTTCGACCCCGCGCCCCGCTCGATCCGTCGTTGAATTTCCAGTTCAGGCTGCTCATGAAACGGCGGCGGCGCGACACCGTGCGTGTCATTCAGCGTCACCACGACCTCGGCGATATTGCGCGAGGGACGGCCCGCCGTGCCGGCGAAGATCACGTCCTCCATCTCTCCGCCACGCAGGCCGCGAGCGCTGCTTTCGCCCATGGCCCACCGCAGGGCTTCAACGATATTGGATTTGCCGCACCCGTTCGGGCCGACAATCCCCGTCAATCCCGGTAGGATCTCGACGCCGGTCGGCTCCGCGAAACTTTTGAACCCAGTGATATGGAGTTTACAGAAACTGACCGGCAAACAGTCCTCCCGCGAGTCTGCCTAGACGTCCGGGATCAGTTTGCGGAACTCGTCGAAACTCATTTCGCCGGTGTATTTCGTTCCATTGATCACGAAGCTAGGGGTCGAAATCGATCTTCCATTTGTCCTGATCGGCCTGTTGCTCTTTCAAGATCCAGGTCTTGAGGCCGTTGTCCGCGATTGCCTTGTCGAAGGTTGCCCGGCTCATGCCCGCGAGGCCCGCCGTCTTCCACAATTCCTCGGTGTGATTGGCATCCCGCGCGAAAGCCCAGCGATCCTGGGTCGCGAAAAGTGCGTTGATGAAGGGCTCGTACCGATCGACCGGCAGATAGCGTGCGACCTGCGCGGCCATCAAAGCGATCTGATCCAGCGGGTAGTCGTGGAAAACCCAGCGGACTTTGCCTGTGTCGATCAGTTCGGACTTTATCCTGGGCATCGTCTCCCCCGCGAACGCGGCACAATGCGAACAGGTCAATGAAAAGTATTCGTTCACCGTCGTCTTTGCGTCTGGCTTGCCAATGAAGCGTTCGGCGCGGGTCAGATCCTCCGCGCGCGCGGACGTCGGGCCACCCAATTCCCTGGGTCAGCGCCGCACCGGCGACAACAGCTAGTAGGTTTCGGCGATATGTAAGCATAATGACCTCAACATCTTGTACGGGGTTGTTTGCCGAGTCGTGAAGCGGATTCGGTCAGGACGGCGCGACCTAACGCGTTCAACGCGTCACGCAAAGGACCGTCCGGCAAATCCGCGACCGCTTCAGACACGGCCTGTTCCGCGGCCCGGGTGGGCCGCCGCCTTGGCTTCGCCTGACCTGGGACGGAGGCGGTTTGCACCAGGCGCAACCGCCGTACGCACCTCGACCCAAGTACTGATTGATACGGCTGACCAGTTCCGTCGACAGGTGCTGCAATTCCATGGCCACCGGCCCGGAGCAACCAATCGTCAGCGTTCCCTGGCTTAGTCGCCTTGGAGTCGTCACCTGGGCGAGAGCCGGCCCGACCATCCCGGCCCACCCTTCCATAAGGCGTACGACGCCTGGCGCGGCGCGGCTGAATGCCGTGCGGGCAACCACCGGAACAACGGCGGCGATGGGGCGGGGACCATGGACGGGCCGCCAATCCTTCGCCATACCGGGTTGCGTGTCGTCGTCCGCCATGTTCCCTGCTCGCGCCTTGCTGGCCTGGTATGACCGCCATCGCCGTCACCTGCCTTGGCGCACCGAGCCCGGACAGCCGGCGGATCCGTACCGGGTCTGGCTCAGCGAGATCATGTTGCAGCAAACAACGGTCGCGGCGGTCATACCTTACTATGAAACCTTCGTAAGTAGATTCCCGACGGTCGAATGCCTCGCCGCGGCGGATCTCGACACGGTGCTGAGTTCTATGGGCCGGTCTCGGTATTATGCACGGGCCAGAAACCTCCACGCCTGCGCGAAGGCAGTGGTGGAACGCGGCGGCTTTCCCCGCGACATGGCGGGGCTGCGGGAGTTGCCCGGTATTGGCGCCTATACCGCGGCGGCGGTCGCCGCGATCGGATTCGGCCTGCCGACCGTGCCCGTGGATGGAAACGTCGAGCGCGTAGCGGCCAGGCTTTTCGCATTGACGGAGCCGTTGCCGGGGGTCAAACCCGCGATCCACGCTGTTGCTGAGCGGTTGGGCCAGGATCCCGACGCCATGGCCAGGCCGAGCGACTTTGCCCAGGCTCTGTTCGATCTGGGCGCGTCGATTTGCTCGCCATCGTCGCCGGGCTGCGCGGTTTGTCCCTGGATGGAGCCGTGCGCTGCCCGCCGACTCGGCCTGCAGAATGAGCTACCCCGACGGGCGCCGAAAAAGGATCGCCCTCTGCGCCACGGTGTGCACTTCTGGCTGTCCGACAAGGCGGGAAATGTTCTGCTCCGGCGGCGGCCAGAATCCGGGCTGTTGGGCGGAATGGTGGAATTACCCGGTACAGCATGGCGGGAAAACAACTGGCCGAAAGCGGAGGCGCTCACCTACGCCCCCATGGCAGCGATCTGGCGCCCGGCTGGCCAGGTACGGCATGGCTTCACCCATTTTCAGCTAACGATCGACCTGTTCGCGGCAGAAGTCACGACGATCGAGGGAGACGGCTTCACTCATTCGCTGACGCGATTGGATGAACTCGCATTGCCGTCCGTGATGCGCAAATGCGTCGCGCTGATCGCCGCGCAGGTGTAGCCGCGTCGCTACTCTTTCACTGCTCCGGTCATCGACGACACGTAATATTCCACGAAAAACGAGTAGATCAGGGCAACCGGAACCGAACCCAGCAGCGACCCAGCCATCAACGCACCCCACTGATACACGTCTCCGGTGACCAGCTCGGTCAGGATCGCGACGGGCACGGTCTTCTTGTCCGTCGATTGGATGAATGCCAGGGCGTAGATGAATTCGTTCCACGAGAGGGTGAATGCGAAGATCCCCGCGGATATCAACCCGGGCACGGCCAGCGGCAAAGTGATGCGCCGCAAGATTTGTAATCGCGACGCGCCGTCGATCAACGCGCATTCCTCGAGTTTGTACGGATCGACTTGAAATAGCCAATCAGTAGCCACGTGCAAAACGGCACCAGGAAGGTCGGATAGGTCAGGATCAGCGCGATCGGGTTGTCGAACAATCCGAACTGAAAGATCAGCGTCGCCAGCGGAATGAACAGGATTGAGGGCGGCACAAGATAAGCGAGGTAAATCGCGAGGCCGAAAGCTGCGCGCCCTTGAAGCGCAACCTCTCGATCGCATAGGCCGCCAACACGCTCGACGCCACCGACAGAAACGTTGAGCCAACCGCGATTCCCATGGTGATCGTCAACCATCGCGGGTAATTTGTTTGTACAGCAGGACCTTGATGTTGTGCAACGTGGCGAATGCACCCCAAGAATGGCGTGGTACTGCTTGTAGTCGTACATCTCGTAATCGGGTTTGAAGGCGGTTATCGTCATCCAGTAGAAGGACAGCAGCACGATGACGAACAACGCCAGTGGAATGTAGACCGTGACGGTCCGCCTCAGGCCGGAATCCCAGGACAGTTCGTCCCGGCACATCGACCGAGCGGCCAGCGATTGCCTCCAACCTCGGCGACCGAATTCGGGGCGAGTTGCTCAGTCATTCGCTTCGCCTTGCTGCCACTTCCGCC
>CAVRDN010000073.1:0-9348 GCA_963719675.1 uncultured Alphaproteobacteria bacterium | reverse complement strand
TCGAGAACGCGGTCGTGCTTGGCGGCCTGAGCGCGCTCGGAGCGGCGCTCTATAGCATCGGAATTCCGAAGGACAGCGTGCTTCAATACGAGTCCGATCTGACAGCGGATGACTATCTGGTGATGGCGCACGGCACTGCTGAGGAAGTGGCTCGCGCCAAGGCGATCCTGGGTACGGCTAACCCAACGCGTTTGGATGTGCATGCCGGCGTGCAAGCAGATCAACCGGTTCACAAGGCTGTCTGATCGCCACCGCATCGCCGGTGCCACGGCCGGGCAATCAGTAAAGGTCAATGCAATGTTGTGGACAGCATCGGGGATCAAGGGCTACGCGGTCCGGGCGAGCGATGGTGAGATCGGCACGGTCATCGATTTTTTGTTCGCCGATGACAGCTGGGTGGTGCGTTGGTTGGTAGTTGATACCGGCAATTGGCTCTCGGGCCGCAAAGTCCTTCTGCCCCCCACTGTCCTGGGTCATCCCGATCCGGGGACGCGTGAATTCCCGGTCAGATTGACCACGCAGGAGATCAAGGAGAGCCCGGAAATCGAGTCCGATCGACCAGTGTCACGGCAAGATGAGACCAATATTTATGGCTATTACGGATGGCGCCCGTATTGGGGCGATGGCTTTTTCATGGGCGGCTACGGTTCCACCGGCGACGAGTGGGTCGGAACACAAGCTCTCGGCGCCAGCCAGCGCGAGCGAGAGGTTGCCGATACAAGACTGAATGATGGTGACCCGCACCTGCGCAGCATCGCGGCGGTAACTGGTCATCATATTCACGCGACCGACGGCGAGATCGGTCATGTCAAGGACTTCCTTCTGGAAGAGACCGACTGGAGCATCCATTATCTGGTTGTCGATACGACGAATTGGTGGCCCGGAAAGAAAGTTCTGATCGCGCCGGCGTCAACCCATGACATCAGTTGGCCGAATCGACTGGTGAACCTGAATGTCGATCGTCAGAAGGTCAAAGGCAGCCCCGAATACGACGAAATGACGACGATCGACCGGAACTATGAGCGGCGTTTCCATAATCACTACGGTGACATCCGGGCGACTGGGCAGCCCTGATCGAGCGTTTCACTCAAATTGGGACGATCACCGTAGGTAGTTTCCGAGCCTCGCGTGGGAGTGGGCGCCTGATATGCTGCACTGCAACGCGCATCCTGTCCGGCGCTATCGCGTTGCGTGTCGCGCGGCCGGGCATGCAGGAGCAAGACCATGAAAGTCACAGGCAGGCCAATGCCGAAGCCGGCATCTGAGATCAGACCTGTCGGTCTCGAATTACCCACTCCTCTCAGTCCGGTCGCGGCCGCGTGGCCGAACTACCTGGTCGACGCGCTCCAGCGTTCCGTGCTGTTCCTCGATCTGCTGCGGCGGCGTGGCAACGAAGAGATTGAGATCGTAACGCGTCCGATGGCGACGGTCCTGAGCTTCGGCCATGAGGTCTTGATGGACGGAAGGTCGCTTCCTCGGCCAGTCAATTATGCGCTTTCGCGCATTCTTCCGCCGTCAGGGATCGCGGCCGATCCGCGGAAGCGGCCGGTCGTGGTGGTTGACCCGCGCGCCGGCCAGGGTCCGGGCATCGGTGGTTTCAAGCCTCAAAGTGAGATCGGCGACGCGATCGCCGCGGGCCATCCGGTTTATTTCATCGGTTTTGGCGCGAAGCCCGAGCCCGGCCAGCAGTTCCTTGACGTCGTCGAGGGACAGGTCAGCTTCTTTGAGCAAATCGCCGAACTGCATCCCGAAGCACCAAGGGCGTTCGCCATCGGCAACTGCCAGGCGGGCTATCAAACGCTCATGGTGGCGATCTTACGGCCGGATTTGTTCGGACCCTGCTTGGTCGCGGGTTCGCCGATGTCGTATTGGCAGGGCGTGCACGGCAAAAACCCGATGCGCTATTCCGGTGGGTTGCTCGGCGGCAGTTGGCTCACCGCGATGACCAGCGATCTCGGCAACGGTAAAGTCGATGGCACCGGGCTGATCCTGAACTTCGACATGCTGAACCCGGCCAACTGGCTGTGGGGCAAACAATACGAGGTCTACACGCATGTCGATAGCGATGCGGATCGCTACCTTAAGTTTGAGAAGTGGTGGGGCGACTTCATTCAGTTGAACGGCGATGAACTGCAGTTCCTGGTCGACAATCTGTTCATCGGCGACAAGTTGACCCGCGATGAACTCCGTTCCAGCAACGGCACGATCTTTGACCTGCGCGCGATCACGTCACCGATCATCGTTTTCACCTCCACGCAAGACAACATCAGCCCGCCGCCGCAAACGCTTGGCTGGATCATCGATCTGTATCGGGATGTCGACGCCATCCGCGCCACCGGTCAGACGATCGTCTATTGCGTAAGCCAGGAGGTCGGACATCTCGCCATTTTCGTTTCCTCCAAGGTAGGTGCGAAGGAGGACGAGGAGTTCGTACAGTTGGTGGACGTCATCGACTGTCTCCCGCCCGGTCTGTTCGAGATGGTCATCTCGCCGCGGCCGGCGGACGTGCCCGCGGCCGGTTTCGTCACCGGCGACTGGATTGCCCGGTTCGAGGCGCGCTCGATCGACGACATAAAGGCGCTCGGCCGCAACAGCCCCGAGGATGACCGCGCGTTCGCCGCCGTGGCGCGGATGTCGGAACTGAACCTGTCGCTGTATCGCACCTTCCTGCAGCCCTTCGTGCGAGCGATCGCCAACCAGCCGATGGCGGACCTGACTCGTGCCCTGAACCCGCTCAGACTCAGCTATACGATGTTCGCGGACAGCAACCCCTGGATGCGTTGTGTGCCGCCGCTGGCCGAGGCCGTTTCGGCCGCACGCAAGCCGGTCGCGGCGGACAATCCGTTCCTCGGCGCTGCAGACGTTCGCATCGACGCAAATCACCACCGCCCTCGAGTCCTGGCAGGCGGCGCGTGACAAGCTGCAAGAGCAGATGTTCTTCGGCTTCTATGGCTCGCCGATCGTCCAGTCGCTCCTCGGCGTCGGACGGGACAGCATCGCGCGGCCGGTGCTGGAGAGGTCGCCCGAAATGCTGGCGGCCAATCAGGCCCGATCGGATGCCTACGCCGCGAAGCTGGAGGCCGGCGGGTTCGATGAGGCGCTGACCCGGGCGGTGCTGTACGTCATCGCCGCCAATCGGAGCCTCGATCAGCGCTGTGCTCTCGCATTGAATGTCGCGCGCCAACGGTTCATGCACCTGTCGCTCGCCGGGTTCAAAGCCTTGGTGCGTGAGCAATTATTCATTCTCCATCCTGAGCCTGAGCGTGCGATCGAGGTGTTGCCGAGCCTTGTGACGAAAGCGGACATGCGAACCGAACTGCTTAAGCAGGTACGCGCCATCGCCGCCGCGGGTGAGCCACTGACCGCCACCGAGGCTGAACGCCTCACGCGTCTGGCGCGCGTCCTGAACGCACCTGTCGAAGCGCAAGCGAGCGCTGGACCGCTCCAGGGCACCAGGCCGGCTGACGAGCCAGGCGTCGTTTTGCACTGACGCCACGGACGAGGCCGCCGCCGCGGCGGAACCAGGCACCGAAACAGGATGCTGTCATGACCATGCTAAGCGGCAAGAAGGGCCTCATCATCGGCATCGCCAACGAGCACAGCATCGCGCACGGCTGTGCACGACACTTTCGCGCCGCGGGAGCCGACCTTGCGATCACCTGGCTCAACGCCAAGGCGGAGCCCTATGTGCGTCCGCTGGCCAAGGCACTGGGGAGCACCATTCTCATGCCGTGCGATGTCGCCGTCCCTGGCCAACTCGAGGCGGTTTACGCGCGTATCGCCAAAGACTGGGGCCACCTGGATTTCGTGCAGCACTCCATCGCTTTTGCCCGCAAGGAAGATCTGATCGGACGCATAACGGATTGTTCGGCCGAGGGGTTCGCTCTCGCGATGGACGTCTCCGTCCACTCCTTCCTACGGATGGCGAAACTCAGCGAGCCGCTGATGCGTGCGGGCGGCTGCCTGCTCGCGATGAGCTATTACGGTGCCGAAAAGGCAGTCGCGCATTACAACGTCATGGGTCCGGTGAAAGCGGCGCTGGAGGCCGCGGTTCGTTATATGGCCGTCGAACTTGGCCAGGCCGGGATCAGGGTCAACGCATTGTCCCCGGGCCCGGTGAAAACCCGCGCGGCGTCAGGGATCGACCATTTTGACGAACTGCTGGAGCGCGCGGTACGCGAGGCACCCGAACACCGCCTGGTCACGCTCGATGATATCGGCGCCTACGCCGCGTTTCTGGTCAGCGACGCCGCCCGCGCGATCACCGGCAACATCGCGTACGTCGATGCCGGTTATCACGTCGTCGCGTGACGTGATGTCCGCGGTCTTTCGTGTGAACGATCAGCCCCACCCGGATCGGCGATCTCGTCGCGAAATTCTGCCTCTGTCGGAGTTGCGAGATGGAAACGATCGTGAACAAAACATTTGACGAAATCCGGCCTGGCGACTCCGCCTCGATCCAGCGCACCCTGCAACCCGGCGATATCCGAGCCTGGGCCGCGGCCTTCGGCGAAGCGGGGATGGCGACCGGCCCAGGAGCGAGCCAGGCGGCCGCGGGGATCGTTACGGCCATGCTGACCGCGCTGGCGGGAGCAGCGCTCCCGGGACCTGGCAGTTCGATCCGCGCGGCCTCAGTGCTGATCATGGGAAAGCTGCCAATCGGCGAAGCGATGACCGCCCGCCTCGTGGTGCGGGAAAAGCAGCCGGGTCAAGGGATCGTCGTGCTGGACGGATCATGCGCGAACCCGGCCGGTCAGGTCATCGCCACCGGTGTTCTCGAAGTGGTGGCACCCACGACACGACAGCAGCGCCAACTGGCTGAACATCGGCTCGAGGGATTGATCGAGCGCTGTCGAGGTCTCCCGCCGATGCTGACCGGCGTCGTGCATCCCTGCGGCGCCGATGCGCTCGCCGGCGCCGTGGAGGCCGCCGAATCTGGGCTGATCGTGCCGGTCCTGTTCGGCCCCGAGGCCGAAATCCGGCAAATCGCCGAGCATGCGCACCTGGATATCGGCGAATACCGGATCGTCGCCTCGGATGACCCCGAGGATTCGGCGCTGAAGGCGGCCATGGCCGCCGGCGCCGGTGAGGTCGCGGCACTGATGAAGGGCAGCCTGCACACCGACGTGCTGTTGCACGCGATCATGCAAAAGGAAGCGAAACTGCGCACCGGGCGGCTGATCAGTCATTGCGCGATGATGTCGGTGCCGACCTACGCGCGCCGGTTCGTGCTCAGCGACATCGCGCTGAACATCGCGCCGGACACCGATCAAAAGCGCGACATCTGCCAGAATGCGATCGGCTTCGCGCGCGCGCTTGGCGTCGACGTACCGAAAGTGGCCGTGCTGGCGGCGGTCGAGACGGTGCGCACGAAAATGCCAGCCTCGCTCGATGGGGCGATCCTCGCGAAGATGGCGGATCGAGGCCAGATCGTCGGCGGGATGGTCGATGGGCCACTCGACCTCGATGCGGCGGTCGATGCCGAGGCGGCGCGGATCAAGCATATCGCCTCGCCGATCGCGGGCCTCGCCGACGTGCTGATCGTGCCGAACATCGAAGCCGGCAACATGGTTTATAAGAACCTCGCGTTCATGGCCGATGCGCAAACCGCCGGCCTGGTGGTTGGCGCGCGGGTGCCGGTGATCCTGACCAGTCGCGCCGACACACCCGCCTCGCGGCGTTTCTCGGCCGCCGCGGCCGTACTCTATGCCCAGGCGCTGACACGCGATCCGACGATCCTGCAACCCGAAACAGCGGAGTGATCGGCCATGAGCGAGGCGATCGTCGTCTTCAACGCGGGATCCACCAGCCTGAAGTTCGCCGCCTATGATTTGGGTGCGCCCCAGGAACGAAAGATGGGCACGCTGACATTGTTTCGGGTAGGCCGCATCGACAGCATGCAGGGCGATCCGCATTTCATCGTCAAGGACGCCGCTGGCAAGCCATTAGCCTCGCATGAATGGGGCGAGGGCCACACCATCGACCACCGGACCGCGCTGCATTTCATCATCACGTGGCTGGAGGCCAACCTCGCCGGTACCAAGGTTGTCGCGGCCGGTCACCGCATCGTGCTTGGCGGCACGCGCTTTGAGGCGCCGGTGCTGATCGACGCCGACGTGATGGACTATCTCGACTCATTGACGGAAATGGAGCCGTCGCATCAGCCGTTCAACGTGCGCGGCGCACGGGCATTCGCCGACGCGTTCCCGGGCTTGCCGCAGGTCGCCTGTTTCGACACCTCGTTCCACCGCACCATGCCGGAGGTCGCGCAGACCTATGCGCTGCCCAGGGACGTGCGCGATGACGGAGTGCGACACTGGGGCTATCACGGCATCTCCTACGATTACATCAGCCGGCAGGTGCCGAAATTCGCCCCCGCGGCGCGTCGAGTGATCGCCGCGCATCTTGGCGGCGGTGCCAGCCTGTGCGCCATGCTGGATGGGCACAGCATCGAGACGACGATGGGCTTCGGCGCGACGTCAGGTCTGCCCATGGCGACCCGCTCGGGCGATGTGCCGCCGGGTGCGCTGTTCTTTCTGCTGCGCCGCAAGCTGTTCGACGACGCGTCACTGGAACAGATGTTGTACGAGCGGGCGGGCCTGCTTGGTCTGTCGGGCATAAGTGGCGACATGCGGGTGTTGCAGGAGAGCAAGGATCCGCTGGCGGTCGCCGCGATGGCGCATTTCATATACGCGATGACGAAGTACGTCGGGGCTTATGTTTCGGTGCTCGGCGGGCTGGACGCCTTGGTGTTCACCGCCGGCATTGGCGAGAATTCCCCGAGGTGCGCGCGGCGCTTTGCGACAGTCTGGCATGGCTTGGCGTTAAGTTGGACAAGTCGGCCAACGCGTCCGGCGGACCACGTATTTCCGAAGCGGACAGCAGCGTTTCGGTCTGGGTCATCCCCACCAACGAAGAACTCATGATCGCGCGACACACGCTCGCGCTGATCCGTCCTTAGAGGAGGCAGCGAAACCATGTTCAAACTCATCGAGGGTCTACCGGGGGATGTGCTGGCGATCGAAGCCAGTGGCCAGATAACGCATGCGGATTATCGCGACACGCTGATCCCCAAAGCCGAAGCGTTGATGACCAAAGGTCCGATCCGCATGCTGTACGTCATTGTCGAGGATTTCACCGGTTTCGAGGCTGAGGCGCTGTGGGATGACGGCGCGTTCGGGCTGCGACATTGGCATGACTTCAGCCACATCGCCGTGGTGACCGATCACCCGTGGTTGACCACCATGGTCGCCATGTTCGGGCCGTTCTTTCACGGTGAGGTCCGACTGTTCCGGCTTGACCAGTTGCCCGCCGCGAAAGACTGGGTCAGCGGCAATCTGGAAAGGTGATGACGATGACGACAGGTATCGGGGAAGCCGGGCGAAGCCCGATCCAAACGAAGGCTTCATGATCAACACGACAGTCAAACTCGGAAGCTACTCAGTGCGGCGGCAACCCATGTCCTGGGAGACCCTAACGCCTTCTGAGTAGTTTCCGGCTCTCGTGCCATGTCGCTCGGGCGGTCATGCTCGACGCGACACTCGAATTCAGGTCCGGTGAACGAACGGGCGGACTCCGTACCATATCATAACAATATTTGTTTTGTAATAAATACCAAATCCGAAACAAAGGACTCGCCATGAAAACCGGGATTCTGGCCGCCATCGGCGAAGCCGGCCTTGGGCGGGAGAACGCGGCGAACGCCGGGTTGGCGGCGAATGACCGCATAAAATACATCTTCTCACTGCTTCAGATGGCCATTTCCCACGCTGCCCATCCAGACCAGCCTGTCTCGACGCTAAAACGCGAGCGCATCGCGAGCGGTATCGATGACGTTGATCTCGACGGCGCGGTGGCTGGCGCGCGAAGCGCCGGAAAATCCTGTTTCGTGCCTGGCGCGGCCTCGATGTTCGCGCGCATCGGAGCGGACATTCATTTAATGGCCCCCGACGTTAACACGGGCGGGCCGGATGGCCTCGCGGCGCGGATAGACCTGTTGCTGAAGGCGCTACCGGTCATCCATGACGACCTGATCGACCCCGCCGCGACGTCCGCCATGATGCAAGCCGGTCACGGCCAGACCGACAGTCTGCATCGCCTGGTGATGGACCTGCACAAGCGCCTGAACGCGATGCAACAGGCCCTGGCGCGGGAGACGCTGGACGGCGCGGCGGTTTATGGTCTGGACGCCGCCGATCGCCCGCTTGTCGCCGCGTTCATGGCCGGGGTCAATCGAACCGCGAAGCTGAAATTCAACCATCCTGGCCTCGCCACCACAGCCACGCGTGCCGACGGCCAGCTCATCATACAAAACGACATCGGTACGACTGACGCCCACGTGATCGTGATCCATGTTCGGGCGTTCGAGGTCAGCGTGACCTATACCGATGTCCACCCGGAACGGCTGGCGTTCTTCGAGGCGATGTTGAAATCGCACGCCTGGGTCTGGGAGAGCCAACGGACCCAGGAAATGGCCGCCGGCGCGGCGTTCGTCATGGCCACTGGGCGGCTTGAAGCGGCGAACGCCACCGACTGCCAGGCCTGCCTGGATTTCCTCGGCTCGCGGCTGGTGTTCCTGATCGACTGGAATCACGCCCGAAAGCAATTGCGAGGGTTTCTGCGTGGGCCTGGCAGACTTTCGCTTCTGGATTGGGCCGCTTCCTCAGGGATCGGACATCGTGGTTTCCTGGAACTGGGCGGCGCGAGGCTGGTCAATCGCGCGATCGAAGCCACCTCCGGTCCATCGATGCGTTTCGGTGACCGGCTTTGCGATGTGCTGGGTGACGCTGCGACCCAGTCCGTCCTGCGCGTCATTTTCCAGACTGCGACCGAGGGGTTGCTGTCCAGTGCGTCACGGACATTGATCCATGACAAGATACGAATGACCCTCGCCGCGCATTTCAGCAACGGAGAGGGGCAATTGCTCCGCCTCGCCGCCGATCATGCCGGCCTGATCTTCGAACTCGCCGGTCTTGTTCGGGACGGGACCGGCCACGATCGGGATGGGACCGGCAAGCGCGCCAGGCGCGCGGGCGCGCTTGAGCACGACGCTGATCAACTGGTCGTCGCGACACGCGAAGCTGTCCGGCGCCGGCCGGATTTCGCGGTGTTCCTCACAATCCTCGAAGCCGCGGACGATGCCGCCGACGCGTTGGAGGATGCCGCTTTTCTGTTGGATCTGGATACGCTTCAGGGCGCGCCGCTCGGGTCGCTGCAGACCCTTGCCGATCTGCTGGCGGAGGCGTCGAGGGAATGGATCAAGGCGGTGGAGAGTGCCACGCGGATCGGCCACGCTACCAGTTCGGAAGAGACCGGGGACTTTCTGGTCGCGATCGATCGCATCTCGGC
>CAVRDN010000072.1:0-118501 GCA_963719675.1 uncultured Alphaproteobacteria bacterium | reverse complement strand
CGGTGCTGAACCACCAGATCAACAGACCGTGCAGCGCGGGAAATGCGTATTGCGACATGGGTTACCAGGCCGGCGCCATGCGAATTTCGGTCGGCAGTTCGTGGCGTTTCGGCCGCATCAGGAACAGGCGGCCAATGGTCAAACCGCACCGGCCCAGCAGCATCAGCCGCTTCAGGCCGCCACCCAGGCCGCGTTGCGCCTTCGCGGCGGCCATGCGCGAGCCCAGAATTCGCAGCCGTTCCAGACCGGCCAGGAAAGCCGGGTTATCGACATCCAGCGAGACCGGAAACACCTGGCGGCAGATCTCGGTCGTGATGCGGAAAACCCGCATGTCGTATTGAGTTGGGTCCAGCCCGAGCGCGGCATGAAACACGGGCCGGGCGTGATCGCGCACATACATCGTGGCGAACACCGCGAGCAGGAAGAAGCGAATCCACAGCCGGTTGATCCCGCTCAGAA
The DNA here is from genome assembly GCA_963719675.1 of uncultured Alphaproteobacteria bacterium. Classification (GTDB taxonomy): domain Bacteria; phylum Pseudomonadota; class Alphaproteobacteria; order Acetobacterales; family Acetobacteraceae; genus Rhodopila. The sequence goes on along the minus strand of CAVRDN010000072.1, from coordinate 118,042 downwards.
CGACGGGGTTGGCGCGCATGATCAGCGCGAAGGCTTCGCCATGGCGGAACTCGTCGTTGCACCACTCGCGGAACCATTTGAAGATCGGATGAAACCGGTTCTCCGGATGCCGTTCCAGTTGCCGGAAGATCGAGATATACCGCGCGTAACCGATTTTCTCCGACAGATACACGGCATAGAAGATGAACTTCGGTTGGAAGTAGGTGTATTTCTTAACCTTGGTCAGAAAGCTGAGGTCAACGCCAACGCCAAAATCCTTCAGTGTGTCGTTGATGAATCCGGCGTGCCGCGCTTCGTCGCGACTCATGTAGCCGAACCAGTCGCGGATATCGGGGTTCGTGACCCGTTTACGGATTTCGGCGTACAGTACGCAGCCGGAAAACTCGGCGGTGACGGAACTGACCAGGAAATCGATGAATTCCTCGCGTAGGTCGGCCGGCATCGCCGACAGATCCAGGTCGAAATCCGCATTGCGCACGAAGTGACCTTTGTTGGTATCGCGCGCGAACTCCGCCATCAGTTCGTCCCACTCGGCTCGTACCGGGCTGACGTCCAGGCGGTCCATCGCGGCGAAATCCGTGGTGTAGAAGCGCGGGCTCAGCACGGTGTCCCGCAGCGCGAGTTCCGTGCTCTCGTTGATCGGCCTCATGCTTGCTCCTTCGGCTGGAAGCCAGTCTCGAACAATTCCAGGAGTTGCAGGACAGCGGTCAGGCGCGTCCACGCGCGACGGAGCGCACCCGCGCGGATGACGGTCGCGACGCAGACAACCTGTACGCGCTGACCGTAACGGATCGACGTTGGAACGCCGTGTACCAGCACCCTGTCGCCGGGCCCAGATCGACCTCTTCCGGAATGGCATGCGCATGCAGACTGTCCGGCGACTGTTCGATATCGACGAAGCAAGGAACCTCGATCCGCGCCATCACGGCCGCGCCTTCGCCGTCAGCAGCCGGGCGAACGCTTCCTCGTTGGTGATGCCGAACGCCTCCATCTCGACCTTCCGGCCGGTGGTGGGATCTTCCAGTGTCAGCCGGCCATCCGCCCATTCGGTCAGACGGAACGGCGTGGCGCGGCTGGCGTCCTGACGCAGCCGCTGACGGGCGAGGCCGCGCATGGTCGCGCGCAGAAACCCATTGGTCTCGGGCGCGATGATTTCGATCGGCGCCGACGGATCGCCGGCATCGAATACCGCGACCGCGCCGTTCGGCCGGTCCTCGAACCGCAGCGCGCGGGACGCCACCATCGGCGCGGTCGGATCGCTGTTCGCCGCGCCGGTCATGCGGCCAATCGCGGCGAGCACGATGGAGCCGGCGATCACGGCGGCGGCGGCCAGCAAGGCCCCGCGCGGAAACGGTGCGAAGGTGCGCGCGTCGCTCATGGCTTCGCCCTCACGCGGCCGCCGGCACGGGTGCGCGGTCCTTGTTTCCGGCCGCCACCGGCGTGGTGACCGCCCGCGCCGGCTGTGACGCGGAACCCGCCAACGCGCGTCCCAGGATTTGCGCGGCCGCCGCGGCGTTGGGGATCGAGCGGAGCGACGGTTGCGCGCGGCCGAACGTCCACGGCCTCGCATGCGGACAGAGCACGAGGTAGGCGACGCGTTCGCCTGGCGACAACGCGACCGAGACATCGCCGGTACCGTCCCGCCAGGTCCGTAAATCCGCTGCCTGGATCTGCGCGAATGGAATTTGGATCGTGATCGGCAGCGCGATGCCGAAGCGCATCACCACTCGCTGCGAGGTGATCGTGTAAAGCGTGGTCCTTGCCGCCAGCCAGGCGAACAGCCCCAGCAGCGCCACCGCGACCGTTGCGAGACAAGCCAGCCACGCCGCGGAGACGGCGACCGCGGCGAGCGGCGTCCCGTCGCCCAGCCCGGCCACGAATCCCCAGACGATCAGCAACGCGAACCAGGCCGCGATCAGCCGCACCCGCATCGCCCGCCGTGCCAGCGTTTTCCAATCCGGTGCGCCTTGCCAAAGAATGGCCTCGTTGACGGGCAACGGGGCGGGAAGCCCGGGAACCGGCTCGTAATCGTGCTCATTCATAGCAGTGGCTCCACGCGGCTCGGCTCGGCGTAGAGATTGCCGCTGGCGAAGTAAGCCGCGATCTGGTCCTCTTCGCGCAGCGTGACCTGATCTGGATCGGCCAGCATCGGCGCGTACGCGAACTGCGAACCCAGCACCGACCGCACCACCACCCTCCGCCGCCGCGCATCCACCTGGGCAAGCGGCATCGGTACGAGCACCGAGGCTCCCGCGGCCAGCGTCACTTCCAGATAGCGAATAACCACCTCACCGCGGTCGATCCAAAGATCGGACACCACGCCACCGACCACGCCATCGGCCCCGACGACCTCCATCGTGATCGGGTCGGGACTTTCCGCGTCGAGCCAGTGATCCGTCGCGATCCGCAGCGGCACCACCCGTGCCTCGTCTTCGAATGTGCGGTCCGCCACATCCGCCCGTAACGCCCACGCCGCGGGTCCGGCGCCGGACAACATCGCGTTGCCGTCGGGGTGCATCGGCGCGCCCGGCCAGGGCGCGACAGGCGTCGCGTTGAACGTGGGCTGTGGCGGCTCCTCGCGCGGCGCCGTCACCGTGGAGCCGTTCCGTAAGCGGAAGGTCTTCGGTGGCGGCGCCGGCGGAAATCCCGTGATCCGAATTTGATCGGACCGATCGGAAACCAGCGGATAACCCTCCCGCTTGTCCTCCCGGCGCAGGTAATAGATCAGGCCCGCGAAGAAGACCCAGAAACTGTAAAGCGCGACCTGTGCCACATCCATGTGGCTTGTGATGGCTCCGGTTCCCATGGCGTTACCTCGGCATGCTGAGTGTTTGGGACGACACCTGACGCAGATCGAAGCCCGGCCCCGAACGGGCGAACGAGGATCGGGTGCGCGCGTCGATACGCCGCGCCAACGGACCGATGGCGATCAGCGTGGCGAACAGCAGCGCGATCTCAAGGTGATAAACGAAGGAGTAGCCGGTCGCCGGTCCGGACAACGCCTGACCCAGCGCGCCGCGCTCCGCGAGTATGGAGACGACGTCGCGGATCAGTCCGCCTGCCGCGACAGCCGAACCGGCCGCGGAAGCCTGTACGGCCCCCCAGACGCCCAGGGCGAGCCCAATCTGTCCAGGACGCGCGGTGCCCATGGCCGCGGTCAGCGTGCAGTGTCCAAACAGGCCGGCTCCGAAACCGATCAAGCCGGTGCCGATGGCGAACAGGATCAGCGAGTCCATGGGCGCCGCGAAAATGACGCAGCTGAACGCGACCAGCCCGATCAGCGCGCCGATCGCCGCCAGACGGTACGGGTCGGCGCCGCGCCCGAGCCAGCGCGCGGCGAGACCAAATCCGCTGAGACCGCCCGAGGCGAGCAACGCGCTCAGCACCGTCGTGGTGCCAACGGCGAGGCGCAGCACCTGGCCGCCGTAAGGCTCAAGCAGAATGTCCTGCATGCTGAACGCGATGGTCCCCAGGCCCAGGGCGATGAGGCGGCGGGTGGCGTGCGGTGCCTGGCTGAAGTCGCGCCAGGCTTCCTGAAAACTCGGTTGGATACGGTCGCGCGCGGTCAGCGCCGGATCGCGGGCTTCCTGTTTCCATAGCGCGATGACGTTCAACACCATGGTGGCGAGCGCGGTGCCCTGGATCACCTGGATCAACCGGACCTCGCTGAAATGCGCCAGCAGCGCGCCGAACGTCAGCGCGCCGCCGATCATGCCCAGAAGCAGCATCATGCAAAGCAGCGCGACAACGCGCGGATGCGAGTCGGCGGGTGCGAGGTCGGTCGCCAAAGCGAGTCCCACGGTCTGCGTGGTATGCAATCCGGCACCAACCAACAGGAAGGCAAGCCCGGCGCCGATCTGACCGAACACCAGCGGACCGTTGGTGTCGCCCGACAGGACGATCAGCGCGAACGGCATGATCGCCAGGCCGCCGAACTGCAGCAGCGTGCCCATCCAGATATACGGCACCCGGCGCCAACCCAGTACGGAACGATGCGTGTCGGAACGAAACCCGACCAGCGCGCGGAACGGCGCGAACACCAGCGGCAGCGAGATCATCACCGCGACCAGCCACGCCGGCACCTTCAACTCCACGATCATCACGCGGTTGAGGGTGCCGATCAGCAGCACCACCGCCATGCCGACGCTCACCTGGAACAGCGAAAGGCGCAACAGACGGCCAATGGGCAGTTCCGGCGTCGCGGCATCGGCGAACGGCAGGTACCGCGTGCCCACGTGTGTCCAGGTCCGCGCGACTTTGGCGCCGATCGCGCTCATGAGCGGACGACCTCCAAGGCCTGGGAGATGTAGAAGCCGCGGGCAACCCGATGCGTGCGCGCGGTTTGCCAGGCCGCCAGTTCGGTTTCCATGTCGATATGACGGACCAGCGTCTTGTGCCGCACCGGCTCGATCGCCGGAGCACGATCGCCGCGAGGAAACAGGCGGCCCACGGCGTGCATGACGCTGAGTAAGGCGGTGCGCGGCGCAAAGGTCAGCAGCATGGAATGCTCGGTGCGCGACGCCAGTGCCGCCAGCGCGCGCACGGCGTCGGGCGCGCTGTAGTGGATCAGACTGTCCATCGCCACCACGTGATCGAACCGACCCAGGGTAGGATCGAGCATGTCGCCGACGTGGAATTCGATATGGCCGCCGCCGAAGTCGCGAGGCAATCGCTGACGCGCGGTACGGACCAGGGACGGCGAGAGGTCAATCGCGACGACGTGCGCACCGCGGCGCGCGGCCTCGACCGCCATGACGCCGGTGCCGCAGCCCGCGTCCAACAGTCGCGCCCCGCGCAGGTCCCGCGGCAGCCAATCGAGCAACGTCGCGCGCATCTCGTTACGGCCGGCGCGCACCGTGGCACGGATGCGATTGACCGGCGCGTCCGACGTCAGCCGGTTCCACGCATCGACCGCCGTGCGATCGAAATACTCCAGCAATTCGCCGCGGCGGGCATGATATGTGAGTGTCGGCATCACTCGAACCCCAGCAGGTCGAAGATATCGCGGTCCTTCATCGAACGGGTTTCCAGCGCCTCGGTGCCCGCGAGCAACATCGCGGCGAGGCGTAGATATTCATTCTTCACGCGTTCGAGTTCCGGCGACGGCTCCATCTCGAACAGCGTGGATTTCTTCAGGCGGGAGCGGCGGATCACGTCCAGATCGGGAAAGTGCGCGAGCGTCCGCAGCCCGGTGCGGTCGTTGTACTTGTCGATCTGATCGGTCGCGGCGCTGCGGTTGGCGATCACGCCGCCAAGCCGCACCTCGTAATTGCGTGCCTTGGCCTGGATCGCCGCGACGATGCGGTTCATCGCGAAGATCGAGTCGAAATCGTTGGCGGCCACGATCAACGCCCGTCCGGCATGCTGCAGCGGTGACGCGAAGCCGCCGCACACCACGTCGCCCAGTACGTCGAAGATCACCACGTCGGTGTCTTCCAGCAGATGGTGTTCTTTCAGCAGCTTGACGGTCTGCCCTACGACGTAGCCGCCACAACCGGTGCCCGCCGGCGGCCCGCCCGCCTCGACGCACATCACACCGTTGTAGCCCTCGTAGACGAAGTCCTCGACGCGCAGTTCCTCGGAATGAAAATCGACGGTTTCCAGCACGTCGATCACCGTGGGCACCAGCCGCTTCGTCAACGTGAAGGTCGAGTCGTGTTTGGGATCGCAGCCGATCTGCAGCACGCGCTTGCCGAGTTTGGAGAAGGCGACAGACAGGTTCGACGACGTCGTGCTTTTGCCGATACCGCCCTTGCCGTACACCGCGAACACCTGCGCGCTGCCGATCGTAAGGTCGGGAGCCATTTTGACCTGCACGCTGCCCTCCCCGTCGCCTCGCGCGGGAAGTCGTCGAATGATCGTCATGCCGCGGCCTCCATGCCTGCCCCCCCAATGGCAACGCCCGGCAGGCCAACGCCTTCGAGCCGGTCCTCGAGTTCCTCGCCCGCGTGACGCAGTGCTTCCATCATCGCCGCGGTGGGGGACCAATATTTCCGCTCGTGCGCCTCGATCAGCCGATTGGCGATCTTGACCGAAGCGGTCGGATTGAGTGCCGCGAGCCGTTCGCGCATCAATGGATCGAGCACGAAGGTCTCCGACAGCTTCTCGTAGACCCAGGGTGCGACTTCGCCGGTCGTCGCCGACCAGCCGAGCGTATTGGTCACGTGCGTTTCGATTTCCCTGACCCCTTCGTAGCCGTGCTCCAGCAGTGCTTCGTACCATTTCGGGTTGAGCGCCCGTGTGCGGGTTTCCAGCGCGACCTGCTCGGCGATGGTGCGGATCGAGCCTTCGCCGCGGGTCTGGTCGCCGATATAAACGGCGGTCGCGATGCCGCCGCGAGCGCGCCGGACCGCACGGCTGATGCCGCCCAGAGTGTCGAAGTAGTGATCGACGGTGGTCACGCCCAGCTCGAGCGAATCGAGATTCTGATAAGCGATATCGACGCTGCCCAAAGCATGCGCGAGGACGGCGTCGTGGCGACGGACCGGACCATCGACGCCATACGCGAAACCCTTGCGCTTCAGGTAAGCGTCGGCCAGTTCGTCCTCGTCGTTCCAGCCGCCATCGCCGATCATCATGTTGACGTTCGCCCCGTAGGCGCCATCGGCATTGCCGAACACCCGCAACGCGGCGTCCTCGATCGAACCGCCATGGTTGGCCTGGAAGTCCAACGCGTGCTTGCGGATGAAATTAAGTTCCGGCGGCTCATCCGCGGTCGCGGCGAGCAGCGCCGCTTCCGCGAGAAGCTTCGTTTGCAACGGCAGCAGATCCCGGAAAATTCCGGACAGGGTCGCGACCACGTCGACGCGCGGGCGGGCCAGGCGGTCCAGCGGGATCAGCCGCGCGCCCGCGACACGGCCATACGAATCGCAGCGCGGTTCAGCACCCATCAACCACAGCACCTGCGCGATCGGTCCGCCTTCGGTTTTCAGATTATCGGTGCCCCACAGCACCATGGCGATCGTTTCGGGCAGCGCACCGGTCGCGTCCCGATGGCGCGCCAGCAAACGCTCGGCCTGACGCGCGCCGTCGGCGACCGCGAAGACGCCTGGGATGCGGAACGGATCGAACCCGTGCAGATTGCGCCCGGTCGGCAATACGTCGGTGGTGCGCAACAAGTCTCCACCCGGCGCCGGACGGACGTAGCCGCCGTCGAGGGCGTGGATGAGCCCAGGGATTTCGTGGTCCTCGGCGAGGAGTTCGATCCAGTCGTGGGCGGTGCGCGGGATCGGAGATGCCCGCGGCATCGAGCATCGATCCGCGTTGCTCCGCGTTGGGCGGTTCGCCGACGACATGCAGGCCGTGCGGGATCAGCGTGTACTCGAGTTCCAGCAGCGCCGAAGACAAACCGTCGATGTCGGCCCCGTTGGCGGCGGTCCAGGCCGGCTCGGCCGCCGCCAGATCGACCGCGGCGGCCTGCGCCTGGATCAACGCCGCCAGCGCCTCGCGTTGGTTTGTATCGGTATCCGGATCCAAACCGCGCCAGCGATCGAGCGACGCCTTCAGATCGAGCAAGCCGCGGTACAGCCCGGCGTGTGCCACCGGCGGCGTTAAGTAGCTGATCAGCGTGGCGCCGGCGCGCCGTTTCGCGATCATGCCCTCGGATGGATTGTTCGAGGCATACAAATAGAAATTCGGCAGGTCGCCGATCAGCCGGTCGGGCCAGCAATCGCCGGACAGTCCAACCTGCTTGCCCGGCATGAACTCGAGCGCGCCGTGGGTGCCGAAATGCAACACCGCGTCGGCCTGGAATACGCGGTCTATCCAGCGATAGAAGGCGCAGAACGCGTGGGTCGGCGCGAAGCCGCGCTCGAACAACAGGCGCATCGGATCGCCCTCGTAACCGAAGGCCGGCTGCAACCCGACGAAGACGTTGCCGAAGTGCTCGCCCAACACAAACAACGACGCGCCGTCGGACTGCTGTCGTCCCGGCGCGGGTCCCCATTGCGCCTCGATCTCGTCGAGCCAACGCTGGTTTCGGACATGCTCATCGGCCGGCATCCGTGCGGCGACGTTGGCCTGCGTGCCGAAGAACCGCGCGTTGCCGTCGAGAAGTCGTTCCCGCAGCGCATCGGCGCCGGCGGGCAGATCGACCTTGTATCCCGCGGCGGCCATGCCACGCAGGGTGTTGAACAGCGATTGAAACACCGACAGGTAGGCCGCCGTTCCGACCGCGCCGGCATTGGGCGGAAAGTTGAACACCACGATGGCGACTTTCCGCTCGGCGCGTGGTTTGCGGCGCAGCGCGACAAGGCGTGCCACGCGCGCGGCCAGCATGTCCGCCCGTTCCGGGTGCGATACCATATCGCGCCGCCGCTCGCCGCCCGACGCGTTGGAACGGCCGCCGAAGGTCATCGGACAAACCGCGCCGTCGAGTTCGGGGATCGCGACCATCATCGTCGCTTCCACCGGCAGCAGCCCGCGCGCATCGTCGCGCCACTGCTCCAGGGTCTGGAACTCCACCGGATGCGCGGCGATGTAGGGCACATCCAGCGTCGCCAGAAGTTCCTCGGCCGCATGGGCGTCGTTGTAGGCGGGACCGCCGACCAGGCTGAATCCGGTCAGTGAAACGACCGCGTCGACCGACGCCGCCCCGTCACGCATGAAATAGCGCCGCACCGCCTCGCGCTGATCGAGGCCACTGGCGAACGCGGGGACCGGTTGCAGACCCTTCGTTTCCAGTGCCGCGATCACACCGTCGTAATGGGCCGCGTTGCTGGACAGCGCATAAGACCGCATGATCAGCACGCCGACCCGCCCGTTGTTACCGGCGATCGGCAACTGCTCGATGCGCTCGAAAATCCGTCCCGATGCGCGCGGGTGATAGAGCCCGACATCGGGATAAATCACCGGCGCGGCGGGCGCGGCCTTGTAATCGGTCGGGCTCGCGTAACGGCCGACCAGCATGCGTATCATGTTGGCCAGGTTTTCTTCCGATCCGGCGAGCCAATACTGCAAGGTCAGGAAATAACTCCGCACGTCCCGCGCGGTGCCCGGGATGAAGCGCAGCAGCTTCGGCAACCGGCGCAACATCGTGAGCTGGCCGCGGGCGCTGGATCCTCCGGCCGATTTGCCGCGCAACCGCTTCAACATCGCGAGCGCGCCGCCGGCTTCCTTGCTCATGTCAAAGCGTCCGGCGCGGGTCAGGCGCACGACTTCCCCGGCCGACAGGCAACACAGCATCGCGTCGCAGCGGTCGCGTCGCGCGTTCAGGGCCGGCAGCACGGCGCGGATGTGCTCGTCAAGGAACAGCATCGTCGCCAGCACGATATTCGCCTGGCCGATGTCCCGATGGCACGCCGCGAGCGCCGCCGGATCACCGCTCCATTCGTCGGCCGCGTGCATCGTCAGTTCCAGCCCAGGGATCTCGTACCGCAACGACTGCGCCGCGCGCGCCATGGCGCCGCCGAGGTGACTGTCCATCGTCACCACGACCACCCGCACGGGTGCGTTCTCAGCGGCCGAAATGCGCTTTGGCATCGTAAAGGGTTTCCACCGTGATCGTCGCGAGGGCACGTTCCTGTGCGAAACGCTCGGTATTTCGGCGGGCTTTGCCACGCACGAAGAAGGGAATTTTGCGCAGTTCCCGTTCCGCCGCCTGATCCCAGGCGAGCACCGGCGCGGGCGTGGCGGCGGGGGAGGGGGCAGCGATATGCGAAGCGCCGGCCGCGTCGCTGAATTCGAAATCGTCCCGGAACATGCCGAGAAGGTGCTCTTCCAGGCCCATCATCAACGGATGGACCCAGGTGTCGAAGATCACGTTGGCGCCTTCGAAACCCATCTGCGGCGAATAGCGCGCCGGGAAATCCTGCACATGCACCGGCGCCGAAATCACCGCGCAGGGAATATTCAGACGTTTCGCGATATGGCGCTCCATCTGGGTGCCCAATACGAGTTCAGGCCGCGCGTCGGCGATCGCGGCCTCGACGTCGAGGTAGTCGTCGGTGATCAGCGCCTCGACGTCGTAACGAGAGGCGGCTTCGCGAACCTCGCGGGCGAACTCACGGGTGTAGGTGCCAAGCCCGGCGACCGTGAAGCCGAGTTCGTCCGAGGCGATGCGCGCGGCGGCGATGGCATGCGTGGCGTCGCCGAAGATGAAAACGCGCTTGCCGGTCAGATAGGTCGAGTTGACCGAGCGCGAATACCACGGCAGCCGGGACTCTTCGGCGCCCGGCAATGGTGCCGGATCGATACCGGTCAACGCCGCCACCTCGGCGATGAAATCGCGCGTCGCGCCGATGCCGATCGGAACGCCGGCGATCAACGGCTGGCCGAAGGTTTTCCGCAGCCAGTTGGCCGTGGGCATGGCGACTTCGGGATACAGCACGATGTTGAAGTCCGCCTCACCGAGTCGCGCCAGATCCGCTGGCGTGGCACCCAGCGGCGCGGTCACGTTCACATCGATGCCGAGACGATCCAGCAGGCGGGTGATCTCGGTCGCGTCGTCGCGATGACGGAACCCAAGCGCCGTTGGACCGAGCAGATTGCAGCTCGGTCGAGCGCGCCGGGTCTCGGCCGGAGAGACCGCGAAGGCGCGGACCAATTGGTAGAACGTTTCGGCCGCGCCCCAGTTTTCCTTCTTCTGATAGGCCGGCAGTTCCACCGCGACCACCGGGACGGGCAGCCCCAGTGCCCGTGCCAGACCACCCGGATCGTCCTGGATCAGTTCGGCGGTGCACGATGAGCCCACCAGCAGCGCCCGTGGCCGGAAGCGGTCATAAGCCTCGCGCGCGGCGTTTTTGAACAACTCCGCCGTGTCGCCGCCAAGATCGCGCGCCTGGAACGTGGTGTAGGTGACCGGCGGACGTTTCCCCTGGCGTTCGATCATGGTGAACAACAGGTCGGCATAGGTGTCGCCTTGCGGCGCGTGCAACACGTAATGCAGCCCCTCCATCGCCGCCGCGACCCGCATCGCGCCGACATGGGGTGGTCCTTCATAGGTCCACAGCGTCAGCTTCATCGCGCTACACCGCGAGCCGCAGGCGCCGCACCAGCGGGCGGGCGAATAATTCGGCGAGGTCGGCGGCCTGGTCGTAGCCCTGCACCGGCGTGAACAGCAGTTCGATCGACCATTTCGTGGTCAGGCCTTCCGCTTCGAGCGGGTTCGCCAGCCCCAGTCCGCACACCACGAGGTCCGGGCGCGCCGCGCGGCAGCGATCGAGTTGCCGTTCGACGTCCTGGCCCTCGCTCAAGGCGACATTTTCGGGCAGCAGCGCGAGTTCTTCGGCAAGGTGCTGGCGGTGCAAATACGGCGTCCCGACCTCAACGATCCGCATCGCCAGTTCCCGTGCCAGAAAGCGCGCCAGCGGGATTTCCAGTTGCGAGTTCGGGGAACAGGAACACGCGCTTTCCCGCCAGCAATTCCCGATGGCGCGTGAGCGCGCGGCGGCCGCGTTCCCGCGCGAGGTCCGTCGCGGCATGGAAGCGTTCGGCGGTGACATCGAATGCGGCGGCGGCGGCGGCCAGCCATAGCGTCGTGCCTTCGACGCCGAGCGGGAATGGCGCGGGAATACGGGTCGCGCCGCGTTCTTCCAGGGCACGCGCGGTATCGGCCAGGAACGGTTGCGCCAACAGGAATTTGGTACGCGGCCCGACGGCGGGCAATTCCGCTGAGCGGCGCGGCGGCAGAAACCTGACCGGTGCGATGCCCATGGCGGCGAACGCGCGGGCGAACTGATCTTCGACCACGTCGGCCAGCGCGCCGGCGACCAGCAGCGATGTTTCCTGGTTTCAGGTGGCGCGGGGATTCGGGCAGCACGGGAGATTCGGGCAGCACGGGAACCAGCGCCGCGAGACAGGCGTCCTCGCCCTGCGTGAAGGTCGTTTCGATGCCGCTGCCGGAATAATTCAGCACGCGCACATCCGGGGAGAACCGCCGCGCAAGTCGCCGCGCCGCGCGAGACAGGTCCAGCTTGATTACCTCCGACGGGCAGGAGCCCACGAGGAACAGCAGCTTTGTCTCGGGGCGGCGCTCCAAAAGCCGGGTCACGACGCGATCCAGTTCGTCGTTGGCATCGGCGAGGCCCGCCAGGTCGCGTTCGTCGATGATCGCGGTGGCGAAACGCGGTTCAGCGAAAATCATCACGCCCGCCGCTGATTGCATTAAATGCGCGCAGGTGCGGGAACCAACCACCAGGAAAAACGCGTCCTGGATCTTGCGGTGCAGCCAGATGATCCCGGTAAGGCCGCAAAACACCTCGCGCTGTCCGCGTTCGCGCAGGACGGGCGTTCCGGCCGCCGGGATCATGACGTGTGACCAACGAGGCCGCGACCGGTCCAGGTATCTTCCTGGCGCCGGGCGGCACGCAATTTCAGCAGGAATTGCGTGGCATTGACGATGTATGACGCGTAGGCGGCCAGCGCCAGCCACATCTGGCGTTCCGCATCGACCGCACCGGAAAACAGTGCGATGAGCCATGTCGTGTGCAACGCCAGCACCAGCATGCTGACGACGTCTTCCCAGAAGAACGCGGGCGCGAAGAGGAAGCGGCCGAAGACATCCCGCTCCCAGATCGATCCGGTGACCATGATCGTGTACAGCACCACCGTCTTGAGGACGATCGACGCGGTCGCGACCCAGAGACCATTGCCGGTCGCCATATAGCGAAGCACCAGGCCGAGGCTGATCAGGAAAACCGCGAATTGCAGAGGTGCGAGCACGCCCTGTACGAGGGTCCATCGCGAATTGTCCCGTCGGCGTCGCTGCTCCGGGGTGTAAAGCGGCCGGCTCCGTGTTTCGCGCTTCCGTGGGTCATGTCTTATCTGTCGGCCGGCGGCGACCCCCCAGGGGCAGCAGTCCGCCGAGTCAACGGCGCGGGCGAGCCAATCAAGCGTAAACATGGGTTGACAATATGCGAAAGGCGGCGAACGCTTGGGAAGCGGATGACGGCAAACCGCCATCCCCGCCAGTTCGCGGCGGCAAGAAACCCTCGTTCGGAGCGTCCATGGCCAGGCGATTTCTCATTCCGGCCTCCCTTCGCATCAAGCGGCCTCATGGGACCCTAGGAGCGGCCTCCGGAGACTGTCAAGGATAATTTACGTAAATAATTATTGACACTTCTGGGCGGGCAGGGTGAAGTGATCATGGGGGAGGCAAAGATGGTCGTCTTCGTCGAGCAGGTTTCCGAGGACAGGATCTGGTGCGGGGATCACACCGGGGTGCGCGGCGATAATGCTGCCTCGGCTCCTTCAAAACTCGCCGGCATCAGCGGGTTTTTCTCCTGTGGACAGGTGCCGGTGGCGCGCCGCATGGCGTTGCTGAACCAGGTTGTCATCGCGGAGATCCTGCCCCGACTTGCTCTCGCCCGACAGGCGGCGGAGCGGCGGAGTTCGGGAGAACGATAAGGCCCATGTGACAACCGTGGTTGACACAGGTGAGCTGGTCCGGCTGTTACTCACGGGAGATGCCTCTGGCGAAACGGCGTTCATTGAAGGACTGCTGTCGCGCGGCATCACCGTGGAAGCGCTTTATGGCGGCATCCTGCCGGACGCCGCGCGCTGGCTCGGACTGATGTGGGAGGAGGATCGTTGCGACTTCGCGCGGGTCACCATCGCGGTCGGACGATTGCAGCAAGCGGCGCGCCTGTTGTCGCCGCGGTTCCACGCTGCCTCGGTCAACCGGGCGGATGCGCGCCGCGTCCTGCTGCTGCCGGCGCCGGGAGAACAGCACACGTTCGGGTTGCAGATCCTGGCGGAGTTTTTCCAACGGGCGGGATGGCGGGTCGCGGGCGGGCCGAAATGGACCGGCGCCGACGCCGCCGACCTGGTGCGGCGCGACTGGTTCGATGTCGTGGGATTCTCCATCGGTTCGGAACGGATGTTCGGCGGTCTCGCCAACGGCATCCGCCGGGTGCGGCGGGCGTCGCGCAATCGCTGCCTTGGCGTGATGGTCGGTGGACCATTGTTCCAACAGCGACCCGAACTGGCCGCGCTCGCGGGCGCCGACGCGTCGGCTGACGATGCGCCAGGCGCGGTGATGGTCGCCCGAGACCTGGTGACGATGCGCGTGGCGGCCGAATGAACCAAACGCGGCGGCGTGAACGCCGCGTCAAAAGCGGGGGCAGAAGCGGACCAAATGTCATTGGTGCGGGAAAGCGCTGATCATGAAGGCTTTCAGAACCCCGAAATCGACGCTGGGGGACCTCGATGCCGAAGCCGTCGCGGACCTGGTCGCCGCGGCGACCGACATCGCGTTGATCATCGATGAGGCGGGCGTGATTCAGGATATGGCGATCGCCGCCGACGACCTGGTTGGAGACCTGCGGGGGCACGAACGCTGGGTAGGGAAACTCTGGGTGGATATCGTCAGCGGCGACAGCCGTGCGAAAGCCGAGAGCCTGCTCGACGACGCGCGTTCAAGGAAAGAGCCGAGATGGCGGCATCTGAACCATCCAGGTGCCGCGGGTGACGACGTGCCGATTTTGTACGCGGCCATGCAAGCTGGAATTCCAGGCCGCATGGTCGCCTTTGGACGCAACCTGCGAGCGGTCTCGTCGTTGCAGCGCCGATTGGTCGATGCCCAGCAGTCGATGGAGCGGGATTACGCGCGCGTGCGCCGCATGGAAACCCGATACCGTCTGTTGTTTGAAATCGCATCCGATGCCGTGCTGATCGTTGACGGTGCCAGCCTCAAAGTGATGGAAAGCAACGCCGCCGCCACCCGGATGTTCGGCGCGCTGGCCGGCCGCGGCGGCACGTGGCGCATAACCCAGGTGTTCTCGGAGGAAACCGCGCGATCCGTCGAATTGTTGCTGGCCGGGCTCGTGGCATCGGGCCGCGCCGATGACGTCCGTGCCCGTCTGTCGGCCGATGACCAGGAGGTCGTCGTGTCGGCGTCGTTGTTTCGCGACGATGGCGGCGTCTTCTGTCTGGTTCGCATCGCCTCGGTACAGGCGGACATATCCGGCACCATTGTCTCGAAAGCCAGGTCGAAGCTCTTGAAGCTGATGGACGGTTCGCCGGACGGATTCGTCGTCACGGGCTCGGACGGACGCGTGATCACCGCCAACGCGGCATTCCTGCAACTCGCGCAGGTGCCGACCGAGGATCAGGCACGTGGCGAGTTGTTGGACCGATGGCTGGGGCGCACCGGCGTCGATCTTGAGATCGTGGTCGCCAATTTACGCCAGCATGGTTCCGTCAAATTGTTCGGAACAACCACTGCGCGGCGAACTGGGAGAGCCGTCGGATGTCGAGATTTCAGCGACAACGGTGATGAACGGGGGCCAGCCCTGCTTCGGTTTCGCGATCCGCGATGTGAGCCGCCGGCTGCCTCGCGACCCCGGTGGCGAATCCAGCGGCCGCTCCGCGCAGCAACGGCGGCTACCGCCCTCGCTGGAGCATTTGTCCGAGCTGATCGGCCGCGTCGCTCTGAAGGACCTCGTCCGCGAAGCGACCGACGTCATCGAGCGTCTGTGTATCGAGGCGGCGCTGGAACTGACCCGCGACAACCGCGCCTCGGCGGCCGAGATACTGGGGCTGAGCCGGCAGAGCCTTTACATCAAACTGCGCCGTTACGGGACTGGGTCCGTTGGCACCTGAAGGGGCGGACTGAAATGTCGGAAGCCGCGCTGTCCCGTCCCGCTTCGGCCTCATCGCTGCCGGTGGTGCTTGAGTTATTGAAGCCGATCACCTGGTTCGCGCCGATGTGGGCATATGGATGCGGTATCCTGTCGTCCGGCTTACCCGCAGTCGACGCATTGGGGGTCGATCGTCCTCGGTGTGATCCTGGCCGGTCCAATGGTGTGCGGTACCAGCCAGGCGGTAAATGACTGGTTTGATCGTCACGTCGATGCGATCAACGAACCAAATCGGCCGATCCCCTCTGGCCGGCTAGCTGGCGTGACCGGTCTGCGCATCGCGATTGGCTGGACGGTGCTGTCGTTGTTGATCGCCGCGCCGCTCGGCCGTTGGGGCTTTGGCGCCGCCGTTCTCGGCCTCATCCTCGCCTGGGCTTACAGCGCGCCCCCGTTCCGCCTGAAACGAAACGGCTGGTGGGGAAATACCGCCTGTGCCGCATGCTACGAAGGGCTGCCGTGGATCACCGGCGCGGCGGTCATGACCGGAGGCCGGCCCGATTGGCGCATCTTCGCGGTCGCCGCGCTCTATAGCGCCGGAGCGCATGGCATCATGACGCTCAACGATTTTAAGTCGGTCGAGGGCGACCGTCAGACCGGCGTCTTCTCGCTGCCGGTCCGGTTGGGTGTGGAGGGCGCGGGAAACGCGGCCTGCGTCGCGATGGCGCTGCCGCAACTGGCCGTCGCGGGGTTGCTGTTATCCTGGCGCTTTCCCGCGCATGGCTTTGTGGTCGCCGAGTTATTGATGGCTCAATTGCTGTTGATGGTTCGTCTGATGCGGGACCCCAGGCGACTGGCGCCATGGTACAACGCGACCGGAACCAGTCTTTACGTAATCGGAATGCTGACGACGGCTCTCGCGTTGGGTCAACTGCTTGCGGGGCCGGCATGAATTCGACCGGCGGCGTTGCGGAACTCGAAACATATGACGCTGTCGTTATCGGCGGCGGTCCGGCCGGTGCGACGGCGGCGACTGTGCTGGGACAATCCGGAAAATCGGTTTTGCTGTTGGACCGAGGCGGCCGGATCAAACCGTGCGGCGGCGCGATCCCGCCGCGGTTGATCGACGATTTCGGGATACCCGGCCACCTGTTGGCCGCGCGCATCACCTCCGCTCGCATGGTGGCGCCATCGGCGCGATCGGTCGACATGCCAATCGACGGCGGCTTCGTTGGCATGGTGGACCGGGAGGTGTTCGATGAATGGCTGCGCGCCCGCGCCGCGGTGCACGGCGCCACACGGCGCGAGGGCCGGTTCACCGCGATGACCCGGGACGCCGATGGCATGGCCGTGGTGAACTTTCATCCAAAGGGGGCAGCGAAATCCGAACCGGCGCGGCAGGTACGCGCGCGGGTGGTGATCGGAGCGGATGGAGCGAAGTCCTCGGTGGCGGCGCAATGCATCGCGGGTGCGGCGCGGGCCACGCACGTGTTCGCCTATCACGAGATCGTGCGCGCCCCGGCTTCCGGCTTTGATGGCACGCGGTGCGACGTTTACTATCAGGGCAGGCTGTCGCCAGACTTTTATGGCTGGGTATTCCCACACGGCGGCACGGCGAGTGTCGGCGTCGGCTCCGCCCACAAAGGATTGTCGCTTCGTCAGTCGGTAACCGCGTTGCGCGACGTGGCCGGGTTGGGCGATGCGGAGACGGTACGCCGGGAAGGTGCCCCCATCCCGCTGAGACCATTGCGGCGGTGGGATAATGGACGTGACGTGATACTGGCTGGCGACGCGGCCGGCGTCGTCGCGCCGGCGTCCGGCGAGGGCATCTACTACGCGATGGAAGGCGGCCGGCTCGCGGCGGAAGCGGCGGGCGCATTCCTCGCCAACGGCGATGCCAGGAAAGCTGCGGTTGGCGCGGCGGCGCTTCATGCGGGCCCACGGACGAGTGTTCTGGATCCTGCGGATGATGCAGTGGTTCTGGTACTCCAGTGATGGACGGAGGGAGCGGTTCGTCAGTATCTGCCGCGATCCCGACGTGCAACGTCTGACCTGGGACTCCTACATGAACAAGCGACTCACGCGCGCGAACCCGACGGCGCACGTGCGCATTTTCTTCAAGGACATGGCACATCTTCTGGGCCTGGCGCGGGCATGAGAGCCGACATCGTCCTGCCTGTCCTTTGGGGAATCCTGGTCGCCGGCACGGGCGCCTGGCTGACCGAACTTTCTCCCTGGTATCACGGCCTGAAAAAGCCTTCCTGGCAGCCGCCTGACTGGCTGTTCGGGCCGGCCTGGACGGTGATCCTGGCCCTGGCTTCGCTCTCCGCCTGGATCGCCTGGCGGAACGCCCAGGACGAGCGGAGCAAGGCGTTGGTGATTGGCCTGTTTTGCGCGAATGGCGTGTTGAACGTGCTCTGGAGTCCGCTGTTCTTCAAACTGCGCCGCCCGGACTGGGCGCTGCTTGAAGTGCCGGTTCTGTGGCTCTCGATTTTGGCGCCGATCGTGTTGCTGGCCCCAATTTCCGGAACAGCGAGCCTGCTGCTGGCACCGTATCTGCTATGGGTCTCGTTCGCCGCGATACTCAATCTGACCATTGTCAGACTCAATCAGCCGTTCGGCGGATGATATGTCGATAACGAAACGTCCCAAACAGGGAAGCGGACGATGAACGTCATGTTGGAAGAAATTGTCAGAAGCCCCCGCGTGAAGCCGCATCATCGCGATTTGCCGCTGCGCGTGGGCACGCGCGCCTCACCGCTCGCGTTGGTGCAAACGCGAGGCTTCCTGCGGGAGTTGGGAGGATTTTGCCCGATACTTCGAGACATGAATGTATTTCAGGAGCACGCGATCACCACGACCGGGGACGCCGTGCAGGATCGGCGGCTGGCCGATATCGGCGGCAAGGGATTGTTCGCCAAGGAAATCCATGAGGCATTGCTGGACCGGCGGATCGACTTCGCCGTGCATAGCCTGAAGGATCTGGAAACCGAACTGCCGCCGGGGATCGTGCTGGCTTGTACGTTGAAGCGAGAGGATGCCAGGGATGTGCTGATCCTGGGGCCGGCGTGCGGCGACCCCGATCTGTCCGATCCGTTCGCCGCGCTGCCCGTGGGTGCCGTGGTCGGCACATCCTCGGTTCGGCGACAGGCCCAGTTGCTGCATGCTCGTCCGGATCTGCGAGTTGAGGCGATTCGCGGCAATGTCCAGACGCGGCTTGCGAAATTGCGCGCCGGTGCCTGTGACGCGAGCCTGCTGGCGTTGGCCGGGCTGCGGCGGTTGGGTTTGGATGTGCCAAACGCGATCGTTTTGGAGCCGGAAATCATGATCCCGGCGGCCGCGCAGGGTATTGTCGGTATCACGACGCGCGCGGACGATGCGGAATTGCTGGACCTGCTGGCGGCGATCGAGGATCCCGAGGCGCGCGCCGTCGCCACCGCCGAGCGATCCATGCTGGCGGAACTGGACGGGTCCTGTCGCACGCCGATTGGCGGTTACGCGCGGGTGCTGCCGGATCAGCGGCTGATGCTGACCGGAATGGTGGCGCGGGCGGATGGGTCTTTCGTGATAACTCGAAGCCTGACCGCACGGATGTCGGACGCGGAGCGGTTGGGGCAGACTCTCGGAACCAGTCTGCGGGCGGCTTCGCCGGTGGACATATTCGATTGATCGAGCACCGCACCGTCCCGGTGATCCTGGCCTGAGCACACGAACACGGCCAGGTCGCGACAAACACCTCGATCGAGATGGCCAACCTTACCCATAAGCGCCGGCTCTGCGGTGCCGAACGCGTATCGATTCGCTAAAAAGATGATTCGGCGATATCCGTGATCGCTTCTTGATCCGATGCGTCGATGCGCTCGCATAAAGATGGTTCGCGAATGATCCAAATCCGCGCGGTGCGCGTATTCTGATCGCAACGTGACCATTCCAGGTGTCGAAGATGGGGACTTTTCTGATCGCTTATGCAGCCGCGGCCGTGGTCTTTCTCTGCATCGATGCTGTTTGGCTGCGAACGATGGTCGATACCCTTTATCGGCCGCGTCTTGGCGACCTCCTGCTTGAGCATTTCCGGCCTGTGCCGGCGGCGTTGTTCTATTTCATCTATATCGCCGGTGTGGTGAAGTTCGCGGTGCTGCCCAGCCTTGGACACGACCTTTGGATCATGACACTCTGCAACGGTGCGCTTCTCGGTCTTGTGGCATATGGCACCTACGATCTGACCAACCAGGCGACTTTGAAGACCTGGCCAACCGCGATCACCATCGCAGATCTATGTTGGGGCACGGCTTTGACAGCGGTTTCAGCCTTACTTGCGCGCTGGGTCACCAACTTCATTCTGCGCGCCAATTCGATCTGAAATGACATCCGCTTTGGCGCTCGACCAACGCCATCGCCTCCCGCACATGCCGCGGCACCGCGGTGGTGAGCGACCCGAGATCAACAAGCGATTGTTTGTCGCGGTCCTAAGCCAACGCGGGTACCCCCTGAACGCCAGAGAGACGGTCGGCTCAACCCTGGCGCCGGGCGTCGCTCAGGTGGCGTTGGCCAGAGCGGTATCCGAACAGGTTGATCCGCGGGCCCGGTTGGGAATCGGACCGGTTTGCGAAGTCTTTCCCGGCACTGACCGGAAGGAGCCATGCCAGCCGCGTATTCCTATGACCTTCGTGAGCGGGTCGTGGACGCGGTCGAGCAAGGCTCTTCACGCCGCCGGGCCGCCGCCGTTTCCGGAGCAACGCCTTGAGCTTGGAGAATGCCATCTCGATTGGGTTGAAATCGGGCGAATATGGCGGCAGGTACAGCAATCCGGCGCCGACGCTTTCGATCGCCGTCCGGACGCCGATCACCTTGTGCACCGCCAGGTTATCCATGATGACCCAATCGCCGGGCTGTAATGTTGGCAGAAGGAAGTGCCGGACATAAGCCAGGAAGATCGGACCGTTCATGGCCCCGTCGGTAACCATCGGCGCGGTGATATGTGGGCCTGATTGGTGGCTGCCCCGAGACTTCGGAAAATTATGAGCACTTTCAGAGCGCTCCGTGGCGCGCTGGTGGAGCCGAGGGGAATCGAACCCCTGACCTCCTGAATGCCATTCAGGCGCTCTCCCAACTGAGCTACGGCCCCATCCCGCTGGGCGGAGGCGTCCTATAACCAGGCGACTCCCTCGCGGCAAGTCCAGACCGCCGCCCGACCCGCGCCGTCCGAACCGCATCCCCGGCGGCCGTTTCCGCGGAGCATCCCGGCGAACATCCGCTCAGTCGCGCCCCGCCATTCCCCTTGACCGCGAGCCCTCGGGCGCTATCCATCCCCCATCGTCACAAAGGAGACCTCCACCATGCGCGCCTGGGCCGTCGTCGAAAACGGAAAGCCGCTTCAGGAAATCGAACTCCCCACGCCCGAGCCCAAGGGCACCGAGGTGCTGGTCGAGGTCACCCATTGCGGCGTCTGCCACTCCGACCTGCACATCTGGGAGGGTTATTACGACGTCGGCGGCGGCCAGAAGATGTCGCTGGCCGATCGCGGCGTGACCCTGCCGCTCGCCATGGGGCACGAAATCGTCGGCCGGGTCGCGAAACTCGGCCCGGACGCCAAAGGCGTCAAAGTCGGCGACATCCGCATCGTCTACCCCTGGCTCGGTTGCGGCACATGCGAGACCTGCCTCGCCGAGGAAGACAACATGTGCACCACGGCCGCGCGCAGCCTGGGCGTTTACGCCAACGGCGGCTACGGCACGCACGTCATCGCCCCGCACCCGCGGCATCTGATCGACCCTGGCAACGCTCGATCCCGCCGTCGCCGCGACCTACGCCTGCTCCGGCATCACGGTTTATTCCGCGATCAAGAAGATCATGCCGATCCCGCCGCATGAGGCGATCGTGCTGGTGGGCGCCGGCGGCCTCGGCCTGAACGCGATCAAGGTGCTGCTGGCGCTGAAGCACCGGAATATCATTTCCGTCGATATCAGCCCGGAGAAGCGGGAGACCGCGCTGAAGACGGGCGCGCACAAGGTCGTGGACGGCAACCGGGCCGGATGTGGCGAAGCGCATCATCGAGGCGGCGGGCGGGCCGGTCCGCGCGGTGATCGACCTCGTGAACGGCACCCAGACCGCGCGGTTCGCCTTCAATGCGCTGCGTAAGGGCGGCAAGCTGATGCAGGTCGGTCTGTTCGGCGGCGAACTGATGCTGCCGCTGCCGATGATGGCGATCCGCGCGCTGACCGTGCAAGGCTCCTACGTCGGCAATCCCAAGGAATTGCGGGAACTGATCAAGCTCGCCCAGGAGGGATCGCTGAGCGCGCTGCCGGTGGCGACGGTGCCGCAGAACCAGGCGGACAGCGCGCTGATGCGCTTGCGCGACGGCAAGGTGACCGGCCGCCTGGTGCTGAAAGCGGAGGCGGCGTGATGAGCCACGCCGGCAACGCCGCCATTCGGCGCTCGGTCGTCCTGAAGCGGCGTCCGCGCGGGCGAGCCGGAACCGCACCGACTTCGAAATCCAGGAGGACGCGATCCCCACGCCCGGCCCGGACGAGGTGGTGACCCGGACGATCTGGCTTTCGATCGATCCCTATATGCGCGGCCGTCTGCGGGAGGAGCAAACCTACGCCGTCGCCATCCAGATCGGTGAGGTCATGACCGGCGAAACCGTGGGCGAGGTCATCGCCTCCAACCACCCCGGGTTCGCGGTCGGCGATATCGCGGTCGGCGCGCGCGGCTGGCAGATCGCACTGCATTTCCAAGGGCGATCACCTGGTGAAGGTCGAGCGCCATGCCGCGCCGCTGTCGGCGTATCTCGGCGTGCTGGGGATGCCGGGCGCAACGGCATATGCCGGCATCACCGAGATCTGCAAACCGAAAGACAGGTGAGACGGTCGTGGTCTCCGCGGCGTCGGGCGCGGTGGGCTCGGTCGCGGGGCAACTGGCCAAACGCGCGGGGGCGCGGGTGGTCGGCATCGCCGGTGGCGCGGAGAAGTGCCTGTGGGTGCAGGACAGCCTCGGCTTCGATGCCTGCGTCGATCACCGCTCGCACGATCTGCGGGCGGAACTGCGGGCCGAATGTCCGGACGGCATCGATGCCTACTTCGAAAATGTCGGCGGCGAGGTGCAGGCGGCGGTGTTCGAGCAGCTCAATCCGTTCGCGCGGGTCGCGATGTGCGGCATGGTTTCCCAATACAACGAGCACGTTTTCCCGCCCGGACCCAACCTGGGGTTCGTCGTCGGCAAGCGGGTGCTGATCCAGGGCTTCATCGTCTCCGACCGGCCGGAGCGGCTGACCGAGTGGCGCATGCTGGCCGCTCCGCTGGTCGCCGACGGAGGACTGATCTACCGGGAGGACGTGCACGATGGGCTGGAGAACGCGCCGGCGGCGTTGGGCGCGATCCTGAGCGGTCAGAATTTCGGCAAACTGCTGGTCAGAGTGGGCGCCGACCCGCTCTGACCCGCGTCGCCTGGCCTTCGCTCGCTGCCGCGGGCGGAACCGGGTTCCGCCAACGTGAACCGGTCGCACACGTCCCGCGCGTTGACGATGCGGTCGTGTTCGAGGCAGATCCCGTCGTCGCCGCGCACCGACGCGCGCGCGGAGCCCATCGCGGTCAGACCAGGAACCAGCGCCTCGATCCGCGCCGGATCGTTCACGAACCGCAGCGCAGACAACGCAGGTCATCGCTGCAGGTTGCTCCAGTACGAGGAGAACACCACCGCCGACATGACGAAGCCCAGCACGACGTTGACCACCACGCCGGTGGCGAACGCGATGAACGCGGTACCTCCGGCGGGGGCGAAGCCGCGCCACCGTGTGGTCAGGCCAATGCTGAGGAAGCTGAAGTTGAACACCCACACCCGCAAATTCGTCAGCGGCGCGATGAACGACGGCCGCACGGTGGCGTCGAAGTCCGTGTAGCTCAGGCCGCGGCTGGCCAATGTCGCCACCAGGGAGGCCGCGAACAGGCCAAGGATGAACTTCGGAAACCGCCGCCAGATCTCCATCGCGCTCACGCGTGTCCGGATGCCGTCGGGTTCCCATTTGGTCATCGACACGATCGACAGGATGAGAGCCCAGATGCCGATCCAGATATCGCGCCCGATGACCTTCAGCAGAGTGTAAGCCCAGATCGCCTGATCCGGGGTTCCGGTGACCGCGTGGGATCGCGCGAAGGCGCCGTAGGTATGGGCCGCGACAAACCCCGCCGCGTCGGCGAACTCCGAGGTGCCGATCCAGGCGCCGCCCACGCCCGCCGACAGGTACCAGGCGCGCGCCAACAGCGGCAATACGACGATCATGACGATCGACCAGAATACGACCGAGGCGACCGCGATCGACATGTCCTCCCGCCGGGCGCGAATGGCCCCGGCGATCGCGATGACCGCCGACACGCCGCACACGGCGCCGCCCACCGCGAGCAGCGTGGCCAGCTTGCGATCCAGTTCCAGGAACTGCGCGGTCCAGTAGATGACGAGGAAGGTTACGATCGATACGATCGACGCCTGCACCACGGCGATCGGGCCAGCCCAGACGATCAGCGTGATGGGAAGCGTGGCGCCCAAAAGCACGATGCCGGTCTTGATGTAGAATTCGACGCGGAACGCTTCCGCCAGCCGGCCTGGAGGCGGCAGCAGGTTGGCGATCAGGGCGCCGATCGCCAACGCGATCAACGCCGGCTCGACGCTATAACTCTCGGCGCCGTCCCACGCTCCAATCACCAACGCGGCGAGCGACAGCAGATAGACCAGAATGAACCCAGCCACGAAGCCGACGACGTCCTGCCGCATCGCCGTGGCCGCGATGGTGAACAGCCCGAGCATGGCCAGGAACTGGAACAGATAATGGAGCCAGTCGCGGGCAAGCTGTCTGCCCAGATCGGTTGGCGAGGTCCACGAGTCCGGCGCCGCGGCGACCCAGTTCAGACTGCCTCCGGCCGCGAACAGAATGTACGCGATACCAACGATACAGAGCCCGACAATGACCGACCACCAGTCCTCTTTAAGAGTAAACTCGCCCAACTGTGAGCGAGTTTGGCTCACGGCTGAAATCGTACTCGATGGCGGATCGACCAGCATGTCATGACATGAGAGATACCGGATCGGGCATCGCCACCGGAAGCACAAAGATTTCGTCCGATGGCGAAAATTGTCGCATGTGTCGCTCCATCCGCCGATCGCGTGACGTTGTGCGCGCGCGCTGTCATGATGGACGGATGGCAGCCACGATAAATTCCGGTCACGCGCTCGTCCTGTTTTCCGGTGGCCAGGACTCCGCGACCTGCCTCGCCTGGGCGCTGAAACGCCATAACCATGTGGAGACGATCGGGTTCCACTATGGGCAGCGCCATGCGATCGAAATGGCGTGCCGCGAACCGGTCCGCGCCGCGCTGGCATCGCCGGCTCTGGGGCCCGATCACCTCGTCGATCTGAGCGCGGCCATCGGTGGGCTGGGATCCACCGCGCTGACCAGCGAGGCGACGATCGCCATGACCGAGGAAGGGCTGCCCAACACGTTCGTCCCCGGCCGCAACCTGTTGTTCCTGACCTGCGCCGCCGCGCTGGCGTTTCGCCGCGGCATCCGCCACATCGTGGCCGGAATGTGCGAGACCGACTATTCCGGCTACCCGGACTGCCGCGACGACACGATCAAGGCGATGCAACTGGCGCTCAACCTGGGGATGAACCGGCGTTTCATCCTGGAAACGCCCTTGATGTGGCGCGACAAGGCGGCCACGTGGGAACTGGCGCACGCTTTGGGCGGTGACGCTCTGGTGGAGACAATCCGCGTGGAAACGCATAGTTGCTATCTCGGCGATCGCGCGCGGCTGCACGACTGGGGATATGGTTGCGGGGGTTGCCCGGCGTGCGAATTGCGCGCGGAGGGATGGCGGCGGTGGCGTGGTGATACTTTGAACGGGAGTGATCGATGAACCTGGTTCGGTTGATAATTTGCGGGATGGGGTTGTTGGCCGGGCACGCCTGGGCCGCCGAGCCGATCGATATTCGGGTCGGCACCGCGCGCGACCTGGCGGCCTTGTGCGCCTCGCCGCCCAATTCCGCCGGCGCCGACGCCAAGATCAATTTCTGTCATGGCTTCGCCCAGGGCGCGGTCGAGGACAGGCTGCAGCTCGCGGCGGACAACAAACCGTTTTGTTTCCCGCAACCCACGCCGAAGCGGTCCGCGACGATGAACGAGTTCGTGGCCTGGGTGCGCGCGTCCCCGGCGAATGGACAAATGCCGGCTTTGGATGGATTCTTTAAGTTTCTGGGCGAACGCTACCCGTGCAAATGACGTGTCTCAGGAGCCTGTCATGAAATTCGGCGCATCGATGTTCTTCACCGACTATTCCATGGCGCCGGCGGAGCTGGCCGTCGCGCTGGAACAGCGGGGTTTCGATATCGTCTGGGCTCCGGAGCACTCGCATATCCCGTTATCCCGCAAAACGCCGTTCATCATGGGCGGCGACCTGCCAAAACGTTACTATGACGTGATGGATCCGTTCGTCACGCTGACCACGGCGGCGATGGCGACGAAGACATTGAAGATCGGCACCGGCGTGTGCCTGATCGCGCAACGGGATCCCATTCAAACGGCGAAGCTGGTGGCCTCGATCGACCAGATCTCCGGCGGGCGGTTCGTGTTCGGCGTGGGCAACGGCTGGAACCAGGACGAGATGGAGAACCACGGCACCGTGTTCGCCAGCCGCCACAAACTGGCGCGCGAGCGGATCGAGGCGATGAAAGCCATCTGGACCCAAAGCAAGGCCGAATATCATGGCGAGTTCGTCAATTTCGATCCGATGATGACGTGGCCGAAGCCGGTGCAAAAGCCGCACCCGCCGATCCTGGTCGGTGGAGCGTTCCCGTATTCGGCGCGGCGCGCGGTGCGTTATGGCGACGGCTGGATGCCGCAGGTGACGGAATACGCGAAGACCCCGTTGCTCGATCTGATCCCGCGGTTCCGCCAGATGGCGGCAGAGAACGGGCGCGATCCGGCGTCGCTGGAGATTTCCATCGGTGGACAAAAACCGGATGCCGATCTGATCCGGCGCTATCAGGATGTCGGTGTGAACCGGGTGTCCTGCAGTCTGGAATCCGACAAGGCCGCGGCGATTGTGCCGATCCTGGACCAATGGGCCGAAATCATTCGGAAGGTGAATGGCTGATGGATCGCGCTCTGCACGACACCCTGACGGAATGGCGACGCCATTTGCACGCCAATCCGGAACTGACACTGCATGAAAAGGAGACCTCGGCCTTCGTGCAGGCGCGGTTGAGCGAACTCGGCGTGCCGTTTGTCGCCGGCGTCGGCGGGCACGGCGTGGTGGCGACATTGCGGCGCGGCAATTCGAACCGGTCGGTTGGCCTGCGCGCGGATATGGACGCGCTGCCGATTCTGGAGACGTCGGGCGTGACGCATGCGTCGCGTAAGTCGGGCGTTATGCACGCCTGCGGTCACGACGGGCACACGACGTCTCTGCTGGGCGCGGCGGCGTTGCTGGCGCGCGATCCGTCCTGGACCGGCACCGTGCAGTTCGTATTCCAGCCGGCGGAGGAAGGCGGCGGCGGCGCGAAGTCGATGATCGCCGACGGATTGTTCGAGCGGTTTCCGATGGAGCGGATCTTCGGCTACCACAACTGGCCGGGCCTGGAGGCGGGGACGATCGCGGTGCATGACGGACCGGTGATGGCATCCGGTGGGCGTGTGATCTTCACGGTGAAAGGCCATTCGGGCCACGCCGCGCTGCCGCATCTGGCGAAGGATCCGATGATCGCGGCGGCGCATCTGCTGTTGGCGCTGCAAACGATCGTGTCACGCAACGTCGATCCGTTGGACTCGGCGGTGATCACCATTGGGATTTTGCAGAGTGGCAGCGCCGCCAATCAAATTCCCGGCGAGGCGTTGATGCGCGGCACCATGCGCACGCTGAAGGAAAGTGTGCGCGACGACATGGAGGCGGCGATCGAACGTGTCGCGGCCGGCGTCGCGCAAACTTTCGGCGTGAAGATCGACGTGGAACAGTTGCGCGGCAATCCGGTGACGGTCAACACGCCGGCCGAACGAGACCTCGCGGCAGAAGCGATCCAGGCGGCGGGGATACCGCTGCGGCGAGACATGGCGCCGGCGATGACCGGTGAGGACTTCGCGTGGTACCTCGGTCAGCGGCCCGGGGCGTTCGCGTGGATTGGCAACGGGCCCTCCGACGGCGGGCGCGAATTGCATAATTCGAATTACGACTTCAATGACGCCATCCTGCCCGCCGCGTCGGGCTATCTGGCCGGCGTGGCGAAGCGTGCGCTGGCGGGGTGAGCGCGGGCGTTGTTGACACTCACACAGCCCATGTGCCCCTGAACGCACGCCGCCTGACACTTATCGCACGCCGCCTCCACGTCATGGCACGCCGCCTCCACGTCATGACACGCCGCGTCCACGTCATGGCCGGGCTTGAACCGGCCATCTGTCGCCGCACCGGCCTGTCAGGATGGCCGGTTCGTCAGATAACCGCCTCCGCCCGCAACCCCGCGATCGCCGCCTTGTCGTACCCCAGTTCCGCCAGGATCGTCTCGGTATCGGCACCAAGTTCCGGCGGCGCGGTGTCGAGCCGCCCGCCGCCATGCGCCATCTGAAAGCCCGAGCCCATCAATCGCAACATCCCATATTGAGTTCGCACCGACTGCATGACCGCGCGCGCGACGATCTGCGGATGCGCGATGACTTCCTCGATCGTCCAGATACTCGCTGACGGAGCGCCCGCCGCGTTCAGTTCCTTTTCCCAGGCTTTCGCGTCCTGCCTCTGAAGCGCCGCCTCGATAATCTCCCGCAACGCCTGTTCATTCTCCTTGCGCAGGAACCAGTCGCCGAAACGCGGATCGTCGAACACGTCCGCGCGGCCGAGCGTCGTCATCAACGCGCGGTATTGCTTTTCATCGTTCACCGCCAGCAGCAAATAGCTGTCTTTGGCGCGGAACAGATTCGCCGTCACCTTGCGGCTGATCGCCTGATTGCCGAATTGCTCCTGCCGATGGCCCGCGACGGTAAAGTCAGCGACCTGAGTTGACAGGAACGCGAGGCTCGCCTCCAGCATCGACACGTCGATGAACTGACCCTTGTGCGTGTGCGTCCGCTGATACAGCGCGGAGGCCACCGCGAACGCCGCCGTCATGCCAGACAGCACATCGCACACCGCGAAGCCGGCGCGCGTCGGTCCCATCTCCGGATGCCCGGTGATCGACATGATGCCAGACAGCGCCTGGATCTTTCCGTCGTAGCCGGCCTCATGGCTGTACGGACCGGTCTGACCAAAGCCGGAGATGGCGCAATAAATCAGGCTCGGGTTGATCTCCGACAACGCTTTATAACCAACGCCGAGGCGATCCATCACGCCGCCGCGAAAATTCTCCATCACCACGTCGGCTTTCGCCGCCAGTTCGCGAATGATTTTGATCGCGGCGGGTTTGCGGAAATCGAGCGTAAGACTTCTTTTGTTGCCGTTGATCGCCAGCCAGGACGGCGCCATGCCGCGGTCGGCCCATTCGCGGGACAGCGGCGTACGGCGCATGTCCTCGCCCTCGGTGCGTTCGACCTTGATGACATCCGCGCCCAGCAGCGCCAACTGAAACGATCCGTAAGGACCAGCCAGCACCTGCGTGAAATCGAGGATGCGGACCCCGGTGAATGGCCGGCTCATGCGGCTTTCCCGACGCGATTCGGACGCGCCAGTTCTTTCTGCCGATCGAATTCCTCGCGGCGGCGCCTGAGTTCCTCGGCACTCAGTTGCTCGATGTTGGAGAAGTCGAGCTTCCACTTGCCATCCGCGTTCCACCGTTGCGGGTTCTGCATCGTCGTTCGCGGGCCGACCGCGGACTCCAGCAAACGCAACGCCAGTTCGAGCGTGAGTTCCTGCGAGGCCACGTCATGCGGCTTCCCCGCGCTGTTGCCGAGCGGGAAATCGCTGAACAGGAAGCGCGCGACGCGCGGCGTGTTCGACGATGTCCTTGGCGCAGCCCATCAGAACGGTTGGGATGCCGTTCGCCTCGATATGCCGGGCGACAAGGCTGGAGGTCTGGTGGCAAACCGGGCAATTCGGCACCACGATAACGGCGTCCACTTTGTCCTCGCGCACGCGCGCCAGGATCTCCGGCGCATCCGTTTCGATCGTGACGCGATGGCTGCGATTGGTTGGCGCGCCGTGGAACCGCGGCGCCACTTTGCCGATGCGGCCGGCGGCCGCGGCGCGGCGCAACGCGGGCAACGGGAACCAGGTGTTGCAATCGGTCGCGGTCGTGTGGTTCCGGTCGTAACCAATATGCGAGATACGCAGGTCGTGATCCTGGCTCGTGTCGCCGGAATACACCTGGTAGAATTTGGCGCTGCCGTTGTACGCCGCGCCGGGTCCCTGATCGCCTTTATCCGGCTGATACGGCGCGGCGGTCGTAACGATCGCGACGCTGCATTCGGACAACGGCTTCGTCATCGCGGTGAACGGCGCCTGAAGGTAGTGAGCCCAGCGATAGGGCGTGGTGTAGCCGATGGCTTTGTAATACTCGCGCGTCCGTTGCATATACGGAATAGGCGAGTCGTAATCCGGCGCGAAGCCGAACAGTGAGTCGATGTCCTGATCCATCAGTGTGTCTCCAGTTTCGTCATGAACGCCCGCAGCGCCGGTGCCCATTTATCGGCGTCGGCACCCGAGGCGAGATGACCATGATCGCTATCGATTTCAAAGTACGTCGCGTCAACGCCGGCGGCTTTCAGACCCGCCATGACGCCGGGCGCCAGTGACGGCGGAAACAGCGCGTCGGTGCGCGACAGCACGTACAGCACCGGAACCTTGATCCGGTTGAAATGCGACGCGACGTCGTAGGTCTCCATCGCGCGGCCCAGAATGAACAAGGAATTCGCGTCGAACGCGTCCGCCCATGCCGAGGCGATGCGATGGAGTTCGGCGTCGGCGGCCGCTTTGGTGGGAAAACGCGCGGCGAGAGAGTTGGCCATCCCGTATCGCGTGAGCGTATCGACGCGCAGCGCGGTCATTGTCTGCTTCACCCCGCCAGTTGCGTAATAATCGCCGCCGTTCCAGTTCGGATCGGACTCGAACCATTTCAGCAATCCGGCCTCGCGATCGGACGTTGGCGGTCGCGGCGAGGTGACGACGGGAACGATCCCGTCCATGAAATCGGGGAACGTTATGCCCCATTGAAACGCCTGGAAGCCGCCATATGACGGGCCGACGACCGCGCGCAAATGCTTCACGCCAAGCCCATCCAGCATGCGCTTCTGCGCGGTGACGATGTCCTCGACGGTGATGTGCGGAAACCGGGATCCGTATGGCTTGCCCGTGCGCGGATCGATCGACGCACCGTTGGTCGAACCGTAGCTGGACCCAAGCATGTTGGAGCAAACGACAAAATATCGGTCGGTGTCGATCGGCGCGCCGGGGCCGACCAACGTGCTCCACGCGCCCTCGGACGACGCCACTCCCGGTTCGATCATTCTGGGCCCACTGGTATAGCCGTGCGTGATCAGGATCGCGTTCCGTCCGTCAGCGGCCAACGTCCCGCGGGTGACGTAGGCGAGGGTCACCTCGGGCAGCACCTCGCCGCCGGTGGTGCGAAAGTCCTGGAACGTAAAATTCGCCTGCGTGATGCCGCTCATCCTGGGGTCCCTCTCCATTCCGTCCGAATTTGCCACCGGCGCGGCGATCGTGCCAGTCATGCCAACCGGAGCGAACTCAGGCCGTCATGGCGGCGGGTTCGCGTTGGCACCGGAAGATCGCGCCGGGCGGCAATTGTGCCGCGAGGTCCAGAATGTGGCGATGATGCGTGAGCACAATGACCTGCGTGCGCGCGCTGAGTTCTGTGAGGACACGCAGTGCCGACAAGGCGCGATCGTCGTCGAATGTCTGCAGAATGTCGTCGCCAATGAACGGCAACGGCTCCGCGGTCCTGAGGTGATCCTCGATCGCGGCGACGCGCAGCGCGAGGAAGAGTTGGTCGCGCGTGCCCTCGGACAGTTGGTCGATGTGCTGGCGTTCATCGGGAAAGTCGCGCTGGATCATGACCAGCTCGGATTTGTCGTTGTCGTCGGGCTCGCTGACGACGTGGCTGTAAAGACCGTGGGTCAGCGACTGAAAGATCGCGCTGAGACGCCGCAACATCGCGGAGCCGCCGGATTGTTCGACCACGTCCAGCGCGCGCGCCAGCAGGAGCGACGCGGTATGATACAGCAGCGCTTCGTCCAGCGTGCGGGACAGCGATGCGATCGCCGCCTGCTGATCGGCGGCGGCGGCGTTCACGTTGGTTTCGTGAACGATTTGTTCCATGTTTTGCCTGGCGCGGCTGGCTGCTTCGACCGCGCGTTGCGCGGCGTCGTTGGCTTCCTTATGCGCCAGGCGTGCGGCTCCGATGCGCGCGACATCGTCGTCCGGCGGATGATGCGCGGCTTCTTCCATCAATGCGTCGATGGAAAGCCCGTCGCCGGCGGCGCGCAGTTCGGCTTCCGCTTCATCCCGTTTTGCTTCGAAGGAGGCTCGCTCATCGGATAACCCGAGACGTTGGACCGCGGCCTCGATTGTTTCCGCACCAATGACGCTGAGCACCGCGTGAAGCTTCGCCCGTGACGCGGTGGCCGCGTGCGTCGCCGTGTCGCATTCCTCGCGGGCCTTCGCCAGGGTGTCGCGCAGCATGCGGTGGCGCTGGTCATGGGCTCTCTCGATATCCAACTTCCGGTCGAGTTCGCGCACCGCGTCGAATGGATCCGCGGCGTCGGTCAGTCCGGGAAGCGTGCGGCGCAACTCCGACACCGACGTCGTGAAGCGGTCGATGACCGCGGTCATGCCGACGACCCGCTCGGAGAGCGAGGTCGCTTTCGGCAGTTCCTTTTCGATCTCGCTGAAGATCTGCAGGACGGTCTCGGTTTCGGCGGGTTCCTCGGTTTCGGGGCGGCCGAGTTCGATCAGCAGCGTGCGCCACCGTTCCTGCCACGCGGCGAGGCGTTCATTGGCGGTGGACTGCGCGACGATGGAGTCGCGGAGTTCCTTGTCCGCGCGCGACCGTAACGTTTCAAGTTCCGTGCGCGCCTGGTGCTGTTGCCTTGCGTCCGCCAGGGTGCGATCGGCGAGACCGAGGAGAACCGGCAGCTCGTCACTCGGCTCTCCCAGTGCCGTCGCGAGTGCTTTGGTCCACTGCTCGTGACGGGATTGCAATGAGGTCCAGGCATGGACCGCGACGCCGCGACGCCGCATCGCGTCGATGACCTGTTCGCGGGCATTCAGGAACGCCTGAACGTCTGATAAAGCGGCGTCCAATTCTTGACCGGAGGCACCACAAAGTCGAGCCCAGGTGTGGCGAATTTGCTTGAGGGCTTCGTCGGCGAGGCGCTTACGCTCGCCGGTGACGTGCATCTGGTTTACCGCCGCCGCCGCCGCCTGGCGCGCGGCTTCGATGCGTCCAAGCAACTCCGAGTCAGTCGCGCGGCGGTCGGCGATCGTATCGGCGTTGGTGATGGCGTCATGGAATGCCAAAGGCAGCTCCTTTTCGCCCGCGAACGCCGAGACCTCCTCCGGCGTGGGCGGCGCGTCGCTGAAGGCATGACGATAAATCAGTTGCCATCCTGCATCGCGATGGGATCGCGCCTTGGCCAACGCCGCGTCATCCGACACCGTTCCACCGTGCGTCAGAGCCTCGAGATGCGCCTGCGCCTGCTCCTTCTTGACGATGTCATCGTCGAGGCGCGCGTGCTGCGCTGCCAGTTCAGATCGTTTGGCGGACAGATCGGTGTCGAGACGACGCCAGACGTCGATCCCCGGCGGAGTCAAAGCGACGAGAGCCTCCGCGGTCCCCGACCATCCCGGAACCCGCGCGAGAACCGCGGCCAGAGCGGCCTCGCTCTCGGCCAGCACGGTTTCAGCTTCCAGACGGCGCGCCGCGGGATTGCCGTTGGAGCGGATTTCCTCAAGCGTGGCCTCAAGCGTGCGTAGATCCGGAGCAACCGGGAGATCGGCAAGTTTGCGCTCGCAGTCGGCGAGATCGGCGGTCCGTGCCGCGATCCGGGGCGGCGCGGCTTCAACCGCGACACGCAATTCCGCGTGCTCCTTGATGCGTTGCCGCGTGCGGGCCAACAGCGTGCGCCGCGGCAAAGCCTCGGCCGCGCGTTCAGGGGGAAGCGACGAACCGAGTTGGCGCAGCAGGTCTCGCAGGCGCGCCAATGTCAATTCGTGTTCGGTCTGTCGCCCAGGAAGGTCGGCGCGAGCGGTGCGGGCACCGCCTGCCGCGTCGACCAGTGCTTTGATCTGCTCGGCGCACGCCAACAATTCCGCGTTGACGATCACATCGTCCTGGTCTCGCTCCGCGGCTTCGAATGTCTCCTGTGCCAGTCGGGCGGCTTCTTCCCTGGTGGCGATATCCAACCTTGCATCTTCGAGCGCGCGTCGGGTTTCCGGCCCCAGCCGTGGCGCATCCGGATTGGCTTCGAGCCAGGCCAGCAATTCGCTACGTTGCGCCAACCATCTGCGCACGTGCCGGACACGCCCCAGCCGGGCGATCTCCGCCAATGCCGCGTCGGCCGCCGCATTCTGCGCGCGTACGCGGTCTTCCAGTTCAGTGCGTTCCTGCTCCTGACGATACCAGGCATCCGGTCGCAACGTCGCGGCTGTGGTCCTGCGCCGCGCATCAAGAAACTGGTCGAGCGCCTGATAGAACGGTCGCGCGGCAACTCTGCGTTCCGGCGCGAGTTCGTCTCGCTTGCGTTCCAGAGTCTGCTTCAACGCGCGGGCCTGCCGAATGCCGCCGGCCGCGGCGAGCAGTGCGCTGGCGATATCGCCGCCCGACTCCAACAGATCGGCGGCGCCTCGGCGCAATCCTTCGGTATCGAGAACGAACAGCCGCTCCAGCAACCTGCGGTCACGGCCGCCGAGAATGCCATGCAAAAATCCCGCGTCCAGCGCCGCGTCGTCGGAAT
The DNA here is from genome assembly GCA_963719675.1 of uncultured Alphaproteobacteria bacterium. Taxonomy (GTDB): domain Bacteria; phylum Pseudomonadota; class Alphaproteobacteria; order Acetobacterales; family Acetobacteraceae; genus Rhodopila. Next base: position 83,590 of record CAVRDN010000072.1, on the reverse strand, counting down.
CGGTGACGATATTGCCGCGGGTTTTGCGGCGATTGAATGTGGCCCGAGACCCGTCGGGCCGAATGAAGTCCGCGGTCACGCGCATGGCGGTATAGCCGTACCGGAATCCCATTGGCGTTTGATTGTGGATGCCGTACAGCAGGTCGGCGAACGCATTGCGCAGCACCGACTTTCCGGCGCTGTTCGGCGCGAGCAGAACGTTGACCGTGCCCTGAGCCGGACTGAACGAAATCCGTTCGGCCTCGTAATTGCCGTAACGATTGAGGGTGACGGAGGTCAGGCGCACGTCGCCTCACTCTTCCAGCATGCCGAGCAGCAGATCGCGCGCACGCTGCGTCAAATTGGTCAGATCTTCGGCTTCGGCGACGTGCTCGAGACCGATCGCCTGGCGCAACGGGGGGGCCTTGCTCAGCATTTCATTGGCGTAGCGTCGCACGTCGGCGGCAATGGCACTGGCGTCCGTCTGCTGTAACGCGCGGATCAGCGCGCCGATCGCGTCCTGGCCGGCAACGTCGCGCGACTTCGGGCGCGTCGTCAGAAAGTCAACCCTTTCGGTCCAGATCATTCCCGGGCCGGCGATGCTCAGAGCCTCCGCGCGGATCTTTTCGCGCGCGGCGCCGAGATCGCGACTGAACGCCTCGTGCGCGGCGCAAACGCCGGACAGCACAATACGAACGGCCAGCAAACGTCCGTCGGCTTGCTCATACGCCGCCGCGAGCGCGGTGCGCACCAGAGTCAGAGCCGCGTCTTCGCTGGTATCCTCCGTCAGCGCGACATCGACGCGAGCCCAGCGAACCGTATCGAACGGAACAAACGTGGCATCCGTGACGGTGCCGTCGGTCACCGTCACCAGCATCGCGCCCTTGGCTCCCGTTTCGTTGATGTGCCGGCCTTGCAGATTGCCCGGGAAGACAATCCAGGGATCGCGCGACAGGACCTCGCGCGCGTGCACATGGCCAAGCGCCCAGGTACCGATACCCGTGTCCATTGAGCTGCGCGACGGAGCAGGGCGCGTAGTTGTCGTGCGATGCGCGCTCGCCAACCGAACTGTGCAGCAGACCGATGTTGAACCGATCCGCATCGGCTTGCGGATAGCCGAGCGCGATGTTGTCGGTGATCGCTCTTGTCGCGAAGCTTTGACCGTGGATCGAGACCGGCAGATCGGCCAGGCGATACGTCTCCGCGCGGCGGTGATCGAGCAACCGCGCGCTGTCGCCGGGCAGGCGCAACCGGCGCGTGATGACGCTCTCGGCGTCGTGGTTGCCGCGGATGCCGATCAGCGGAATGCCGGCGTTGGACAGCCGGGCGATCTGCCCGATCAGAAACTGACCGGTGCGCCAGTCCTGCCAGTCGCCGTCATAGAGATCGCCCGCGGCAAGCACGAAATCGACGCGCTGCGCGATCGCGTAATCGACGAGGTTGATCAGCGCCTGCCGCGTCGCGCCGCGGATCGCGTCCGCCGGCGCGTCGGGATCGGCCTCCAGCCCGCGCAACGGACTGTCCAAATGCAGATCGGCACAATGCAAGAATCGGAATGTCGCCACGCGATCAGCGTGCCACCGCGCCGCGCCGCAATGCAAGGCCGGCGGCGCCGAGCATCAGGGCCATGCCGACGGCGTCTCCCCAGTCCACATGTTCGCCGAACAGCCACGCGCCGGCGATCACGGCGATGACCGGCGAGATGAACGTGTACAGGCCTGGCTTGCTGGCGCCCCAGTCGCGGACCAGCAGGAAGTACATCGTCGTGGAAATCAGCGCGCCCGGGACCAACAGATACATCCAGGCCAGGAACGATGGCCAACCCCAATGGAACGACATGGCGGCCCACGCGCCGGGCTCGAATAAAAGCGAGGAGAGCAGGAGGACGATGCCGCCGATCATATCGGTGAGGCCGGCGAGTTGTACCGCGCCGAAGTGCCGCATCATCGGTTGTGTCATGACGGATCCCGCCGTGTAGCACAGGCAACCGATGGTGACGCCGAGCGCTCCGCCGATTTGTGTCGCGTGCAACGTTCCCGCGACGGCGGCTGGCCCGAACAAAGTGAAGACCCCGACCACGCCCAACGCCAAAGCCCCGATCTGGCGTTTCGTGAATCCCTCCTGCCCGAATGCGACCGAGAATCCCAGCAAAGCGATAGGCGTCAGCGCGGAGCTGATAACCGCGGCGAGGCCGGCCGTGATGTATTTCAGGCCGTAAAGCTGAATGACCTGATTGAGCGTAATCAACAGCACCGAAACGAAAATCAAACGCGGTACATAGCGTAGCGGCGGTCGGACCCGCTCGCCTCGAAGGCGCAAGATGATCAGCAGCACCGCGCCCGCCACGGTCCAACGCAGGCCGGCGAACGTGCCCGGAGGAACCGTCGCGATGCCGACCTTCATCGCGAGCCAGGTCGTGCCCCAGACAAAGCAGATAAACGCGAACATCCCGCGTTGCGCGAGCACACCTGAGCCGAACATAATCAGTGAGCGCGCGCGAAGCGGTCCAAACGGAAGGGTTTTGGATCGACCACCGGCGCATCCCCCGCCACCAGATCGGCCATCAAACGTCCCGCTCCCGGGCCTATTCCGAAGCCATGTCCGGAGAAGCCGGTGGCGATGAAGAAGCCGGGGGTGCGTTTGACCTCGTCGATCACGGGCACCGCGTCGGGCGTGACGTCCATCAGGCCAGCCCAGGATTCGGCGATTTTCATGTTGGCGAAGGCGGGGAAGGTGCGAGACAGCACCTCGCGAGCTTCGGCGAGGATATTTGATTTCGGCTTCGGATCGAGGACACGCACCGCCTCGAACGGCGTCGTTTGGTCCAGCGACCAGCGGCGCGCGGTGCGCAGTTCCTCCCAGGTGCGGCTGCCGAGTTGCAATCGGATTTCGTGGCGGTTGGCCAGCAGACGGGGGAAGAAGTCGGACAGCAGGCGAAAATGATCCGGCGTCAGTTCGGCCGTGTTGGCATTGCGCCGTGCAACCGAGTATCCGCCGTCGAGACGTTTGCGCAGCGCGAAGACCAGACCCGCGGCGCTGATCTCGGGCCCGCCGGACAGCGGTTCCGTGCGGAAAACCGAGCCCAGGATCTTGAGTTGCGGCAAATCGAGGCCCGCGTTGCCGGCGAACAGGCGCGACCAGGCACCGCCGGCGAGCACGGCGGCGTCGCAACGAATTCGTCCGCGCTCGGTGATGACGCCGACGAGGCGGCCGTTGTGCAGGTCGATTCCGCGGACGGCGCAGTTGGTGAAAATCTTCGCGCCGTGATCGCGCGCGGCCTCCGCGATCGCCGGCGCGGCCTGGGCCGGCTCAGCGCGGCCATCGGTGGGGGTGTGCAGGCCCGCGACGAAACGCGCGCTCGCGCCGGGCATCACCGCGTCGAGTTCCTGGCCACGCAAAAGCCGTGACTTTACCTGAAACAGTTTGGCCTGGTCGAGCCATTCCTCCTGGACCGCGACCTCCTTTTCATTTTCACATAAGTACAGGATGCCGGGTTGGCGGAATCCGGTCTCGCGGCCGGTGCGTTCGTTCATGCCGCGCCACAGGCGCAGGCTTTCCATCGCCAGCGGGATCTCGCTGAAGTCGCGGCCCATGGTGCGGCACCAACCCCAGTTGCGGCTGGATTGCTCGCCGCCGATGCGGCCTTTCTCGCACAAAGCGACGGAAATCCCCTTCTCGGCGAGGAACAAGGCCGTCGTGACGCCGATGATGCCGCCGCCGATTACCACCACGCGTACGCGCTCGGGCAGGTCCGTGTCGGATTGAACGAGGTCGACAGGTGGCGACATGACATTCCATGGTCAGGGGGAAGGCCGTAAGCTATCCTGATTCGGATAAGTTGACCACTGAGGATGCGGTATGGCCTGGCGTGTCGGAGTTGATTCAGGAGGAACGTTCACCGATGTTTGCCTGTTCGACGACGCATCGGGCCGGGTCGCGGTCTGGAAGGTCAGTTCCACGCCGGATGACCCGTCATTGGGCATCGCCACCGGAGTTGCGGAGGCGATCGCGCGCGTCGATGCCGTTCCGGATACGATAGGATATTTCGGTCATGGCACCACGGTCGCGACCAACGCGCTGATCCAGCACCGCGGTGCGCGGACGGGGCTGATCACCACGGATGGATTTCGCGATCTGCTGGAGATCGGGCGGCAGAAGCGCCCGGATCTGTACGATCTGATGGTGGATAAGCCGGTGCCGCTGGTGTCGCGCGACCTGCGGCTGGAGGTGCCGGAACGGCTGCGTCACGACGGTTCGGTCGAAGTCGCGTTGGATGAAGCCGCGTTTCGTCGCGCCGTTCGGGTCTTGCGCGCGGCGGACGTTCAGGCTGTCGCCGTGTGTTTCCTGTACGGGTTCATCAACACCGCGCATGAGGAAATCGCCGCTCGCATTCTGCGCGAGGAATTTCCCGAAGCCTTCGCCTGCGTCTCGCACGATGTCGCGCCGGAGTTTCGTGAGTTCGAGCGGCTATCGACCACCGTGGTCAATGCTTATCTCGGCCCGGTGATGCGCGGCTACATCCAGCGGTTGAGTCAGCGGCTGCGTGATCTGGGCGTGCGCGCGACGCCGCATCTGACGCAATCGAACGGCGGCGTGATCAGCTTCGAGCAGGCGGAGCGCTTGCCGGTCCGTACCGTTCTGTCGGGTCCCTCGACCGGCGTGGTCGGCGCGCGAGAAATCGGACGCCTCGCGGGATATCCCGACCTGATCACGTTCGACATGGGCGGGACATCGACCGACGTGGCGCTGCTGTCGGGAGGGGAATGCCGGCTGTCGGGCGAGGCGGTCGTGCACGGCTATCCGATCAAGGCACCCATGCTCGACATTCATACCGTCGGCGCCGGCGGCGGCTCGATCGCTTATATCGACGGCGGCCTGCTTAAGGTCGGTCCGCGCAGCGCGGGCGCTCATCCTGGGCCTGTTTGTTACGGATACGGAAATACGGAACCGACCGTCACCGACGCCAATGTTCTGCTGGGATTGCTAAACCCGCGATATCTGCTCGGGGGACGCATGGCCATCGATCATGACCTGGCGCGAGAGGCGATCGGTCGTCTCGCGGCGACGCTGGGACTTGATCCGATGGCGACGGCGCAGGGAATTCTGTCGGTGGTGACCGCCAATATGGTGCGGGCGATCCGGGTGATCTCGGTCCAGCGCGGCTACGATCCGCGGGATTACACCCTGGTCGCGTTCGGTGGCGCGGGCCCGCTGCATGCGGCGCGGCTGGCGAAGGAACTGGACATTGGCCGCATCCTGGTGCCGCGCAATCCGGGGATATTGTGCGCAATGGGTCTGCTGCTGACCGATTTGCGCGCGGATTTCGCCGTGACCCGGCTGCGGGCACTGGCACCGGAGGCGCTGGACGACATGACGGAGGCGTTTGGATCGTTGACCGAGCGCGCGCGCGATTGGTTCGAACATGAAGGTATCGCCGTCGATGATCGCCGGATCAGCCGCACCGTGGACATGCGGTACGCCGGCCAGAATTACGAACTTTCCGTTGCGCTACCGGATGGTGAGATTGGACCCGATAGCCTGGCCGCGCTCGCGGCGGGGTTCGCGTCCGTGCATCGCCGGCTGTACGGGTACGCGTCCGATGACGAACCGGTGCAACTGGTCACGTTTCGCGTCGAAGCAGCCGGTGTCGTGCCAAAAGCAACCTTTACGCGGATGCCATTGACCGGCATCGATGGCGCCGGGGCGGTGACTGAACAGCGGCCCGTTTGGCTGTCCGGCACGTTCGTATCCTGTCCGGTATATGATCGTGATCGTCTCGAGGCCGGAGATCGGTTCAACGGCCCGGCGATCGTCGAGCAAATGGACGCGACGACCTTCATTCCCGATGGCATGACGGCGCGCGTCGATGCCTGGTTGAATTTGATCCTGGAGTCCGCATGAACATCGACCCAATCACCGTCGAGATTATCGGCAGCGCGTTATCCTCGATCGTCGAGGAAATGGGCGAAGCCCTCATCCGCGCGTCCTATTCCACGAACATCAAGGAGCGGCGGGACTGCTCGACCGCGTTGTTCGATCTCGACGGCAACACGCTGTGCCAGGCGGAACATATCCCGATGCATCTCGGGAGTTTCCTTGGCCTGATCCCGCACATCATGAAGCGGCACCCGATCGAACAAATGCGGCCCGGCGACGTTTTTTGCGGCAACGACGCGTATGAGGGTGGCGGCACGCATTTGCCGGACATCGTGCTCGCCGAGCCGGTCTTCGTCGATGGCGTAATGACCTTCTGGGCCGTCAATCTGGCGCATCACGCGGATTTCGCGGATCGTGGGCATGCGCATATTTATCAGGAAGGTCTGCGCATTCCGCCAATTCGCCTGTATCGGGCGGGAGAGTTGCAAACCGACGTGCAGGAACTGATCCTGCTGAATTGTCAGGTGCCGCGCGAGCGACTCTCGGATTTTCGCGCCCAGATGGCCGCCAACCGGCTGGGTGTCGAGCGTATGCGCGCGTTGTGCGCCAAGTACGGCCGCGATACCGTGCTCGCCGCCGGGGCCGCGCTGCAGGATTACGCGGAGCGCAAGATGCGGGCCGGAATCGCGGCGATTCCCGATGGGACGGTACGGCTTCGCCGACAAATATGACTGCCCGGAAATCGATGGGGAGTTCGACGTGGCGTGCGCGATCACGGTGCGCGGCGATGAGATGCATCTGCATTTCGACGGACCGCCACAAATTCGTGCCGGCCTCAACATGACCTACACGGCATTGCTCTCCACGGTTTATTACGCCGTCAAAGCGGTGGTGGATCCGACGATCCCGCCGAATGCCGGTCTCGCGCGGCCGCTGCATGTCACCGCGCCGGAGGGGACCGTGGTGAATTGCGTGCATCCCGCGGCGGTGAACGGGCGGTTGAGTTTGTGCCAACGCGTGGTGGATCTCATTTTCGGCGCGCTGGCTCAGGCCGTGCCGGACCGCGTGACGGCGGCGAGCAATGGCGCCTGCTTTTCCATTACGTTCGCGGGACAGCAGCCGAAGGACAAGGCCCTGTGGGTCTACCTGGAGACGATTGGCGGGGGTTCCGGCGCGCGGCCGACCAAGGATGGGTTGGATGGTGTGCATGTGCATATGACCAACACCTCCAACCTGCCGGTCGAGGCTTTGGAAACCGAATACCCGCTGACATTGTTACGTTACGAACTGGTCGATGGGTCCGGTGGCGCCGGACGGTGGCGCGGCGGCATGGGCTTGCGCCGGGTCTACCGCGCCGAGGCGAAGTGCCGGGTGCGGGTCGATGGCGCGCGCTTTCGATCCGCGCCGTGGGGTCTCGCGGGTGGCGCACCAGGCGGCAAGGCCGACGTCACCTTACGCGACGGCGCGGACCCATTTCGCGGCGGTCATGGCGGACTGCGCGCCGGGGAGATCATCGACATCACCATTGCCGGCGCGGGCGGTTACGGACCGCCCAACGAGCGTGATCGTGCCCTGGTGCGGCGCGACCTCGCCGAGGGCCGTATTGACGCACACGCGGCGCGTGAGGCTTATCGCCTGACGCTGGAGGATTGATCGTTATGATTTGCTATTTGTTGCTGGGCATTGCCGCGCTGCTGCCGGCTGTTGCCCGCGCCGAGGTGCCGGAAGTGCGGTTCGCGCGCCAGTTCTCGATGGGCTATTTGCAGTTCAATGTGATCGAGCATGAGAAGCTGATCCAGAAACATGCCGCCGCTCTGGGCATCCCCGAGGTCAAAGTCACCGGCGTGCGGTTCAATGGCCCGGCGATGATGAACGATGCGTTGCTGTCTGACACAGTGGATATCGTCGGCGGCAGCCCGAATGGCATGTTCACGCTTTGGGCGAAAACCGTCGGCACGCCGCGCGAAGTGCGGGCGATCAGTGCGCTGGTGACGCTGCCCTACGTCATCACCACCACCGACCCTGAGATCAAAACGATCGCCGATCTGGGCAAATGCACGAAAATTCCGGTGCCTTCGTTGAAAGTGTCCTCGCCCGCCGTCTCGGTGCAGATGGCGGCGGTTAAGCTGTATGGAGTGAAGGAGTTCGCGCGGTTCGATCCGTTGACCGTGGTGATGTCTCCGGCGGATGCGACGGTGGCATTGTTGAGCGGCGCCGGTGAAATCAATTGCTCGGTGGCCTTGCCGCCGTTCATGCAGTTTCAGTTGCAGAACCCCAAGGTCCACACGGTCGCGACGTCGTTCGATCTGAGCGGCGGTCCGACGACGTACACGGTAGCCTATACGTCGAAGAAGTTTCACGACGCCAATCCGAAGCTGTATCAGGCGGTTTACGAAGCCATGGTCGAGGCGACCGATCGGGTCGCCAACGACATCCAGACCGCGGCGCGTTACTGGATCGAGGACAGCGAACTCGAAACTGACCGTCGATTTCGTTGCCGCGGCCGGAAGCGGCAAGGACGTGAAGTGGACTATGGTGCCGGAAACGACCATGCAGCAGGCGCAGTTCATGTACGATGTCGGCACGATCAAGGTGAAACCAAAATCGTGGAAGGATTACTTCTTTCCAGAAGCGTATGGACTGCCGGGGAGCTGATCACTCCGCCGCGGCGCGGGAGGCGTCGCGTTCGGCGATCAGCTTTTTGGTCAACGGCAGCAGGTGCCTGCCGTATTCGATGTTGTCCTCCAGCGGATCGAAGCCGCGGATCAGAAACGTGGTGACGCCGAGGTCGTAATAATCGCACAGCGCCTCGGCGACCTGTTCGGGGGTGCCGACCAGGCTCGTGGTGTTGCCGCGCGCGCCGGTCGCCAGCGCGGCGCCGGTCCATAACCGCGTGTCGAGACGTTCGCCCATCGCGGCGGCGGCCAGCAGACGTTTCGACCCTTCGTTCGGTGGCTCGCGCGTGGTCAGTCCGGCTTTGGCGCGCAGTTCCGTGATGCGTTGCTTAATGCGCTCGGCGCGAGCCCAGGCCTCGTCTTCGGTGGGCGCGAGGATGGGGCGGAAGGAGAGACTGAAGCGCAACGTGCGGCCGAGACGAGCGGCCTCGGTGCGCAGTCGCGCGGTGATTTCCCTGACCTGCGCGTGGGTTTCGCCCCACAGCGCGTAAACGTCGGCATGTTTGGCGGACACGCGCAGCGCGGCATCCGATGCACCACCGAAATAGATCGGAATGCGCGGCTGTTGCACACAGCGGATGGCGGTCGAGGCGCCTTTGAAGCGATAGTATTTGCCCTCGTGGTCCACGGTCGCGCCGGGCTCGGTCCAGATGCGTTTCAGGATTCCAACGTATTCGTCGGTGCGGTCGTAGCGCTCCTCCTTGGACAGCGTGTCGCCGTCGCGGAACTGATCGGCGTCGTCGCCGCCGGTGATGACGTGCATCGCGGCGCGGCCGTCGGTGATCTGATCCAACGTCGCGAACTTGCGCGCCGCCAGCGTGGGCGCGACGTAGCCGGGACGATGCGCGACCAGAAATCCGAGACGCTCGGTGTGGGCGGCGGCGGCGGCGGCAACCAGAAAGCCGTCCGGTCCATCCGCGAAATAACCCACCAACACCCGATCGAACCCTCCCGCCTCCGCCGCCTGGGCGAACTCGCGGATGTAGCCGCGGTCGAGCACGACGGGCGGCGGCGGATGGATCTCCGACGCCTGGCGATGATGGATCATGCCAATGAATTCGACAGTCATGGTCAGCACTCCCGCGAAACGCCCGCGACGATGTCGGCGAGGCGCGCATAGTCGTCCGGTTCATTGTAGGCGAAAGCGGACAGGCGAAGCCAGAGCCCTCCGCCGATCGCGTGGACCGGGGCATCGGTGCCGGCGGCGAGCAGCCGGGCGCGGAACGGCGCGGCCGCGACGTCTCCGCGGACTGGCAGGCGCACCAACCGCATCGCCCCGGTGCAATCGCTGTCGATCGTTTCGGTGTTGAGGCGGCGCGCCACCAGTGCCGCGGCCTCGGCGGCCAGAGCGATGTTGCGCTCCCGCAGCGATGCGCCGCCGAGTTGTGCGTGGAAGTCGAGCGCGGCTCCGATGGACAAAAAAGCGGAGGGATCGCGTGTGCCGGTCCAGTCGAATTCCGCGAGGTACCCCTGGCCAAAGCCGTGCGAAATGACCGTCGGATGGGTGGCTGCCTGGCGTGTCGCCGACGTCCATAAGAATGCGCAACCCTTCGGTGCACACAGCCATTTATGACAATTGCCGGTATACCAATCCGCGCCGAGCGTGGGCAGGTCGACATCAACATGGCCTGGGCCGTGCGCGCCGTCGACCAGCACGGGGACGCCCGCATCATGACAAGCGGCGACAATGCGCGCCAGCGGCACGACCAGCGCGCTGCCGGACGTGATGTGATCGATCACGGCAAGTCGTGTGCGCGGCCCCAGTGCGTTGACGACCGCGGTCAGGATGCCGTCAGCCGTGACCGCCGGAAACGGCAACGATGCCTCGGTCATGCGTGCGCCCGCGCGCTCGGTCACGTAACGAACGGCGTTGCGGACGGCGCCGTAACCCTGATCCAGCACCAGGACCTCGTCATCGGGGCGCAGCAGCAACGATCGCAGCACGGCGTTGCAGCCGCTGGTGGCGTTATCGACAAAGACCAGATCCTCGGCGCGCGCACCGACGAACGCGGCGAGGCGCGCGGCCGAGTCGCGCAATGCGCCGGGCAGCTCGGTGCCCATGAAACGGGTCGGTTGCGCTTCCATGCGGCGGCGCCACCGATCTTGTTCGGCCAGCACGCTTTCTGGAGTCGCGCCGAATGAGCCGTGATTGACGGTGACGAAATCCGGGTCCAATCGCCAGGCGTGCCGGACGGCTCGACCGAGAGGGAGTTTGGTCATGGCGCGGATTGTGGAGCCCGAAGCCTCGGCCCACAATGGCGGTGGAGGCAACCTGGGGGGCAGACGATGCGGGCCATTGTCGTGGCACTGTTGTTGATGACGCACGCCGTATGGGCCGCGGAGTTCGATCCGGCTTTGGTGGAAGCGGCGCGCAAGGAGGGAGCGGCGACGTGGTACACCGGTCTGATCGTCAATCAGGCGGCGCGCCCGCTGGCGGAGGCGTTTCAGGCGCGCTTTCCCGGCATCAAACTTGCCTATGCGCGGGCCAGCAACACCGAAACGACCCTGAAGATCTTGAATGAAGCGCGCGCCGGCCGGACGGCGGCGGATGTGTTCGATGTCACCAGCGGAATTTACACCTTGCTGGACGCGCATGTCGTCGCCGCTTATCCGCCACGCGCCGCCGCGCATTTCGCCCCGGAATACAAGGACAAAGACGGATACTGGACGGCCTCGAACCTGTATTTCATGACGCTTTGCTACAACACCAATCTCATTAAGCCGGCGGACGCACCGAAAACATTCGAAGATCTGACCTCGCCGAAATGGGCGGGCAAGATCGCCTGGACGTCGGAGCTGGCGATTACCGGACCGCCCGGTTTCATCGGTAACGTTCTGACGACGATGGGCCAGGACGCCGGAATGGCATACCTGAAGCGGTTCGCCGCGTTGAAGCCGGCGGCGCTGCCGATCTCGCCGCGCGCGGTGATGGATCAGGTGATCAGCGGCGAGTACGCGATCGGCATGCAGATTTACAATCATCATGCCGCGATCAGCGCCGCTCAGGGCGCACCGGTCGATTGGATCAAAATGCAGCCGCTGCTTGGCTTATTCAGCCTGATGGGCGTGCTGAAGGATGCGCCGCATCCGAATGCCGCGCGGCTGTTCGTCGAATACGTGATGTCGGACGAGGGCCAGAAAGTGCTTGCCGATAACGATTATTTGCCAGCGAGTCCGACCGTGGCGCCACGCATCGCGGGACTTCGGCCGGACGCTGGCGAGTTCAAGGTCAATTACATCTCACCGCTGATGGCGCGTGACGAGTTGCCGAAGTGGACCGCGATTTATCAGGAGCTCTTCCAATGAAAGTCGTGCTGCTGACTGCCTTGCTGCTGTTCACCCAGGGCGCGATGGCGGCCGAACCGGATCAGGCGCTGATCGACGCGGCGCGCAAGGAAGGCTCGGTTGTGTGGTACAGCACGCTGATCGTCAATCAGATCGTGCGTCCCATGGTGGCTGGGTTCGAGGCGAAATATCCCGGCATCAAGGTCGAATACTCTCGCGCCGCCTCGTCCGATGTCGCGCTGAAAATCGTCAACGAGGCGCGGGCGCGGCGGGTGCAATCCGACATCTTCGATGGCTCCAACACGGTGTTTCTGTTGCGCGATCCTCGGCTGGTGATGTCGTATACGCCGAAGGCCGTTGACTCCTGGCCGGCGGAACTCAAAAGCAAGGACGGCACCTGGACCGCGCTGAACATCTTCTACTGGACGTCGGCGTATAACACGAACCTGGTGAAACCGGAGGACGTGCCGAAAACCTACCAGGATCTGCTGGATCCGAAATGGAAGGGCAAGATCGCCTGGACCTATGATCTGACGCCCGGCGGACCGCCCGGCTTCGTGTACAACATTCTCAGCACGATGGGCGAGGAAAAGGGCACGGCCTATCTCCGCACCTTCGCGGAGCAGCAGCCGGTGACGATCCCGGGCGCGCAGCGCGTGGTGCTCGATCACGTGATCTCGGGCGAGTATCCGCTGTGCGTGATGATCCTGAACTACCACGCAGCGATCAGCATGCGGGCCGGCGCGCCGGTGCAATGGCTGAAGCTGGAGCCGGTGCTGCAAACCATGGGCCTGGTCAGCATCACGGGCGGCGCGCCGCATCCGAACGCGGCGAAATTGATGGTGGAGTTCATGTTGTCCAAAGAGGGCCAGAAGATCCTCGCCGACAACGATTATATCCCCGCTCATCCCGACGTGCCGGCGCGCATTCCGGAACTGAAGCCGGATGCCGGCGGGTTCAGGGTCAATGTGATCACGCCGGACATGGTGCGCGATCACGCACAGGAATGGACCGCGACGTATAAAGAGCTGTTTCGTTGAACAACGCCTTGACGGATTCCCGGGTCGTCATCGCGTTCGGCGTGGGCGCCGTGCTGGTGGCGTTGATGGTGCCGCCGTTGTGGATGCTGCTGCAGGACAGCGTGACGGTGACGGACGCGTTCGGCGACATCACAGGCTTCACGTTTCAGCATTATCACAAGCTGGTGATCGAAAAGCGCGCACTGATCAGCCTGTGGAACAGCCTGCTGTTCGCCGGCGGCAGCACGGTGCTGTCGCTGGTGACGGGTGGCGCTCTGGCGTGGCTGGTGGAGCGCACCAACGCGCCGCTGAAAGTGCTGGCGTATCTCGTCGCCATCATCTCCATGGGAACCCCTTACGTGCTGCACGTGATCGCCTGGCTGTTCCTGCTCGGTAAGGTCGGGCCGTTGAACGATCTGTGGCGGCGAATGACCGGCGAGACCGGCGTGTTGTTCAACGTGAACTCGATGGCCGGAATGATCCTGATCGAGGGATTCCTCTGGTCCCCGCTGGTGTTTCTGCTGCTCGGCTCAACGTTCCGTAATGCGAACGCCGATATGGAGGAGGCGGCGCGCATGAGCGGTGCCTCGGTGTTCGACACGCTGCGGCGGATCTCGTTGCCGTTGGCGATGCCGTCGCTGCTCGCGCTGGCTTTGTTCGTGTTCATTCGCGCGATCGGTGGGTTCGAGGTCCCGGCTTTGGTCGGCATGCCCGGCCGGATCTATGTACTGACGACGGACGTGTACGAGTTCACGATCACCGTGCCGCCCGATCTTGGCCACGCGGCGGCGTTTTCCATCGTCATGGTGGTGATCGTCGCGGTCCTGCTGGCGTTTTACGGGCGGCTTTCGCGGCACGCCGAGCGTTATCACTCGATCACCGGCAAAGGCTATCGGCCGCGGCCGTTCGACCTCGGGCGAGGGCGGTGGATCGCGGGCGCCCTGATCGTGCTCAATTTTATCGTGGTTCTGTTGCTGCCGTTGTTGACGCTGGCGTGGATGTCGCTGTTGCCGTTCCTGCGCGCGATCAGCCTCGCGGGCTTCGCATCGTTGACGTTGAAGAATTACCGCGCGGTGTTCACCGCGCCAGGCTACGTCGATCTCGCGATCAACAGTGTGCTGGTGGCGGCCGGCGCGGCGACGGCGATCATGGCGATCACGGCGTTGGCCGGATGGATCGCCGCGCGGAACGGACCGGGGGGCGGGTGCTGGATCAACTGGCGACGCTGTCGCTGGTGTTTCCGGGGATTTGTCTCGGCGTGGCGGTGATGGAATTCTGGCTGCGCGTGCCGTTGCCGGTTTATGGCACGCTGTGGATCATCGGAATCGCCTATGTCATCCGCTACATGCCGTTTGGCATGCGGTACGTTTACGCCGCCGTTCTGCAATTGCATCGGGAACTGGAAGAAGCCGCCGGTGTCGCGGGCGCGGGCACGATGACCATATTGCGCCGCATCGTCGCGCCGCTGATGACGCCGGCTCTCGTCGCGGGTTGGCTGTTCATCTTTCTGATCGCCAACAAGGAACTCGCGATCGCGGTGTTGCTGGCGAGTCCGCACTCGCAGGTCATCGCGGTGGCGATCTTCGATCAGTGGGTGAACGGGCAGGGCGGAGAACTCGCGGCGTTCGGACTGATCTGGACCGTGCTGATGACGATCATCGCGACGGTGTTCTTCGTGTTCACGCGTCGTGGCGGAGTGGACGTGCATGGAAATTAAATCATGTTGAGTGTGCGCGGCCTCACCAAAGTGTATGGCGACCGGGCCGACGCGAAAGCGGGTGGGGTGCGGGACTTCTCCTTCGCGTTGCCGCCGGGAACATTTTTCACGCTGTTGGGGCCGAGCGGGTGCGGCAAGACCACCACGTTGCGGTGCATCGCCGGGCTGGAGCGGCCGGATGCGGGTCAGATCAAGGTTGGCGACATCACGCTCCACGATTCCGCGACCGGCATGTCGGTGCCGCTCAATCGCCGCGGCATCGGCATGGTGTTTCAGTCCTACGCGATCTGGCCCCACATGACGGTGTTCGAGAACGTCGCCTTTCCATTGCGCGTGGCGAAGGAGCGGCGCTACGGACGAGAGGAAATCCGCACTCTCGTCGATGAGGCGCTCGGCGCCGTCGGTCTGGGCGGTTACGCCGATCGCCCGGCGACACGGCTGTCGGGCGGGCAACAACAGCGCGTGGCGCTGGCCCGCGCGATCGTGCACAAGCCGAGGCTGCTGTTGTTGGATGAGCCGTTGTCGAATTTGGATGCGTCGTTGCGAGAAGAAATGCGCATCGAACTCCGCAGGTTGCAACAGCAGATTGGCCTGACCACGGTTTATGTGACGCATGATCAGGCGGAGGCTCTGGCGATGTCCGATCTGATCGCGGTCATGGAACTCGGACGCGTGGCGCAGATGGATGAACCGCGCGCGATTTACTTTCGGCCCGCCAATGAATTCGTCGCCCGCTTTATCGGCGCCGCGAATTTGCTGCGTGGCGTCAGTGAAACCTCGGCCGGGCCTGGCGACCGCGGCGAAGTGCTGCTGGACGATGGCGCGCGAATCGGCTGTCTCTTTCCGGCCGGTGCGGCGGAGGGCCACGCCGTGACCGTGTCGCTGCGGCCGGAGAGCCTGTCCATTTCGACGCATCCGGATCCCCAGGCCAACACGCTGCATGGCACGGTTGTCGCGGGAAGTTTCCTCGGTGGCTCGGCACGGTACGATGTTCAGGTCAACCAGCGGATTTTGCGGGTCACCGCGCCATCGGATCTGGTGTTCGCCAATGGCTCGGTCGTCAGCCTGACATTTTCACTGGACTCGGCGGTGGTGGTCGGTTGATCTGTGCTCACCTGATCGCCCTTAACCTGAAGCGGGACCCATGCGTTATCTTCTGCTCACCATGTTTTTGTCGTTGTCGTGCGCGGTCCAGGCGCAAACGCGAATCGAACTCGATGAACACGCAGTTTCGCTGGCTCGGTCCGGACGATAAAATCGTGGTGGACCGCTACGACGACCCGAAAGTGGCCAATGTGTCATGCTACCTGTCGCGTGCCGAAACCGGCGGCGTGAAAGGCGGGCTGGGCCTGGCCGAGGATCCCAGCCGATTCTCGATCGCCTGCCGGGCAGTGGGGCCGATTACGATTCCGCCGAATTTGCCGAAGCGGGAAGTGATCGGATTCGCCCAGGCGTCGGTGTTCTTCAAGAGCTTTCAGATCCATCGGTCGATCGATACCGAGAAGAACGTGCTGATTTATACCGTCATCAGCACGAAACTGATCAACGGCTCCCCGTTCAACAGCATCAGCGTCGTGCCGGTCAACGTGCCGTAGCCATGGACGTCGTCACGCTTCCCGACATTCTCCGCCAGTTCAGTTTCAATGGCGCCGCCACGCTGGAAGCCGACGAAGCGGGCGTGCGTTATTTCGTCAACGAGTATTGGACGGCGGGTCAGCGGCAGGGCCACAACCTGCATGAAATCAGCTATCGTGCCTGCTTCAAACCGCAACTGCCGGAATTCTTCATCGCGCGTCTGACCCGGCCCGGGGACACGGTTTACGATCCCTTCGCGGGACGCGGCACGACGCCGTTGCAGGCGGCGCTGATGGGGTGCCGGCCGGTGGGAAACGATATCAATCCGTTGTCGGAGATGCTGGTGCGGCCTCGGTTGGAGCCGGTGTCACTACAAGCGGTCGCCAAACGACTGCGATCGACCGGGCCGGGCGAACGCGCCGACCCGGACGATGAACTGACGGCGTTCTTTCACCCGGCGAACTCTTGGGCGTATCCGGGCGGTGCGCGCGTGGCTGCTGGAACGCGCGGCGGCCGGCACGCTCGATCCGGTGGATCGATGGATCCGCATGGTGGCGCTCAATCGTTTGACCGGGCATTCGCCGGGGTTTTTCTCGGTCTACACGCTGCCGCCCAATCAGGCCGCCTCGCTCACCGCGCAACGAAAGATCAACGAGAAGCGCGGCCAGACGCCACCTCCGCGCGATGTCGACGCGATCATTTTGAAGAAGAGCCGCGGACTGCTCGCCGATGGCTCGCCTCGGGAGCATCCGCCCGCGTTGTTCATGACCGGCCCGGCGGATCGCACGCCGGAGCTGCCGGATGCTGCCGTCGATCTTGTCGTCACGTCGCCGCCATTTCTCGATATCGTCGATTATGAGGGCGATAATTGGTTACGCTGCTGGTTCGCCGGCATCGATCCGCGGGACGTGAAAATCGATCGGCACCGCGGCGTCGCGGAGTGGGAGGCATTCGTGCGGCGCGTGTTCATCGAACTCGCCAGGGTGGTGCGGCCCGACGGATGGGTCGCGTTCGAGGTCGGCGAGGTGCGTGGCGGCAAAGTGCTGCTGGAACGTCACGTGATCGATGCGATCGAGGGCCTGCCGTTCGTCGTGGCCGGTGTCATGATCAACCGGCAGTCGTTCACCAAGACGGCGAACTGCTGGGGGGTCGGCAATAACAGCGCCGGCACCAATTCAAATCGGATCGTGCTCGCACGACGGGTTTGAGGAGACCCGAGCTACCGCAGCCGTGATCCCGGATCCATCCCCAGCAGCGCCCGTCCCGCGATCGGATACCACTCCGCGCCGATCGTCACCGTCTGTCCCACCACGTGCAGATCGCGCCAGCATTCCGCCAGCCGGCTCTCGCGCTTGAACGACGTGCTGCCGCCGAGCTGGTACACCAGGTTCATCGCCTCCCGCGCGCAATCGGCGGCATGCGTCGAGGCCAGCCGGCACCGCGCGCGCTGTTGCAGCGTCGTCTCGGCGCCGGCTGGCGATCGTGTTCCACAACTCGGCGATCATCGCGCTCCGATAGACCGCGCCCGGCGTTCAGGATCGCAGTCCGCGCGACCGACGGCGTCCTGCACCTGCGGATTGTCGCACAGCCGGAAATCCGCGCCCCGCGGCGTCTTCTCCACCGCCAGCGCGATCAGCGCCTCGATGCCGGCGCGCGCGATGCCGGTGATCACCGAACTGTGATGCGGCCCAACCCAGCACTGGCTCGGCAAGGCGTAGGTCAGGCCCGGCCACCGCGACCACTGATTGTCCAGCGGCACGCCCACATGCGGGCACGTCCGCCGCTCCGGCAGGAACACGTCCGTGACGGTCCAGTCGAAGCTGCCGGTGCCGCGCAGGCCCGCCACATCCCAACTTCCCGGCACCACCGTCGCCTCCGCGCGCGGAAACACCCCGCGCCAGTAAAGCGAGCCGCCGTCCGGCCGCCGCCGCGGCTTGCCTTCGTCGTCGAGGATCTGAAAGCTCCCCAGCATCCAGGAACTCTCCTGACAGCCGCTGCCGAATGTCCAATGGCCGGTGACCCGGTAGCCGCCATCGACCGGCACCGCCGTGCCGCCACCCTGCACCGCCGTACCGGCGATGACCGAAGGCGTCCCCTGGCCATGGATCTCGTGCACGCCGTCGTCCGGCAGCCCAAGCGTCACGAGTTGCCCGATGCTGTTGTTGGCCAAATTCCAGCCGACCGAGCCGACCCCTTCCGCCAGCAGTTCAACGACCCGTGTATACGTCAGCGGATCGACCTGCAGCCCGCCCAGAGCCCGCGGGATGACCATTCGGTAAAACCCGGCGTCGCGCAGTTGCTCGAACAACGGCTTCGGCAGCCGCTGCTCGCGCTCAATCTCCACCTGATACGTACGCAGCAGCGGCCGCATCGCGGCGGCGGCCTGAACCAAAGGTTGCGCATCGATATCGACCGGCAACCGCGTGTCTTGGGCGATCGTGTCCATTGCCTGCTCCCCGCCACCATTCCGATCGCCGAGCCTGAACGCAGTTCGCCGATCTGTCACGTCCTGGCCTTGGAGCGGTCGGAGCGGGCTGCTAAGGCGAGGCCGCCGCCGTCGTCGATGACGCGAGAATCGCCGCCCGCACCGACGCCAGGACCGCCACCGTATTCATCTGTTTCACAATCGCCGCTCCTGGGCAATCCAATTTCGGGTTGTCAACATTCCCGACGATCTCAACGAAACTGTGGCAGGTAATGCCCTGCTGCTTTTTGTCGCCCGGCTCTTTGTTGCTGTCGCCGCCGACCGTGAGCAATTTAACATTCGGATGCTGACTCGCGATCCACGCCATCAGGTTCGCGCCATAAAAGATCTGATCGTTGGTCAGCGGTTGATCCCGGGCCGCGAACTCGATGTGGATGGAGTTATAGGAATAATCACGTGTTCCCTTGGCGCCGTCCTTGGTATCGACGTGCTGAAAAATCCGGCCATCCCATTCCACGGTAAAATGCGCGGACACGCCAAACTGGCTTTGAGGGTTCTTCGCATGGGACTCGCGCGTCGCCCGGGTCCATTCGCGGTAATTGATCGGCGCCTGGTCGTGGATGGTCTGGGGAGCCCAGGTCTGGTGCATGATAATGCGAACGACGTTGGTGTTGCGGTCGAGCGCGAATGAGCCGGGCTCGGTCATCATGTAGTCGCCGTCACGATCGGGATACATCGCCATGCTACGTCTCCTTGTCCGGATCAACCCGGTCAACGCGTGAACTTCGATATCCGCGTGCGTATATCTATCAGCATCCGGCGTTCGGCTTTGTGATCTGCTTCATACCTCAGGCACGAGGTTGGCGGATAATGCCACGTTGTTCAAGCGCGATGAAACACGGAGGCGAGAAATTGACCTACACCGCGCCGATACCGTTGATCGCCACCCTGGCGGAGCATTCGCCACTGGCGAAGGTCAATTGGAAACGCCGAGGCCTGGCGCCGAAAGGCTACGTCAAAGGCATGGCCATCTCGTTCGGCCGCGCCTACGTCAGACTTAAGTCAGGTCATCCCGTCGAACTCGATATGGCGAAGCCCGACAGTGGAGACCCGTTCACGGACGCACTGACCCACTGCCGGAATGACTTCGACGCGTTCGGCATGAATAATTCGCACGGCGGGGAACCGGTGCTCCGGCATTTGTTCGTCCTGATGTACGGCCTCGGCATGCTGGAGAGTTCAGGCCAGTATTGCGACGGCCAGGACAGCACCGGCGGCAATACCACCTCCAGCACGGTCGAAGCGGGTTTGTTCCAGGTGAGCTACAATTCGCACGGCAGCAGCCTGCTGCTGGACCGGTTGTTCAGCGAATACAAGGACTTCGAACGAGCTGCTGGATATTTTCAAGGAAGGCGTGACCGCCACCGCCGACAATCTGAAAAACTGGGGCAACGGGATTGGCGCCGAGTTCCAGCGCCTCACCAAGGCCTGCCCGGAGTTCGCGGTCCGGTACGCGGCCATCGTGCTCCGTCACGACCGGCGCTATTCGGGACCGATCAACCGCAAGGAAGTCGAACTGCGGTGGGAGTGCGACGACCTGTTTCGCGCGGTGCGCACATTGATCGACCGCGGCGGGTTCATCGCCGTGTGATCGGCTTATGTCTCCGTCATCACCGCCTTGAGTTCGATCAGCGCATCGATCTCGGCCTCGGCGAATCCCGCTTCCGCCAGGATCTCTCGTGAGTGCTGCCCCAACCGAGGCGCGAACCGACCCGTGGGCGGCGGCGTCTCGGTCCACGTGCTCGGCTCCCGCATGGTGCGGATGCGGCCTTCCGACGGATGGTTCTCCCACTGGAAGAAACCGGCGTCGGCGAGATGCGGATCCTCCAGCAGCGTCTCCAGCGTATGCGGACGGATACAGGGAATATCGTTCCGCTCCAGCAGTTCCAGCCACTCGTCCGTGGTGCGATGCTTCAGTTCCTCGCCGATCATTTCGTAAAGCGAATCGATGTTGGCGGTTCGGCTGGCGATGTCGGCGAACCGCGGATCGCTTTGCAGAATGTGCGACTTTCCGACGGCCTCGAAGAACCGCCGCCACTGGCCGTCGTTGTACGGCAGCACCGCGATGAACCCGTCCTTGGTCTCGTACGGCCGGCGATGCGGCGACAGCGTCCGCGGATACCCCGCCGGACTGGTCGGCGGATCGAAGGTCTGGCCCTGCATATGCTCCGACAGCACGAACTGCGCCATCGTCTCGAACATCGGCACCTCGATCCGCTGACCGGTCCCGGTGCGCGCGCGGCACAGCAATCCCGCGAGCAGCGCGTTGGCCGCCGCCGAGCCGACGATGCGGTCGATCGCCGCCATCGGAATGTAGCGCGGCTGCCCGGTGGACCGTCGCAGCAGCATTGGAATGCCCGACGCCGCCTGGATCAGATCGTCGTACGCCGGCCGGCCCGCGTAACGTCCGCCGCTGCCGTAACCGACCATGTTGAGATAAACGATCGACGGATTGAGCGCCTTCACCGACTCGTAATCGAGCCCCAACCGGGCCAGCGCCGCCGGACGAATGTTCGACGCCAGTGCATCGACGGTCGGCACCAGACGCAACAGCGCACGCCGCGCCTCGGGCTGCTTCAGGTCCATCGCGATGGCGCGTTTGCCGCGTCCGTTGTGCTGGAAGCTGCCGCTCATGCCGCGATGCCGCGGCACGCCGGTATAGCGCGACGAGTCGCCCTCCGGCGCCTCGACCTTGATCACGTCGGCGCCGAAGTCGGACAGGATCCGCGTGCACCACGGCCCCATCTGCACCGTCGTCAGATCGAGAACCCGAATCCCGTCGAGAGGTCCGCTCATTGCTTCATCCTGGTCTGGTTTGCTGTTCCGTTGATGCGGCCATATCCGCCGGCGATCAACACCGGGCGGGAGTCATGGTCCGTACGTCGTGCCCATGCCGCGGTCCGCTTAATCGCGGAGGACGCGGAGTGCCCTGAGGTCGCGGAGGTCGCTTTTAAACGTGCGAAGCGTCTTCTCCGCGACCTCAGGGCACTCCGCGTCCTCCTCGTCAAAGCCAGCCGCGGCACGCGGAAAACGCCGCCGCCGACCCGCTCCTACGCCCCGATTGCCATTTCCCGCCGCCCGTATAAAAGCGTGCTCGCAACGAAACCAACGGGAGTCACGGGATGAAGCGTTTTGCTCTGGCGGCGGTGGGTGCGCTGGCCGTCGTTCTGACCAGCGGCGCCGTCCGCTCGGCCGACACGCCCGGCGTCACCGCCACCGAAATCAAGTTCGGCAACACCAGCCCCTACAGCGGTCCGGCCTCCACCTATGGCGTGCTCGGCAAGCTGGAGAGCGCGTTCTTCGCCATGGTGAACGAGCAAGGCGGCGTCGCCGGCCACAAGCTGAATTACATCTCGCTCGACGACACCTACAGCCCGCCGAAAACGCTGGAGCAGACCCGCCGCCTGGTGGAGGAGGAAAACGTCGCCTTCACCTTCGCCACGCTCGGCACGCCGACCAACAGCGCGATCGTGCGCTATATGAACCAGAAGCACGTGCCGCATCTGTTCCTGGCGACCGGCGCCGACAAATGGGGCGACTACAAGGATTATCCGTGGACCATCGGTTGGCAGCCCAGCTACCGGACCGAGGCGCAGGTTTACGCGAAGTACATCCTGCAGCAGAAGCCCAACGCGAAGATCGCGATCCTTTATCAGAACGACGACTTCGGGAAGGATTATTACCTCGGCTTCAAGGATGTGCTCGGCGATAAGTTCGACAAGATGGTCACCACCGCGACCTATGAGGCAACCGATCCCACCGCCGACAGCCAGTTGCAGATCCTGAAGTCGTCCGGTGCCGATGTGCTGATGGTCGCCGCGCTGCCGAAGATGTCGGCGCAGGCGATCCGCAAGGTGCATGACCTCGCCTGGAAGCCGGACCTGTTCTTCATGTCGAATGTTTCGATTTCCGTGGGCGCGGTGATGAACCCGGCCGGCCCCGAAAACGGCATTGGCATCATCAGCGGCGCCTTCGTGAAAGATCCCTCCGACCCCACCTGGGCCAACGATCCGGGCATGAAGGAATGGCGCGACTTCATGAACAAGTACATGCCCGGCGCCGATCAATCCGACAACAACTACGTCGTCGCCTACGGCTTCAGCAAGACCATGCTGCGGGTGCTTCAGCAGTGCAACGGCGACTTCTCGCGCGAGAACATCATGAAGCAGGCGAACAATCTGCATGATCTGGAAATCCCGGTGCTGCTGTCGGGCCTGAAGATCAACACCAGCCCGACCAACCATCATCCGGTCCGCGCGCTGCAACTGGAGAAGTGGAACGGCAAAAGCTGGGAATTGTTCGGCAGCGTGATCGAGGGCGCGCCCGCCTGACGCCGCCCCCACACGGCCTCGGCGGAGCGTGTGGCCAGGCACGCTCCGCCGCATCGACCGGGACCGAAACGTCGATCGGACATGACCATGCATGACGCCACGCCCCGCGCCGACGAGGACTCCGAGTTCGCCCGCGGGTTGCTGTGGCGGGTGGGCCGGCGCTGCGTGCCGGTGCTGGTGATCGGCTACATCATCGCCTACATCGACCGTGTGAACATCGGCTTCGCCGCGATCACCGCGTCCCGGGATCTGGGCATGTCGCCCTCGGTGTTCGGCTTCGGCGCGGGACTGTTCTTCCTGGCCTATCTGATCTTCGAAACACCCAGCAATTACCTGATGGAGAAGATCGGCGCGCGGATCTGGTTGGGCCGCATCATGATATGCTGCGGACTGGTCGCCGGAGCGATGGTTTTCGTCAACTCGGTGACCTCGTTCTACATCGTCCGCTTCGTGCTGGGCGCCGTCGAGGCGGGGCTGTTTCCCGGCATCATGCTCTGGCTGACCTGGTGGTTCCCGCGTGCCTACCGTGCCCGCTACGTCGGCATGTTCGCCATCGGCATTCCGCTCGCCAGCGTGTTCGGCGCGCCGATCTCCGGGATGCTCCTGGGTTTGAACGGCGTGCTCGGCCTGAAGGGCTGGCAGTGGCTCTACATCCTCGAGGCGGTGCCGGCTCTGCTGGTGGGCGTCGTCATCCTGTTCTGGCTGACCGACAAGCCCGCCGAAGCCCGGTGGCTGAAGCCGGAAGAACGCGACTGGATCGAGCGGACGATCGCCCGCGAGCGCGCCGAGCATCCGGACAAGGGACCGAAGCTGACCTTCGTCCAATCGCTGCGCCTGCTGGCCGATCCGCGGGTGATCGTGCTGTCGCTGGTGTTCTTCGGCACCGGCGTGCCCAGTTACGGGCTGGCGCTGTGGTTGCCGCAGATCGTGAAGAACTTCGGGCTGAGCAATGTCGAGACCGGGTTCGTTTCCGCCATTCCGTTCCTGTGCGGCACGCTCGCGATGATCTGGTGGGCCAGGCACTCGGACAAGACGCGAGAGCGCACCTGGCATACCGCCATCGCCGGCATCGTGGCGGCGACCGGCATGATCGCCTGTTTCTGGATCTCATCGCCGATGCTGACGATGGTCGCGCTGTCGGTTTCGGCGATCGGCACGTTCGGGATCAAGGGACCGTTCCTGTCGGGGATCAGCGAGAGCTTTTCGGACAAGACGGCGGCGGTCGGCATCGCGATGGTGGTGTCGATCGGCAACCTGTCCGGGTTCGCCGCGCCCTGGATGATCGGCGCGATCCGCCAGGCGACAGGCAGTTTCCCGCCGGCCTTGCTGGCGGTGGGGATTTGCGCCTTCATCGGCGCCGTCGCCATCTTCCTGCAACCGCGGCCGAAAGCGGTGCCGCGGCCCGCGTGATCCGTCCCGCGGCACCTGCCGAGAGGAGTTCCATGACCGAGGCCTCAACCGATAATCCTTTGGTCGATTGCCATTTCCACCTGTTCGACAGGACGCTGCCGTTCGTCGCCAGGCCGCGCCACTCGCCCGATTACGATTTCACCGCCGAGCAGGTGTTGGCGCTCTTCGACCGGCACGGCATCCAGTATGGCGAGATCGCCGGCGCCAGCCTTTACGGCACCTACAACGACCACGTCATCCGCGCGGTGCGGCGGCACAAGCGGCTGCGCGGCACCATCATCGCCGATCCCGACCTCGATCTTTATACGATGGAGAGGATGGCGGCGGACGAAATCAACGGCGTCCGGCTGGTGTGGATTTCGCTGTCCGACGACCGGCTGCCGAATATCGAGACCTATGAGTGGAAGCGTCTGCTGCGCCGGATCCGCGACCTCGACTGGCACGTCCATCTGCATGTCGGACCGGGCCGGCTGCCGGCGATCATGCCGACGATCGAGGCGAGCGGGGTGAAGACCGTGGTCGATCATTTCGGCTATCCGGACGTGACGCTCGGCCTGGCGTGCCCGACGTTCCAGACCGTGTTGCGCGCGGTGGCGAACGGCCGCACCTGGGTCAAGCTCTCCGCCGGCTACCGACTGGGCGGCACGGCGGTGCTGCCCTACGCGCGGAAACTGCTGGAGGACGCCGGGCCGGAACGTCTGGTCTGGGGGAGCGACGCACCCTTCGCCTCGTTCGAGGGCAAGGTCACGTATCAGCAGACGCTGGATGACTTCAGGCTGTGGGTTCCGGACCCGGACCAGCGACGGATCATTGGCGGGGAGACGGCGCTGAAGTTGTATTTCAGCTGAAAGCTGGAGACACCGCCTTTGTCCGGCCCAGTGGCGATTGCGAACAGCGCGACCGGCGGTCCATGCTGGGCTCCGCGCCACTGAAAGAGCGGAGGATGAACGGCCATGAAAATCACGAAGCTGGTGCCGTGGCTGGTGAAGGCGGCGGGCACGTTCTGGGGCGAATACTTCTTCGTGGAAGTCCGCACTGACGAGGGCATCACCGGCTGGGGCGAAATCACGACGACGACCAAGATCGCCAATCGCGCCGTCGCGGGCATCATCCGCCAACTCAATGACCTGTTGGTGGGCGAGGATCCGTCGCGGATCGAATGGCTCTGGCACAAAACGTTCCGCTCGTTCACCTACACCGGCTCACGCGGCGCCACGACCAATGTGGTCAGCGGCATCGACATCGCGCTGTGGGACATTCACGGCAAGGTGCTGGGCCAACCGATCTACGCGCTGCTCGGCGGCAAGGTGCGTGACGACATTCTGCTCTACACGCATCCGAATGGCCGCAATATGGGCACCGATGAAGGCGTCGTGGAGGAAATCCGCGCCATCGTCGAGTCCGGACATACCGCGTTGAAGTTCGATCCGTTCCCGCATCAAAATCGCATCGGCGCCGCCGATGACATTTATCTCGATGGCGGCATGACCAGGCAAGGCGAGAAGATCGCCGCCGCCCTCACCGCCCGCGTGCGCGAAATCGCCGGACCGGACATCGAGATCCTGATCGACGCGCACGGCCGCTTCGATGTGCCGACGGCGATCCGCCTGTGTCGGCGGCTCGAGGACGCGGGCCAGATCGACTGGTTCGAGGAGCCCGTTCCGGTCGAGAGCTATCACGCGCTGCGTCAGGTGCGCGAGAAGGTCAACGCGCATATCAGTGTCGGCGAGCGGCTGCACACCAGATGGGAAATCCTGCCGATCCTGGAGAACCGCCTCACGGACTATCTGATGCCCGACGTGACCTGGACCGGTGGGATCAGCGAACTGAAGAAGATCGCCACGCTGGCGGAGACGTTCTACATCCCGGTGTCGCCGCACGACGCGAGCGGTCCGATCAACGTCGTCGCGGGCGCGCAGGTGATGATGTCGACGCCGAACTTCTACCGGCTGGAAACGTCGCGGTGGGATCTCTCAGGCTACAACGCGTTCATTACCGAGCCGCTCGACAACAGCGGCGGCCGGTTGAAACTGCCGTCGAAGCCGGGATTGGGCATTGAGATGAACATGGAGTTCCTGCGCGCGAATGTCGTGGACGGCTTCGGCGGATAGCAGTCGCGCGTTTGCCACGGCCGACCATTCCCCGCCCGGCCACCGTTCGTGGGCGTGGCAACGGATCATACGCCGCTCCGAGGCCGACGTCCCGGCGAAGATCTCATCCGGCGTCAACCGGGGCTTCGCCCGCCGGATCACGATCTGCCCTGGAACAGCAACGATCTCCACCGTGGCGTAGGCTCAGTTCGTCACCCGCAGGGTCGCTTCGACGCGCGCGATCATCTGCTCCCTCTGGGCCTGGGTGGCTGGGCGCCGCCGGAGGAGGACGAAGGCGCGCAGGCCCTCAACTAACACCGCATTCGCCCTGGTCCGCTGACCGTCCGCGGCGGCATTCCGAAGCCGGCCTGGCTTCCTGACCAACGCTGGCCCGCCCACCGCGTGCCTGACCTTTGGTTGCGTCTGCGGCCAGGAAGCTCCGGCGACCCGCCAGGACCGCCGCACCGAGGCCCCTAAATCCGGATCACCGTCGCGAGCTTCGCCCGAACCTCGTCCGCGAGCGCCACCCCGATCGACGCCCCCGCGTAGCTGACAGGCCGCGCCGCGATATCGATACTCCGGATATGGCTGATCAGCACCTCGCCCGCGACCGGTAGGTCGGGCGGCAACACCACGCTGGTCGGAAACCGCCGGACCTGCGACGTAATCGGACAAACGACCGCAAGCCCGGTGTTGGTGGTGAACGAGCGCGAGGAAACGACCAGGGCCGGCGCACGACCCTCTCGTCCTTTCCCATTCCCCGGACTGAGGTCAGTCCAGATCAAATCCCCGGCATCGGGTTGCCAGGCCGGCTCCGTCACTCGTCAACGTTCTCCCGGCCGGCAGCGGTTCCCCATTCGTAGGCGTGGGAATAGATCGTCCGCCATTCCGACGGCGACTTCCCGGCGAAGATCTCGTCCGGCGTAAACCGCGGCTTCGCCCGCCGGATCACGATCTGCCCTTGAGTTCAGCAACGATCTCCACCCGTTCGCCATCGCGCAAACTCAGTTCGCTGGCGATTTCACTGGGCAGTCGCACCGCGAGGTTCTTCCCCCATCGTCCGAGAAGTGCATGGCTCATGGTCCGCGTCCTCTGGTTAACAGGATATCCGTAGCATATCTCATCACCACCCCGCAATGGTGTGTCTCATTTCTGATCTCGCACTGCACCATGCCTTGACGCCGCCACCCCGCAACCGCCACTTGTTGCCTCACCATGGCAACGCACATCGTCGTCGATCATCGCCTCCGCCCGCCCGTCCGGCATCCGGAGAAGGCGAACCGGCCGGACAACCCAATCCAGCGCAAACCCGCCTGGATCCGCGTCAAGGCGCCCAATCATCCGGTCTATCACCAGACCCACGCCCTGATGCGCGAGAACCGCCTCACCACCGTCTGCGAGGAAGCCGCCTGCCCCAACATCGGCGAATGCTGGTCGCAGCGCCACGCCACCATGATGATCATGGGCGACATCTGCACGCGCGCCTGCTCCTTCTGCAACGTCGCCACCGGCATGCCCGGCGCGCTCGACCACGATGAGCCGGCCCGCGTCGCCGACGCCGTCGCCAAACTCGGCCTGCGCCACGTCGTCGTCACCAGCGTGGACCGCGACGATCTGGCCGACGGCGGCGCCGCTCATTTCGCCGCCACCATCGCTGCCATCCGCGCCGCCGCGCCCGCCACCACGGTCGAGGTCCTGACCCCCGACTTTCTGCGCAAGCCCGGCGCCATGGAGATCGTCGCCGACGCGCACCCCGACGTCTTCAACCACAATCTGGAGACGGTGCCCCGCCTGTATCCGACGATCCGGCCCGGCGCGCGCTATTACCAGTCGCTGCGCCTGCTCGACGAGGTGAAACGCCGCGACCCCACGATCTTCACCAAGTCCGGACTGATGGTCGGGTCTGGGTGAATCCCGCACCGAGATCACCCAGGTGATGGACGATTTGCGCATCGCCGACGTCGATTTCCTGACCATCGGCCAGTACCTGCAACCGACCGTCAAACACGCCGCCATCGAGGCCTTCGTCACGCCCGAGGAATTCGCCGACTACGCCGCCCTCGCCCGCGCCAAAGGGTTCCGCCTGGTGTCGGCCACGCCCGCTGACCCGCAGCTCCTACCACGCGGACGAGGATTTCGCGGCCCTGCGCGCCACTCGCTGATGCCCACGCACGCCGAGAAGCAGATCCTGCCGTATCAGCCGGAGCAACTTTTCGATCTCGTCGTCGATTGTCGCCAAATATCCGGAGTTCCTGCCCTGGTGCGTCGCCGCCCGGGTGCGGTCGCGCACCGACAAGGAAGTCCTGGCCGACCTGACCATCGGCTACGGCCCGTTCCGCGAAACCTTCACCAGCCGGGTCACCCCGTCCCGCCCCGACCGGATCGATGTGCATTACACCAAGGGGCCGTTCAAATATCTCAACAATCATTGGCTGTTCCTGCCGCGCGCCAACGGCACCGAAGTCGATTTCTTCGTCGATTTCGAGTTCAACAGCCGCATCCTGCAGGCCGCCATCGGCGTCGTGTTCAATGAGGCGGTGCGCCGCATGGTCGCCGCCTTCCACAAGCGGGCGATCGCGGTTTACGGTCCGCCCAAGCCGCCCGCACCCTGACCGGAGCCCGCCCCGATGTCATTCGCCTCCGTATACGCCCCGCCTCGCATGGACCCCGCGCTGCCGCCGCTGCGGGTGAACCTGTATTCCGACACGCAGACCAAACCCTCGCCCGGCATGAAGGCCGCGATGATGGCGGCCGAGGTCGGCGACGAGCAGCACGGCGACGATCCCGCCGTCCATGAACTCTGCGATCGCATGGCCGCGCTGCTGGGCAAGGAAGCCGCGATGTTCCTGCCCTCCGGCACGATGTGCAACCAGATCGCGATCCTGACCCATTGCCGCGCCGGCGACGAAATCCTGGCGCACGAATTGTCGCACATCATCGCCAACGAGGGCGGCGGTCCCGGCGCGCTGACCGGCGCGGTGGTCCTCGGCCTGAAGGGCGAGCGCGGCCAGTTCGACCCCGGCACGATCCGCGCCGCCCTGCGCGAGCCGCGCCGCAACGCGCCGCCGCAGACCCTGCTGGAGGTCGAGCAGACCGCCAACGCCGGCGGCGGCTCCGTCTGGCCATTGGATCTGCTGAACGCCGTCATGGACACCGCGCACGAGGCCGGCATGCGCACCCACATGGACGGCGCGCGGCTGATGAACGCCGTCGTTGCCTCCGGTGTGCCGGCGCACGAAATGGTCGCCAAATGCGACTCGGTCTGGCTCGACTTCACCAAAGGGCTGGGCGCTCCGCTCGGCGCGGTGCTGTGCGGATCGGCGAATCGTTCATCGACGAGGCATGGCGGTGGAAGCAGCGCCTCGGCGGGTCGTTGCGGCAGGCGGGCATTTGCGCCGCCGCCTGCACCTACGCGCTGGAGCACAACATCGACCGTCTCGCCGAGGACCACGCCAACGCGCGCGTCCTGGCTCGCGGCCTGGCGCAGGTCAACGGCCTGATCGTCGAGGAGCCGGAAACCAACCTGGTGTTCTTCGACACGCGCGGCGCCGGCGTGACCGCCGACGAACTGGCGGACCGCGTCCGGTTGGGCGGCGTTCAGGTGTCCACCGTCGGCAAATATCGCGTGCGCGCGTGCACCCATCTGGACGTGGACCGCGCCGGGGTCGAGCTGGCGATCCAGGTGATCCGTGAAAATATTTCGCGATAAGCCGTCTGCGAATTCACCGAACGTTAAGGTCGGGACGGCAAACTCTCCGGAACGTCAGTTTCGTACCCGGAGGGTTACCCCATGCGCCTGATCCAGGCTGTGTTGCTGCTGTTTTCGACTGTCGCACCGGCTTTGGCGCAACCCGCCCCCGCGCCGGACCCACGAGCCCGAGCCCCGCGCCCCCGCGCCCCGTCGCCACGAGCCACGCCAGCCATTCGAGGCGAACCGCCGCGCAGCACTTCAGCGATGCCAACACCACCCATGACGGACACCTGACCCTCGATCAGGCGACCACGGGCTACAAGACGATCGCGAAATCGTTCAACCAGATCGATGTCAGTCATCACGGCTACGTCACGATGGACGACATCAAGGCCTGGCGTGCCGCGAAGAAAGCGGCCCGGCTGGCGGCCAAACATGCGGCTTCCGACAACGAAGATGGCATCGTCCGGCCAGGTCAGCCGATCCAGCGCTGGCTGGGTCCGAAGGCCACGGAAACCTCGACCGACATGATCGTCCCGGCGCCGACCGACCCGCGCCGGACCGGCGTGGACCTGCCGAAGGCGCCGGTGGACGGGGCGAACCCGTCGTGATAGCCGGGGATGCGTAATCGAACTCCTCGCTCAGCCAATCGTTCCGGCCCGGCGCGAGAGTGCCGGCAGAACCATCGGCGGCGGAACTCCTGAAAGAAGCAGTTTTCAACACGGAGTTTCACGGAGTAAGCACACGGGGTCGCACCTCGTCGCCCGTCACGCATGACCGCGTGGCGTCAATGGGATCGCGTCCCCGCGCTACACCCCGAACGCCCGCAGGAACGTCCGCACGGCGGCCGCGACCACCGCCTCGATCGCCGGCTCCGTCGGCTCCGGCGCCAGTCCCAGCGTGGCGCGCAAATACAGCCCGGAGCGTAACAAACCGAGGAATTGCTCCGCCGCCAACTCCGGTTCGGGCACATGCAACGACGGCCGTCCCGCCATCCATGCCGCCAGCCGCTTCCGTCCCGCCACCGGCCCATTGTCGTAGAATGCACGGCCGAGTTCAGGAAACCGCACGCTTTCCGCGATCACCAGCCGATGGATCGCCAGTGACCGCTCGAGCAGAAAGAACCGCAGAATCCGCGAACCGATCGCCCGCAGCGCGTCCGCGTCGTCGGTGCCGCCGTCAGGCAAATCCTCCGCCGGCATGATGTTTTCCAGACAGGCGACCTGCACGATCGTCGCGAACAACTGATCTTTCGACTCGAAGTGGGCATAGAGCGTTGCCTTCGACACATCCGCCGACCGGGCGATCGCGTCCATGCTGACCGCGCCATAGCCGCGCGCCGCGAACAATTCGGTCGCGGCATTCAGGATCGCCCGGCGTTTGGGTGACTTGGTCTCATCCATGCCCCAGAAATGGCGCGAAACGGCGCAGATCGCAAGTTTGGACTGAACCGTTCAGTTCACTCTTGACCGGACCGCTCGCGCCGGGCCATCCTGTGTGCTGGACTGAACGGTTTAGTCCAGGAGCCAGGAATGAACGCAATCGCGGACCGGCCCGTCCCGGCCGGCGACACCGGGGAAACACGCGCCGGGCCTCGAGCACGCCGGTCGCGCCGCCGCGTCGTGGGCCTTCCGCTCGCGCTGCTGGTACTGATCGTCGCGGTGATCGGCGGATATTGGTGGCTCGTCGAAGGCCGCTGGATCGAGAGCACCGACAACGCCTATGTCCAGGGCGACATCACCGTGCTCAGCCCGCGCATCGACGGCGATATCGTCGCGGTCCGCGTCGATGACAATCAACGGGTCCATGCCGGCGACCCGCTGGTCGAACTGGACCCCTCCGACTGGCGCGCCCGCGCGATGCAGGCCGAGGCCAACGTCGCCGAGGCGCGCGCCGCGATCGCGACGTTGCAGGCGCAAATCGCCCAGCAGCGCACCAACCTGACCGCCGCCACCGCGGCGCGGGTGAATGCCGCGGCGGAGCGGGATCGGACCGCCCAGGATGCGGAGCGGTCGATGGCGTTGCGGGCGCAGGGGTGGGCGTCGCAGCAGGCCAACGACATGGCGGTCACCGAAAGCCGCAAGGCCGCCGCGATGCTGAACGTTTCTATCGCGCAAGAATCCTCCGCCAACGAACAGATCGCCATCCTCACCGCGCAACTGGGTCAGGCGCAGGCACGGCTGCTCGGGATGGAAGCGCAACAAACCCTGGCCGAGAACAATCTGGCCCACACGGTGATCCGCGCGCCGTTCGACGGCATCGTCGGCAACCGCGCCGCGCAGGTGGGCAAACATGTCGTGCCCGGCACCCAGTTGCTCGCGCTGGCGCCGCCGCCCGAGCAGTTGTTCGTTGTCGCCAACTTCAAGGAAACGCAACTGCATCGCATGCGGCCGGGCATGAAGGTCCGGCTGATCCCGGACATCGATCCCGATGCGGCGGTCGATGGCGTGGTGGACAGTCTGGCGCCCGCGACCGGCGCGCTGTTCAGTCTGCTGCCGCCCGAGAACGCGACCGGCAACTTCACCAAGGTCGTGCAGCGCGTGCCGGTCAAGCTCCGGCTCGATCCGGATCAGGCGATGCACGCGGGCTGGTTGCGCTCCGGCCTGTCGGTCATCGCCGAGGTCGACACGCGTGGCCCCGACGCCGTTCGACTGGGCTGGTTGGGCACCGTTCTGGCGGCGATCGGCGGCACCGGGAAGTGATGCCGCCCGCGCCGCCGCCGGTCCGCGTCACCTGGCGCGAATGGGCCGGGTTCATGGCGATGGTCGTCGGCATGTTCATGGCCATCCTGGACATCCAGATCGTCAGTGCCTCATTGGGAGAAATCCAGGCGGGCCTGTCGGCCAGCCCGGACGAGGTCTCCTGGGTGCAAACCAGCTATCTCGTCGCGGAAATCGTAATGATCCCGATGTCGGGCTGGCTGTCGCGGCTGCTCTCGACCCGCGTGCTGTATGTCGGCAGCGCGATCGGCTTCACCGTGTTCTCGCTGGCCTGCTCCAGCGCCACAAGCCTGCAAGAGATGATCGTCTGGCGCGCCCTGCAAGGCTTTATCGGCGGCGCCATGATCCCGACGGTGTTCGCCACCGCCTTCCTGCTGTTCCCACCCGATCGCCGAGCCCGCGTGTCAGTGATGATCGGCCTCACCGCCACGCTCGCGCCGACCATCGGACCCACGCTCGGTGGTTGGCTGACCGAAACGTTCTCCTGGCACTGGCTGTTCCTGATCAACGTGCCGTTCGGCATCGCGGTCGCGATCGCGGTCTGGTCGTGGATGCATATCGACAAAGCCAACCTCGCGCTGCGTCACGGTTTCGACTGGCTCGGCCTCGGCCTGATGGCGTTGTTTCTCGGCAACGTGGAGTATGTGCTGGAAGAAGGCGCCCGCTGGAACTGGTTCGATGACGAGACGATCACCCGATGCACCGCGCTCGCCTGCGTTGCCGGCGCGCTGTTCTTCTGGCGCATGTTGAGCCACAAGGATCCGCTGGTCGATCTGCGTACGTTCCGTAATGGCAACTTTACCATCGGGTGCCTGTTCAGCTTCACCCTCGGCATCGGCCTGTACGGCGCGACCTACATGATCCCGCTGTTTCTCGGACGGGTGCGCGGTTACGATAGTTTGCAGATCGGGGAGACGATGTTCGTCACCGGGTTCGGTATGTTCGCCTCGGCGCCGCTGGTCGGCTTCCTGATCCGCAAAGTCGATGTGCGGTTGATCATCGTCTCCGGTTTGCTGATGACCGGATGCGCGATCTGGTGGACCGGGCACCTGACGAAAGATTCGGCGTTCTGGGAGTTGTTCGGTCCGCAGGTGTTTCGTGGCTTCTCCATGATGTTCGTGATGATCGCGTCGAATCAGATGGCGCTCGGCCGCCTGCCTCCGGTGATGATGAAGAACGCCGCCGGCCTCTATAATCTGATGCGCAACCTCGGCGGCGCGGTTGGTCTCGCGGTGATCAACACGGTGATCACCACCCGCATGGCGGTGCATGGCGAGGCGTTACGGGATCAGGTCACATGGGCTCGTCCAGGGGTGACGGCGATGCTGGACAGCCTGGCGGCGCGGTTGAGCGCTGTCAGTCCCGATGGCGCGCAATTGATGGCCTTGAAGCGGATCGCCGCGATGGTCGATCAACAGGCGCTGACGTTGACCTACAACGACGTATTCATGTCGATGGGCGTCGCGTTCTTCGTCGCCACGCCGCTGACGTTCCTGCTGGCGAAGACGTCGCTCGCGGGAGCGCCGGGCGGCGGTCACTGAATTCGCGTTTGGTCGCGGCACGGAATTCCATTCCGATATAGAACCTATTCTGCTTTCGCGAGGACCGTGCGGCGCCCTGGTTTCACGTCGTGGCCAGGCCCGGCGATGACGTATTGGGCGCCGATGCGGCCCGGTATGCCGGACCGCGCCTTTGCGCTACCGTCCTCGCGGGAAAATCAGGCGGACCGCCAAAACCAAACGGAGAGGAACGCGATGCCAATCGTCGATGCCCAAATTCATACCTGGGGAACCGGTCTGCCGAGCAACCTCTCGCACTGGCAGATCACGCACTTCACCCCGGCGGAAGCCATTGTCCTGATGGACGAAGGCGGCGTCGATGCCGCGGTGATCCACCCGCCGGGATGGGACCCGAACTCGACCGAAATGGCGTTCGCGGCGGTGCGCGATTACCCCGGCCGGTTCGCGATCATGGGGTCGCTGCCGCTCGATAAGCCGGAGACGCGCGCGCGAATCGCGGGGTGGCGCGACCAACCGGGCATGCTCGGTCTGCGCTACACGTTCCTGCACGATCCGGCGCGCCAATGGTTGAAGGATGGCACGATCGACTGGCTCTGGGCCGCCGCGGAGAGAGCCGGTGTTCCGATCGCCATGTTGGCCACCGACTCGCTGAAGGAGATCGCCGGGATCGCGCAACGGCACCCGTCGTTGCGCCTCACCATCGATCATCTGGGCGGCCGCGGCGGACTGACCACGCTGAAGGACGCCGCCGCGATGACGCATATTCCGGACCTGCTCGCGCTGGCGAAATTCCCCAATGTCGCGGTCAAGGCGACCGGCGCGCCGGGCTATTCCAGCGAGGCGTATCCGTTCCGCTCGATGCATCCTTATCTGCGCCAGATCTTCGACGCGTTCGGGCCGAACCGCATGTTCTGGGGCACCGACATTTCGAAGATGCCCTGCTCCTGGCGGCTATGCGTGACGATGTTCACCGAGGAACTGCCGTGGCTCAATGAACAGGACAGGCGCCTGATCATGGGCGACGCGCTGTGCGCCTGGTGGGGCTGGAACCGGGCCTGAACCACTGAAAGACCACACTCGACAAAGGGAACATATCCGCATGAGCCAACCAACCAACACCAAGGGCAAGCCGGTCGCCGTCGTGGTCGGCGCGACCTCCAAGTGGCAATCGGATGGACGCAACACGTTGCTGCTGCATGGCAAGCCGGTGAGCGACAGTGAACTGCCGGTCGGCGTGCGTTGGGGCGTCGGCGGCGCGATCGCCCAGAAGTTCGCCAAGGAGGGGTTCTTCACTGTCCTGACCACGCGCACCGAGGCCAACGCGGACGGCCTGGCGGCGGCGATCCGCGAACAGGGCGGCGACTGCGCGATCGTCGAACTCGATCTGTCGTCGGAGGCCTCGGTCGCCAAGGCGTTCGCCACCATCCGCCGCGACGCCGGCGATCCGGAGGTGCTGATCTACAACGCGGGCTATCTTGAGGGCCGCGACCTGCCGCCGGACCAGGAGTTGCTCGAATACATTCCGATCGAGATGTTCGACACCGCGCAGCACATCGCCAGCCGCGGACCGTTTCTGGTCGCCAAAGAAGTGCTGCCGGCGATGCGCGAGAAGGGCCAGGGGTCGTTCTTCTTCTCCAACAACTCCAAATCGTTGCGCGGCAAGAAGCGTTATACCGGCGAGTCGCTGTACTACCCGCGGGTCATGATGCGCACATTGGCGCAGGTGCTGACCGAGGAATACTCGGAACTCGGCGTGCATGTGGCGAACGTGGTGATCGACGGCACGATCGACTTGCCGGGCACACGGGCGATGCCGAAGATCCAGAACCGGCCCGATCTGGTGATCAACCCGATGAAGATCGCCGAGGCGTTCTGGTATTTGCACACGCAGGACAAGTCGTGCTGGACGCATGAGTTGCAGCTCACGCCGTTCCCGACCAAACCGAGCTACTGAGCGCGGCATTCAGCGGGGTGTCCACGCGGCGGGATCGGGCGGCGACGCGGTGGACTGTCGCGGTAGGTGCGGCGAGAGATGGCCGGGTCGGGGCCCGGCCATGACGCGGTTGCGGGGGGGGTTGCCACGATCCCGTCGTGACCCGCCCTGAACCGGGTCGGCCGGCATGCGGCCCGACGGCGTGCGGCCCTCCCGGCATGGCAGCCGGCCGACATGCAACCCGACCGACATGCAATCCGACCGGCACGCGGCCCAACCGGCGTATGGTCGGGCCACCGACGGTTCCGCCAGCCTACTCCGCCGCTTCCGCTTCGATCTTCCGCTCGTTCCGCTTGCGCTGGTTCGGGTCGAGGTAGCGCTTGCGCAAACGGATCGCCAACGGAGTCACCTCCACCAGCTCGTCGTCCTCGACGTAGGCGATCGCCTGCTCCAGGCTCATCTTGCGCGGCGGGATCAGCAGCATCGCGTCATCCTTGCCGGCGGCGCGGACGTTGGTCAGCTTCTTTTCCTTGATCGGGTTGACTTCCAGATCGTTGTCGCGCGCGGTCTCGCCCAGAATCATGCCCTGGTAGACCTTGTCGCCGGGGGAGACGAACAGAACGCCGCGCTCCTGGATGTAGAACAGCGCGTAATGCACCGCCTCGCCCGGCTCGGTGGAGATCAGCGCGCCGGCGCGGCGTCCCTCGATGCTGCCCCGCCACGGGCCGTAGCCGGCGAACAGCCGGTTCATGATGCCGGTGCCGCGCGTGTCGGTCAGGAACTCCCCGTGGTAGCCGATCAGCCCGCGGCTGGGGATGTTGAACGTCAGCCGCACCTTGCCGCCGCCCGAGGGGCGCATGTTCTGCATCTCACCCTTGCGGCGGCTGAGTTTCTCGACCACCACGCCGGCATAGGGCTCGTCGACGTCGACCAGCACCTCCTCCATCGGCTCCTCGCGGTCGCCGGTCTCCGGATTGCGGCGGGTCAGCACGCGCGGCCGGCCGATGGTCAGTTCGAAGCCCTCGCGGCGCATCTGCTCGATCAGCACGCCAAGCTGCAGTTCGCCGCGGCCGGCGACCTCGAACGCGTCGGTCTCGTTCGACGTGGTGACCTTGATGGCGACGTTGCCCTCGGCCTCGCGATACAGCCGCTCGCGGATCTGGCGCGAGGTGACCTTCTTGCCCTCGCGCCCGGCCAGCGGGCCGTCGTTGATGCGGAAGGTCATCGCCAGGGTTGGCGGATCGACCGGAATGGCGGGCAGCGGCGCGGTCAGTTCCGGGGCGCCGATCGTGTCCGGGATGGTGGCATCCGACAGGCCGGCGACGGCGATGATGTCGCCGGCTTCAGCCTCATCGACCGGCACCCGCTCCAGGCCGCGGAAGGTCAGCAGCTTGGTCAGACGGCCGGTCTCGACAACCGAGCCGTCGCCGCGCAGCACCTTGACCTGCATGTTGACCTTGGCGGCGCCTTGCTCGATCCGGCCGGTCAGCACGCGGCCGAGGAAGTTGTCATACTCCAGGATGCTGGCGACCATGGCGAACGGCGCGTCCCGATCGACCGTCGGCGGCGGCACGTGGCTGACCACGAGGTCGAACAGCGCGTCCAGGTTCTGCCGCGGGCCATCGAGCGTCGCGTCGGCCCACCCATGCCGCCCCGAGGCGTACAGCATCGGGAAATCGAGCTGGCTGTCCGAGGCGTCCAGCGCGGCGAACAGGTCGAACACCTCGGTGTGGACCTCGTCGGGGCGGGCATCCTGGCGGTCGATCTTGTTGACCACGACGATCGGGTGAATGCCGCGGGCGAGCGCCTTGCCGACCACGAACTTGGTCTGCGGCAGCACGCCCTCGGCGGCGTCGACCAGCACGATGGCGCCATCCACCATGTTCAGGATGCGCTCGACCTCACCGCCGAAGTCGGCATGGCCCGGGGTGTCCACGATGTTGATGCGGACGTCCTTCCAAAGCACCGAGGTGCATTTGGCCAGGATGGTGATGCCGCGTTCCTTCTCCAGGTCGTTGCGGTCCATGGCGCGCTCGGCGACGTGCTGATGCTCCCGGAAGGTGCCGGATTGGGCGAGCAGCTTATCGACGAGCGTGGTCTTGCCATGATCGACATGGGCGATAATGGCGACGTTTCGGATTTGCATAACGACCTTGGCCCCACGCGGGGCGAACTGGAGGGATTGGATGGTGCGGCGCACACATAGTGTGGATGCGCGAGAAATGACAGCCCTAACCGTCCTCCCACCATCCCTCCATCTTCCCCTTGGGCGTGGCAACGGCCGGTTTGACTGCTATGGTTCACGCAACCGACACCGAGGAAACGCGAAATGGTCATCGTGCAGATCAATTACCGCCGCCCCGACATGCCCACCGCGGAGTGGGAGTCCCGCTATACCCCCGAGCGCGCCACTCCGTTCCTCTCCGTTTCTGGGCTGCAGTGGAAAATCTGGCTGGACGGCCAGGATGAGCGGCGCGCCGGCGGGATTTACCTGTTCGCCGACCGGGCGGCCGCCGAGGCCTACGTCAACGGGCCCATCGTCGCCCGCATGAAAGCCAATCCGGACATCGGCGAACTGGACATCCGGGTGTTCGACGTGCGCCAGGCCATGAGCGAGATCACCCGGGCGCCGCTGCCGTCTTTGCCGCTCGCCGCTGAATAAGGGGACCGCGTCATGGAGGATCTGACGGGCCGCGTGGTGCTGGTCACCGGCGCGGCGGGCGGGATCGGGCAGGCGCTGTGCCGCGCCTTCGCCGCCGCGGGTATGAAAGTTGGGGTGTGCGACGTGAACGCGGCGGGGGCCGGACGGCTCGCGGCCGAGCTTGGCGCCGACCGCGCGGTGGCCGTCGAAGGCGATGTCGCCGACCCGGCGTCCTGCGAACGAGCCGTGGCCGCCGTCACCTCCCGCTTTGGCGCGCTCCACGCCCTGGTCAACAACGCCGGACTGGGCATGGGCCTCATCCGCCAGGACCATATGACGCAGCCGGTCGGGATCGACGAGGTCTCGGTCGAGGTCTGGCATCGTTTCATGGACACCAACCTGAGCGGCGCGTTCCACATGGTGAAGGCCGCGATGCCCCATTTCCGCGCGGGCCGGAGCGGTCGGATCGTCAACGTGACGACCAGCATGTTCACCATGCTGCGGCGGGGGTTTTACCCGTATGGCGTGGCCAAGGCGGGCCTGGAGGCCTGGAGCGCCAGCCTCGCGGCGGAATTGGACGGCTCGGGGATCACCGTCAACGTGGTCGTCCCCGGCGGCCCGACGGATACGCCGATGGTGCCGCCGGAGAGTGGCTATGACCGCGCGGCGCTGATCAAGCCGGCTCAGATGGCCCCGCCGATGCTGTATCTGTTCGCGGCGGCCGGTGTGACCGGGCGGCGCTTCGTGGCGGCGCATTGGGATCCCGCGTTGCCGCCGGAACAGGCGGCGTTCGAGGCGGGGGCTCCCGCGGGTTGGCCGGATCTGGCGCGGACCCCGGTGTGGCCGGGCGGTCGGCCGGCCTTCCCTTAAATCCACCGATCGCCCGTCCCACGAGCGCACACGTCCCGCCCAGTCGCACGATCAAACCGTTGGCCAACCGAAAAGGTCCGCCCATCAGACGACCCAGGCGGTCTCCACCCTCAACCGCCGCGGGCAGGCCCTCGCTCCGGCCGCGCCACGCTGGCCGCCGTCCGCCCGGATGCCTCCGGCTTCGTTCGAGCCGGCGTCGCGTCAGGCGTCGTCAAACGCCCAACCGGCAACGTGAGACGCGGCCACGTCGGCAGCCAGGTGCTGGGCGGCAGACCTTGAGACGACGGAACAGGGGAGACAGTGGCTGGCTTCACGATAACGGGTCCTTGAAACTCTGCCGGCCGCAACGCTTCCGCGCCGCGGCCGGTTCCCTGGACGTTTATAATTCGCCGCCGGCTACTTCGCCGTTACAGCGTGGTTGTCCACGAGGCCGCCGCCCCGATGCGCTTCCGGCGCGTCGTGGTCGTGGAACTGCGCCGCCTCGGTCGAGCCGGACAGCGCCGTGGTCGACGACTTGCCGCCTGAAATCGCCATCGCCACGGCGTCGAAATACCCGACGCCCACTTCGCGCTGATGGCGGGTGGCGGTGTAGCCCTCGGCCTCGGCCGCGAACTCGGCCTGCTGCAAGTCCGAGTAAGCCGCCATGCCGCGCTCGCGATAGCCGCGCGCCAGGTTGAACATCGACAGGTTCAGGCTGTGGAAACCGGCCAGCGTGACGAACTGGAACCGGTAGCCCATGCGGCCGATCTCGCGCTGGAACGCGGCGATCTTCTCCGGCGCCAGCTTCTTCTTCCAGTTGAAGCTGGGCGAGCAATTATACGCCAGCATCTTGCCCGGGAACTGCCGGTGGATCTCGTTGGCGAACCGCTCGGCCTCATGCAGGTCGGGCTCCGAGGTTTCCCACCACAACAGATCGGAATACGGCGCGTAGGCCAACCCGCGGGCGATGGCATAGTCGTTGCCGCAACCGGGTTTGATGCGGAAGAAACCCTCCGGCGTGCGGTCGTTGCCGATGAACGGACGGTCGCGCTCGTCGACGTCGCTGGTCAGCAGTTGGGCCGACTGCGCGTCGGTGCGGCACAGCAGCACGGTGTTGACGCCCTCGACATCGGCCGCCAGACGGGCCGCGTTCAACGTCCGGATGTGCTGCGCGATCGGCACCAGCACCTTGCCGCCGAGGTGGCCGCACTTCTTTTCGGACGCGAGTTGATCCTCGAAATGCACGCCGGCCGCGCCGGCCGCGATCATGTTCTTCATCAGTTCGTACGCGTTCAACGGGCCACCGAAGCCGGCTTCCGCGTCGGCGATGATCGGCGCCATCCAGTAGGTATCGTCGCTACCGCCTTCGCTGCGCGCGATCTGGTCGCAGCGGCGCAGCGCGTTGTTGATCGAGCGGACGACCTTCGGCACGGAATCGACCGGGTACAGCGACTGGTCGGGATACATCTCACCGCCCGAATTCGCGTCGCCCGCGACCTGCCAGCCGGACAGGTAGATCGCCTTCAGTCCGGCCTTCACCTGCTGCACCGCCTGATTGCCGGTCAGCGCGCCGAGCGTGGGAACGAACGGCTCGGTCCGCAGCAGATGCCAGAGCCGGGCGGCGCCCATCTCGGCCAGTGTGTGCCGGATGCGGAACGAACCGGCGAGGCGCGCGACGTCCTCATCGGTGTAATCGCGGCGGATGCCGGCGAAACGCTCGGGATCGCCACCGGTGTTCATGCCATCGGGGGCGCGGGTCGGCGAGGGGTGCATCGGGGTGGTCTCCTGCGGTCGGTTGCGATGCGTCAATCTTTCACATTGCATCCGCGAAGACGTAGCGTTATCTGGCCAGGGCACGCGCAACAGCGTGTGCGGCTT
Source organism: uncultured Alphaproteobacteria bacterium (assembly GCA_963719675.1). GTDB lineage: Bacteria > Pseudomonadota > Alphaproteobacteria > Acetobacterales > Acetobacteraceae > Rhodopila. The sequence continues at coordinate 41,915 of CAVRDN010000072.1, read as the reverse complement.
CACCGACAACCGGCCGGCATTTGTAAAGGATGTAAATTGGCCCGCACCGTGATCGGCCGCGCCGTTCGCCGCCTGCGCTCCGAGCGGGCGTTGTCGCAGCAGGCCCTGGCGACACGGCTCGGGATCTCCGCCAGCTATCTGAACCTGATCGAGCACGATCAGCGCGCCGTCACCGCCTCACTGCTGATCAAGCTGGCTGAGACGTTGCGCGTCGATCTGGGGGAGTTGTCGGGCACCCAGGAACGCCAACTCGAACTCGGTCTGCGGGAGGCTTTTTCAGACCCGCTGCTGGGGGCTGACGCGGTGCCGGACGCGGAGATCGCCGCGATGGCCGGAGCCAGTCCCAACGCCGCGCGGGGTGTGCTGGCGCTGTATCGCGCCTGGCGGGTGGCACGCGAGGATGCCAGCGGGATCGCCTTGCCCTCCGGCCGTCGGGTGCTGCTGCCGAACGAGGAAGCGCGCGACTTCTTCGATGACCACGCGAACCATTTCCCGGCGCTGGAGGAAGCCGCCGATACGATCTCGCTCGCCATGGGCCGCGTCGCGCCGGCCGAGATGAACCATGCGGTCGCGGAACGATTGCGCCAGGTGCATGGGCTGACGGTCACGGTCATGGCGCTGGACGGCGCGCTGCGCCGCTATGATCCGGCGACCCGCGGGCTGGCCTTGTCGGAGACCTTGCCGCGCGAAAGCCGCGGCTTCCACATGGCGTTCCAACTGGTGCTGCTGGAGGCGCGCGACGCGATCGAGTCGCTGGTGAAGGACGCCGCGCCGACCTCGCCAGAGGCGGCGATGCTGATCCGCATCGGCTTGTTGAACTACACCGCCGGCGCGCTGCTGATGCCGTACGACGCGTTCCTGGCCTCCGCGAGATCGTTACGACATGACATGGAAGCGATGGCGTCGCGCTTCGGCGTGTCGTTCGAGCAGGCGTGCAACCGCTTATCGACTCTGCAACGATCCCGCGCGCGCGGGGTGCCGTTCTTCTTCCTGCGGGTCGATCCGGCTGGTAACGTATCGAAACGATTCGCCGCCGCCGGCTATCCGTTCGCGCGCTACGGCGGGTCGTGTCCGCGTTGGATCGTGCACAACGCGTTCGCGCAACCGGGCGCGGTTCTGGTGCAGGTCGCCGAGTTGCCGGATGGCGCCGCCTATTTGTGTTTCGCCCGCGCGGTGACGCGGCCCGCCGGGACCTGGGGCGAGCCGAAGCCGGTGCACGTCATCGCCATGGGCTGCGCGGTGACCCACGCCGCCGACGTGGTCTACGCGGACGGACTGGATCTGGAACGATCCAAGGTCGGAATAGGCTTGTCCTGCCGGCTCTGCGATCGCCCCGATTGCCGCAGCCGGGCGTTTCCGCCGTTGGAGCACAGACTGTCGCTCGATCCGATGCTGGCGAGCGCGACGCCGTACCGGTTCGAGGTGAAGAAGGGGTGATCTGGCGCCGCGCCGGTCACATCGGCGGCACCAGCCCATCCTTGCCGACCAGGATCCGCGTCGCCGAAAGCGTGCCGTCGCTCTCCTCGGTCCCGAACACGATGCAATGCGCGCCGTGGACCAGCAGCGCCGGCGACCCCGGCTGGAACGTGACAACCGGGGTGTCGGCCCGCACGACGATGGTTTTTTCGCCGTCCGGGTAGCGCACCGTCAGAGTACGGCCGGCCGCGCCGGCTGGCGCTCCAGGCGCCTCGCCGACCGAGACCACGGTCACCGTGCCGTTCGTCATCGTGCTGCGCGGTTCCAGGTCGAACGGGCCATGACCCTCGCCGGTGCCACGCATGCTCTCCGGAAACACATGCACTTCCAATGCGCGCTGGGTGCCGTTCGGGCGCGGCATGGCGGCCGACCCGATGTAGTCGCCGGCCTTGATGTCCTCCAACCGGAACGGCACCACCGCGAGAATGACGGTATCCGAATCCAGCGCCATGGTCAGTTGCTGGCCGGCGTCCGTGGTCAATCTGAGGCTTTTCGCGTCGGACGCGTCGATCGTGGCGCGGTAATGGACGGCGTGCGGCGATTGCGCCCAGGCGGAGGCCGAAAGCAACGCGGCAACGGGATACCACAGGTCGCGTCGTCTCAATCGCCGCGCCGGCATGGGGGATCTCCGTCAGAAATGATGCGTTCCGTCAGTATCGCGGCGTCGTGATGGCATGGAAAGCCGCGCCGGCGCGATCGGTGGACAATACCATCGGAACCGGCCCGACCGGCCATCCGGCACCGTTTTCAGCGATGGCGCGCCTCTCGACCCCGCGCACGCGGGAGCCGGGTCACCGGCCCTTCGTCGATCCACCGCCGGCCGCCGGCGCTTTCCCCGCGAACGGACTACCCGGGTTCGCCGCCGCCGTGATGAACGCCTCGCTCGGCATTGCCACCCCCAGAGCACGGGCGAATGCAGCGGCATCGCCGGATTCGAGGGCCGCGATCGCCTCGGGATTGGACCGGCAGGCCGCGATCGTTTCCGGCGACGGATACCAATTCCCCATGGCCTCTCTGACGTCCGGCGGCAGCGCGTCCAGTTCGGGCCGCGACGTTCCGCTGCACGCGGGCGTTTCCGGATGGCCGCCCGCCGCCTCGGGAGTCGCGTCCGGCCACGAGGACTCGGCCTCGGCCGGGTCGGGCGGTGGCGGAGCCGCGCCGGGCGCCGCCTGTCCTGTCGCCTCCCGCGGCGGCATCGCCCGAGGCACAGCGGTATGCGTCGCCGCCGGCCGCATCGACGCCACGAGCACCGGCGCGACCCGCGCGGGGGCCGCCCGAGCCCGCTCCACGGGCGATACGCGCTCCGTCTCGGGCGCCCGCTCCGGCGGCGGCGCCGGTTCCGCCAGGGGCGCCCGCTCCGCCATCGAGGGCGGCTCCGAGGTGGGCGTGCGCTCCGCCGTCGGCGCGGGCTCCGCCACGGACGTCGGCTCGGAGACTGGTGTCCGGTCCTCCACCGGCGTCCGCTCCAACGCCGGCGGGCGCTCCTCCACTGGCGTCCGCTCCTCCACTGGCGTCCGCTCCAACGCCGGCGGGCGGTCCGCGCCCGCCGACCCGGAAACGGCGGCCGCCGCCCGCGTCTCGGTGTCATCGCGCCAACCCTGCGCCGGTCGTGCCTGATACCTCTCCAGGCGCGTGAGGTTACCGGCGAACGCCCGGTCCATCGCGACGAGGCTGCCGCGGGAGGCGCGACGCATGCTCTCCACCTCGCCGCGCAACAGGTCGCGGGTGCCGGCCGTCGTCAGTTCGTGGAACATGACGCACCGGCCCGCCAGGATCGCCTCGATCGCGTCGCGGGGCCGAAAGCTCGAGATCGTGAAGGTCGTTGCCCGCATGCGCGAGAACTTGTCCTGCCGCGTCTCTCCTGGGCGGTCGCTCACCGCCTTCGCCACATCGCCGATGATGGAGTCCATGAGGTTCTGGAACCCGAAATCCGCTGTTGTGTTCATGACCAGGTGCTCCACGGGTGTTGCCGCGAAAGTTAATATAAATAACAATATTCCGCGTCAACGAATTCCACCACTCTGCTCGTACTGGTCCTTTGCGAAGGCGGCGGGGACGGGAGGGGGCGACCGCGCCAGTCCGCCGCATCGCGAAGCCGGCCGGCACCAAGGTCGATAGCGAACCGCCGGACGCCTGGAACCTTGCGGCGGGTCGCCCCATTGATTGAGGATATGTCCACCGCGACTTCAGCACGGGTGGCTGCGCGATGCCGCGTCGAAGCGCCGTCGCGCCCGCGGCCGCATCGTCAGAAACCGCCGAAGCGGCGCGCGCCGCCGGTTCTCCCGCTCGGGTCGCACCATTGGGAGGGTTCCCATGAACGACTGCGATGTGCTCGTGGCCGGAGCCGGCCCCACCGGCCTCGTACTGGCGCTCTGGCTGACGAAGCTCGGTGTCCGGGTCCGCATTATCGACAAGACCGACGCGCCGGGCACCACCTCACGCGCCCTCGCGGTGCAGGCGCGCACGCTGGAGCTGTATCGTCAGCTCGATCTCACCGACGCGGTGCTCGAACACGGGCATCGGACCCCGGCGGTCAACCTTTGGGTCAAGGGCGCCAGGGCAGCGCGCATGCCGTTCGAGAACGTCGGCGCCGATCTGACCCCGTATCCCTTCCTCCTCATCTTTCCGCAGGATCGCCACGAGCGGTTGCTGATCGAGCGGCTGGGCGCGCTCGGCGTGACCGTCGAGCGATCGACCGAACTGCTCGGCTTCGAGGACACCGGCGACCGCGTCGTCGCCCGCCTGCGCCGCCTGAACGCGGCCCAGGAGGAGAGGTGCGAAGCGGGGTGGATCGCCGGGTGCGATGGCGCGCGCAGTGTCGTGCGGGAGGCGATCGGCAGCGGCTTTCCCGGCGGCACCTATCGGCAACTGTTCTATGTGGCCGACGTGGACGCCGAGGGTCCCGCGGTGAACGGCGAATTGAACGTCGATCTCGACGAGGCGGACTTCCTCGCGGTGTTTCCCCTCGCCGACAGCGGCCGCGCGCGTCTGATCGGTACGGTGCGGGATGAGCGCGCCGAGCACCCCGAGACGCTGGCGTTCGAGGATGTCAGCGAGCGCGCGATCCGCAACCTCAAAGTCTCGGTCAACAAGGTGAACTGGTTCTCGACCTATCACGTGCATCATCGGGTGACGGAACACTTCCGCGATGGCCGCGCGTTCCTGCTGGGCGATGCCGCGCATATCCACAGCCCGGCGGGCGGGCAGGGGATGAATACCGGGATCGGCGACGCGATCAATCTGGCCTGGAAACTGGCCGCCGTGCTGGGCGATCGGGCCCCCGATCGGCTGCTCGACAGTTACGAGGCGGAGCGGCGGCCGTTCGCCCGGAAACTGGTCGCGACCACCGACCGAGTGTTCAGTTTCGCCACCGCCGAGGGGATGGTGGCCGATTTCCTGCGCACCCGGATCGCCCCGCTGCTGATCCCCGAGATCGCCAGCTTCGAGATGGCGCGCGAGTTCCTGTTCCGCACCGTCGGCCAGATCACGCTGAGTTACCGCGGCGGTCCGCTCAGCTACGGCCGGACCGGGAAGGTCCATGGCGGCGACCGGCTGCCGTGGGTGGCGGTGGACGGCGGCGACAACTTCGCGTCGCTCGCGGATATCGTTTGGCAGGTTCACGTCTATGGCGAGGCCAACGCGGAGCTCACAACGTGGTGCGAACAGCATCGGGTGCCGCTCCGCGTGTTCGCCTGGCGGCCGGCGTATCTCCAGGCCGGGTTGCAGCGAAATGGCTTCTATCTGCTGCGTCCCGACAGCTATATCGCGCTGGCCGACGAAATGGGCTCGGCCGAGACGCTCGACTGGTCATGTAACGAACAGCGGATCGACATTGGGGATGGCGCGGCGCGGTAGCACGCCGTCCGATCACGTCCGGCCGCCGCGTTCCGATCGAGCTGGCACCCGCGTTCGCCGGCCATGACGTGTCCGGTGACGGGTCAATCTTCCCGCCGCCTGCCATCGACCGCGGAGGTCCGGCGACAGATCGACGGGTCCGGTCCCGGCGGTGACGGCTCGATCCGCCCGCGAGCGGCTCTATGCCTCCCCCAACGCCCTCGCCTGGGCGCCGCGGCCGACGATCACCACGCCGTCGCCAGGCTGGATCACCGTGCCGCGGTCGGGGTCGTTGATCGCCTCGCCGCCGCGCCGGTTGATCTGCACGATGAACAGCGCCCCATGGGCGAGGCGTTCGATCGCCTCGATCGTCTGACCGACGATCCTGCTGTTCGGCGCCGCCTCGATCAGTTCCAGTTCCAGACCGAGCGAATGCAGCACATGCTCGAAATCGCGCATACGGTCGGAGCCGTGCATGAAACGCGCCGCGGCCGGATACATGATCAGTTCGGCGATGCGCTCGGCGCCGATATGGGTCGGCAGCACGACGCGGTTCGCGCCGGCCTGCAGCAGCATCGCCTCGGTGCCGGGCAACTCGCCGCGGGCGATGATTTCCAGGTCCGGATTGAGCCCGCGCGCGCGTAGCGTGATGAACACGTTGGACGCGTCGTTCGGCAGCACCGTGGCGAGGGTGCGCGCCCGCATCACCCCGGCGTCGCCCAACACCGTCGCGTCCGTCGCGTCGCCCTGCAGGCAGAGGTAACCCAACCGGCGGGCCTGCGTGGCGTTCGCCTCGTCCTGTTCGAGCAACACGAACGGCGTGCCGCCGGCGGTCAGCTCCTGGGCCAGGGCGGTGCCGATGCGGCCGAACCCACACACGATGACGTGGCGGTCGAGCTTGTCGATTTGCGTGTTCATGCGGCGGAGCCCGAAGATCTGGTTGAGTTGATTGAGGGTGATGAACTGCACCAGCGCGCCGGTGAGAAAGATCATGCCGGTGCAGCCGAACACGATGGTCGAGATCGTGATGCCGCGCAGCAGCGGCGAGTCGACCGGATGCACCTCGCCGTAGCCCACGGTGTAGACGGTGAGAACCACCATGTACAGCGCGTCGCCGAGCGACCAGCCGGCGAGCCAATAGCTGGTCGTGGCGAGCGCGACCACGATCAGCACGAAACACACGCCGGCCGCCAGGTTGCGTACCGGCGAACTCAGCAACCCGACCGGCTCCGCTTCATTCGAACGGCGCGTGGCACTGCTCATTGCCGGTTCAGGCATTATGGATCGCGACGTCCCGTGCTGGTGGCCTGGGCCAGAGTGTTGGATTTCCGGTTCGCTGACAACGATCGCCGGCGCCGCGAACCGGTCGCGCGCGCCGGCTCCGTCTCATGCCCGCGGATGCGCCTTGCGCCAGACTTCCAGCAGATGCGCCTCGTCCACGCTGGTGTAGCGCTGCGTGGTGGACAGGCTGGCGTGGCCGAGCAGGTCCTGGATCGAGCGCAGGTCGGCGCCGCCCGCCAGCAGATGCGTGGCGAAGGAGTGGCGCAACGCGTGCGGCGTCGCGTGCTCCGGCAGGCCGTTCTGCTGCCGGTATAACCGCATCGTCCGCTGCGCCACTGCCGGATCCAGTCGCTTGCCGCGCGCGCCGAGAAACAGCGGCGCCTCCGGTTGGGCGGCGGGATGCAGAAGCAGCCATGCCGCGATCGCCTGGCGCACCGCCGGCAGCACCGGCACGATGCGCTCCTTCGAACCTTTGCCGATCACGCGCAGCGGTTCGTCCTCGCCCGGCTTCGGGGCGTCGCGCACGTTCAGCGCCAAGGCCTCGGCGATGCGCAGGCCGCAGCCGTACAGCAGGGTGAACAAGGCCGTGTCGCGCGCCTGGATCGCGGCCGGATCGGACATCTCGCCGATGTCCTCGGCGACGCCGCGGGCCGCCGCCGGGGTCAGCGCGCGCGGCAGCGGCCGGCGTGTCTTCGGGGTCGAAACGAGTTTGACCGCCGCGTTCTCGGCGCCGTGATGCCGGGCCAGATAACGAAAGAAGCTCCGCACCGCCGACAGATGCCGCGCGCGGGAGGCGTTGACCAGGCCGTCGTTGGCCAGTTCGGCCAGCCATGCCCGAATGTCCGCCTGGGTCACGCCCGTCAGCGCCGTCAGGTCCGGCTCCGCCCCCAGATGCATGGTCAGAAAACCGAGGAAGCTGGCGAGGTCGGTGCCGTAGGCCTCGACCGTCAGCGGCGAGGCGCGCTTTTCCAGCGCCAACCAGGACAGAAACGCTTCCCTGCACTCAAACCCGGTCACCGTCCGCCCCAGGACCGCCCCATCGCCGCCGCGATCGCCCGGCCGAGGAACGACAGCGCGCCCGCCCCGCGCACCGGATCCAGCACGGTGCGGTCCCGCGCCAGCAACGCCAGCAAGGCCGGCGGCCCATGCGCGGGCACCAGCACGAGGGCATCGTGGCCAGCCAGACCGGCGGCCTCGGCGTGCAGGCGGCGTGCGTCGGTGACGGTATCGCGGAACAGCACCTGGCGCCCGCCCAGAAGCCGCGCGACGGTGCCCTCGGGCAGCGGCAGCGTGCCGGGCATGATCGCCTCGATGCACAGATGCGCCGAGTTCGACCGCCAGGATGCTGGGGATTTCTCCGGTCACGCAGTCCAGCGGATCGGCGGCGCGCAGCAGCGCCAGCACCGCCTCCTGCACGCGGGAGGCCATGCCGGCGGCGGCGCGGCCGGCGGCGAGCACGTCGTCGGCGCGCTCCTCCATCGCGGCGGCATGGGCGCGCTCGGCGTGCACCATGGCGGCCATGTGGTCGGCCAGCACCTCCCCGTGCACGCGGTTGGGCGGGGTCAGGATGCGGTAGAGTTCGGGATTGTCCGCCAGCCAGTCGGGATGGGCGCGCAAAAAAGCGGCGACGGCAGCCGACTGGCTCTCCGGCGGACACTTCGCCGGGGTCACTCATGCGTCACGCGACAATCCCGCGCGCGGCGCGCTGAAAGCAGGCACGCCAGATCATTGACGGAACGCCGTCGGTCATCCGTCGCCGCGCGTGCTGACCCGGATCGCCGGCTCCGTGGCCCGTCGTCATGGCAAGGCTCGGACTGCGCGCTGATTTGGGACGGCAGCCAGCGCTCTGGCAGGCAACTCTCTGACCTCACGCGATCGTCCGACCGGTCTTGCCCCATTCGGCCAGGAACGCGGCGAGCCCCTCGGCGCTCACCGGGCCGGGGACGCGGCGCAGATTTCGCGGATGATGTCAGTGAATTTTTTACCGGTTTTGGCGACAAGGGACGGATTGGTCGTCACGCCGTCGAGCAACCCGCTGGCGGCGAGCGATTTGATCTCAGCCGTATCGGCGGTATCGACGGAAAACTTCATCTGCGTCCTCCGGGAGGTTCCCACGGATTTGTTCGATCCGGATAGCACGACCCAGGTTCCACGCCAACTCAATCGGGCGGCGGTGCTGCTGCCGTACCCGTTTCCTGGGCCGTTCGATTACCGCGTTCCGGCGGGCCTGGCGCCGGAGCCGGGCGATCTCGTGCTGGTGCCGTTGAACAGGCGCGAGGAGGTGGGCGTCGTCTGGGATGCGTCCGGCGGAGTGCCCGTTCGGGCGAGGACAAACCGGTGCCGGAGCATCGGCTGCGCGCGATCATCGCCATGATCGACACCCCGCCGATGCGGCAGGACATCCGCCGGCTGATCGACTGGATCGCCGCCTACACGCTGTCGCCGCCGGGCGAGGTGATGCGGATGGCGTTGCGGGTCGCTGCGCCCGGAAACCGGTCCGGCCTCTGGCTGGCGCGCGCGCCGGCGTCGATCCGCTGGCGATGCCGAGGAGGGATCTGAGGCGTTGCCTGACGCCAGTCAGGCGTTGCCAAGGTCCGAATTACCGATGCCCGGCGCCGGGTGCTCGACCGCCTCGCCGCCGCCGAGCCGCGCACGACCGCGGAACTGGCGCGGGAGGCCGGCGTCAGTGCCGCCGTGATCCGCGGCATGGCCGACGTCGGGATTGCTGTCGCTGCGCCGATTCCAGCTCCCGCGCCATTCCCGGCCGCCGGATCCCGTCGCACCCCGGGCCCGCGCTGTCGCCGGATCAGGAAGCGGCCGCCGCGACGTTGCGCCAGGCCGTGGCGCAGACCGGACGTTCTCGGTCACGCTGCTGGATGGCGTCACCGGCTCGGGCAAGACCGAGGTCTATCTGGAGGCGATCGCGCAGGCGCTGCGAGAAGGCCGCCAGGCGCTGGTGCTGCTGCCGGAGATCGCGTTGTCCTCGCAATGGCTGGCGCGGTTTGAGCGGCGGTTCGGCGTGGCGCCGGCGGTGTGGCACTCCGACCTGACCTCGCGGGTGCGGCGCACCACGTGGCGGGCGGTGGCGGAAGGGCGGGCCCAGGTGGTGGTGGGCGCCCGGTCGGCGCTGTTCCTGCCGTTCCCCGATCTGGGCTGCGTCGTGGTGGACGAGGAGCACGAGACCGCGTTCAAGCAGGAAGAAGGCATCGTCTACAACGCCCGCGACATGGCGGTGGTGCGGGCGCGGTTTTGCGCGGCGCCGGCGATCCTGGTCTCGGCGACGCCCAGTCTGGAGACGGTGGCGAATGTGGAGGCGGGCCGGTATGGGCATTTGCATCTGCCGACCCGGCACGGCGGCGCGGTCATGCCGCGGATCGAGGCGATCGATCTGCGGGAGGATGCGCCGGAGCGCGGCCACTTCCTCGCGCCGAAGCTGATCGCGGCGATCCGCGACACGATCGGGCGGGGCGAGCAGGCGATGCTGTTCCTCAACCGCCGCGGCTACGCGCCGCTGACGCTGTGCCGGCGCTGCGGGCATCGGATGCAGTGCCCGAACTGCACCGCCTGGCTGGTGGAGCACCGCGCGCGGCGCGAACTGCGCTGCCACCATTGCGGGCATGCGGTGCCGATCCCGGAGAAGTGCCCGGCGTGCGAGGCGGTGAACTCGCTGGCCGCGGTCGGGCCGGGGGTCGAACGCATCACCGAGGAAGCCGGCGAGCTGTTTCCCGGAGGCGCGGCGGCTGGTGATGGCCAGCGACACGATGCCGGGCCCGCACGCCGCCGCCGAGGCCGCGCGGGCGATCGAGGCGCGCGAGGTGGACCTGATCATCGGCACGCAGATTGTCGCCAAGGGCTGGCATTTTCCGCATCTGACGCTGGTCGGCGTGGTCGATGCCGATCTGGGCCTGGCCGGCGGCGATCTGCGGGCGGCCGAGCGGACGGTGCAATTGCTGCATCAGGTTGCCGGCCGCGCCGGTCGGGCCGAGGCGCCGGGGCTGGTGTTGCTGCAGACGTTCTCGCCGGAGCACCCGGTGATGCAGGCGCTGGTGCAAGGCGATCTGGCGGCGTTCATGGCCAGCGAGGCGGCGGTCCGCCGGCCGGGCCATTGGCCGCCGTATGGGCGGCTGGCGGCGCTGATCGTCAGCGCGGACACGGCCGGGGCGGCCGATGCTCTGGCGCGCGATCTGGGCTTGGCGGCGCCGCACGCCGAGGGCGTGACGGTGCTGGGGCCGGCTCCGGCGCCGCTGGCGATTTTGCGTGGGCGGCACCGGCGGAGGCTGTTGCTGAAGACACGGCGGGATATCGCGGTGCAGCCGATTCTGCGGAATGGCTGGGGCGGGTGACGGTGCCGCGCGGGGGCCGGGTGGATGTCGATGTGGATCCGGTGTCGTTTCTTTAGGGGATCATGTTGGGCGGCGCCGGCCGTTCGCCGATCGGGGCGTTGGGTCCGACGCCGTGCCGGTACAGCGAACCGCGGCCGGGTGTGAGTCGACTCATAGGGCGGCCGAGGATCGTGACGCTATTGCGCCTTCCACATCAGAAGGAGCAGCGCCATGGTACACCCCATTGATTTCGCCGGTTCGCCGTTGAACGTTGCGCGTGGCGACGCGAATCCCCAACGCGGTAGACCGCGTCGATCATCCCCGAAGTTCGCGACACGGACGATGGCATCGCCCGCGACGCGCGGCATGGGCGTCATGGTGGGATTCGCCGTGTTGTCGGCAACGGCTCTCGCGCCCCACCCAGGCGTTGCCGCGCCGATCACCGCCGACGGTTACACGTTCACCAACTTCGATCTTCCGAACAGTGGCACCACCCAGGGATCGGGGACCAATATAAACGGTATCTCCAACAATGGCTCGACCGTGGGATTCGCCATCGACAACGGTGGGAATTTCATCAACTACGTTCGTAATGCGGACGGAACCACGACACAGTTGAACCTGACCGACAACGCCGCGATGGCGCTGGGGATCAACAACGCCGGCGACGTCGTCGGCACCGAGAACGGGTCGGCGGTTCTGATGAAATTCCATCCGGCGGCACGCCGCGGGCGTTGGCGGGTACCGGCGGGCGCGACAACCGCCTTCGGCATCAACGACAAGGGCAACATCGTTGGTCAGTATGGTGCGAACGGCAGCTCCCCGGCTTCTTCGTCGCCAACAGCACCGGCGCCGGCCTCATCACCGTTAACGCCCCTCCCACGGGCGTTAACGTCGTCAATCTCCAGGGCGTGAACAACAACGGACTGGCGGTGGGATTCTACGTCGGCCTGGACGATCAGTATCACGGCTTCACGGTCAATGTGGCGAACCCGGGCAGCGGCACTCTCGTGGGCACCGCCGTCACCGATCCGACGCCGCCGAGCGTTCCCGGCGAGCCTGGCGCGACGTTCGTGTTCTCTCAAATTTTGGGCGTCAACGACCAGGGCATCGCGGTCGGGTATTACGGCGACTCGACCGCCAGCCAGCACGGCTTCCTGTACAACACGACCGATGGCGCCTACACGTTTCTCGATGACCCATCCGCGCAATTCCAGAATGGCACCGAGATCACGCAGATCACCGGCATCAACGACTTCGACGAGATCACCGGTTTTTATTCCGACGCCAACGGCGTGTTTCACGGCTTTGTCGCCTGTCCAACGGGTCAGAGTTGCACCGCCGCGGTGCCCGAACCGGGGTCCCTCGGCCTCGAGGGCTTTGGCGTCGCCATGCTCGGGTTCATTTCGTTCCGCGGCCGGCGTCATCGGATGTTGACCTGGGCATTGCTTCGTCGGGCCGGGGTTGCCGGCGGGGTCTGATACCACCTGCTGACCCCGAATCGCCGGCCCAGGCCCGGTGGCGACGGATTGGATGCCGATGCGCATCGGTCGTCTGATCTCGCGGCTGGAATGAGATGACTTCGGGAAATGCCGTCGGGAGTCCGTTCCCTGTCCTGTCATGGTTGTTTCCGTTCCTCATCATTTGGCCGACATCGTCTGTCAGGATATGCGCGGTGACTTTGGCGACCTGGACCCCGACGGTTGTTACATCGCCGACAACCGTTCGCGTCGCGGCGCCGGATGTCGCGGGTTCGGGAGACGGTCGCCGCCGATCGCACCATCCGGACGATCGCGCTCAAACAGGGTCCGTGGCGCGAGCCGATGGGCCGCTGGTCGAAACGGATGAATATCGCACAGTATTCGGCCTATACTGGTATTTCGCGAGCGATCGCGCCGGGAATCCGATCCGCGGGAACGAGATCGAATTGCGCGCTCCCGCGGATCGCCGGCGGCGTTGGGACTGCCCGAAGCGAACCAGGTGGCAGCGCCGGGGAGGGCGCCCGTCACGCGAATTGGCGTAGGTCGCGATCAAATCCTGTCAGGATAAAGCGTCATAAGACCGAGACGCGGACTTAAGGAATTGCTTGGCAAGTCCGCGTCGCGCGATCATTCTGCACCCGCCCCGCCGGCATCATGCGGGTCGGGAGCGAAAAGCGAACGATCTGGACAACAGACGTTAGAAATACAAACAGGGAGACTCCCATGACCCATCTGACGCGACGCACGATCCTTGCCGCCGCACCGGGCGCGCTTGCCTTTGCCGTGCCGTCCGCACGTGCCGCCAAAAAATATGGACCGGGTGTGACCGATACCGAAATCAAGATCGGCAACACCTCGCCCTATAGTGGGCCGCTCTCGAACGCCAGTCCAATCCCGCTGTCGGCGGAAGCTTACTTCAAGATGGTGAACGCCCAGGGCGGGGTGAACGGACGCAAGATCACGTGGATATCTTACGATGATGCCTACTCGCCGCCGAAGACGGTGGAGATGGCACGCAAGTTGGTCGAGGATGACGGCGTGCTCTTTATCGCGGGGCCGGTGGGCACGCCGACCAACAGCGCGATCTGGCATTACATGAACGAAAAGAAGGTGCCGCAGCTTTTCCCCGCCACCGGCGCCTCCAAATGGGACGACCCGAAGGGCCATCCGTGGACGATGGGTTTCTTCATCAGCTACCGGGCCGAGGGACGCATCTACGCGGCGTATATTCTGAAGCACAAGCCGGATGCCAAAGTCGGCGTGCTTTACCAGAATGACGATTTCGGCAAGGACTATATGCAGGGGGTCATCGACGGGCTCGGCGACAAGGCGGCGTCGATGATCAAGCTGAAAGTTTCCTATGAAACGACGGACGCGACCGTCGATTCGCAGATCCTCCAGTTGCAGGCGGCCGGCTGCGATGTCCTCGTCACGGTGGCGATTCCCAAGTATGGCGCTCAGGCGGTCAGGAAGGTGGCTGAACTCGGATGGAAGCCGCTGCACATCCTGAACGGCGTCGCGTCCTCCGTCGGAGCGACTTTGAAGCCGGCGGGTTTCGAAAACGCCAAGGGGATCATCAGCGACAATTCGTTCAAGGATCCCACCGATCCCGAATGGCAAAACGACGCGGGATACAAACAATGGCTCGCGTTCATGGACAAGTATTATCCGAACGGCGACAAGACCGACAACCAGACCGTTTACGGTTATTCGATCGCGCAGACGACCGTGCAGATGCTGAAGCAGTGCGGCGATAACCTGACCCGCGAGAACGTGATGAAGCAGGCGGCCAGTCTGCGTCATCTCGCATTGCCGATGTTGCTGCCCGGCATCGAGATCAACACCAGCGCCACCAACTTCGCGCCGATCCGGCAAGCCCAGATGCGGCGCTTCGACGGTGAACGCTACGTTCCGTTCGGACCGATCCTGAGCGACGCGATCGGCTGACCGGGCTCGCCGGACAGCGACGGCGGGGGCGCCTGTTTACGAAGGCGTCCCCAACGGCGACGTCAAACCTCGCCGCCCGCGTGGACCCGCGTGCCGACCGCCGCCTCGGCCGCCGCGTTGGTTACTCAGACGCCGTGGCCGTGACCGCGACCCGTGCGCCGGCGGCGCCTGACGGGACACTCAGCGGCTGCTATTCTGGCGTGACAATGACAGCCGGCTTCATCCCTCGCCTCGACATCCTGCCAAAACCGCAGCGACGGTTATGGGATGAGCTGGTCGCGATACCGGCGGAGTTCGTCTTGTATGGCGGTACGGCGATCGCGTTGCATCTCGGCCACCGGCAATCGGTGGACTTCGATTTCTTCGGGACTCGCGCGTTCGATCCCATGAAACTCGCCGAGACGGTACCGTTCCTCATGGTCGCGGAGGTGACGCATCAGGAACCGAATACCCTGACCGTCCTGGTCGATCGCGATGGCCCGGTGAAACTCTCGTTTTTCGGGTTGCCGCGGTTGGCTCGTCTCGCACCGCCGCATGTCGCGCCAGGGAATGGCCTGCGGGTTGCCGGACTGCTCGATCTGGCTGGCACCAAGGCATCCGTCGTACAGCGCCGGGCGGAGGCGAAGGATTATCGCGACATCGACGCCATTCTGCGCGATGGAAGGATCGACCTGCCCACCGCGCTGGCGGCCGCATTGGCACTATACGGTCCGCGCTTCAACCCGCAGGTCACCTTGAAGGCGCTCTGCTGGTTCGACGAGGGGCCGTTGCGCCGCCTCCCCAGGGCCCTGAAGGACCGGTTGGTTGCGGCGGCGCGAGAGGTGGACCTTGACCAACTGCCAACCATTACGCCCATGAAGCGGTCCCGCCGATGAAGCCGATCCCTCTCACCCCTGAAACGGAAGCCGTGGCCCGGCGGGTCATTTGGTTCGAAACCCCGGCCCAGGCGCTCGCCGATCCCATCCGCTTCCTGGCCTACGCGATGGCGTCGGCCAGGCACGAGGACATGCGCGTGATACGCCGCCACGTTTCGGAAGAGGATTTTCGCGAGGCGCTCGATCGCGCGCCGCCCGGCATCATCGACCCCCGGTCCTGGGCTTATTGGAACGCGAAAGTGGGGCGGTATCCGGCACCGCCGTTGCCGCGGCGGAATCTGGGGTGAGGGTGAGACGGAGCGTCGCGAATGTCTGAGTATGGCCAGAAGGAGACTGCAGGTCTGGAGCACGCAGCGCCAAGAAGCTGCCGTTCGCATGACCTCAGCCGCTGACGGCTCCGGACCCAAGTCGGTGCCTCAAGTAGCGTGGCGCAGTTACCAGAACCGGACTCTCATTTCCGATCAGCATCGACGGCCTCACGAAAATGTCGGCCATTCCGCCTGCTACAGTCGACGCTTCAGAAGCGGACATAGCGGCGGACGACCAGATAGCCGGTATGAGCCATCCGGTAAGTGCGCTGCGAGCACCGATAGATTGAAACTGCCCTCCCGTGCGTTTTCCTGAATATCTAGTAGACGTAAGTGATGCCCATCTACTACAGAGGTTTTCATCGCTTTTCGCACAATTCCTTAAACCTGCGAAAACGCGGATCGTCCGATAGTTCGACCCTTGCCTCACTGATGCTCTCAAGCACATTGGCAATACCATACGGCCAGTTGGCAGCGTCGTCGGAAAGAATGCCCGACAGGAGATCGAGCACAATCTCCGGATGGGCCGCGATGATTTGCCTATTCTTGTCTCCGAGCAGCGACAGGTGCGTGGTGCGCGCGTCCGTGCGTGCCAGCAATGGGCGAACTGCGTCGGCCATGGCAGGAAAGTGAGCTTCGTCGTCAAACAGGATTTGGATAAGGCGGCTCACGACAGCCGGCGTTCTGGCTGATAGTTGCAGCGGCCAGACTCTACTCAGGAAGGTAAGCTTGTCGTCGATCTCCTTGAAGTGCCCGACTTGCCAAAGCGCATGGGTGCGCAGCGAATTGTCGCTACGGATGAGGATCATCCGGAAGTCGTCATCCGACAGCCAGCGGCCGTCATCCGTCTTCGTAAGCCACCCGCCGATACAAAAGCGTGCAACGCCCTCCGGACTGTAGCTCGGCGAGCGCAGCTTACCTGTGGCGAGTTGTGTCATCACGGGTGCAAGCAGCCGGTAGAGTCTTTCGTCGCCGGCGAACGGGTTCAGGAAGAAACCTGCGAGCATCGCATCCCGGCTGACGTCATCCTCGTCGAGTGCGGAAAGTACGAACTGTTCGCACCACTCTCCTGCATGGAAATGCAGCGATGCGAGGCGCCGTGCGAAGATCACGAGACTTAACCGTCGATGATCTCCGGGAAGAGAGAGAAGCCGGGTAGCCATAGCAATCCACGCCTCGGGCAGAGGTTCATTGCCTTTTATCTCCAGTAGGAGAGGGTCGCCGAAAAGGGCATCGCAAAGATGGCCGACGGCGGAACCGACTGCTTCGTCGGGCCACCTACGCTTTTCCCCGGCGCTCTCGGGCGCGGGTCCAGACGCAAGTGCCTCGATCAGTTTGTCGAAAATGATCTCAAATGCTTCGCGGTCCCGCACCAAGAGAAGCTTGTGCGCGCTTTCAAGCCAATTGCTTGCCGGCCGCACAATCCCGGCCAGAGGTAGTGCAGCCAGCCGCCTGGCGATGAGCGCTGCAAACTTCGGTCTGTCCGATCGGCGCGCGTTACTGTGAAGGAAATCACTCCACGCTGAGCTGACATCATTGCCTCGCAACGTATTCCAACGCAGGGCTGTAAGCAGGCGCATCGGGCGTTTTTCGGAAAGCCCGGCAAATGGGTCGAACTCCTTGAGCTCGCCCCACGTTCGGCCCCGCCCTGCGATGGCCCACGAAATCAGATCCGCAATAGGAACCGCATCAACCTCTCCAAAGGATTTGTCGGTGATTACGAACCCGCTGCGGCTGTCCCGTGAATTGGCAGCATGCACCGCCCCATCCTTCGCGGCTTCGGGGAGCTGCGCCGCAAGCCGTTGGGCCGAGCGGTCGAGCTTCTTGCTGATCGTGCAGCCGCTCTGGCGTAGCCATTCAATACGTTCATGCACCATCCACGCCTTGTGCCTGCGGTTGTCGGCGGCCGACGAGCTAGGGTAGCGCAGCGGTCCCTTGATGATCCTGTCTTCGATCCTGGCTTTCACGTCACTCGACATGCGGTTCCAAAGATCGCGAAGCGCAAGCAGCACATCGCGCTGATCGTGGGAACCCCAGAAGACGTCGTCGTGGACCCCCGCCAGTATCTCACATGCAGTACAGTCATCGAGAAAGCTCGGCAGTCGGCAGGCCCAAACTCTCAACCTTCCGAACACTGGATCGCCATCCCGGCGCCATGCCTCCAACTCCTGCCGCGCCAATGCAGGATCGAGGCTGACGAGACGCTCGAAAAGGTTGACGTATTCGAATACCGGCACGTTGATGCCGAAGCTGCGGTCGGATGAGACGCCTACAAGGGCCGGATCAAGATCGATTGAGGCGACATTGGGCACCGTATATGGGCTGACTTCGCGCTCAAGATCGACCGCCAGCTCCAGATTTTGCCTCGCAAGGGGAAGCACGTTCGAAAGTTGTTCGTCGGGAACATCGATAGCTACGTGCCGGTCCGGATAGGTTACCTCGAGCCCGACAAGGTCGCGTAGTTTGAAGCTTCCGCCCTTTGCTGAAAAGTGCCCCCTCCAGACCGGCCGCGTAGCCGTCGGCGCCGGTCTAAAGACCTCCGCATATCGTCGCCGATTCTGTCCGGTCCACCCATCCTTGGCGATGGCGGTCTGCAATGCAATTGCGCTCGTGTAGTCAGGCTGTCGCGGAAGCTTCCAGCATTCAAAAAGGTAGTGCCATGCTTGGCGTATTTCGAACGCAACTTTCTTCTGCTCCAGTGCGAAGGTGATGAGCTCCACCATCTTTGGGTGAAGGCCGCGCTGTCCTGCCGCCCACCATATCGCTGCAGGTTGATCGCAGACGCTGTGAAACCACATTGCCATAGACTGAAGCCTGGGGGGAAGTTCCGTGGTGTGCAGCGGGGAAGGCCCGCGGAGCCGCCCTGCTGCAACCGGCTGATCGACCGATGCCCGGCCAAGCGCGTTGATTGCATCCGTTGGAACTTCGATCTGAGCATGCATCGCGCCGCGTTTTGCAGGATCGGGGGGCATGTCGGAATTAAGCCCGTAGTCAGCGAACGGATCTATGAACGGGGAATCCTCCTCCATGAAGTTTACCCGGGCCGGGCTCGCGTAGCGCATCGCCGGGTCAAAACTGCAAAGCCAGGAGGCGGGGAGGGCAGACCTTGCGATGGCCCGCGCACCCTCCTCGGTCATAGCGAGGTGAACGATTTGTCCGCGCTCGTAGGGCTGGAGCGCTTGAGGACCCTTCTTGCCTCGCCACAGAAGTCCCCGCTGCCACCTTGCTGAATTCCTGGCGCGTTCCGCCCACGCGCTGAGCGTGTTCCAAAGCGGAGAATGTCCGTGGGTTGAATTGTAGGCAATCGCAGTAACGCCCTTTTGCGACCAGAGGGCTTGCGCTTCGTCTGGGCGCCCGGATTGAAAAGCGAAGAGGCGTGACGGGTTGGAGTAGGCGCTCCGACTTAAAGCCTCGAGGAGATATTGCACGGGCGGATCGTCGGCCGCGTAGCCGACGAACACGATGCGATAGTTCTCCATGACATTGCGAATGAAACCGGTGGCCCATCCCTCGGCTAGATACGCGCGGCCGAACTCGGCGCTCGATAGGACAAAGCTTCCTCCAACAGGCTCTTGGTAGGCTTTGTCGAATACGCCGTGGAGGTGAACGATGCCGTCGAAACTCGCGACCTCCCGGAATTGCGGCAGGCGCGCTGGCGTCCAGACGGTGGCCTTCGGGGCGGCCGCTTCAAACAGAAGATCGAAATTGGTTGTGACCAGCCGGACTTTTCCCTCCGTGTTGCGGCAGAGGTCCAGCAGAATTCGGTGGGCTCGAAGGTCGACATCGGACCGAGGGCGGAGAACGTCGCCGACGGCGCGCTCGATGTCCGGAACGGAAAAATCCCGCTCCAGCAAGCCAAAGATCCTGTCGGCGGCGATGAGAGAGCCGACGCCGGAAATCGCCCCGAGATTTTGCGATGCTTTGATCAGTTCACTGGCCGGGCTGTCTGGGAGTGCCCGGAGCTTGGCAAGAACTGCATGAGCGAGGCCGAAAAAATCGGGCAGCTTGGCATTTTCGCGGGATACCCCCGCGCCGCAGAAGAAAAGCACTCGGTTATCGTCGCGAGCGGTCAGCAGCTCGTCCGGCAATGAAGGTCCGTCGGCAAGGAATCTCAAAGTTTCGCACTCACAGCGATGCGTGTTGCTTCCTACTCTAAGCGGCGAGTCGCGGGTATCAGGACTGTCGTTTGTGACACCCATCAGACCCCAGGCTGTGGCTAAAACCCGGCGGCGCGATGCAATGAAGTATGGCCATTACGCCAGCTTATCGCCATCGCCAGTTTGACAGCGGACTGACCGCTCTCCACCCATTCAAGCCATTTGTCTGCGGCACCCATGAACGACCGCTATGGAGAAACGGCGCGGATTATTTGAACGGCCGGGATTCGCGCAACCCGCCCCAAGCCAAGCCCAAAGCACCCTCCTTAAACCTCGCCGCCCAACGTCCCGACGAAATCCTCGAAATCCTTCGCCTCGCGGAAATTGCGGTACACACTCGCGAACCGCACATACGCGACCTTGTCCAGTTCCTTCAGCGTATCCATCACCAGTTCGCCGATCTGCTTGCTCGGCACGTCGCTTTCGCCCGACGCCTCCAGTTGCCGCACGATCGAGTTGACGATGCGTTCCAGCCGCTCCTCCTGGATCGGCCGCTTGCGCAACGCGATGCGGATCGAGCGCGCCAGCTTGTCGCGGTCGAACGGCACCCGCCGCCCGTCGTTCTTCACCACGGTCAGATCGCGCAACTGCACCCGCTCGACGGTGGTGAAGCGCTGGCCGCAGGTGCCGCAGAAGCGGCGGCGGCGGATCGCGCCGTTATCCTCGGTCGGCCGGCTGTCCTTCACCTGGGTATCGTCGGAGCCGCAGAACGGGCAGCGCATGGTCCGTTACCGTCCTTTATAGATCGGAAACCGCGCACACATCGCCTGGACCCGCGCGCCGACCGCCGCCTCGGCCGCCGCGTTGGTGCCGTCGTTGGAGCGGCCGAGGCCTTCCAGCACCTCGTTGATCATCAATCCGATTTCGCGGAACTCAGCGGCGCCGAAACCGCGCGTGGTCGCGGCGGGCGAGCCCAGCCGCACGCCCGAGGTGATCGTCGGCTTCTCCGGATCGTACGGAATGGCGTTCTTGTTGGCGGTCATGTGCGCGCGCTCCAACGTGGCCTCCGCCGCCTTGCCGGTGACCCGTTTCGGCCGCAGATCGACCAGCAGCAGATGGCAATCCGTCCCGCCGGAGACAATGTCCAGTCCGGTTTCTTTCAACGTCTCCGCCAGCACTCGCGCGTTGTCGCGCACCGCCTTTTGGTAGACGCGGAATTCCGGGCGCAACGCCTCGGCGAACGCCACCGCCTTGCCGGCGATCACATGCATCAGCGGGCCGCCCTGCAGGCCGGGGAACACCGCGCTGTTGATCTTCTTGCCGAGTTCCGGATCGTTGGACAGGATCATGCCGCCGCGCGGTCCACGCAGCGTTTTGTGCGTCGTGGTGGTCACGACATGCGCGTGCGGCAAGGGGCTGGGGAACTGATCCGCCGCGACCAGACCGGCGAAATGCGCCATGTCGACCATGAAATACGCGCCGACCTCGTCCGCCACTTTCCGGATCCGGGCGAAGTCGATCACCCGCGGATACGCCGAGCCGCCGGCGATGATCAGCTTCGGCTTCTCGGTCCGGGCGAGGCGTTCCAGTTCCTCGTAATCCAGGATGCCGTCCTCCCGGCGCACGCCGTATTGCACCGCGTGGAACCACTTGCCGGACAGGTTCGGCGCAGCGCCATGGGTCAGATGCCCGCCCGCCGCCAGGCTCATGCCGAGCACGGTGTCCCCCGGCTTGCACAGCGCCAGGAACACCGCCTGATTGGCCTGCGCGCCGGAGTGCGGCTGCACATTGGCGAATTCGCACTGGAACAACTGCTTCGCCCGCCTGATGGCCAGTTCCTCGGCCACGTCGACGTAGACGCAGCCGCCGTAGTACCGCCGTCCCGGATAGCCCTCGGCGTATTTGTTGGTCAGGACGGAGCCCTGCGCCTCCAGCACCGCCCGCGACACGAGATTTTCCGACGCGATCAGTTCGATCCCGTCGCGCTGCCGATCGAGCTCCAGGCCAAGCGCGGCGGCGAGTTCAGGATCGGTCTCGGCGACCGAGGCGGAAAAGAAACGGTCCACGCTGTTCGTCGGAGAATGCTCGTTCATGGCGGTCCTGGAAGGGGCATGGGAGGAGGGAGCGTGCCGTCGTCTACCACGCGCCGCGCTCCGTGCAACATGACCGCGGCGCCCGGCGTTGCTATCCGCCTGTCCGGCACGCGCCCGATCAGGGCAACAGCCTTGCCATGTGGACGTCATCCAGATACCGGCCTTCGACCTTGAGCGCGCGTTCCTCGATCCCGTACGGCGTGAAACCGAACGCCTCGTACAGCCGCCGCGCGGCCGCGTTGCCGGCGACCACGCTGAGCTGGATCAGTTCGACACGTCCCTTGGCGTGGTCCAGCACGGCCTCCACCAACATGCGGGAAAGACCGGTCCCGCGCGCCGCCGCCCGCACATACATGCCCCACAGGGTGGCTTTGTGCGCCCGCTTCGCGCTGGTTTCGGGCATGAACCCGGCGGTACCCAGCAGGTCCTCGCCGCGGAAGCCGCCGAAGACGACGTTTCCGGCCAGCCGTCGCGCGAAGAAGTCGAGCGGCCACGCCGCTTCCTCCTCGAACGAGGCGCCGAACGCGTCGGGGTGCAGTCGCAGCGCCTCCAGGCGGATGTCCCGATACAGCGCCGGCTCGTCGGAGCGCAGGGGGCGGATCATGAAGGTCATCGGCGCGAATTCTGCCTGCTTCTGGTGGCGCCGCGCAACATCTGCTTGAACGCCGCCCATGATCGCCTGTCCCTCGCCGCGCCGCGCGTTGACGTTCTCGCCATCTGGTCCACCGTTGCTCCGCGCTTTGACAGCCCCCGGTGGGTTCCCGGGCGGACTCCCTGCTGGATTCCTGGCTGGAGTCCCTGGGGCATTCCTGAGGGCGCTGCCGCGGCTGCTGCCGATCGTGGTGCTGCTGCTGACCGGCTGCGGCGATCTGCCGGAACCGTTCCTCGGCGATCCCGGTGCCACGGCGCGGCGGTTGGCGGTGCCGATGACGCCGATGCTCGCGGTGCCGCCGCCGTCGAACGCGCTGCTGACCCCGGAGGCCACCCACGATTTCGCGGATCTGCTGGCCGGCGCCCTGCAGAACGAGGACGTTCCCACGCTCGCCCGCGCGCCCCACAAAACCGATTGGCGGCTGGGCGTTTCCGCCGCGCGCCGCGGCGATCAGGTGGTGCCGCGCTACGCGATCCTCGATCCGTCCGGTCACGAGCAGGGTGCGATCGACGGCGGGCCGGAGCCGGCGGCGGGCTGGACCTCCGGCACGTCCGCGGTCCTCGGCGCGGCCGCGCATGACGCCGTGCCGAAGATCCTGGCGCTGATGATGAGCATCCGGGCGACCCGCGATCGCGCCAATCCCAACAGCCTGCTGAACCGGACGGCGGTGTTGTTCGTGCCCGAGGTCACCGGCGCGCCCGGCGACGGCGACACCGCGCTGACCCGGCTGGTCCGCGCCGACCTGGCGCAGTTCGGCCCGCTGGTGCAGGTCACGCCCGAGGGCGCCGATTTCACGGTGCAAGGCACCGTCGTCGTGTCCCCACTGCCCAAAGCGCGGCAGCAGGTGGAGATCGCCTGGACCGTCACGCGTCCCAGCGGCGTGGTGGTGGGGAAGGTGTCGCAGTTGAACGCGGTGCCGACCGGGACCCTGGACATGTACCTGGGGCGACGTGGCCGGCGCCGCGGCGCAGGAGGCCTCCGGCGGGATCAACCAGGTGGTCGAGCGGTTCATCGGCCGCGACGCGCCGGCAGGGGGCGCGACGGCGGCCTCGGGCGCGACACCGGGCGTGGCGGCCCCGGTGGCGGCCACCGGCCCGGTGGCGGCCGCCCGGTGGTGGCGGCTCCGGGCGCGGCCACCGGCCCGGTCGCGGCTCCAGGGGCGGCCGTGCGGCTCCAGGCGCGGCGGCGACTTCGGCTGTGACGCCGGCCGGCGCGGCGGCGACCGCCAGGCCAAACCCGGTCCCAACGCCGGGCGCGGGATTTGCCCCGGCTGGCGCATCGGTTCCGGCGACTGGTGCCGCATCCGGCGGAACACCGCCGGCGGCGGGAACCCATGGCGGAGTGGGCTCGGCAGCCGCGAAGACAACCGGGACCGCCCCGGTGTCCGCCGGGTCGCCCGCCGTTAAATCCGCCAATGGAACAGCCGTCGCCGGCAAGAGCATCGCGTCAGCCAGGGCGACTCCGCGCAAACCCGCCGCCGGCAGGCCAAAGACCACGACCGCCGGCGCGCGGGCGAACGCCGCCAACCCGGCGCCGAACTGAGCCATGCCGTGTGCCGCGTCCCGCACCGGTCCCGCCGGCGACACGCACCCTCTCGCGGCGCACGCACCCCTCGTCGCGGTGATCCTGCCTCCCCGCGAAGGCTTCGGGCCCGGCCGCTCCGGCGCCCTCGGCCTGCTGGCACGGCGCTACGCAACCGCGCCCGGATTTCGCACCCTGGTCATTGGCGGCGAGCAGGAAGGCCCGCCGTTTCCGGAGGTCCCGTTTCGACCGATCCGGCCCGCGTGGTGGTGGCCCGGCAACGTCAATCTGCGGTTCGTCGCGGCGATGCTCGGCCCGCTGCGCCGGGCCCGTCCGGCCTTGATCGAGGTGCACAACCGCCCGGAAATCGCCCTCGCGCTGGCCCGGATGTTCCCGCGCGTTCCGGTCGGGTTGCTGTTGAACAACGACCCGACCGACATGCGCGCCGCCCGTTCCCCCGAGGCGCGGAGCCGGCTGCTGCGCCGGTTGCGGCCGGTGATGACGGCCTCGGATCATTTACGGCGCCGGTTCATGGAAGGGGTCGATCCCGCTTGCGGCACGGTCGAGGTGCTGCACAACTGCATCGACCTCGCCGTCATCCCGCCACCCATCGAACGCGAGCGGTTGATCCTGTTCGCCGGCCGCGTGGTGCCCGACAAAGCGCCGGATAGTTTCATCCAGGCCTGCGCTCTGGCACTGCCGGCGCTGCCGGGATGGCGGGCGGAGATCATCGGCGCCGACGGCATGAGCGCCACCAGCCGCGAGACCGACTTCGTCCGGCGGATCCGCGCCCAGGCCGCGGCAGCCGGGGTCGCCATGACCGGCTATCGCGACCATCCGCTGGTGCTCGAGGCGATGACCCGCGCCGCGATCGTCATCGTGCCCAGCCGCTGGAACGAGCCGTTCGGCCTCACCGCGCTGGAGGCCATCGCCTGTGGGGCGCCGTTGATCGTGTCCCCGCGCGGCGGCCTGCCGGAGGTTGCCGGCGACGCCGCGGTTTATGCCAATCCCGACCCACCGGAGGAGATCGCCGCCGCGATCCTGGCGCTGGCGGCGGATCCGTCCCGCCGCGCCGCGCTGTCGGCGGCCGGGCGGGAGAGAGCGCGTCAGTTCGACACCCCGGTCGCCGCCGCGCGGCTGGCGCGACTTCGGCGGGCAGCACTGAACATCCGTTAATCGTTGCCGTTACGATCCGAGGTTCCGGCCGCGGCCAAACCGGACACCGAATTGACCAGGACATATCGTAACGACCGGGTCGAGGCTTTCCGATCGCGAAAGCAACGATGTCGGTCGCCGGTCGCCCGCGCGCTCCGCCGCTCGGGCGTCGCGTCGGGCTCTGCCGCTTGCCCCCTCACTTTACACGCACGAACGGTTTGGCCAGAGTTACCTCCGGTTTCCCTCGACGGAAGCCGGACTGCCGGTTCTCGGGCCATGACGCATGGGTTTCGGCGGCTTGAAAATGAACGAGACCAACGGAGGAAAAGTCACTCATGGCCAGCTCCCCTATCGACGCGGACAATTGGGACCGCTCGACGCAGAGCGTATCGGCAAATGGCGGCAACGGACGTATCGTGACCGAAGCGGAACGGCTTACCGCGCGGCTCGATCGCCTGCCGATGACCCGCTCGCTGTGGATCATGGCGATCCTGCTTACCTTCGGAGGCTTCTTCGACGGGTATGCCATTGGCCTGATCGGCGCGATCGGCCCAGGGTTGTTCAAGGCGGGCATCTTCACGCCGACCACGGTCAGCTTTTTTGGGATGACCGGTTTCGCCAGCTTCGTCGCCTCGCTGTTCGCCGGCTTCTTTGTCGCCACGCTGCTGGTGTCGTACATCGCCGATCATTTCGGCCGCCGTGCCATTTTCGCCTACTCGCTGCTTTGGTTCGGCATCGCCAACTTCATCATGGGCCTGCAAACCACAGCCGATGGCATCAACTTCTGGCGATTCGTCAGCGCGTTGGGCGTTGGGCTGGAGCTGGTGACGGTCGATGCTTATCTGTCCGAGCTGATCCCCAAAAAGTCCCGCGGCGCGGCGTTCGGCTTTCTCCAGGCGATGAGCGCCATTGCCTTCCTGGTGTCCTATTTCCTGTCCTGGCAACTGATCCCAACCACCATCTTCGGCTATGATGGATGGCGCTATGTCGTTGGGATCGGGTCCATCGGCGCGGTCGTCATCTGGTGGATCCGTCTCGGCCTGCCGGAGAGCCCACGCTGGCTGGCGCAACAAGGCCGCATCGAGGAAGCCGAGCGGGTCATGGCGACGATCGAATCCCGCGTCGCCGCCGACTACGGCGCTCCATTGCCCGCACCCGAAATGCCGCACTATCAGGACCCGCGCAAAGGCAGCGTCTGGGAACTCTTCAGCCCGCGTTACCTGCAGCGGACGATCATGCTGATCCTGTTCAATTTCTTCCAGACGGTGGGCTTCTATGGCTTTGTCGCCTGGACGCCGACGTTGCTGATCGCCAAAGGTATTCACGTCACGCAAAGCCTGGAATACAGCACGATCATCAACGTGGCCGCGGTGATCTTTCCGCTGCTGATCATGTTGTTCGCGGATAAAATCGAGCGAAAATGGCATTCCTGTCTGTCCTGCCTGGCGATCGCCGGCTTCGGCATCTGGTTCGCCAACGTCAACAGTTCCTGGGCTTTGATCGCCCTCGGCGCCTGCCTTGCGATGTCGGCGCAATGGCTGTCGTTTGGGTTGCATAACTATCAGGCCGAGTTGTACCCCACGCGGATCCGCGCGCGCGGGGTGGGATTCGTTTACTCGTGGAGCCGGCTGAGTGGGATCCTGACGCCGTTCTTCATCGCGTTCTTCCTGCGTGATTTCGGCCCCAACGGTGTGTTCGCGTTCGTCGCCGGGTGCATGGCGGTGGTGATCTTGTCGGTCGCGACGCTGGGGCCGCGGACGAACCTGTTGGAAGTCGAGGCTATCGCACAGTAGGCGAGGCACCGGATCGGCGCGACGCTCTGTCCCTGACAACGCTCGCAAGAGCATTGTCAGGGACCGACGCGGGGCCGGCCAATGACGCGTTCGGCGAGAGGGTCAATCTCTCCGCCGGAAACGTCCCCGCCGTCATGACCGGCCACCGAGCCGGTCATCGCGATCAGCACGCGCGGCGACAGTTCGGCACCGGCGTTCGTCGGCCCCGGAGGATGCGACGCGGGATCGCCCGCCAGTCAGAGGTTTCGTTTCGCTCCAGATGACCGGCCTGACGGCCGGTGATCCCGCGTCTCGCGAAGAACCGGTCCTTCCGCCGCCTGGTCTCCATCGAACCACCGGTTCCTCGGGCACCGGCGCGCCAATGCGCTTGACACGCCGGTCGGCCGCGGGCAATGTGCTGAACGAACAATCGTTCATCGGATAGGCAACGAATGCGCGACCCAGGCGGCAAACGCGAACTGATCAAGGCCGAAGCGATGCGGCTGTTCGTCCAGCACGGCGTCGACGCCGTATCGGTGCGCGACATCGCCGCCGCCTGCGCCATGAAAGCCTCCAACCTCTACGCCCATTTCGCCTCCAGCGACGCGCTGGTGGCCGAGCTGTTCCACGAAGGCTACGCCGAATATGGCGACATCCTGGCACGGCATCGCCGCCGTGCGTCCGCGCCATTCCGGGTCCGGCTGGAACGTCTGGTCCGCGACCATCTGCCGCCTGCACGATGAGGACAACATTCGCTTCCGCTTCCTGGTGATGACCCAGCACGGCTTCCTGCACCACGTCGCACGCGACGAACGCAACCCGGTCGAGGTGATCTGCCGCGCCGTCGCCGCCGCCATGGAGGCCGGCGAAATCCCCCGCCGGGAACCCGACCTGATGGCGATGGCCATCATCGGGCATGATCGTCCAGCCGGCCACCGGCCCGTCTGTACGGCCGCCTGCACGGCGGCCTGATGAAGCGAGCCGATGCGATCGTCGCCATGTGCTGGCGCGTGTTGTCCTGACAATTCCGTCCTCGGCAACGAGAGGACGTGATGTCTCCCACTGGGTTTGCTGAAGACGCGGCGCCTCGGGCCGCTGGTGCTGACGCAATCCTGCGGCGCGCTGAACGACAATCTGGTGAAGAACGCCATGGTCGTGCTGGCGATCTTCCAGTTGCACATTGGCGGCGCCGGCCTGTCGGCGCTGGCCGGCGCGCTGTTCATCGCGCCCTACGATCCTGCTGTCGGCGACAGCGGGCAAACTCGCCGACCGGTTTCCCAAGCCGCGCGCTCATCCTGGCTCTACAAGCTGCTGGAAGTCGGCTGCTGATGGTCGCTGGCCGCGGCGGCCTTCCTGACCGCGCAGCGTATCCGGCTTGCTCGGCGTGCTGTTCGGGCTCGGCGTGCAGGCGGCGCTGTTCGGCCCGGTGAAATACGGCGTGCTGCCGGAGCAGCTGGCGGAAGACGAATTGATCGCCGGCAACGGCATCATCGAGGCGACGACCTTCCTGTGCATCGTCGCCGGCACCGTCGCCGGCGGCGGCCTGATGCTGCTGACGAACGGGCACCGCGCTGGTCAGCGCGGCCGGCGTGGTGCTGGCGTTGCTCGGCTTGTTCGGCGCCTGCTGCATGCCGCCGGTCCGCCGCCGCCGATCCGATCGTTGCGCCTGTCGCCGGAATGTGCTGGCCGAGACCTGGGCGATCTGTTGCGCCACGCCGTATCGATCCAGCCGATCTGGCTGTCGCGTTCTTGGCCTGTCGTGGTTCTGGACCATGGGCGCCACGCTGCTGACCGAGTTCCCGGTGGTCGCGCGCGACACGCTGCACGCCGACGGCACGTGCTGACGCTGTTGCTGGCGGTGTTCGCGATCGGCGTCGGCGTCGGCTCGATCCAATGCGCGAAATTGCTGCATGGCGAGGTCTCGCCGCGTTTCGTGCCGTTCGCCGCGCTCGGCATTTCGCTGTTCTGCTGGGACTTCGCCTCAGCCGCCGCGCAGAGCG
The DNA here is from genome assembly GCA_963719675.1 of uncultured Alphaproteobacteria bacterium. Lineage (GTDB taxonomy): Bacteria > Pseudomonadota > Alphaproteobacteria > Acetobacterales > Acetobacteraceae > Rhodopila. The sequence continues at coordinate 13,101 of CAVRDN010000072.1, read as the reverse complement.
GCGGGCGGTCTGGCAACGCCGCCGCCGTGGCGAGATCGTTCGCCGGCTGGCGGATGGTCGTCGACCTGTTCCTGCTGGCGGCGTGCGGCGGCATATTCTCGGTGCCGCTCTACGCGATCATCCAGGACACGGCGCGCGCCGTCCGAGCGGTCGCGCATGGTCGCCGCGAACAACGTCATGAACGCGGTGTTCATGGTGGCGGGCGCCGGCGCGGCGGCCGCGCTCGCGGGCGTCGGGTTCAGCGCGCCGCGCCGTGCTGCATGATCACGGCGGCGGCCAACCTGCTCGTCGCCGTCTGGATCGTTCGCATCCTGCCGCACGACGTCTATCGCGTCGCTGTTCCGCTGGTATTTCACACGCTTCCACGGCGTGCACGTGCGCGGGCTGGAGAACTACCGCGCCGCCGGCTCGCGCGTGGTGATCGTCGCCGAACCACCAATCGTATTTCGACGCCCGCTGATCGCCGCGTTCCTGCCCGACAGCCCCAGCTTCGCCATCCACACGGCGCAGGCGAAAAAATGGTGGGTGAAACCGTTCCTCAACGCGGTCGATACGTTCCCGGTGGATGTGCAATCGCCCTATGCGGTGAAACGCATGGTCGAGGCGGTGCGCGACCACGACCGCAAGCTGATGATCTTTCCCGAAGGCCGCCTGACGCGCACCGGCGCGCTGATGAAAGTCTATGAGGGCGCCGGACTTGGTCGCCGACAAGGCGCACGCCCGCATTCTGCCGATCTCGCATCGACGGCGGGCGGTTTTCCCATCTCGGCAAGGTGGCGGGCCGCGTTCACCGGCGCTGGTTTCCCGCGCTGACCCTGCACGTCTGGCCATCGGTCGATCTGACGCCGCCGAACGCCGGGACTCTGTCGCCGCGCGAACGGCGCACGGCGATCGGCCGCGCGCCTGCAGGACGTGATGGTCACCGCGGTGTTTCGCTCGCAGAACATCGACCGCACGTTGTTCCGCGCGGTCCTCGACGCCGCGCGCACCCATGGCGGGTCGACCGTGATCGCCGAGGATATCGCCCGCGCGCCGATCACCTACCGCCGGTTGATTTTGGGCGCGGCGGCACTGGGCCGGGCGCTGTCCGCCGAAGCGCCGGAAGGTGGGCGGATCGGCGTGATGCTGCCGAACGCGGTTGGGTCGGTCGTTGACGTTCGTCGGATTGCAGGCATTCGGCCGCGTGCCGTGCCTGCTGAACCCCTCGGCCGGCGCATCGAGCGTGCTGACGACCTGCCGGACCGCCACGATCGGCACCGTGGTGTCCAGCCGCGACTTCGTCCAGCGCGGCAAATTCTCGCGGCTGGTCGAGGCGATGTCGGCGGAGGTGAGGTTCGTCTGGCTGGAGGATCTGCGCGCCACCGTTGGGATGCGCGCGAAGCTGCGCGGCAAGTTCGACTCCTGGTTCCCTGGACGGCTGCCCGGCGCGCACGCCGATCCCGGCGCTCCGGCCGTCGTGCTGTTCACCAGCGGCTCCGAAGGCAGCCCCAAGGGCGTGGCGTTGAGCCATCGCAACATTCTGGCGAACTGCGCGCAACTGTCCTCGGTGATCGACTTTCATGGCGGCGACACGGTGTTCAACGCGATGCCGATGTTCCATTCGTTCGGTCTGACCGGCGGCACGATCCTGCCTTTGGTCTCCGGCGTGCGGACGTTTCACTACCCCAGCCCGCTGCACTACCGGATCATTCCGGGTCTGATTTACGACACCGACGCGACGATTTGCTTCGGCACCGATACGTTCCTCAACGGCTGGGCGCGCTACGCGCATCCGTACGACTTCTATGCCATGCGCTACATCTTCGCCGGTGCGGAGAAGGTCCGCGAGGAAACCAAACGCCTGTTCGCCGACCGCTTCGGCGTGCGCATTCTGGAGGGCTACGGCGCGACCGAGACCGCGCCGGTGATCGCCCTCAACACCGCGATGCACTGCCGTCCCGGCACGGTGGGCCGCTTCCTGCCGGGCATCGATTACCGGCTGGAGCCGGTTCCGGGCATCGACGACGGCGGCCGGCTGTTCGTGCGCGGCCCCAACGTCATGCTCGGCTACTATCTGAGCGATCAACCCGGAGTGTTGCGGCCGCTCGTGGATGGCTGGTACGACACCGGCGATATCGTTTCGATCAACGATGCCGGTTTCGTTTCCATCGTCGGCCGCGCCAAACGCTTCGCCAAGATCGGCGGTGAGATGGTGTCGCTCGGCGCCGCCGAGGCCCTGGCCGTCGCGCTCTGGCCCGATGATCGGCATGCCGTCGTGCACGTCCCCGATCCGCGCAAAGGCGAACGGCTGATCCTGGCGACGACCCGGCCCAATCCCGACATGAACGCGCTGCTGGCGTACGCGCGCGGCCGCGGCGTGCCGGAGATCATGGTGCCTCGGGTGCCTTTGCCGCTGGCGAGCATGCCGCTGCTGGCGACCGGCAAGGTGGACTATCCGGCGGTGGAACGCATCGTCCGCGAGCGGGAGCAGTTGGTGGCGGCGTGACAGTTCACGGCAGCGGCGCGGGCGTGAAACCCAGCAGCGCGGTGAAGCGCTCGGAATACAGCGGCCAGGCCTCGGGGTTCACCAACCTGGGCGAGACCTTGCCGTGGAATACGTCGATCCATTGATGCGCCGTGGCGGTTACCATTTCCAGCATCGATTCGGTGGTCATGCCGGCGTTGTGCGGCGTGACGATCACGTTGTCGATGTGCAACAGAGGGTGATCCAGGTCCGGCGGTTCCTTCAGAAACACATCCAACCCGGCCCCGGCGATGTGGCCGGACGTCAGGGCGTCGGCGAGAGCGGACTCGTCGTGGATCCCGCCGCGCGCGGTGTTGATGAAATACGCGGTCGGCTTCATCAGCGAGAATTGCTCGGCGCCGAACATGCCGAAGCTTTCCTTGGTGCGCGGACAGTGCACCGTGACGTAATCGGCGCGGTCCAACAAATCGGCCAGTTCGGTTTTGATGCCGCCGCGCGCGGCGATCTGCCCGGCGGTCAGATACGGATCGTACGCCAGGATCGTCATTTGAAACAAACCGCGGCACAACTCGGCGACACGCGTGCCGATGTTGCCGATCCCGATGATGCCGAGGGTCTTGCCGCGGATATCGTTGCCCTCGTAAATCCGGCGGTCGAGGTTGTGAACCGAGCGCATCGCGCGCTCCGACACCGCGATCTTCTTCGATAGCGACAGGATCAAACCGAGCGCGTGCTCGGCGACACCCTCCTTGTTGGTGCCGGACTGGTTGAGCACGATCACGCCCGCCCTGGTGCAATCGTCGACGTCGATCATGTCGTAGCCGGCGCCGGTCGAACTGATCGCGAGGATGTTGGGACAGTCTTTCAACAGCGCGGCGTCGCCGAACCACGGTTCCCGGAGCTCGGTACGGGGTTGGATCTGGTAGCCGTGCGCGCGCCGCATCTCGGTCAGGTTTTCGTCGACCGGGGCCGCGTATTCCAGCCGGACGAGGTCGAGATCGTCCCGTCCGCCGAGGATTGTCACCGCCGCCGGGTTCATGAAGTTTTCGAAGTACACCAGTCGCGGAATGTTTACCGGCATGCTGTTGGTTCCCGATGGTGGCTCCTCAACGTCATCACCCGCCCCTTGCCGTCATGACCCGCTTATCGTCATCACCCGCCGCTTATCGTCATCACCGGGCCTGGACCCGGTGATCTTTCGCGGCACGTGCCGCGGCGTTGGGCGCAGTGCTGAAGCGGGCTCGAATCGTCCGCCCGTCAGTTCGCCCGGTGGAACGGCCGATCGCCCTTCACCGTCACCCGGTACCCCGAGCGCACCTGCGGGAAGTAGTCCCACATCGCGATGTGCTGCACACACCGGTTGTCCCAGAACGCGACACTATCGGGCTGCCAACGAAACCGCACCTGCCAATGGGGGCGGGCGCAATGCTCATACAGGAACTCCAGGATCGCCTTGCTCTCGGCCTCGGGCACGTCCTTGATCGACACGGTGAACACCGGATTGACGAACACCGCCTGCCGGCCGGTCACCGGATGCGTGCGGATCACGGGATGTTCCGCATGCGGAAAGGTCTTCTCCGCCGCGTCGCCGATCAGCTTGTTGGTGCGCGAGTAGTTCGGCGCGCCGTCATGGATCGCGGTCAACCCGGACAGGAACTTCTTCATCGGCGCCGACAGCGCGTCATACGCGGCATACATGCTGCAGAACAGCGTATCGCCGCCGGTCGGCGGGATCGTCTTCAGATTGAGGATTGAGCCCATCGGCGGCTCCGGATCGCATGACACGTCGGAATGCCACCGCTCCCCGGCGATCCGTTTGGAGTTCGCGTCGGCGTGCACCGGCAGAATTTCCGGATGGCCCTCCGGCCCTTTGGTATTCGGATGGATCGCCAGTTCGCCGAACAACCGCCCGAACGCCTTGTGCTGATCCAGCGTCAGCTTTTGATCGCGGAAGAACAGCACCTGATGCGCCATCAGCGCGTCGTGCACTTCCTGGAACTGCTGATTGCCGAGCGGACGGGAAAGATCGATGCCGGAGATCTCGGCGCCGATGGTCGGCGTGACGGGGGTGACGGCGATCGTCTCATAGCTCATGGCGCGCCTCCTTGGTGCGGTGTTGCCCGCAGCATGCCCGGTCAGCGCCCGAACGGCAAACCAGCCTCAGACGTTGAAGCGGAACAGCAGCACGTCGCCGTCCTTGACGACGTACTCCTTGCCCTCGATCCGCAGCTTGCCGGTTTCGCGCGCGCCGGCCTCACCGCGGCAGGCGACATAGTCGTCATAGGCGATCGTTTCGCAGGCGATGAAGCCGCGCTCGAAGTCCTTGTGGATGACCGCGGCCGCCTGCGGCGCCTTGGTGCCTTTGGTGATGGTCCACGCGCGCGACTCTTTCGGACCGCAGGTGAAATAAGTGACCAGCCCCAGCAGATCGTAGCCGGCCCGGATCACCCGATCGAGTCCGGAATCGTGCAGTCCGAGACCTTCGAGAAATTCCGTCTGATCCTCGGCCGGAAGTTGCGCGACCTCGGCCTCGATCGCGGCGGAGACGATCACGCATCGCGCCCCCTCCTGTTTCGCGCGGGCCTCGACGGCGGCCGAGAACGCGTTGCCGGTCGCGGCGGCGGCTTCCTCGACGTTGCAGACGTAGAGCACGGGTTTCGAGGTCAGCAGTTGCAGCCGCCGCACCGCGTCCTCCTGGCCCGCGGGGATCGCGGTGCGGGCCGGTTTGCCATCCTGCAAAGCGGCGACCAACGGCTCCATCAACGCCACCGCCGCGACGCTTTCCTTGTCGCCGCCGCGGGCTTTCTTCTGCGCCGCCAAAAGCCGCTTCTCCAGACTGTCCAGATCGGCCAGCATCAGTTCGGTCTCGACCACCTCGGCGTCGCGCGCCGGATCGATCGAGCCCTCGACATGCGTGATGTCGGTATCCTCGAAGCAGCGCAGCACGTGGATGATGGCATCGACCTCGCGGATGTTGGCGAGGAACTGGTTGCCGAGACCTTCGCCCTTCGACGCGCCGCGCACGAGGCCGGCGATATCGACGAACTCCAGCGATGTGGGCACGATTTTCACGGACTTGCCGATCTCCGCGAGCACGTCCAGGCGCTTGTCGGGTACCGCGACGCGGCCGACATTCGGTTCGATGGTGCAAAAAGGATAGTTCGCCGCCTGCGCCGCGGCGGTGGCGGTCAGCGCGTTGAATAACGTGGACTTGCCGACGTTCGGCAGGCCAACAATGCCGCAGTTGAAACCCATGATGGTATCCCTGGTCGTGTGGTTGGACGCCTCGGGGCTTTGCCCCGGACCCCACCAGGAGGCTCTGCCTCCTGGACCTCCGTCAAAGGGCGAGGCCCTTTGAAATCTATCCATTGGTTGGCTCTATGAGGAGGGCCTACCCAGACCTTTCAAGGTCCGAGTAGGCCCTCCTCATAGAGCCAACCAAATTAATGGTTCCAAGGGCCACTGCCCTTGGTGGGCTTGAGCCGCGGAGCGGATCAAGGGGGCAACGCCCCTGGTCGGGGTTCGGGGTGAAACCCCGACGCTTAAACCACCCGCCCGGTATCCCCGTCCATCAGGTGCATATTGTTCATATCCGCCGTCAACGGCAGGATCTGTTCCGGATGCGCCTCGGTCTCCGGCGCCACGCGCGCGCAGATCGGATCGCCGCCGAGGAAGAAGTGCACCATGGTTTCCATGCCCATCGGCTCGACCACGTCGACCTTCAGATCGACCCGCTCCCACCCCGGCTTCCCTTGCTCGTGGTATTCGAACAGATGTTCCGGCCGCATGCCGAACACCATCGGCTTGCCCTTATACGGGCCGATAGCGCTCGACGCGGTTCGGCGGAACCGGCAGCAGGATCTGCTCGTTGACGTGCACCGCGATGACCGCCGTTCGCTGCCCTCCACGATGCTGGCACGGCATGAAGTTCATCGCCGGCGATCCGATGAACCCCGCGACGAAGCGGGTCGCCGGATTGTGGTAGAGTTCCTGCGGCGTGCCGACCTGCTCGATAATTCCGGCGTTCATCACCACCACGCGGTCGGCGAGCGTCATCGCCTCGACCTGATCGTGGGTCACGTAGACGGTGGTGGTCTTCACCGTCTGATGCACCTTCTTGATCTCGGTGCGCATCTGCACGCGCAGCTTGGCGTCCAGGTTCGACAGCGGCTCATCGAACAGGAACACTTTCGGGTTGCGCACGATGGCGCGGCCCATGGCGACGCGCTGCCGCTGCCCGCCCGACAGAGCGCGCGGCTTGCGATCCAGCAACGGCGCGATGTCCAGGATGCGCGCGGCCTCATCGACCCGGCGCTTGATCTCGTCCTTCGGAAACTTCCGCAGTTTCAGACCGAACGCCATGTTGTCGAACACGCTCATGTGCGGATACAGCGCGTAGTTCTGGAACACCATCGCGATGTCGCGGTCGCGCGGCGGGACGTCGTTGACGACCTCTCCGGCGATCAGGATCTCACCGCCGGTGATCTCCTCCAGGCCCGCGATCATGCGCAAGGTCGTCGACTTGCCGCAGCCCGAGGGTCCGACCAGCACGACAAACTCCTCGTCCGCGATGTCGAGGTCGATGCCTTTCACCGCTTGTACGCCGCCGTCATATTCCTTGACGATTCTACGGCACGAGACTTCAGCCATTTTGGTTCGTTTCCTCAGCTAAAGATCCCCTGGGTTGGATCCCCGGGGGAGGGTTACGGGATCAGCCTTTCGTCGCGCCGGCGGTCAGACCGGCCACGTAGTAGTCCATCAGGAACGCGTAGATCACGATCGGCGGCAGCGACGCCAGCAGGCACGCGGCCATGATCTTGCCCCACTGGAACACGTCGCCGCGGATCAGGTCGGAGATGATGCCGACCGTCAGCACCATCTGGTTCGACGTGTAGAGGTAGGCCAGCGGATACAGGAACTGACCCCAGGCCACGGTGAACGCGAAGATCGTCGCCGCGATGATGCCGGGCATCGCCACCGGGATGAAGATCTTCGTCAGGATCTGGATATAGCTCGCGCCGTCGATCAGCGCCGCCTCATCCAGTTCGCGCGGGATCGAACTGAAATAGCCGATCATGATCCAGGTGCAGAACGGCACCGCGAGAGTCGGATACAGCAGCACCAGACACCACACGCTGTTGATCATGTGCATCCAGCCGACGATCTGGAACAGCGGAATGAACAGCAGCGACGGCGGGATCAGGTAGGTCAGGAACACGCTGGTCGAGAGCAGGTTGCTGCCCCAGAATCCCATGCGCGCCAGGCTGAACGCCGCCAGGATCGAGATCACCATCGATACCGCCACGGTCAGCACCGTGATCATCACCGAATTCAGATAGTAGGTCTGGAAGTTCGGGTAGGTGATCAGATACCAGAAGTTCTCCAGCGTCGGGTGCTTGACGAGCCAGGGACTGCCGGTCTGCGCCGAGATCTCCGCCGACGACTTCAGGCTGGTCATCAGCGTGTAGAACGGCGGCATCAGGAAAATCACCACGAACACGGCCAGCGCGGCATAGCTGCCCCACAGGGCCCATTGCCTCTGCCGGTGCAGGCTGGTGCGGCGCGCATGGGCGCGGGATGCGACGGTGCCGCTGAGGTTCGAGGTCCTCTGGGCCACGCTCGGCACGCTGCCGGCCGCGGGGCCAACGACCGCCGGCCCGCGGGGCTTCTCCATCTGGGCGCTCATGCGGCGATGTCCTTGGTACGCTGGGTCACGCCACGCAGAACGAAGAACGCCGCGAACGCGAGAATGGGGAACATGAACAGGCTGTCGGCCGCGCCCAACGGAATGTCGCCCGATTGGATGCCGATCTGGAACGCGTAGGTCGCGAACACATGTGTCATGTCCTGCGGTCCGCCGGCGGTCAGGATGCGCACGATGTCGAAGTCGGCGAACGTAACGATCAGACTGAACAGCACGGTGATCGCGATGATGTTGCGCATCATCGGCAGCGTGACGAACAGCAGTTTCTGGCGTGCTCCGGCGCCGTCGATCGACGCCGCCTCATACAACGCCTCCGGCACCGACTTCAGCGCGGCGAGATACATGATCATGAAGAACGGCGTGCCGAACCACACATTCACCGTGATGGTGCAGGCGCGCGCGATCCAGCCGACGCCGAGCCACGGCACGTTGGCGAAACCGAACTGGTTGAGGATCCAGTTGAACGCCGAATAGGACGGGTCGAACATCCACCACCACGTCAAGGTGGACAGCGCCAGCGGGATCACCCACGGCACCAGCAGCAGGCCGCGCCAGATGCGCTGATTCTTGCCCGGAATGTTGTGCATCAGATGCGCGAGGACGAAGCCGATCAGCGCCTTCAACACCACCGAGGTCACCGCGAACAGGCAGCTCTGGAAGATGACCAGCTGGAACGTATGCCGCTTCAGCAGGAACGCGAAATTGCCCAGGCCGACGAAGGCCGTCATCTTCTTGTTCAACATGCTGAGGAACAGGGCGTAAAACGCCGGATAAATCACGAATCCGCAAATCAGCAAGATCAAAGGCAGGCACATCAGAAATCCGACGCTCGACTTGCGCCGCGCGAGATGCCTCATCGATCCCGCCCGTGCCACGCCGCGCGATGCGGAGTTGATCACGCCAACCGGTACGCTCGTCCCGTCCGCCATCACGTTCCTCCTTGCCGATGCCTTTTCGCAGGCAAACGGCGGCGCCGCGAGAGAGGACTGGGCCCCACTCCCTCCCTCGCGGCCATAAAGCCTATCCTGTCGCGGCGCTGAATTCGCCGCCATCGCCCGGCCATGGGCCGTGGCTCTCCCCTGCCGGGCGCATCGGTTCTTTTGCCCGCCTGTCGCCGTGGCCGCAAGCGGCAGCCAATCCTCGCCGGATAACATTAATGTCATCCAACGCTACCGGACCCGGCGCGACGGCGCAACAGACGCCGCGCGCGGTCGATTGCGTACCGGCAACGCGCGCGGCCGGCGCACGCCGCGTTCTCGCGCGGTCATCCGGCCCCGCGCACCCGGCCCCGCGCACCCGGCCCCGCCGCCGGTCGCCCGGCGGGTGCCGAACGACTTGTGCCGGGCCGGGAAACGATCCGGACAGCCTTAGCGCACAAACCCTTCCAACTCGTCCTGCGCCCAGGCGATCACTTCGGGAATGCTCTTGCCGTCGCGCAGACGCGCGAGCATCTGGTTGTGGATCGCGCGGTTGTAGATCTGCACCGCGATATCCGGCGACGCCTCGGCCGCGGCGAGCGACGGCTTCTGTCCGCTGGCGGTACGAATTGGGTAATTGAACACGGTGCCGACCGGCGGCCCGACCTCTGACCAGATCTTGAAGTCGTTCAGCTTCGCGTACGGCGGCAGGTCGTAGCCGTCGCTGGCGATGTCGCGCTGCTCGACATTGTCGCGCTGCATCAGGAACTCCAGCAGATCCGCGCCGGCGGACTTGTTCGGGCTGAAGTTATAAACGCCCCAGAAGTAGCATTGCGTCGGAACGAAGCGGCCTTTTGGGCCGGCCGGCGCGGGGAACGTCCAGCAATCCGCCGCCACTGCCGGCGCATCGCGTTTCGCGACAGCCCAGGCCGACGGCGGATTGAAGATCAGCGCGGACTTGCCGGAAATCAAAGCGCGGTTGTTGGACGCGTCGTCATAACTGACCGCGTCCGCCGGATAGAACTTCACCAGCCGCTGCGCGAACTCCAGCACCTGCCGCATCGCGTCGGATTTCAGTTGCGACTTGCCTTCCGAGTCGATCAGCGTCGCGCCATACGCGGCGAACAACGCGCCGTGCGTGTCCGTGGCATCGGTGTTCAATCCGCTGCCCATGCCCAGACCGAACGTCATGTTGTCCTTGGCGGCGAGCTCGGCGTACTTCATGAACGCGTCCCAGGTCCAGGCGTCCTGCAGGGCGTTCTTCTCATCCTTCGTCAGATACATCGCCTGCAGATCGAGACCGTTCTTCTTGAACCAACTGATCCGCGCGCACGGCGGCTTGGTCTGGGTGCCGCTGCTCGACGGAATGGCGGCCCAGTGTCCTTTGACTTTTGCCAGATAGGTGCTGACTTCGTTCACATCGCCGTTGGCCGCCTGCAGACGCTTCATCGGATCGTCCACCGGCTCCAGATGATCGGCGTAGTTCTGGATGTCCCAGGTGATGAACGTCATCACGTCGTGGCCGGCTTTCGCCTGCGTTTCGGCAGCGGGCGTCAGTTGCAATTTACCACCGGTGGTGGTGATGAAGTCGGACGTGACCTCGACCTTGTTCTTATCGGCCCAGGTGTTGACCTGCTTTTGCAGCACGTCGTTGGCGCCGGGAACCCAATGATCCCAGAACCCAACGTTGAGTTTGCCCGCGGCGCCCGCGGTGCGGATATGAACCAGAGGCAGTGCCGCGGCGGCGGCCCCAAGTTTGACGGCGGAACGGCGCGTAATATTCGACGGCTTTCGCATGGAGTACTCCCTGAAAGGCGCGTCGGGCTGAAAACCGCCGGCCTTAATATTAAATCGACCGCCGTGTCCTTGGCGGTCGGCGCCGCCCTTAGCATGACAAGGAATTGTACGGATAGGCTGAAGCGTGGTCATTTGTATTTCTTATTTTAGAGACCGGCGCTGTCACGTGCGATGTCAGGAGTGTTTCTGATACGGACACCACTTGATGACCACGGCGCTTCACCGCGCCGCGCGTCTCACTCAGGCTGTCCTGACAAGTTCCGGTTGCGCCAGACACGAGCCCGGCGCGTCGAGGCTCCAGCGCAGGCCCTCCGGCGGGAACGTCAACGTCACGCGGCCGCGAAACGTTGCTTCAACGGTATGTTCGATCACCATCCGGCCAAACCCTTTATGGTTCGGTGGCGAGACGGGTGCGACCGTGTGCTCGATCCAGTCCATGTGAAACCGGCGACCGGGCGCGGCGTCCTCGGATACGTTCCAGGCGATCTCGACCTTGCCGGATGGTTCGCTCAGCGCGCCGTATTTCATCGAGTTGGTCGCCAGTTCATGCAGCGCGAGTCCCAGAGCCTCCACCGCCTCGGCCTTCAGATCGGTCGCGGGTCCATGCACCAGAACGCGAGAGTCTTGCACATCGACGAACGGGGCGAGCTGACCGCGCACCAGATGCTCGACCGAACCGCCGAGCCAGTTCTGATTGACCAGCAGATCGTGCGAGGCGGCGATGCCCATCAGCCGCTCACTGAAGCGGCGCCGGAAGATATCGACGGACTCGGCCGATTTCGCGGTCTGGCTCGCCATCGCCTGGATCACCGCGAGCAGGTTTTTCGACCGATGCGACAGTTCGCGCAGCAGAAAGCGCAAATGCTCTTCCGACCGCTTGCGCTCGGTGATTTCGATGCACGCGCCAAACAGCCGATCCGGTTTACCGTCCCGCCGATCCAGGCGGCCTTTGGCATAAATCCACCGATCCTCGCCATCCGCGCCGACGACCCGGATCTCATCCGCGAACAGCCCGCCTTCGCGCGCGAGCCGGGCGTGCGCGCGCTCGATCCGTTCCCGTTCCGGTGGCGGCAGGCGCGCGGCGATGTCGGCGAAGCGCACCGTGCCGCCGGGCGGCAGCGAGAACAGCTCGAGAAAGCGCGAGGAGCATACCAGGCGATCCGCCGCGATATCCCAGTCGATGCTGCCGATCCCCGCCGTGTCCCGCGCGAGTTCCAGCCGCTCCTCGTTCGCGCGCACCGCTTCCGTGGCCTGCCGGGTCGCCGCCGCGCGCCGATCGAGCTCGACCGACGCCGCGAGCAGGGCGTCGATCACATCGTTGACCTCCGCCACGGCGGAATGCGTGGCGGCCGGGGTGCGTTCGTCACCGAGTTCGCGGGCGCGGAACGCGAGGTCGCGGATCGGACGCGAGATGCGGCGCGACAGCCGCAATCCCAGCAGGGTCGAAACCAGCAGCGACGCGGCCACCAGTCCGCCGAGCGCGCGCATCGCCGCGCGCGCCGGCGCGCGCAGGATGGTTTCCGGCACGCCAACCGAAACGGTCCATCCGGATATCGGGGAACGCACATAATAGCCCGTGATCGGCACACCTTCGCGCGAAATGCCCGACCAGACTCCTTCCGCCTGCGTCACGGACCTGAGAAACACCGGATTAACCATGCCAACGTAACGAGCGAGATCCACGTTGCGCGCGATCAGGCGTCCATCGCGTCCGATCACCCCGGAGATCCAGCCGTCCGGCAGACCCTCGGCGAGGATTTTCGCGAACCGCTCCGGATCCATCGAGGCGCTGACGAACCCAATCACCCGCTTGTCCCTGATCACCGGGATCACCGCGTTCACCGTGGGGACCTGCCGTATGGTCGCGGTCCGCAGGTTGGAGATCACCACCGACTGGCTTTCGGCCGCCAGCCGGTCGGCCTCCAGGTCCTGGCTGACCGGCAACGCGGCGCCGGGGGGACGGTAGGTGTTGGTGAGTTGCTGACCCGACAGGTCGCGGGTCACGATATTGACGCCCAGACGTTTCTTCACATCGCGCGCCTCGGCGTCGAACCGCGCGAGGTTGCCCGGATCGAGCACCAGCGTGGCCGCCAGCGTCTGGCCGACGGCGATCGCCTTTTGCAGCTCGACCTCGATCGTCGCGTTCAGATGCTGCGCGATCACGCGGGCGTCATGGAGCAACTCCTCGCGCCACAGACGCGCGGTATCGATCAACATGA
>CAVRDN010000071.1:0-32557 GCA_963719675.1 uncultured Alphaproteobacteria bacterium | reverse complement strand
AAGAGCAGCGAATTCAGACGCAACGCCAGGCTGGTCCCGTTCAAATCCGCCCGCCGCAGCAAGGGCTTCTTCGCGGCGGCGGCGACATCCACGAGGAACGGTGCGGAGACCGCCGGCCGGAACCGGTGCCCGCTGTCGCCGCTTCCAGGTTGGCGGATAACGTGGCCGCCTCCGGCAACGCCGCCTGCCTCTCCCGTTGCGTGGTTTCGCTGGGCAAAATCCGGCCCGGAAGTCGAAGCCGAAATCGTTCCATCCGCGACAAGTCGATCCAGCCGGGCCGCGACCGCCTCGCTCGCCGCCAGGGCGTGCTCCTGGTCGATCGCCTCGATGACCAGGAAATACCGCACGTCGGGGGCGCCGGTTTCGTGGCGCAACTGGTCGTCGAGCTGCTTTTCCGCCGCCGACAGCGGGCTCATGCTGGCGAGTTCGTTCTCCCAGTACGAGCCCTTGTGCAGGCCGAGGGTCAACGCCGCCAGCAGCGTCAGACCCAGCACGACGAAGCGCAGCGTTCGCGCGTGGCGCATCAGCGCGAGCAAGGGGACGGCGAACATCGTGGCGCCCCGAAACGGCGACCGCTCGGGCAGCAGCGCGGGCAAGACGAAGCGGGTGACCGCGAGGGCGATCAGCAGACCGGCGATGGTGAACAATCCCAGTTGCGCGAAGCCGGTGAAACTCGAGAACAGCATGGCGCTGAAGCCGCACACCGACGTCAGCATGCCCAATCGCAACGTCGGCCAGATCGACCGCAACGTCGCGGTGGGGGCGCCGCCGTGCGCGGTCTGGGTGAACAGGTAGATCGCGTAATCCACCGCCTCGCCGATCAGCGTCACGCCAAAGCCGAGGGTGATGCCGTGCACGAAGCCAAAGCCCACGCTGACCGCCGCGACGCCGCCGATGACGCCGCTGAGCACGGGCAGCAACGCCAGAACGAGCACGCGCGGCGAGCGATAGGCCAGCAACAGGATCGCCGCCACCAGCACGGTGGCGATGGCGGACAGGCGCTGCACGTCGCGCTTCATGCGCAGCCGCGTGCGCACCGCGAAAACCGGAGGTCCGCTTTCGATCAATCGCGTTTGGGATGCGCCGGGCACGGCCCGCCGCGCCGCGTCGAACGCCTGACGGATCCGGCGTAGCGCCTGCTCCTGGCCATTGAGGTCGAAGCCCGCCGCCATCGTCTGCACCATCAGCAAAGCGCGCGCGTGATCGTGCGACATCCAGACGCCGTCGTAAGCTTCGGCGTGCGCCTCGGTCGAGAACGCGTCCAGCAAACGCAGCATCTCGCCGGTCGGATCGGCCGGGATCGTGCGCTTTACCAGCATCCCCATGTCGGAGTTCAACAACCCGATATCTTTCTCCAGCGCCGCGTGCAGCGCGGCCGGGGCGAAGTGTTCCGGCGTCACGGCGGGGCTCAACAGATAGCGGTTGCGCCAGAGCACATCGCGATCGCGTTCGAAGGCCGACGCCTCGCCGTTGTTGACGACGCCGAACGTGTCGCCGGTCGCCGCCGCGCCGCGCAGGTCGCGTGCCATCGCCTTGCTCTCGGCCGCCAGAGTGTCCGCGTCGGCGCCTTCGACCGCGAGCAGGATCAGCCGCGAGACCACGCCCTCGCGCAGTTGGTCGACCAGGATTTGTTGCGCGGGATTGGGCGAGCGCGGCAGAAACGCCGACATGTCGGTGCTGAAACGCGTGTTCAGGATGATCGCGCCGCTGACGAGCAGGCCGGCGATCCAGACCGCGACGATGGTCAGGCGCATTCGGTTCATTTCGGATCGGGGATGACGGTCATGTCGGTCCGGTCGCCGTCGGCCTCCTGCGTTTGAACGTCGCTGATCGCGTCGTGCGCGCCGGCGATGCGGATCGTCGTCACCATCGCGCGCAACTTCGCGTCTTTGGGCGTTAAGGTCAGCGTCCAGTTGTCCGCGGAACCCTGGAGGGCGGTGCTGAAGTAAAGCGTCAGCGCGGGCAGATCGCCGGCGAGCGTCGCGCGGATGCTCTCGACCAGCGCGCCGATTTCGGAATAATCCCGCAACGAGAAGTCGCGCGTGCGCTCGCCCTGCTGCTCGACGGTCAAACGGTCGCCGTTGATTGTCAGGCGCGCGGTCTGGGGTTCGAGGGTTTCCTTTTGCAGATAGCCGGGCGCGACGTAACGCAGCCGGCCCGAGGAGCGCTGCGCCTGGTTCAGCAGTCGCAGCGTCTTCGTCTCCACGAAGCGCGCGTTGGACGCGCGCACGGTGCGCATCGCGGCCATGAGCGCGGGCAGCGTCCACTCCGGCGCCGGACCTGGGCGTTGAGCGGAGGCCGCGAGCGGGTGCATGAGCATGCACAGGATGGCGAGAAGGCGGGACAGGCGCTGGCGCGCGGGGCGGGCGGCGACCCGCGGCGGATTTGCCTTTCCGCCGTGCGTGGGGCCTGACCAGGCCCGCCGCGGAGGCATGTGCCGCGACAGAGCCCCGGGGCGGGCCCGGTGATGGCGTGGAGCGTCCTGGCGAAGACGCCTGGACGCCCGGTGCCGGCGAGCGAACGCCTTACGCCCAGAAGTCATAGAAATTGAACCAGTTCCAGGGCGCCGACCGGCTGTAATGCTCCAGCCGCGCCACGTATCGGCGCATCGTTTGTTCAATCGCCTGTTCGGTCGTGAGGCCGGCCGCGGTGTCCACATCCGTAAGCAACTCGAAATGAATGTCGTAGCGCGCGCCGCCGCGATACAGCCCGGTCATGAACACGACGGGCCGCTTCAGAAGCGTCGCCAACCGAAACGGTCCGACCGGAAAGCGCGCCGGCTCGCCAAAGAACGGCAGGCTGACCGTTCGCTCGCCATCCAGGCCGCGGTCGGCCAGAATGCCGACCAAATGCCCGTCGTCCAGCCGCTCCTTGACCGCGATCATCGAACCGGGACGCCCGAGACCGATGATCTCGATCCCCAGGTCCGGATTGATCGCGTGCAGCACCTGATTGGTCTTGCGGGCGTTGTCCTCATACATCACCAGGGTCACGCGGGTGTCCCCCAGCGCGCGGGCCATGGTGCGCATGACCTCGAAACTGCCGAGATGGGCGCCGAACAAAAACCCGCCGCCGTGGCGCGCGCGCACGTCGGCCAGCACCGCTTCGCCATGCAGCGTGATCTCGAACAGATCGGTGCGATCGTTCAACAGCAGCACCCGATCGAGCACGCAGGACGCGAAGCTCCAGATGTGCCGCCACCCGTCCGCCGGACTCGCGCGCCGCCCGAGCGCCCGGTCCAGCCAGACCCGTGACGCCGCCCGGGCCGCCGGAGCGCAAAAGAAAAAATACGCGCACACCGGACCGAGCAGCAATCGCGCCGCCGGCCGCCCCAGCCGCAATGTGATCCAGACCATCAGTCGGATCAGGGTGACCGAGCCGCGCTCCCGCCGTGTCGCCCATTCCTCGCGTGTTGGCACGGCGGCGCGGCGACTCACGGTTTCCGCGGCCGCAGCACGCCGGTCACGGCCGGCCGGTCCGACCCGGCGATGGCGCAGGAAAATCGGATCTCGCCGCCTTCGGGCCCCGCCTTTTCGACCGCCTCCTGTTTCACCGGCGCCTGTTCCACCGGCGCCTGTTCCACCGGCGCCTTTTCGACCCCCTCCGCCGCGAGCCTACCCGTCCACACGATCTCCACCGTGTCCCCTGGGCGGACCGGGCGATGAAACTTCGCCGAGCGGATATCGTACCCGGCCTCACCGGTGCCGCGCACCGCCGCGAGGATGTCCCGCAGCAGCACCGCGCCGGGGATGATCGGATTGCCCGGGAAGTGGCCCTCCGCCGCGGGATGGCCGACGGGGAAATGCCACGTCGCCGTTTGGCCGGTCGGGCTGGTCCCCGCACGGTCCTGCCCGGTCCGCGCCGCCGCGATCAGACGCCGGATTTCCTCGCGCGGCAGCTTGCCCAGAGCATTGCGCGGCAGGTCCGGCACGAGACAAATCGGCCTCGGCAGAAACGCCACGTCGATCCTGCGGCGGAGTTCGCTCAGGATGAAATCGGCGGTCCGGCCAGGCGCGACCACGAACGCGGTCAGGCGGGCGACGCCTTCGGTCTCCGCCTCGTCGGCCAGCACGAACGCACCATCCCGCACGCCGTCGATCGCGTTGAGATGATAGTTCAGATGCACCAGCGACGTCCGCTTGCCCGCGACGTTGACCATGTCGGCGATCCGGCCGTGCAGCCGGAACCGCGTCGGATCGAGCAACTCGATCACGTCCGGCAGCAACGTTTCGACCGCGATCGGCTCGCCCGAGGCCCAGGTCCCGGCGGCGTCCTGACGGAGGGTGATGCCGTCGAGGCATTGCCATTCCTCGGTTACCGCGGTGCGCCGCGCCGCGATCTGACCGGCTTCGGAGCAGCCGTAGATCTCGTACAGCGCGGTCGCGAATCGCGCCTCCGCCTCACGCGCGAGGTGGGTCGCCAGCGGGGCGGTCGCGCACAGGACCAGATCGACCGGCGGCGGTGTCTCCGGCTCGGCGAGCAGCACCCGCAGATGCACTGGCGTCGTCACCAGCATTCTCGGCCGCGACGCCGCCGCCAACTCGGCGCGGATGTCGGCGGGAAAGAACAACCGCTCGGCGTGCAGGACCAGCCCGTGTTGGAGTGCCAGCATGACCAGGAACTCCAGGCCGTAGCTGTGCTGGTGCGGCACGGTGCCGAGCAGCGCGGCCGGGGCCCGGAAGGTCTGGCCCAAAGGGGTTTGGACCAACGGGGTCTGGCCCAAAGAGTTCTGATCCGAAACGGCCGCGCCCAGAGCGGCGACGTTCAACCGGCGTCCCTCGGCCCATGCGCTGCTGACCAACTCGCCCCAGGTTCTGGCGTGCGGCGTTGGCCGCCCGGTGGAGCCGGAGGTGAACAGTACCGCCGCCGGTTGTTCCGCCGCGATGGCGGGCACCTCGGGCGTGGTCGCCGTGTGCTCCAGGACCGGCGGATAGTGAAAGACCGGAACGCCGCCGGCGGCGGCCGAGGCCACATCGGTCTGGCGAGACGGATCGGGATCGGTCAGGCAATACAGGTCGGGATAGTCGGTCCGGAGTTGCTCCAGCAGATCGGGCGCATCGTGCGGCGGCAGCAGAGCGATCTGTCCGCGGCACAGCGCGGCGGCGAAGCCGACGGTAAAGCGATACCGGTCGGGGCAGAGGTTCACCATCGCGCCGCGCGCCGGCAACAGGTCCGCCAGGGCCGCGACATCGCGCAGAAACGTCTCGACGCTGATGGGTTGGCCGGACCGCGAAGCGAACGTCGAGCCTGGGGCGTACGCCCGGAGCAGCGAGTGGACGGTCATCCCAGCCGATCGTGGCTACAGCGCGTCATGGGTGGTGGTCGCCTTCAACTCGCCCGCCATGCGAAAACCGTCGGTCAGCCGCTCCCGCGCGGCGCCGTGCCGCCACACGCGCCAGGCGAACTCGCCGCTGAACATCGCGATCAGAAGCGGCAGATTGCACAGGTTTACGAACATCGACCAAATCCGCGGCGGCGCGAACAACAGCAGCAGCAACGACGTCAGCAGTTGCGCGGCGCAGAACGCGCACCACGCCCAGGTGACGCGGCGGGTGTAGCGCAGCACGGCCGGGGGCAGTTCGCCGCGGGAGCGCTCGGCGAAAATCGTGATGATCGGCTTGCGGCCCGGCAGCAGCGACGCGCCGAAGATGGTCAGAATGGACAAATAGGCGATCGCGTGCGGCACGGCGGTGGAGGCCGCGATGCCGTCCGGCGTGAGGCGCCAGATCGCGGTGGTCGCCAGCAGCACCGCCGCGCAGCCTGCCAGACGCGCGATCCGGCCTCCCAGGAACGACAGCGCGAGCCACGCGACGAACACCGCCTCCGCGACCACCAGGATGCCAGCCCAGAGCATGCCGCGGTGCGTGGCCATCGCGAGGTGGATCCCGATCGGCGCGACGATCAGCGCCAGCACCGCGAGCGCTTCGCGCAGCCGGGCCCGAACGGGGACACGCGCCGATGAACTCACGCCTGACACACGGGCTCGCGTGACCATGGTCCGGCCATTCAGGTGGTCCGGCGCCCCTGGATATGGTCGTTCAGGCTACGCAGCGATTTGAAGATCTCGGCGTTGTTCTGGTCGTCGGAGCGCAACTGCACGCCATACGTTTGCGAAATGGCCAGCGCGATCTCCAGCACGTCGATCGAATCGAGGCCAAGTCCCTCGCCGAACAGCGGCGCCTCGGGATCGATTTCGGAAACCGGAATGTCGAGATTGAGCGTCTTGACGATCAGGCGCGCCAGTTCTTCCTCCCGCTCCGGCTGCGTGGCCGAGTCCGACATTTGCTCGTTCCTCAATCCCAAATTCTGGACAGGTGTAGCCTGCCATTGCGTCGCCGTCTGATCAACCCGGGAGGTTACATCAGCCGCCGTCGTTTCCCAATTCGTTCCGAGGATCGGATAAACGGCGGACGGGTGCACGGCGGGCGAGTACCGGCGGGCTAGTACCGGCGGGCGAGTACCGGCGGGCTAGTACCGGCGGGCGAGTCCACGGCAAGAATCAACGTGGTTGGCCCGATTTGGTTCCGCGCGAAACGACGCCGCCGTGCGATCGCCCCATCGGGCCGGGTGCCGGGCCGCGCTATCCGGTGTCCGCATTGTAACAAACCACCGAAATCCGTAACCCGCGGGCACCGAAGTCTTGCCCGGACGTTGTAGTGTCCTTTATCGCATGAACGCCTCGCCACCGTCGGGGCGTCCTTGATCAACCGCGGAGTGTGACCCCCGTCCATGGATGAGCGCGTAGACCGGCCAGACCCCCACGTCGATCCGGGCCCTTTGTCGCGCGAAACCCGGGTCACGCGCTGGTCGCGTCTGCGCGGCCTGATCATTTGGATCGTCGTGATCGGGCTGCTCGCGGGCGGCGGCTGGTATTTGTGGCAGCGGCACGAGGCGGGGGGTCCCGCCACGCAGGGCGCGCCGCGAACCGCGGGACGAGGAGGCGCGGGGCGCGCCGGGCAAACCCCGCCGCAGCCGGTCGGCGCCGCCACCATCGACAAAGGCGACATCCGCATCATCCTGAACGAACTCGGCACCGTGACCTCGCTCGATACCGTGACGGTGGTGACGCAGATCAGCGGCCAACTGACCGAGGTCGGGTTCAAGGAAGGCCAGGTGGTGAAGAAGGGCGACTTCCTGGCGCAGATCGATCCGCGGCCCTACCAGGCGGCGCTGGAACAGGCGCAGGGCACCCTCGCGCATGACCAGGGGCTGCTGGAGCAGGCGAAGACCGACCTGCAACGCTACCTCACCCTCGGCCGGCAGGACTCGATCGCGCAGCAGCAGGTGGACGACCAGCGCTACCTGGTGCGCAATACACCGGCACGGTGCAGACCGACCAGGGGAGCGGTGGACAACGCGAAGCTCAATCTCGCGTATTGCCACATCGTGTCGCCGATCGATGGCCAGGTCGGGCTGCGCCTGGTCGATCCGGGCAATTACGTGACCGCGAACAGCGGCAACGGGATCGTCGTGATCACCCAGATGCAGCCGATCTCGGTGCTGTTCGCGGTGCCGGAGGACAATCTGCCCGACATCATCCAGCGCGTCCGCTCGGGCGCCACGCTGAGCGTCGCGGCGTATGACCGGGCCAACGTGAAGCTGCTGGCGACCGGACAGCTCAGCACGCTCGACAACCAGATCGACACCACGACCGGCACGGTGAAGCTGCGCGCCATGTTCGCCAATCCGGACGAGATGCTGTACCCGAACCAGTTCGTGAACGCCCGGCTGCTGGTGAACACGATGCGGAACACGATCCGGGTGCCGGTTCCGGCGGTGCAGCGCGGCGAGCCGGGGACGTACGTCTACGTCATCAACGCCAACAACACGGTATCCGTGCGCCCGATCAAGGTGGGGCCGACGGACGGCGGCTACATGGCGGTGCTGTCGGGGCTGCAGGTCGGTGAGAAGGTCGTGACCGACGGCACCGACCGGCTGCGCGACGGCGCGGCGGTGACGATCCCGCCGCCGAGCAAAACGCCGGCCCAGGGTGGGACGCCAGGTCAGGCTGCGGACGCCAGGTCAGGCTGCGACGCCAGGTCAGGCTGCGACCGGTCGGTCAGGCCGGCACGTCGGATCAGCCTGGGTCACCGGCGCGGACGGGCGCGCCGGGCAGGTCGCGACGCCCGGTTCGGCCGCCACGGCGGGGCAGGCCGGATCACCGGGTCAGGCGGGATCGGCACCCCAGGGAACGCCGCCGGCACAGCCGGCCGAGGCAACGCCGCCCGCCCCGTCAACCCAGCAGCCGGGCCAGCATCAGCATGGCCAGCACCGTCAGCAACAGACCCAATGATCGCACCGGCCACGGTCTGACCGGACGCCCGCCGCATGAGCCCGTCGCGCCCGTTCATCCTGCGGCCGGTCGCGACCACGCTGCTGATGGCCGCCATCATGCTGGTCGGCATCGTCGCCTACCGCTTCCTGCCGATCTCCGCGCTGCCGGAGGTCGATTACCCGACCATCCAGGTGCAAACCTTCTACCCCGGCGCCAGCCCGGAGGTGATGACCTCCTCGGTCACCTCGCCGCTGGAGGTGCAGTTCGGCCAGATGCCGAGCCTGAACCAGATGTTCTCGACCAGTTCGGCCGGCGCGTCGGTGATCACCCTGCAGTTCAGCCTGGATATCAGCCTGGATATCGCGGAGCAGGAGGTGCAGGCGGCGATCAATGCGGCCGGCAACCTGCTGCCGTCCGATCTGCCGGCGCCGCCGATCTATGCCAAGGTCAATCCGGCCGACGCGCCGATCCTGACGCTGGCGCTGACCTCGAAAACCCTGCCGCTGACCGCATGTCGAGGACATGGGCGACACGCGGCTGGCGCAGAAGATTTCCCAGCAACCCGGGCGTCGGCCTGGTCAGCATCAGCGGCGGCCAGCGGCCGGCGGTGCGCGTGCAGATCAATCCCCGGGCGCTGGCCGCGTACGGGCTGAACATCGACGACCTGCGCACCACTCTGGGCAACGCCAACGTCAACACGCCGAAGGGCAATTTCGACGGGCCGGCGCAGGCCTCGACGATCAACGCCAACGACCAGATCAGCAGATCCCGACGCAATACCTCAACCTGGTGATCGCCTATCGCAACGGCACTCCGGTGCGGCTGTCCGATGTCGCCACCGTCGTCAGCGGCGCCGAGAACACCAAGCTCGGCGCCTGGGCCAACACCACGCCGGCGGTGATCCTGAATGTGCAGCGCCAGCCGGGCGCGAACGTCATCCAGGTGGTGAACAACATCAAGGCGCTGCTGCCGCAACTCACCTCGACCTTGCCGGCGGCGGTCGACGTCGCGGTGCTGACCGACCGCACCAACGACCATTCGCGCCTCGGTCTCCGACGTCGAGTTCGAGCTGGGTCTTTCCGTCGTCCTGGTCGTGCGGTGATCTTCGTGTTCCTGCGCAACGTGCCGGCGACGATCATCCCCAGCCTGTCGGTGCCGCTGTCGCTGGTCGGCACGCTGGCGGTGATGTACCTGCTCGGGTTCAGCCTGGACAATCTGTCGCTGATGGCGCTGACCATCTCGACCGGCTTCGTGGTCGATGACGCCATCGTCATGATCGAGAACGTGTCGCGCTACGTCGAGGCGGGCGACGAACCGCTCGACGCCGCGCTGAAGGGCAGCGAACAGATCGGCTTCACCATCATTTCGCTGACCGTGTCGCTGATCGCCGTGCTGATCCCGCTGCTGTTCATGGGCGACGTGGTCGGCCGGCTGTTCCACGAGTTCGCCATTACGCTGTCGGTGACGATCGTCATCTCCGCCGTGGTGTCGCTGACCCTGGTGCCGATGATGTGCGCGAGGCTGGTGCGGCATCGGCCGGAAGCCGCAGCGCAGCCGCTTCGATCTGGCGGCGGAACGCGGGTTCAACTGGATCATCGCCCGCTACGACCGCGCGCTGAACGTGGTGCTGGAGCATCAGCCGCTGACGCTGTTCATCGCGCTGGCCACCATGGTGGTCACGGTGCTGCTGTATATCGTCGTGCCGAAGGGCTTCTTTCCGGTGCAGGACACCGGGCGTGATCCAGGGCATCTCGGTCGCCGCGCAAACCGTGTCGTACGACGCGATGGCCGAGCATCAGCAGGCGCTCGCGGCGGCGATCCTGAAAGACCCCGACGTGGTCAGCGTCAGTTCGTTCATCGGCGTGGACGGCAGCAACATGACGTTGAACAGCGGCCGGCTGCTGATCAACCTGAAGCCGAAGGACGACCGCACGCTGAACGCCACCCAGATCGGCCGCCGCCTGCAACAGGAGACCGACGATGTTCCCGGCGTGTCGCTGTATCTGCAGCCGGTGCAGGACCTGACGATCGATGCCGCCGTCAGCCGCACGCAATACCAGTTCGTGCTGGAGAACCCGAACCTATCGGCGTTCAACGAGTGGGTGCCGAAGCTGCTGGCGGAACTGAAACAACTGCCCGACCTGACGAACGTCGCCAGCGATCTGCAACAACAAGGGCTGACGGTGAACCTGGTGATCGACCGCGAGACCGCGGCGCGCTTCGGCATCACGCCGGCGACCGTGGACAACGCGCTGTACGATTTGTTCGGTCAGCGCATCATCTCGACGATCTATTCGCAGTCGAACCAGTATCGCGTGATCATGGAGGCCGATCCGTCGTTGCAGAAGTCGCTGGACGCGCTGTCGGCGATCCGCCTGCCGTCGGCGGCGTCGACCACCGGCCAGGTGCCGCTGACGTCCATCGTTCACATCGAGCAAAAGCCGGGACCGCTGCAGATCAGCCATCTCGGACAATTCCCGGCGACGACGATTTCATTCGATACCACCTCCGGCTCGTCCTTGGGCGCGGCGGTGACCGCGATCCGCCAGGCCGAGCAGGACATCCATCTGCCGGAGAGTTTCGTCACCGCGTTCCAGGGCGCGGCGCAGGCGCTGGAGGCGTCGCTGTCGAATGAATTGCTGCTGGTGCTGGCGGCGATCGTCACCGTCTACATCGTGCTCGGCGTGCTGTACGAGAGTTTCATTCATCCGATCACCATCCTGTCCACGCTTGCCGTCGGCCGGTGCCGGCGCGCTGGTGGCGTTGTTGATCGCCGGCGACGACATCGATGTCATTTCGATCATCGGCATCATTTTGCTGATCGGCATCGTCAAGAAAAACGCCATCATGATGATCGACTTCGCGCTGGTCGCCGAGCGCGAAGAGGGCAAGCTCGCCGCGCGAGGCGATCCATCAGGCCTGCCTGTTGCGCTTCCGGCCGATCCTGATGACCACGATGGCCGCGCTGCTCGGCGCGCTGCCGCTGATGCTGGGCAATGGCACCGGATCGGAACTGCGCCGGCCGTTGGGCGTGGCGATCGTCGGCGGGCTGATCGTCAGCCAGGTGCTGACTTTGTTCACCACGCCGGTGATCTATCTGCTGTTCGATCGGCTGGCGGTGCGGCTGTCCGGGCCGGACGGCGCCGGAGATGCACCGGCGCGGGCCGGGCGCCGACATGAACTTTTCCGCGCCGTTCATCGCGCGCCCGGTCGCGACCACGCTGCTGACCATCGGCATCGCGCTGGCCGGGATCTTCGCCTTTTTCAAACTGCCGGTCTCGCCGTTGCCGCAGGTCGATTTTCCGACCATCGCGGTGAAGGCGGCAGTTGCCCGGCGCCAGCCCCGACACGGTGGCGACCAGCGTCGCCGCGCCGCTGGAACGGCATCTCGGGCAGATCGCCGACGTCACCGAGATGACCTCGACCAGTTCGGTCGGCCAGGCGCGCATCGTGCTGCAATTCGGATTGAGCCGCGACATCAACGGCGCGGCGCGCGACGTGCAGGCGGCGATCAATGCCGCGCGCGCCGATCTGCCGACCAGCCTGCGCAGCAATCCAACCTATCGCAAGGTCAACCCGGCCGACGCGCCGATGCTGATCCTGGCGTTGACCTCGAAGACACTGACCCGCGGCCAGATGTACGACGCCGCGAACAATGTGCTGGCGCAACGGCTGTCGCAGATCTCCGGCATCGGTCAGGTGATCATCGGCGGCGCCGCTTTGCCGGCGGTCCGCGTCGAGCTCAATCCGAACGCGTTGTTCAAATACGGCATCGGGCTGGAGGATGTGCGCGCGGCACTCGCCTCCGCCAACGCCAACAGTCCCAAGGGCTCGATCGAGGCCGACGGGATGCACTATCAGCTTTACACCAACGATCAGGCTTCGCACGCCGCCGATTACCAGCCGCTGGTGGTGGCGTACCGCAACGGCGCCGCGGTGCGGCTGGAGGATGTGGCGGACGTTCAGGACTCGGTCGAGAACCTGCGCAACGCCGGCCTCGCGAACGGCAAACCCGCCGTGCTGATCATCCTGTTCCGCCAGCCCGGCGCGAACATCATCGATACGGTCGATGGCGTGAAAGCGGCGATCCCGCAACTGATGGCGGCGATGCCGAGAGACATGGACATGCTGGTCGCCAATGATCGCACGACGACGATCCGGGCCAGTCTGCAGGTGACCGAGACGACGCTGCTGATCGCGGTCTGCCTGGTGACGATGGTGGTGTTCCTGTTCCTGCGCAACGTGCGCGCGACCCTGATCCCGGCGATCGCGGTGCCGGTGTCGATCATCGGCACGTTCGGCACGATGTATCTGATGGGCTACAGCCTGGACAATCTGTCGCTGATGGCGCTGACCGTCGCCACCGGCTTCGTGGTGGACGACGCGATCGTGGTGCTGGAGAACATCTCGCGCCACATCGAGGCCGGCATGCCGCGGGTCCAGGCCGCGTTGCTCGGCGCGCGCGAGGTCGGCTTCACCGTGCTGTCGATCAGCATGTCGCTGATCGCGGTGTTCCTGCCGATCCTGCTGATGGGCGGCATCGTCGGCCGGCTGTTTCGTGAGTTCGCGGTCACGCTTGTCGCTGGCCATCGTGGTGTCGCTGGTGATCTCGTTGACCACCACGCCGATGATGTGCGCGCTGTTCCTGAAGCCGGCCGCGCGGCGCGAAGGGCCGAAGCGGCGCACCTTGTTCGATCGCGCGCTGGCGGCCTACGAGCGCAGCCTGGCATGGGCGCTGCGCCATGGCGGCGTGGTCATGCTGGTGCTGCTGATCACCATCGGCCTGAACGTCTTGCTGTACATCGTCGTGCCGAAGGGCTTCTTTCCGCAGCAGGACACCGGCCGGATGATGGGCCAGATCCAGGCGGATCAGAGCATTTCGTTTCAGGCCATGCAGGGCAAGCTGACGCAATTGGCGAGTATCGTGCAGCACGATCCGGCGGTGCAGAGCGTGGTCGGCTTTACCGGAGCGGGCGGTGGCGGCGGCGGCGGTTCGACCAACACCGGCTCGGTCTTCGTCGCGTTGAAACCGCTGTCGCGGCGCGCCGGCATCGACGTCGTGATGAACCGGCTGCGCCGCGCGCTGTCGGTGGTGCCCGGCGCCCGGTTGTTCCTGATCCCCATTCAGGATCTGCGCGTCGGCGGGCGGCAAAGCAACGCCGCCTATCAGTTCACGCTGCAGGGCGACAGCACGACGACGTTGTATGAATGGGGCCCGAAACTGGTCGCCGCGCTGGAGCATGACAAAGTGCTGACCGACGTCAATACCGATCAGCAACAAAAAGGCCTGGAAACCGATCTGGTCATCGACCGCGATACCGCCAGCCGGCTCGGCGTCACCGCCAGCGCAGATCGACAACACGCTGTACGACGCGTTCGGGCAGCGCCAGGTGTCGACCATCTACAGCGCGCGCAACCAGTATCACGTCATCATGGAGGTCGAGCCGCGCTATTGGCAAACGCCCGCTACGCTCAAGGATATTTATGTCAGCACCTCGGGCGGGACGGCCACCGGCACCGAAACGACCAACGCGGTGATCGGCACCGTCACCGCCGCCAACGGCACGATCCCCGCGCGCAGCACCACCACGAGCGGCGGCAGCGCCACGGCCGCCGGTTCCAGCGCCGCCACGACCGCCGCCAGCATCGCCAACAGCTCGGCGCGCAACGCGGCGACCAACGCCCTGGCCAATACCGGTAAAGGCAGCGCGTCGTCCGGCGCGGCGGTCAGCACCAGCAAGGAAACGATGGTGCCGCTGGCGGCGTTCACGAAATACGCGCCGGGCAATACGCCGCTGGCGGTCAATCATCAGGGCTCGTTCGTTTCGACCACGATTTCGTTCAATCTGGCGCCCGGCAAGTCGCTCAGCGACGCCACCGCGGCGGTCGGCGACGCGATGCGGCGGATCGGCATGCCGGCCAGCATCCATGGCAGCTTCGCCGGCACCGCGCAGACCTACCAGCAATCGCTGGCCAGCGAGCCGATCCTGGTCGCCGCCGCGCTGATCGCCGTCTACATCGTGCTGGGCGTGCTGTATGAAAGCTACATCCATCCGATCACCATCATTTCGACCTTGCCCTCGGCCGGCGTCGGTGCGCTGCTGGCGTTGTGGATCCTCAACATCGAGTTCAGCATCATCGCGTTGATCGGCGTGATCCTGCTGATCGGCATCGTCAAGAAGAACGCCATCCTGATGATCGACTTCGCGCTGGAGGCGGAACGAACCGCAGGACATGAACCCGCGCGACGCGATCTTCGAAGCGTGCCGGCTGCGCTTTCGCCCGATCATGATGACCACCAGCGCCGCGCTGTTGGGCGCGTTGCCGCTGGCGGCAGAGTTTTGGCGACGGCGGCGAACTGCGCCGGCCGCTGGGTATTTCGATCGTCGGTGGGTTGTTGCTGAGCCAGTTGCTGACGCTGTACACCACGCCGGTGCTGTATCTTTACCTCGATCGCTTCCGCCTCGCGGCCCGACGGCGCTGGCAACGCGCGTTTCCGCGGCTCTCCGGCACGGCGCGGGGAGGGGCGGCGCCAACGCCGGGACCCGCCGAATGAGGCGCGCACTCGTTACTGTCCTGGCGCTGGGATTGGCGACCGGCGGCTGCATGGTCGGCCCGGACTATAAACGGCCCGACGCGCCGCCGTCGCCCGCGTTCAAGGAACTCGCGGGTTGGAAAATCAGCCAGCCGCGCGACGATAGTGACAAGGGCGCGTGGTGGTCGGTCTACAACGATCCGCAACTCGACCGGCTGGAGCGGATGGTGGAGGTGTCCAACCAGACCGTGAAGCAGTTCGAGGCGCAGTATCGCGCCGCCGTCGCGCTGGTGGGTGAGGCGCGCGCCGGATTGTTCCCCACCGTCACGGCGAACAGCGGCGTGACGAGAAGCGGTAGCAGTGGGCCGAGCGGTTCCTCGGGTGTGTCGATCGGCGGGGGCGAGCGCGACAGCACGGTGTACAGTGTCGAGGGCAGCGTATCCTGGACACCGGATGTGTGGGGGCGCGTGCGGCGTCAGGTCGAAAGCAACGTCGCCGGCGCGCAGGTCAGCGCGGCGGATCTGGCGAACGCGAAACTCTCGGCGCAGGCGACATTGGCCACCGATTATTTCGATCTCCGCGCGGAGGACGCGCTCGCCCAATTGTTGCGGGAAACGGTCGAGGCGTATCACGCGAGCTCTGAGCATCGCGCAGAATCAATACCGCGCCGGCGTGCAGTCGAGCATCGACGTCGTGACCGCGCAGGCGCAACTGCAATCGGCGCAGGCGCAACTCGTCGGCGTCGGGGTTCAGCGGCAGCAGTTCGAGCACGCGATCGCGGTGTTGACCGGTCACGCGCCGTCGGAGTTGACGCTCGCCCCCGCGCCGTTGGCCAGCACGGTTCCCGTGTTGCCGCCCGGACTGCCGTCCGCGTTGCTGGAGCGGCGTCCCGACGTCGCCGCGGCGGAACGCGCGATGCAGCAGGAGAACGCGCTGATCGGCGTCCAAATCGCCGCGTATTATCCGGACATTTCGCTGTCGGCGCTTGGCGGTTTCGACGCCAGCATGCTGTCGCGCCTGTTCAACGTCGCCAGCCGCGTCTGGTCGTTGGGCGCGACCGGGGCCGAGACGCTGTTCTCCGGCGGCGCGCGGCCCGCGGCGGTGGAGGCGGCGCGCGCGACCTACGACCAATCCGTCGCGACCTACCGCCAAACCGTTCTGACAGCGTTCCAACAGGTCGAGGACGCGTTGTCCAATCTCCGCATTCTGCGGCAGCAGGCGGCGGCGGAGGATGTCGCGGTCGCCTCCACCGAACGCGCCGTGCAGGCGACGCTGAACGCGTACCGGGCCGGCACGGTCGCTTATACCAGCGTGATCACCGAGCAGACATTGCTGCTGTCCGATCAGCAGGCCGCGCTGTCGATCCGGCAAAGCCGTCTGGTCGCGAGCGTCGCGTTGATCGAGGCGCTTGGCGGCGGTTGGTCCACCGCGGACTTGCCCGCCGCCGAGAAAGTGAAGCGCGCCAATCCGATTTTCCCGTGATGCCGGGACGCAACCGAAAGGCTCATACCCGGCGATGAACGGCAGGCGCCGGGCGGCCAGGCCTGGTGCGTTTCCGCTCGGTGCGCTTTGTGATCCTCGGATGTTATCTACTTGCCACGTGGCGAGCCGGCATTCGCCATTCGTTACGATACCGTACTATGTCCGCGTCGCCGTCGATCTCCGGGGGACGTGCCTGTTCGTCCTCGTCCGCGGCACATCCACAAAGTCAAGGATCCCAGGTCAGCCTCCGCCGCGACCTGGCCCGCCCTTTCGCATGGCGCCGTTCCGCCGACGTCGCCGGCCGTCAGCCACCTTGCGACGCATCCGGCACCAGAACCGCCACCGGCCAATCGCCGAGCACCGCGCGAACCGGAAGCGCACTCTCCCCCGCCCATTGGACGGGCGAGCCGGTCAACAGATCGCGCCAACGCGAAATGGCATCGACCGAGCGTGGCCGCGCGATCTCGGTTCCCTCCCAGCCGCCCTCCGCGGCGAGTCGGGCCGGAAAGCGCGATGCCACTACGATCAGGCCGCGCGTGTTGTTGCTCCGCGCGAACGCGCAAACACAATCGGACCGCTCGCCGGTTACCGCCAAAGCCTCATAGCCACCCTCGGCGAACAGCGCCGGATGGACCCTCCGCTCCGCCAGCAGCGTCGCCGTCAACGCGAGTTTGCAGCGCCCGTCCCGCCAGTTCTCCAGCATGTCGCGCATCGCGCCGCGGCGATCACGCTCCAACCACTCCACAATTTCGCACAAGAATCCATCTCGTAACAAATAATCCACTGGGCGCCGGTTGTCCGGATCGACCAGGCTGAGATCCCACAACTCGGTCCCCTGATAAAGATCCGGCATTCCCGGCAGCGTGAGTTTCAGCGCGGTCTGCACCAGGCTGTTGCTGACCCCCAATCGCGAGACGGCCGACTGGAACGGCAGAAACGCATCGAGGAACGCATTCGGCCGCGATACGTCGAGCGCCGCGCGCACCAAACCCAGGGTCGCTTCCTCATAGACGGTATTCGGCGCATCCCAGGTCGAATGCCGCTTCGCCTCGCGCATGGATTTGACCATGGCGCCCTCAAGCCGTTCGCCAAACACCCGGACCGCATCGGCATCCGGCTCCGCGACGTCCGTCAATTCGGCCGGCCACGCGCCGAGCAGAAGTTGATAGAACAGATACTCGTCATTTCGGTCCGGTGGCGCATCGACCGCCACATCGCCCAGTCGGGCACGGAGGATACGACTCCACATGACGAGCTGACGCCGCCACTCCTCGGGCATTTCGGATAACACCGCGAGGCGCGCCCGCACATCCTCCCCGCGTTTGGTATCGTGCGTGGACGTGCCGAGCATGGCATGCGGCAGCCGGTCGGCGCGCTGCGCGTTCGCCTTGTGGAAGGCCGGCAATGACAGACCGAAATGATCCGGATGGCCACCGACCTCATTCAGCGCGACGAACCGATTGTAGCGGTAAAACGACGTGTCCTCCAGGCCTTTCGCCATCACCGGGCCACTGTATTGCTGCACGCGCATCGCCACCCTGACCACCGCCTCGCGGCTGAAACCGCTGCGCGGTGAGGCCACCAGTTCGGTGCTCAACAGGCCGGAGAGGAAGTCGAACACGCTTGGGTCGAGATCGGTTTCGTTGCGCCGGGCCTGTGCCACCGCCCAATCGAGATCGCGCCGATCGGCCTCGCCCGGCGCCGCGTCGCCATCGACATAAGTGCGATAGACCGGAAACCCGGCGATGATCTCCTTCAGCGCGCGTTGCAGGATGTTGCGGGTGAAATCGGTGGTCATCGGGTTTTGCCGCGCCACGCGGGCGGCGTCACGCGCGAGCACGTTCAGTTCGCTCGCCATTTCGTTCGTCATGATGCGGATCTTGCAATCGCGCACGATCTCACCGAACGGCTGCCTCTCACCCGCGAACGCCGCGTAAATCTCGGTGAACGCCGCTTCGCCGGCGGGATCGATCAGAAAGTCCAGCACCAGATTGGTGAATTCGTAGCCCGTGGTGCCTTCGACCGGCCAGTCGTCGCGCAGCGTTTCATGCCGCGCCAGGATCTTCTCGACAACGAGGTAGAACGATCGCGGCGCGCGTTCCCGCAGCCGTGACCAAATATCCTTTTGGATCGAGCAGCCCATCCACATGGTCGATCCGCAGCCCATCCAGTGTTCCGTCGCGCAGCAGTTCGAAGATCAGGCCGTGCGCGTGGTCGAACAGTTCCGGCAATTCCATGCGCAGGCCGGCGAGTTCGTTGATATTGAAGAAGCGGCGATAGTTGATGTCGTCGGCGGCGACCCGGAAATGCGCCGCGCGCCAGTGCTGATCCTGGATCAGTGCGTCCAGACCGCGCCAGCTTTCGACGCGACCGGGCTCGCCGTTGAGACGCGCGACCGCGGCGTGCACAGCGTCTCGCGCGCCGGCATCTTCGCGCACCAAAGCGGCGAGCGCGGCCTGCAGATCCCTGGCGCGGCCGACGATCCGCGGGCGCCAGTTCGGCAGGCCGGAGAATGCATCGCCCAGCCGCTCCAATGCCGGATGCGTGTCGCCCAGTACGCGTTGATAGTGCAACGGACAGATCGGCAATTTATGGGTATCGTAGGCCCAAACGGCGAAGTCGCCCGTTTCCGCCTGGAACTTCAACACGAGGTCGCCGGACGCCAGCACCTTCCCATATTGGTCGCCCAGAAACGGCACCAGCAATTTGCCGCGCAGGAACCGCGGGTCCGGATCCCAGTCGATGTCGAACCACCCCGCGTAGTCCGAGTCCGCGCCCCATTCCAGCACGTCCTGCCACCACAGATTGTCGGCGCCGCCGACGCCCATGTGGTTCGGCACGAAATCGAGGATCTGACCCAGCCCGTTGGCGCGAAACGCCGCGACCATCGCGCGGAACGCCGCCTCGTCGCCGAGTTCCGGATTGAGTTGATGATGATCGACGATGTCGTAACCATGCGTGCTGCCCGGCCGCGCCTTCAGATAGGGCGAGGCGTAGACGTGGCCAACGCCGAGCCTGGCGAGGTACGGCGCGATCGCCGCCGCGTCGGCGAAGCCGAAGCCCTTGTGGAATTGCAGACGATAGGTCGCTCGCGGAATTGGCGGCGCCACCACCGCGTCAGCCGTGTCCATGGTGCACCGCGCGTTCGGCGTTGAAGGCTCTGGCGATGTCGTTGAAGCGCCCGCTGGCGGCGAGTTGTTCCAATGTCATGCGAAGGCGGCGCCGCCAGTTCGGATGCTCGTCCGAGGTGGTGGGCACGTTCACCGGCTCCGCCTCGTCCGTCAGATCGTCGATCTGCGCCATGGCCAACATGCAGGGCGTGCGCGCCAGAAATCCGTGCACCGCGCGCGCCAGGCTGGCGGCGGTAGCGGGTTCGTCCGGCGCCAGCAAACCCTCGCGACGCAGTGCCTCAACCAGGCACGCGCGGTCGCGCTCCCGCGCCAGACGCTGATCGGCGGCCTCCTCCGGACGTGGGAACAGGCGCAGATGTTCCTTCAGATCCAGGTCACGCTCTTCCCACCAGCCGCGCAGTGTCGGTAAGTCATGACTTCCGGTGACCGCGAGGGCCGGCCGGGGATAGTCCGCCGACGGTGCGAACACCCCGCTCACCGCGTCCTGCTCGAAGAACAGCACTCGGTAGGACAGGATATTCGCATCCTCCATCCGTTCGCGAAACCCTTCCGGCACCGTTCCGAGGTCCTCACCAACGACAAGGCAGCGATGCCGGTGGCTTTCCAGCGCGAGGATCCCGATCATATCGTCGATCGGGTACCGGACGTAGGCGCCGTCGGACGGCGGCTTTCCCAGCGGTACCCACCAGAGATGCTGCAACCCCATGACGTGGTCGATCCGCAAACCGCCGGCGTGGCGCATGTTCGCGCGGATCAATTCGATGAAGCCGCGGTAAGCCTCTTTGCGCAGTTCGACCGGATGAAACGGCGGCAGCCCCCAATCCTGCCCCCCTGGATTCCCAATATCCGGCGGCGCCCCCACCTGAGCTTGCGACACCACCGCCGCCGCGTTCGCCCAGGTTTCGGACCCGGAACGATCCGCGCCGATCGCGAGATCGCGATAAAGCCCCACCGCCATGCCGCCACGCCTCGCGGCGTTGGCCGCGGCGCCAAGCTGCTGGTCGGCGATCCATTGCGTCCACGCGATGAAATCCACGCGCCGCTTATGGGTTTCCCGAAAACGGGTCACCGCCGGAGCGGACGGCTGTCGATAAGCCTCGGGCCAGGCGTGCCAGTCCGCCAGTGCCGGATCTCGCGCGGCGAAATGCTCGCGCAAAGCCAGGAACAGGCAGTTCTGCTCCAGCACCGCGCCGCGCTCGCGCCGGAACGTTTCGAACTCCTGCCAGCGAGTGCGATCGCCGGCGGAGCGACAGGCGTCGAACAGCAGCTCCAGCACCGCGAGCTTCAGGTCGGTCACCGCCGGATAATCCACCAGACGCGCCGCGCGGCACGCGTCGATCCGGTCTCGCCCACGAGTTCGATGCGGTCCCGCGCCGCCGCGCTGATCTTCAGTTCCGGTACAGCCTGGACGTCGATGTTGAGAATGTTCAGCAGCAGCCGGCTGGCCGGCGAGTACGGACTGGCATGGCCCGGATTGTCGAGAAACATCGCATGCAGCGGGTTCAGGCCGATGACCGCCGCGCCACGTGACGCGGCAAGGTCCACGAGGCGCCGCAAATCGGTGAAATCGCCGATGCCCCAGTTGTCACGGGACCGCAACAGATAAAGTTGCGCCGCGATCCCCCAAAGACGGCCGCCGCGCGCCAGCGTCGTGGGCAACCAGCAATGTCCCGGCGTGACGACCAGCATCGTCGCGCCCTCGCCGGGTGTGACGGTCAGCCGATGGTATCCCCAGGGAAGCTCGCCCTCCAACACCAGGCGGCGGCGTTCCAAAGTCACGCCGTCGAAGGTTCGCGCGGCGATCGGCCGCAGCCGCGCGAACGCGACACGTCCGGAGCGTTCTCCGCCATCCTCCAGTGCCAGGCGCCAGAAAACCGTTTTGGTTTCCGCCGGCAGCACGAGATCGATCGCCGGAGCGCCGGCGTTCGCGCGCGTCACGTGGACCGCCGGCAACGGATGGAGCCACTCATCGCGATCCAGGGTTTCCAGCGCCGCCGCTGCCCGCGCTTCGCTCGATACATCCAGACCCATCGCCGCGAGGAGCGCGCGCTGTGTCTCCGCGCCGGTGCGAACCGTTTGGCCCCTGACATCGCGGAACTCGGGTTCAATCCCCATCCGCTCCGCGAGTTGGTCCAGCGCGCCGCCGGGAGCCTCCGTGAGGCTCCACCGTACGGCCCAGGGGCCGAATGTGTCGTCGGGATCGCCCTCGCGCCACAGCACGCGTCCAACGGCCGCGGGAAAGCCATGCACCGGCACCGCGGAGAGGTTCGCCGCCAGCATCAGTTCGCGGCCGCCTTCGCCAACGGCCCAGCGGACGACGACCGCGCCGTCGGCGATGACCTCATAGCGTCCGCCCGTGCGAATATCGCGCAATATGGGAATGATCGCGGCATGGCGCGCGGCGAGCACCCGGCAATACCAGTCCAGCGCGGAGACGTGCGGCTCGCGCAGCACGTCGTCCCATGCGAGTTTGGCGGCGGCGAAGGTTTCTTCCGCGGTCGGGTCGGGGATGCGTTCTCGCGCGGCGGGATCGCTGAAACCTGGAAACCGGGCGAATTCGCGTCGCCGGCCTTCGCGTACGGCGGTCGCCAGATCCGGCCCAAAATCGCAAAAGAACGGGAAGGGCTGTGATGCCGCCCACTCCTCGCCCATGAACAGCATCGGCACCTGAGGCAGCAGCAAATACACCGCCGCGACGGCGCGCACGGCCTCGGGCGGAGCAAACGCCGTCAGGCGGTCGCCGAACGGACGGTTGCCGACCTGATCGTGATTTTGGATGAACGCGACAAACGCGGTGGGCGGCAGCGCGGCGCTTGGCTCGCCGCGCGGATGGCCGCGATACGGCATCATCTCGCCCTGGAACGCGAAGCCTTCCGCGAGAGCGCGTCCGAGTTTGTCGGTATCGCCCTTGTAATCGGCGTAATAACCCTGCGCGTCACCGCTCGCCGCGACGTGCAGCACATGATGCGCGTCGTCGTTCCATTGCGCGGTGTACCAGTGCGGCCCGTCATCGCGCCGCAGACGATGCACCGCGTTTTCTTCGTTCTCCAGGATCAGATGCACCGGCCGATCGGGATTGGCGGCGCGCACCCGTTCGGCCAGTTCCGTCAGAATATGTGTCGAACTATCATCGACGATCGCGTGCACCGCGTCCAACCGTAAGCCGTCGAGGTGAAACTCCTCGATCCAGTACAGCGCGTTGTGAATGAAGTACTCGCGCACCGGGCCGCTGTCCGGTCCGTCCATGTTGATCGCGGCGCCCCACGGCGTTTCGTGCCGGTCGGTGAAGGTGCGCGGCGCGATGGCGTGGAGGTAGGCGCCCTCGGGACCGAAATGATTATAGACCACATCCAGAAGCACCATCAGGCCGCGCGCATGCGCCGCGTCCACCAGCGCTTTCAGATCTTCGGGCCGGCCATAGGCGGCGTCGGGCGCATAAGGCAGCACCCCGTCATAACCCCAGTTGCGCGCGCCCGGAAAATCGCTGATCGGCATGATCTCGATCGCCGTCACCCCGAGCGCGACGAGGTGGTCCAATTTGCCGATGGCGGCCTGGAACGTGCCCTCAGGCGTAAAGGCGCCGATGTGAAGTTCATAGACCACGGCTTCGTCCCAGGGACGGCCGCGCCACGCCGCGTCAGCCCATTGGTAGCTTGTCGGATCGACCACCTCGCTGGGGCCATGCACGTCCTTTGGCTGATGCCGCGACGCGGGATCGGGTACGCGGAGGCCATCGGGCAGCACGAACCCGTAGCGGGTTCCCGGACGCGCCCGATCCGTTACGAGTTCGTGCCAGCCGTCACCGGTCGCCCGCATCGGCGACGGCGCCTCCAGTTCGTCGAGTTCGAGTGAGATCCGATCATGGGACGGCGCCCAAAGCCTGAAGCGCACCGTGCCGTCGGTGCGCGTTTCGGCGCCGAAGGGCATTCGGTGCGCACGCGTGACGGACAAATCGGAAACTGGATCACTCTCGCGTGAACGGCGTGACGATGATGGCACTGAAGACCCGCGGCTTGTTTAATCGTGCTGAGGAAACCGGCGTCTCAGACAGGGGTTCCGCGCGCATGCATGAATTCGGCACGAATGGTCGGCGGGCGCGTAACGAATCCGTCAGGCCGCCATGGTATCCGGCGGCACGCGCGAAACGAGCGGCCTGACGGCGGGCCGCGGCCGCGGGCGCCGATTGACCGGTGCCGGGCCGATCAAGGTCCGGTACAGCAGCCGATAATGCGTCGCCGCCTCCGACCAGGAGAAACTTTGCGCCATCGCCGCCTGGCGCATCTCGTCGAGCCGTTCATCGGCCGCGAAGGCCTCGAACGCGCGACCACAGGCATCGCGCAGCGCCTCGCCGGAGAATTCGGAAAATAAAAACCCGGTGCGGCCGTCGTCGATGGTATCCGACAGGCCGCCGGTCGCATGGGCGATCGGCAGAGCGCCGTAGCGCTGCGCATGCATCTGGGTCAGCCCGCACGGCTCGTAGCGTGACGGCATCAGGCAAAAATCGCTGCCACCGAGGATGCGATGCTCCATGGCGGTATTGAAGCCGATCAGCACGCTGATGTTTTTCCGGTTGCGCCGGCTCATGCCGCTCAACATCTGTTCGACCTCGGGATCGCCCATGCCCAGGAGCGCGATCTGGCCGCCGGAGTCCACGATGTGGTCGGCGGTTTCCGCGACCAGGTCCAGCCCTTTCTGATGCACGAGGCGCGACACCACGCCGAACAGCGGTCCCTCGGACGGCTCCAGACACAGCACCTCGCGCACGTTGCTGGCGAGCGCGCGTTTGCCGTCGAGGTCCGTTGCGTTAAAGTTTGGCGACAAGATGGGGTTGTTGGCGGGATCCCAGCTCTCGTCGATACCGTTGGCGATGCCGGAGACCTGTCCGCGCGCCGATTTGGTTCGCATCAGGCCATGCAGGCCGGCGCCAAATGCTTCGGTGGTGATTTCGCGCGCATAACTCGGGCTGACCGTCGTCACATGATCGGCGTAGAAGATGCCGGCTTTTAAAAATGAAATCGCGCCGTGGAACTCGACGCCCTCGATGCCGAACGCGTAATCGGGAATGCCGAGCAAACCGCGCAGCCCAGAGTCGCAGATGCCCTGGTAGCCTATGTTGTGCACCGTCATCACGGTGGGCACCCGCGCGCCATCCCAGTTCAGGTACGCCGCCGCCAGCCCACCGGGCCAGTCGTTCGCGTGCACCAGGTCCGGCACCCAGCCCAAACCGCCGCGACCTTGCGCGACCTCCGCCGCGGCGAGTGAAAGCCGGGCGAAGCGCAACGGGTTATCGGGCCAGTCGCCGCCTTCGGGACGCGAATACGGTGTGCCCTGGCGTTTGAACAATTCCGGCGCCGAGACCAGATAAAGCGGCACGCCATCCGGCGTCATCGTTTCGCCGATCTGGCATGCGGGAATTCCGGCGCGCGCCGGCAGTCTTCCGGTCCACGATACGTCGATGCGATGGTGCGCGAGGCGCGCCAAAGCCTCGGGATAGGCCGGCATCATCAGTCGGATATCGATATTTGCTTTTTGAAGAGCTTTAGGCAGCCCGGCGGAGACTTCTCCCAGTCCACCCGCTTTCGCGAGACCGGCACATTCGCTTGTAATAAACAGCACCCGCATCGCGCACCCCTCTGTCCCCAAACGCGGAACCGCCCCTGCTGGTTCCCTGGGGTAATGCACTTATAAGTTCGTGGTGAGGCCGCCGGGATTTCAACTTAAAAGCGGCATTCGGTCACTTAAGTCAATTCGCCATGAAACAGATTGTCCCGTGTACCGTTAAGGAGGCATGAGCCAGTCCACCCACGCGATCGCCCGACCGACTGACAAGAGGGTGGCGGAACAGACGAAGCAGCGGCGATCCACCGCGCCGCGCCGTATTTATATGGTGGATCTGACGCGCTCGCGACGGACGTCGCCCGATGCGCTCGTGGCATGGCTCGTGGACACCGGCTTCGATACCCTACTGCTGTCGCTTCCACGTCACAGGGGAACCGACGATATCGGCGCGTTGCCGCCGATTGCCGCGGCCGCCGCGGCCGCCGGCTTGCATGTTCACCTCGACCTCGCGTTCGATTGCGCGAGCGACGAGGCGCCCAGTACGCGGCGGCATCCGGATTGGTATGAATTGCGGTCTCGGAAACGCGCCGACCCGCGCGACCCGCCTGGGCCGCCGGGGATGCACGCGTTGAGCCTGCGCACGCAAGCCGCCGGCGAGTTCGTTCATTGGGTACTGGAGCGCCGCGCTCCGTCGCTTTGGCGAGCAAGGCATCGACGGGTTTCGCGCGCGTCCGGGAGAGGCCGTCTCGCCGGCGATCTGGCGCGCGTTGATCGCCGCCTGTCCGGAGTTCCATTTTGCTCTTTGGACGCCAGGCCTGCCCGCGGCCGATGTTCGGCGATTGCCGGGCGATTGTTTCCACATCGCTTACAACAGCCTCGCCTGGTGGGATTTTGGCGCGGAATGGTTTCGCGATGAAATCGCACGCCTCGCGCGGATCGCGCCGGTCGCCAGCACGGTCGGCCTGCCGCCGGGGCCGATCTCCGCCGCGACGCCGCGTATGGCGCGGCGGGTTCTGGCCGTCGCGGCCAGCAACGGTCACGGCTTTCTCGTGCCGATGGGGTTCGAGTTCGGACTGCCGTCGGACCTGACATATCCCGAGTTCGGGCTGGATGACTGGCGGCGCCTGCGCGATCATGCCTGGCTCGATCTGACGCTCTCCGTGCGCGACGCGACCCGGCGCGTCACGGTCGCATCCACGCCAGCACCGCGATTGCTGAGCAGCGCCGACGCGCCGGTCGCGGTGTTGTTCGAGCCGCCCGCGCAATTCACCGTTGCGAATCGGCACTTAAAGTCGCCGGTCGCGTTCGATCCGGCCGCTGTCCTGCCGTTGCTGGACGGGCGGGTCGCGGGTTGCGCGGATGCCGTCGCCCTGGCACCCGGCGAGGTGCGCGTATTCACCGGCGAACCCGCGGCGCCGATCATCACCGCTGCGACGCGACGCAAGCGCGATCCCGCCGCGGCGCGTCGCCTGGCCGCCGCCGCCGCGACCTCTCGCGTCGCCATCGAGGCGGTCGAGCCAGGTGTGGACGCGGGCCGCTTCGCGATCAAACGCCTGGTCGGCGAGCGCGTCACCGTCGCGGCGGACATCTTTATCGACGGGCACGGCAAACTTTCCGCCGCTCTCCAATGGCGCGCCAAGGATCAGAATGACTGGCGCGAAATCCCCATGCGTTTGGTCGCCAATGACCGGTGGTCCGCCAGCTTCGTGTTGGACCGGGTGGGGCCGCATCTGTTTCGGGTCGTTGCGTGGCCAGACCGTTTTGCGACATGGCGCGACGAAGTGAGCAAGAAGCATGCGGCCGGGCTCGACGTCGCATTGGAGCTTGAGGAAGGCCGGCTGCTCATTGAAGCGATCGCCGAGGCCGCGGCTGGCGGTTTGGACTCGCTGCTCGACGCGATCCGGCCGCGCAAGACGCACAAGGCGCACAGGTCCCGCACCGAAGCGGATCGCATCGCCTTGCTGACCGCGGACGACACCGCCGCCGCCGTGGCGCGGGCCGATCAACGTCCCGGCCAGGCGATCAGCGTTGAGATGGCGGTGGACGCGGACCGCCGTGCCGCTGAATTCGCCTCCTGGTACGAACTGTTCCCGCGCAATCAAAGCGGCGATGCGGTCCGTCACGGCACATTCCGCGATGTCATTGACCGGCTGCCCGGCATTCGCGACATGGGCTTCGACGTTCTGTATTTCCCGCCCATCCACCCGATCGGCCGCACCAATCGCAAGGGCCGGGACAACACGATGAGCCCGGCGGCGGACGATCCGGGCAGCCCGTACGCGATCGGCGCGGCGGAGGGTGGACATGACGCGATCCATCCTCAACTCGGAACGATCGACGACTTCCGCGCGTTGCGGGACGCGGCGGCGGAGCACGGGTTGGAACTGGCGTTGGATTTCGCCATCCAGTGCAGTCCGGATCATCCCTGGTTGCGTGAACATCCCGATTGGTTCGATTGGCGGCCCGATGGCGGCCTTCGTTACGCGGAGAACCCGCCCAAGAAATACGAAGACATTGTCAACGTCGATTTCTATCGCCCAGGCGCGATTCCTGGATTGTGGGTGGCGTTGAGGGATGTGGTGGCGTACTGGGCGTCCGAGGGCGTGCGCATTTTTCGCGTAGACAATCCGCACACCAAGCCGTTCGCGTTCTGGGAGTGGCTTATCGCCGACATCCGCGCGAGCTATCCCGAAGCGCTGTTTCTCAGCGAGGCGTTTACCCGTCCCAAGATTATGTACCGCCTCGCGAAGCTCGGGTTTTCGCAGTCGTACACTTACTTTACCTGGCGTAATGAAAAGTGGGAGATCGAAGAGTATTTGCGCGAACTCACCACGACCGGCGCCGCGGACTTTTTTCGGCCGAACTTTTTCGTCAATACGCCGGACATCAATCCGATTTTTTTGCAAACGTCCGGTCGTCCGGGATTTCTGATCCGCGCCGCTCTCGCCGCCACACTGTCCGGCCTGTGGGGCATGCTGCAAGGATTTGAGTTTTGCGAGGCCGCGCCGCTTCCCGGACGAGAGGAATACGCCGCGAGCGACAAGTACCAACTGCGCGCGCGTCTGGAACGCCAGCCCAACGACATCGTGGATGAAATCACCCGCCTCAACGCGATCCGCCGCGCCAATCCGGCGCTCCAGTCGCATCGCGGTCTCACGTTCCATCAGGCCCGGAACGATCGTGTGATCTGGTATCGCAAAGCCAACGTCGATCGGAGCAACGTCGTGCTCGTGGCGGTCAGTCTCGATCCGTTCAGCGCGCAGACCGCCGAGATCGAGGTTCCACTGTGGGAATGGGGTCTGGGTGACGATGCCGCGCTGGTGGTGACCGACCTGATGCGGGGCGGAGACACCCTGTGGCGGGGGAAATTTCGGACTATCACGCTCGATCCTCGCACGCTGCCGTTCGCGATCTGGCGCGCGCGGCCGGCGGAGACAGCCTGATGAACACCATGACCCGCACGCGGCGCGCGCCCTCCGCCGTGGCGGCGACCCGTCCGGTGCCGGAGCCGTCCGGTCAGGAGAGCGATCCGGAATGGTATCGTGATGCGGTCATTTACCAGCTTCACCTGAAGAGCTTCTTCGACAGCAACGACGACGGCGTCGGCGATTTTCCGGGTCTGCTGCGCAAGCTCGACTACATCGTCGAACTTGGCGTCAACGTGGTCTGGCTGCTGCCGTTCTACCCGAGCCCATTGCGCGATGACGGCTATGATATCAGCGAGTATCGCGATATCCATCCCGACTACGGAACGTTACGTGACGCCAAGAGGTTCATCCGCGAGGCGCACAAGCGCGGTCTGCGGGTGATCACCGAACTGGTCATCAATCACACCAGCGACGAACATCCCTGGTTTCAGCGCGCGCGGCGGGCGAAACCCGGCTCCTGGGCTCGCGACTTTTACGTCTGGTCGGATACCGACCAGCGCTATCCCGAAACCCGCATCATCTTTCTCGACACGGAAAAGTCCAACTGGGCCTGGGACCCGGTGGCGCAAGCCTATTTCTGGCATCGGTTCTATAGCCATCAGCCGGACCTCAATTTCGACAACCCGCGCGTTCTGGAAGCGGTGTGCGGCGTGATGAAATTCTGGCTCGATTGCGGCGTGGACGGCCTGCGCCTTGACGCCGTGCCGTATTTGATCGAGCGCGAGGGCACCATCAACGAGAATCTGCCCGAAACGCATGCGATTCTGCGCTTTCTTCGCGCCCGCATGGATGAGGGCCACCCCAACCGCATGCTGCTCGCCGAGGCCAACCAATGGCCGGAGGACACCCAGCAATATTTCGGCGGCGGCGACGAGTGCCACATGGCGTTTCACTTCCCGCTGATGCCGCGCATGTACATGGCGATCGCCCAGGAGGATCGCTTTCCGATCTCGGATATCCTGCGTCAGACGCCCGACATCCCGGCCGGCTGTCAGTGGGCCATTTTCCTGCGCAACCACGATGAGCTCACGCTGGAGATGGTGACGGACCAGGAACGGGATTATCTCTGGTCCACCTATGCCGCGGACCGCCGCGCGCGGCTCAATCTTGGCATCCGCCGCAGGCTCGCGCCGCTGCTGCAACACGACCGCCGTCGGATCGAGCTGATGAACGGCCTGCTGCTGTCGATGCCCGGCACGCCGGTGATCTATTACGGTGACGAAATAGGCATGGGCGATAACATTTTCCTGCGTGACCGCGATGGTGTCCGCACGCCGATGCAATGGACCTCCGATCGCAACGGCGGCTTCAGTCGCGCCGACCCCGCCGGCCTTGTTCTGCCGGCGTTGCAAGATCCGCTCTACGGATTTCAGGCGGTGAACGTGGAAGCGCAGACGCGCGATCCACATTCGTTGCTGCACTGGATGCGCCGCATTCTGTCGGTGCGCAGTCGAGGCAGCGTGTTCGGGCGTGGCACCATGCGCCTTTTTGTACCCCGGCAATCGCAAAATCCTCGCGTATATCCGAGAGCACGCCGGCGGCACCGTGCTGTGCGTGTTCAATCTCTCCCGCTCGGCACAGGCCGTCGAACTCGATCTTTCGGGGTGGTCGGGCCGCGTGCCGGTGGAAATGTTGGGCGACAGCGCGTTTCCGCCAATCGGTCAACTTCCCTATCTGCTGACCCTGCCGCCGTACGGCTTCTATTGGTTCATGCTGTCCACCGAGGACGCGCTGCCCGCCTGGCACACGCCCACGCCACAGCCCATGCCCGAACTGCGCACCCGCGTTTTCAACGCCCCGCTCGCCGACATGCTGGACGGCCCGCTGCACGCTGACCTGGAACAGAACGAGTTAAAGGATTATCTGGCGAAGCGCCGCTGGTTCTCCGCCAAAAATCGGGCGATGGCAGCGGTCAGTCTGAACATTGTCGCGTCGCTGCCGAATACCGGCGGGCGTGTCGTGCTGTCGGAGGTTGTCGTCGATCTGGGAGAAACGACCGAACGTTTCAGTCTCCCGCTGGCGACTGTCGATGAAGCCGAGGCCGTCACCGCGCTTCCCTCGCAACTCGCGCTAGGTCGTTTTCGCCGCGGCCGGCGCGTCGGCTTCATCACCGACGCATTCGCCGCCGATCCCTTCGCGCATGGGGTGATCGCCGCCCTGCGCGCGGGCACCACGATCGCCACCGCCGATACCGGCGAACTTCGTTTCGTCCCAACCTCGCTGTTG
Source organism: uncultured Alphaproteobacteria bacterium (assembly GCA_963719675.1). Lineage (GTDB taxonomy): Bacteria > Pseudomonadota > Alphaproteobacteria > Acetobacterales > Acetobacteraceae > Rhodopila. The sequence continues at coordinate 1,921 of CAVRDN010000071.1, read as the reverse complement.
GAGCGTACGACGCCGCCGGACAACGAAATCCGCCGCTTCTCCGCCGAGCAGTCGAACTCCAGCCTCGCGGTCGGCGACAGCATGGTCGTCAAAATCATCCGCCGTCTCGCGCCCGGCGTTCATCCTGAAGTCGAGATGACCCGCTATCTCACCGAAGCCGGCGTCGAAGGCATCGCGTCGCTGCTCGGCCATGCCGAGCACTCGACCGGTGACGATGTCGTTACGATGCTGATCGTGCAGTCCTTCGTGCGCAACCAGGGCGATGGCTGGACCTGGACGCTGGACTGGCTGCGTCGCGCGATGACCGAGGCCGAAGCCGGACGCGCGGAATTCCGGCGATCCGTTCGCCGGCTATCTCGGGTTCGCCGCCGCCATCGGTCGCCGCCTCGCGGAGATCCATGCCGCGCTCGCGAAGCCCAACGATGACCCGGCGTTCGCGCCGGAGACCGCGACGGCCGAGGATCACGCCGCATGGGCCGCGTCGACCGCCGCGCAACTGGACGCCGCCCTCGATGCGCTGGCGCGCCGCGACCACTGGGAAAGCGCGGACACCGAGGCGCTGGCGCGGTCGCTGATCGAAATGCGCAAGCCATTGAACCACGCGGTGAAACATTTGCGCGGGACCAAAGGCGCCGCGCTGAAGACGCGGGTCCATGGCGATTTCCACCTTGGGCAGGTGCTGGTCGCGCAAGGCGACGCCGTGATCATCGACTTCGAAGGCGAACCGGCGCGCAGCCTCGCCGAACGTCGGGCGAAGACCACGCCGTTGAAGGACGTCGCGGGCCTGTTGCGTAGTTTCGACTACGCCGCGGCGATGCTGCCGCTGGAGAGCCCGATGGCCGACATGCCCTCCGCGGAGCGTCGCCTCGCGGCTCTCAGCCTCTGGCAACGCGAGGCGACGGCGGCGTTCCTCGACGCCTACCACGCGGTCGCGGAGGCCGCGCCAAATCCCTGGTTAAACACCGAAGGCGAGCAAAACGTCATGGACATTTTCCTGATCGAGAAGGTCGCCTACGAGATCGGCTACGAACTCGCGAACCGGCCGGCCTGGCTGCAGGTTCCGTTGCATGGTCTGGAGCGGTTGGCGCGGCGGCTCCTGGCATGACCGCGCCCCCGGATGACGCGCCGCTGGGCTTGACCGCGCCGGCGCGCTTCAGCGTTGACGATGCCGCGGTCGAGGCGTTGGTGCACGGCCGACACGGCGATCCGTTCTCGGTGCTTGGCCGTCACGGCAACGAACTCCGCTGCCTCGCTCCCGATGCACTCGGTGTCGACGCGGTCCTGGCCGAGGGCGATGTCCGCCTGCGCCGCCGGCACGAGGCCGGCTTCTTCGTCGGCGACATACCGCCTGGAGAACCATATCGTCTGCGTATCCATTGGGCCGGCGGCGTGGAGGAAACCGAGGATCCGTATTCGTTCGCTCCGTTGCTCGGTCCCCTCGACATGCACCTGTTCGCCGAGGGCCGCCATTTTGAAATCGGCCGCGTGCTCGGCGCGCAATGCCTGTCCGTCAATGGCGTCGCCGGCGTGCGCTTCGCTGTTTGGGCCCCCAACGCCAGCCGCGTTTCCGTTGTCGGCGACTTCAACACCTGGGATGGCCGCCGTTATCCGATGCGCAAGCGTTGGGAAGCCGGCGTGTGGGAACTGTTCATTCCCCGGCTCGGACCTGGCGAGCTTTATAAGTACGAACTGCTCGACGCCGGCGGCCGCATGTTGCCTTTGAAGGCCGATCCGCTGGCACTGGAAACCGAGTTGCCGCCAGGCACCGCTTCGCGCGTCACGCATCCGCTGCCGCACGCCTGGGAAGACGGCGACTGGATGGAATCGCGTCCCGAGCGCCAGAACATCGCCGCGCCGATCTCGATTTATGAAGTGCAGGCCGCGTCGTGGTGGCGAGACAGTCAGGGCCGCTCGCCGGACC
>CAVRDN010000070.1:0-27999 GCA_963719675.1 uncultured Alphaproteobacteria bacterium | reverse complement strand
TTTTTTTTTGCCTATTTATAAAACAGTTCGGTTGCATACTATGCTGGCTCGCCAGTACCAGGCCGAGGCCCAGTACAAAGCTGCCGGCGAGCAGAACCGGGCGGGGGCCGAACCGGTCCATCAGCATCCCCAGGCGAAGCCGCCGAGGCCCATCGTGACGAAATCGATTGTCATCACCAACGAGATCGCCGTGCGCGACCAGCCCGTCGCCAGCGACATCGGCTGCAGGAACACCGGTAATGAAAAGATCGACCCGATCGCGACACACCCCATGAACGCGCCGGCGGCGACGATGACCCAACGGTATCCTCTCGGGGATTGACGGCGTCGTTGCGGCTGACATGGTTTTTCCTTTCATTCCTCGTTGGCTTCCGGGTGGTCCCGCCGCGTCAGCGCGTCCACGATCGTTTCAAAGCCGCCATAGATCAACCGCGCACCGTCAAATGGCATCGGATTCGCGCGTGGGTCAACGCGCGGATCTCCCATCACCTTCTTCATGCCCGCGTCGCGCGCCTGTCGCGACGGCCAAACTATCCATGAAAACACAACCGTCTCGTCCGGCTTACATTTCACCGCCATGGGGAAGGACGTCAGCTTGCCATCGGGCACATCATCGCCCCAACACTCCACCAAACTCAACGCCCCCGTGCTCCTTGGGACCGCCTCGGGGACAGCAGGGTGGCGTATTCGCGGTATGTCTCCCGATTGCCGGTCGGAACGGCACAAACAAATCCATCGACGTAACTCTTGTGTTTTTCCTTTGCATCGCGCGCGCGGTTTACCGGCGAGCCGCCGGTTCTCGCGCGGGACGGTCCCGTTTCGCATCGCACTCAACGCCGCAGCTCGCGAAACGATATGGTGCGAATTGTTAGTAATGAATACGGTCCTGGCCCCAGGTTTACCCGGCACCGCCATTGGCCGGATCCAACTGAACGAGACCGCCTTACTTCGATGCTTCCATGTTTCGCCGGCGGAATCCCGCTGGCGATCCGAATCGCCTCATTGAGATCCTTCGCATCGACCAGGTAGAAACCCGCGAGTTGTTCCTTGGTCTCGGCGAACGGACCGTCATAAAGCTGCACCTGCCCGTTGCGGACCCGCACGGTTGTCGCGGTGTGCACGGGATGCAACGGCTCGGCGGCGAGCAGCCGCTTGCTGTGGGATAGTTGTGCCGCGAAATCCGCGCACAGGTGATCCGGACAGGCGCCCCAGTGTTCCTGATCGAGGTAGACGAGGCAAAGATATTTCATGGCATCGACCTCTGGTGTTTCGTCATGACGAACGCCAATGCACCGCTCAGATCGCCAATTCGCCGTTGATGACCCAGGGTGTGCCGAACCGGTCGATGACCATCCCCGCGCGCTTCGCCCAGAACGCAGGCTGAAACGGCATGGTCACCGTGCCGCCCTCGGCGAGCGATTGGAACACCGCCTCACCCTCCGCGGTCGAGGCATAGCTCATCGTGAGCGTGACCCCCTTGATGCCGTCGTAGGGGAGGTGCAGCGGGGCATCGCAGCGCATAAATATAGGAGCCGTCGTCAAAGCGCAGGCGAGCATGCAGGATCCGATGCGCGTGCTCCCTGCGGGATTTGCGCGGCCATGGGCGAGTCAGCGCCACTCATCATCATTTCCAGTTTCGCGCCGAGCCCAAGCACGCGCTCGTAGTGCCGCATCGCCTCCGCGCAATTGCCGTTGAACGCCAAATAGGGAATGGCCTGTGCCATGGGGGCCCTCTCGTTCCTGAAGTTGTCACCGTCGAAGGCCGCTCGCACTGACGTCCGTCCACGCTCATTGGTCGAATGGCAGGTGCCGAATTCGACAAGGGCCGGAAGTTTTTTCCGCTCAGCCCCGATCTCGCCGAGGCGACGGGTCAGAAACCTCTGTTCCGGCTCCTGCCGCACGAGGCCAAGCGCCGCCTCATAGCTGGCCCGGCCCGCCGAGTCGGCCAAGACGGCGCAGCAGATCGGCCTTGGCGGCATACGCGAGATGATATTTGGTCAAGGCCGCCTTGCTCGATCAGAGGCTCGATGAGGGCCAGGCCGGCTTCCGGGCCATCTCGCATGGCCACCGCCGCGGCGCGGTTCAGTTGCACGATCGAGGACGGTTCAAGCCGCAGCAGCGCGTCGTAAAGACCGACGATCTCCGCGCCAGTCCGTTTCGCACGACGTCGCGCCTCACAGTGGACGGCGGCGATGGCGGCTTGCAGAGTGTAGGCGCCGAAACCGCGGTCCGCAGCGCCCGCTCGAACGAGGTCGCAGCCTTCCGGATCGACGCGCGATCCGACAGAGGCCGCGATCCTGTTCCTCCAGCGGAATGAGATCGCCGGTCGGCGAGAAGTTCTCGCCGGGCCGCCGCGAATCCTGCAGCATCAGGAGAGCCAGCAATCCCTGTGACCTCCGGCTCGGGAAGCAGGTTCGCCAACAGGCGCGCGAGCCGGATGCGCTTCAATCGAAAGATCGGGCTTCAGCAGGTCTTCGCCGGAAGACGCCGAATAGCCTTCGTTGAAAACCAGATAGATGACGCGCAGCACGTTCGAGAGCCGCGCCGGCCAGTTCGTCCGTGTCCGGGACCTGGTAAGGAATGCCGGCGTCGCGGATCTTCGGCCTTCGCCCGCACGATGCGTTGGGCGAGCGTTCCCGGCGTTCGCAGGCAGGCGCGCGCGATCGCTTCGTCGTGAGCCCGCACACCTCGCGCAAAGTTAGCGCGACACACGCCTCCTCGGACAGGCTCGGGTGGCAGCAGGTGAAGATCAGCCGCAGGCGGTCGTCTTCCACGGACTTGCGTTCGTCCGGCGCGGGTGTGTCGTCCGCGAGGGCGTCGATCTGTTCGGCGGCGTCGCCCCACGCGGTGACGCGCCGTTCGCGACGCAGTTGATCGATGGCCTTGAACCGCCCCGCCGAAATCAACCAGCCGACAGGATTTTTGGGCATTCCTTCGCGAGGCCAGCGCTCCGCCGCGGCGATGAACGCGTTGTGCAATGCGTCTTCGGCGCGCTCGAAGCTGCCCAAAAGACGCACGAGTGTCGCGAACACGCGACGGCCCTCGCGCCGGTAGAGGTCTCGCAACGAGGTCGGGATCGGCCTTTGGGGCGGACATGGCATCACTCAATCAGGGTTGCGCCCCTCGGGGCAACAATGTTCCGGCCGACGCGAACGCGTTGGCGGAGAGCATCGAAATCCCGTCACGAATGTCACTCTCACCTGTCGCCCCTCCCGTCCTATCTCTCGGCCAGGACTTCAACGGCCGCGAACGGCCAGATCGACCGGGAGGCTGAAGATGATGACACCGGCGACGGAGCGGACACAGGATATCGGCGCCCGGCAGCCGCGCGATCTGGTTGGCTGGCTCGCCCTCGCGGCGTCGCCGACCTTTGCCGTGATGTCGTGGATCGCGGCGACCGATGCGCCAGGGATCGCGCTCTGCGCTCCGGCCGCCGCCATGCCGCCGGTCGGGGACATGGCCTGATGGTACCTGCTGATCGAGCGTTCCACATATCGCCCTGGCTGAACCTCGCCGCCGGACGCACCCGCGCCGCGCGGCGCGACTGAAGGAGACCGACCATGCACCATCCCATCGTTTCGCGCGAAGAATGGCTCGCCGCCCGCATCGCGCTGCTCGCCAAAGAACGAGCCATGACGCATGAACTCGACGCCCTCCGCGCCGAGCGGCGGCGCCTGCCCTGGGTTCGGGTCGAAAAGTCGTATGTCTTCGAAGGACCCGAGGGCCAGTGCACGCTCGGCGACCTGTTTCGGGGGCGCGGTCAACTCGCTGTCTATCACTTCATGTTGACGCCGGGTTCGGACCATATCTGCCGCGGCTGTTCGTTCACCGTTGACCATGTCGACGCGGCGCGGCGGCATTTCGAGCAGGCGGATCTGGCGTTCGCCGCCGTTTCGCGCGCGCCCTCGCGACGGATCGAGGCGGTCAAACGCCGGATGGAATGGTCCTTTCCCTGGGTGTCCTCGGACGGCAGCGACTTCAACGCTGATTTCGGGGTGTCGTTCACGCCCGAGGACCTCGCCACGGGCCGGGCGATCTACAATTACGGCACGGTCATTCGCGACAGCCCCGACATGTTCGGCGTGAGCATCTTCGTGAAGGACGCAACCGGCGCCATCTGCCACAGCTATTCGACGTATCATCGCGGCACCGAGCTGTTGATGGGCGCGTTCAACTGGCTGGACCTCACGCCCAAAGGTCGCGACGAAGCCGGCGGAACCATGAACTGGGTCCGGCTGCACGACGAATATTGACACAGCGGATCCACGACCCGTCCGGTTACAGCGCCGGATTGGCGGCGGACGTGCCGCCAACCGGCACGTTCTCTCTCGTCGCTCGGCGCCCGTTTCCTGGCAACAGTTCCGCTGGCAACAGTTCCCCTGGCAACATTCCGCTGGCAACAGTTCACTGGCAACAGTTCCCCTGGCACAGTTCCCTTGCGACCCGGGGTCCCTGCCAGAGAACAATGCGGGGTGAAGCAATGAACGCGCGGCCACGCCGCCAAAGGGAGCGAATGCCATGGACCTCGGATTGCAAGGCAAGCACGCGATTGTAACCGGCGGCAGCCGAGGCATCGGCAAAGCCATCGCGCGGGAACTGGCGCGCGAAGGCGTCGATGTGGCGATCGTGGCGCGCGACCAGGACACTCTCGAGGCGACGGCGCGGGAACTGGCCGCCGAAACGAACCGGCGGATCCTTCCCCTCGCCGCCGACGTCACCAGCAAGGAGCAGGTGGACCGCATGGTCGCCGAGGCGGCCCGGCAACTCGGCGGCGTGCACATTCTGGTCAACAGCGGCTCCGCGCCCGGCGGTTCCGCCACCGCGACCGGCCCGATCGAATTGGTCGTCGATGAAGACCTGATCGAGGACTTCAACGTCAAATACGTCGGCGCGTTGCGCTGCTCCCGCGCCGTGATCCCGTTCATGAAAGCGGCGGGCTGGGGCCGCATCATCAACATCAGCGGCGCCAACGCCCGCAACGCCGGCAACCTCAGCGGCGGCGCCCGCAATGCCTCCCTCGTGCACATGACCAAGACGCTCGCGGTGCAACTGGGCCGGCACGGCATCACGGTCAATTGCATTCATCCCGGCACCACCCGCACCGAGCGTACGCCGAGCCTGCTGGCGTCCCGCGCCACGCAACTGGGGTGTCTCCGGAAGAGGCGGAGCGCCAGGACTTCGCGCCGAACTCGCCGCGCGGCAACGCCATCTGCCGTATGGTCGATGCCGCGGAAGTCGCGTTCGTCACGGTTTTCCTGGCCTCGGACAAGGCCTGGGCCGTCTCCGGCGAACTGGTCGCGGCGACCGGAGGCGCCGGCCGGTCGGTGTATTTCTGAACCGCGCCGGGGGCTCTGGTTCCCACCCGGCGGCGATCGGATGCGACCCGCGAGCGCACGGCACCGTAACTGCCCCATCGGTCGTCCGCCGGGCGATCGATGACAAAGCGGACATCAGGCCGTCGTCAGGATTTCATCAGCAGGCCAGGGTCTCGTTCTACGCAGTTGTCATGGCCCGCCCCGCCTGAGACGGTCGGCCTCGGAAACGCCTGAGAAGATTCATCGATGCGATCTGACAGACGCGCCTTGTCGCCAGGCAACGCGCCCATCCTGGCCGGCCCGATTCCCGCGATTCCCGGCGCGTCGCACACTGGTGCTCGCCGCCTGCCTGATGGCCACCTTCATGGCGGCCGTCGAAAGCACCATCGTCGCGACGGCGATGCCGACCATCGTGGCCGAGCTTGGCGGGTTCAACCTGTTCTCCTGGGTGTTCGCGATCTATTTGCTGGCCCAGGCGGTGAGCATTCCGATCTATGGTCGGCTGGCCGATATTTATGGGCGGAAGCTGGTGTTCTACGCCGGCGCGGGAACGTTCCTGGTCGGCTCGACCTTGTGCGGCTTCGCTCCCGGCATGCTCTGGCTGATCGGCTTTCGCGCGCTTCAGGGAATTGGCGCGGGCGGCGTTCAGCCGATCGCCATGACCATTTGCGGCGATATCTACTCACCGTCGGAGCGGGCGAAGGTTCAGGGTCTTATCTCCTCGGTCTTTGGCGTTGCCGCCGTCGCCGGCCCGTCGCTCGGCGCGTACCTGGTCGAGCATGCGGCCTGGCAGGTGGTGTTCTGGGTCAATCTTCCGGTCGGCGCGGCGGCGATCACCATGATCGCCACGTTCCTGAAAGAGGACGTGAAGCCCAGACAACACCGCATCGATTACCTGGGGTCTCTCCTGCTGGTCATCACCATTGGCGCGTTCATGATCGCGTTGGTCCAGGGATCGGCGTTGCCGGCGCGCGACGTCTTCGGCTTGCTCGCGATCGGCGCGACGGCGCTGGCGGTCCTGTTGCTCCACGAATTCCGCACGCCCGAACCGATGCTGGCACTTGAGCTGTTTCGCGAACGGGTCATCGTGATCGGCGGCATCGGCGGCAGTCTGGCCGGCGCCGTCATGATGGGCGTGTCCGCGTTTCTTCCGGCGTATGTTCAGGGCGCGATGCGGCACAGCGCGATCATGGCGGGACTGGTCCTTGGCGCCATGTCGGTCACCTGGGCTCTCGCGAGCATTCTTGGCGGCCGTCTCATGGTTCGCACCACCTATCGCCTCGCGGCGATCCTGGGTGCGGTTTCGCTCCTCGCCGGCTGCACGGTGCTGGTGTTTCTGAACCCGGAACGCGGCGTGCCATGGGCGACCGCCGGGTCGTTGGTGATCGGCATCGGCATGGGTCTCTGTAACACCGCGTTCATCGTCTCGATTCAGGCGGCGGTACCCTGGGGAAAACGTGGAGCGGCGACATCCTCGTGTCTGTTCCTGCGTTTCATCGGTCAGGCCTTGGGCGCCGCGTCATTCGGCGCGGTGTTGAACGCGACAATCCTGAAGCGCTCCCCTGATGCGGGGCATCTGATGGACCAGCTTCTGGAACCCGGCCTGAGGCGAATGCTGGCGCCGGAAGAGCAGGCGCGCCTGACGGATCTCATCGCCGCCGGCCTGCATAACGCCTATTTGCTCGGCTGCGTTCTTTCGGCGGCCACGCTGGTTTTGGTGGTATTTCTGCCGGCCCGTCTCAGCCCATCGCAGCAGACGCTACGCTGAGCCGGCAGTAGAGCATTGGTGCGCGGACCGCGCGCGAACGTCACTCAGGCCTGGAGACAACGTCATGTTTTGTACCCGCACAGATCGTCACGTGCCGGCGGCCATTGGCCTCGCCCTGATCGTTGGACTGTTCACCCGGCCCGCGTCGGCGGACGACCTGCTGGCCACGCATCGTATTCCGGCGTCGCTCGCCAATCGCATGGTGGGTGAGGCCGTGGCATCCTGCGCGAAGCAGGGCTACGCGGAATCCGCCGTCGTGGTCGATGCCGACGGCGTCCGTCAGGCGGTGCTACGCGGCGATCGCGCCGGCAGCCACACGCTCGATAGCGCGAATGACAAGGCGTACACGGCCGCGTCGTTCAAGAACGATACCAGCGCTCTCGTCGAGCGCGGCAAGACGGTGCCTGGATTTTCGGCGCTGTTCACCCAGCTTCCGCATCTCGTGCTGTTTGGCGGCGGTGTCGTGATCAAGGTGGGGGATGAGGTGATCGGGGCGATCGGCGCCGCCGGCGCACCAGGGGCCAATCTGGACGACGCGTGCGCGCGCGCCGGCCTCGACGCGGTACGCGACCAATTGAAGTAGCCGCTGGAGGGCGGCCTGGCGTGGACGTCACCGCGAATCGTTCTCGGATCGCGACAGTCATCGCCGCGCCCGAGGCGGTCCCACGCCAGTCAGACTATCCGGTATCGAAACAAAATCAGGCGCGCACTTCCTCGTTCAACGCCTTCTCATACACCCGGATCACCGACGCCGAGTCATCGGATCCCAGCCCCATCCCACGCGCCATCCGCATCAGGTTCATCACCTGCGGTGCGATCAGTCCCGGCACGCCCAGTTCGTCGGCCATTTCGAGAGCCAGACGGAGATCCTTGTGCGCGAGGTCGAGCGCGAAGGTCGCCTGAAACTCGCCTTTGAACGCCTTCGTCGCCATGCCGCCATAGGCCGACGACATGCCGCTCGCGTTGCGGATCACCGCGTCCAGCTTATGCAGATCGATGCCCGCGCGCTTGCCGAGCATCAGCGCCTCGGCGGCGGCCGCCGCGTTGCAGAACGCCAGCATGTTGTTGATCAGTTTCGCGGCCGAGCCCATGCCGATCTCACCGACATGCACGACCTCGCCGCTGAACGACTTCAGCAACGGCAATTGCTGCTCGAACACCGCCGCGTCGCCGCCGACCATGATGACGATCGTGCCATCCTTGGCCCGCGCCGTGCCGCCCGACACAGGCGCTTCCAGCATGCCGATGCCCTTGGCCTTCATGCCCTCGTGCACCCGCTTCGCGGTCGCCGGCGAATTCGTCGACAGGTCGATGAAGACGGTGCCGGGGCGCGCGTTGGCCGCGATGCCGGCCGGACCCAGCGTCACGTCCTCCACCACGCGCGGCAGCGGCAGCGAGGTGATCACCACATCGCAACGGCTCGCGACGTCGGCGACCGAGGTGGCGGCGGATGCCCCCAACTCGGTGCACGCGGCCAGCGCCGGCGGACTGAGATCGAACACGATCACCTCGTGGTTCGTGTTGCGGATGATATTCCGGCACATGGGTCCTCCCATGTTGCCGACCCCGATGAACCCGACTTTCATGTTGCGCATCTCCTCGTTGTGGGCCGCTTCGTCCGGCTCCGCCGCCGCCACCATGCCGCGAAGCCCGCGTCGTGTCAGGTCACGCCCGCTTCGGTTTCACGCACAGGCGACCGCGTAGACGTCCTCGACGCCATCGGGCAGCCGGTATTCGCACCAGGAACTCGCCGCCGTTCTCGGTCCCGAACACCTGACCGCCGCGGGTGACGCAGCAAAGTCGCGCCGGATCGGCGGGATGCTCGCTGACCGCCATCAGCGTCGAGCCAGCCTTGACTCCATGGTCGATGCGCCGCCAGGTCGCGCCGAGATCAGCGCTGCGATACAACGAGCCGTCGGTGCTGAACGCGGCCGGTGACAGGCAGGTGTACAGCACGCGCGGATCGTGCGCCGAAACGATCACGTCATGGCAATACGTCAGCGGAGAAAAGCGGCCGATTTCGGTATCGTACCAGGTCGTTCCGTGATCGTCACTGCGAAACAGACCCATGCGCAGGCCAAGAAATACCGTGCCGGACGCGGCGGGCGAGATCGCTGTGGCATGCGAGTCGAGCATCCCCTCGCATAATCCGCAGTGCCGCCCGCCAACGTTGCTTTGATAACGCGGTTGCTCGGCGAAGCGCATCAGCGGCGCGGACAGGTCCGTCCAGGTCTCCCCGCCATCGGTGCTGCGGATGATGCCGCTGACTTCCAGTGCCGCGTAGACGTCGTCCGGCCGGTTCGGATCGACGGTGATGCGCAGCACACGGCTGTCGAAGCCGGCGCGCTCGCAATGCGCCGGTGACACGGCGTTGCGCAGACGTTGCCACGTGTCGCCGCCGTCGAGGCTGCGATACAGCGCGATCGGCGCCGCGCCCGCGTAGAGCACGTTCGGCCGCGTGGGATGCGCGGCCAGCGACCAGATCATCACGTTCGGCTCGGGGAAGTTCAGCTTGCGCCAATGATCGCCACCATCCTCGCTGCGATAAGGGCCATCCTGCGTACCCGCGAAGATCACGTTCGGATTGTCGGGCCGGGCGAGGATGGCGTGAACCTCCACGTCCGCCGGCAGGCCGTCGCCCAGAGCCTGCCATGCGCCGTCGCCGGCGACGCGTCGAAACAAGCCACCGCGCGCGGCGGTGCCTCGCATGGAAGGTGCGGCACCCGCGCCCGCGAAAATGCGTGTGGATCCGGCGTTCATGGCATCTTCCTCCAAATGTTGGCCGCCGGCATGGCTCGCCGGCCGCTCCTTCTGTCTGGCCCTTCTGTCTTTGGCCCTTCTGTCTGGCCCCTGCTGTTTGCCCCTTCTGTTGCCCCTTCTGGCCTTGCCGGTCGCGATATCGGACAATGGCGCGAACAGACAGGAGGACGGCCATGCCAGTCATCGACGTTCAGGTCCATCCCTTCGACCGAAATCATCCGGGCCGCCCCTGGGCCGGCCCCTCGCACGGACTGGAGTCCGCCACCGGCGAGGAAATGGTCGCCGCCATGAACAGTGTCGGCGTCGATGGCGCGATCATGGTGTCCTCGTTCAGCGCCTATGAATATGACCCGAGCTACGCGCTGGAAGTTTACCACGCATATCCGGACAAATTCCGCGTCGTGACGCCGGTGGACGCGACCGATCCGGCGATCGACGACGTGGTGGCGCGATGGGCGGCGACGGATGGCGCGCGCGGCATTCGCATCCGCATGCGCGAGGGCCTGCCGATGGACGCCGACCATCCCGGCCTGAAGCGCGCGTTCGCCGCCGCCGCGAAACATGGTTTGCCCGTCAATTTGCTGTGCTGGGGCATCCTCGACAAAGGCCTCCCCCATATTCGGCAACATCCCGACACCGTCATCGTGATCGACCATCTCGGCCTGCTGCAGCCCGCGCATCCGCCGGTCCCCGCCGACGTCTGGGCTGATCTGCCGAAGCTGCTCGCGTTGGCTCAATACGCGAACGTAAGGGTTAAAATCAGCGGCGCCTGCACGATGTCGCACCGGCCGTTCCCGTACGACGATATCTGGGATCCGGTGCTGCGGGTCATCGACGCGTTCGGGCTGGATCGTTGCATGTGGGGCACCGATTGGACGCGGACGATCGGCATGCTGACCTATGAGCAGGGCGTCGCGCCGTTCCGCGACACCAAACGTCTGTCCGAGAGCGACAAGGCCGCGCTCATGGGTGGAACGTTACAGAAGGTGTATAAATGGTGACGGACAGGCAACGACCTGTTCGCGCCACGTTCTGACACACCGCGCCATCGCCGCCGCACGAATGGCGAGACGCGGATCCACCAAGGAGCCGCCACGAGGATGCAGCGAGCCGCCAGATCCGCGCCCGCCGCCGCGCGCAACCGTGAGCCGATCCTCCGGGTCCTGCGGGAGGTCTTGCCGCGGCCGGCGCGCGTGTTGGAAATCGCCAGCGGCACGGGCGAACATGCCGTTTGGTTCAGCGGCGCGCTGCCCGAGGTGACCTGGCAGCCGACCGACCATGATCCGGACGCCTTGCAAAGCATCGCGGCCTGGCGCGACCTATCCGGCCCGCCGAACTTATTGCCGCCGCTGCGGCTCGACGCGGCCGCGGACACCTGGCCGGTCGACCAGGCCGACGCCGTCATCGCGATCAACATGATCCACATCGCGCCCTGGGCTGTCACGACAGGACTGATCGCGGGCGCCGCGCGCGTGCTGACCCAAAGTGGGTTGCTGTTCCTCTATGGCCCGTTCCGCGAAGGCGGTGTGCATACCACCGCCAGCAACGCGGCATTCGATGCGAGTTTACGCGCCCGCGATCCATCCTGGGGCATACGCGACCTCGACGACATCGCCGCGCTTGCCGGCCAGCACGGGTTCACGCCGCCCGAACAAATCGCGATGCCCGCGAACAACCTGAGCGTGGTGTTCCGCCGGCGCTGATTGTCCGCTCGCGCACCGCCGCTTTCGCGGGTTACGCGGTCGGGAAAAACCGGTTCTCCGGCCGGGGCAGACCGAAATGGTCCCGCAACGTTGTTCCCGCGTACTCCGTCACGGAAGATACCCCGGCGTCGCAGCTCGGGGATCACCAGGTGCACGAAATCATCGAGGCCGGCGGGCACGGTTGGGAACATGATATTGAACCCATCGGCGGCGCCCGTCTCCAGCCACGACTGCATCGTGTCGGCGACCTCTCCGGCGGACCCGACGATCTCCAGACCGCCGAAACCGCCCATCAGTTGGGCAAGCTGACGCACGGTCAAATTCTCCCGCCGCGCCAGTGCGACGAGCGTATCCCGCTGGCTCTGGCTCTGATTGGACGGCGGGATGTCGGGCAACGGCGCGTCGAGATCGAACTGCGATGCATCGATGCCAAGCCGGATCGAAAGATTGGGAATCCCGCTCTCGGGATGCACGAGGCCATCGAGCAACGCTTGCTTTTCGCGCGCCTCCTCGTTCGTGCGTCCGACGATCACGAGAGCGCCGGGCAGGATCTTGCAGTGATCGGCCGAACGTCCCGCCGCGGTCACGCGCGCCTTCACATCGCGGTAAAATTCCCGTGCCTGCTCGATCGTTCGGCTGCTCCCGAACACGACCTCGGCGGTTTCGGCGGCGAATTGCCGTCCCACCTCGGATGCGCCGGCCTGGACGATGACCGGCCAACCCTGAACGGGTCGCGCGATATTGAGCGGACCTCGCACCGACAAATGCTCACCTTTATGATCGAGGACGTGCATTTTCTCCGGATCGAAGAAGATGCCGCTCGCCTGGTCGCGCCGCCACGCGTCGTCCGCCCAACTGTCCCAAAGACCGGTCACGACCGCGTGGAACTCGCGCGCGCGCCGGTATCGTTCGTCATGCTCAACGTGTTCGGTCAGCCCGAAATTGAGCGCCGCGTCAGGGTTGGCGGTCGTCACGACATTCCATCCGGCGCGGCCATCGCTGATGTGGTCGAGCGACGCGAACCGGCGAGCGACATGATACGGTGCGTCGAACGTCGTCGATGCCGTCGCGATCAGACCAATCCGTTCCGTGACCATCGCGAGCGCGGCAAGCAGTGTCAGAGGCTCGAACGACGTCACCGTCGCGCTGCGCCGCAACGCCTGAACGGGCATGTTCAGCACGGCCAGATGGTCAGCCATGAAGAACGCATCGAACCGTGCCTGTTCGAGAGTCTGGATAAATCGGACGAGGTGCCTCAGGTTGAAGTTGGCGTCCGGGAACGCTCCCGGATAGCGCCACCATGCCGTATGGATGGCAACCGGACGCATGACGGCGCCGAGGTGAAGCTGTTTCGACATCCTGAACGCTCGCTTCGCAAACATTCGGCACATCACCCGAATTATCGACCGGGCGCCAGATCGGCTCTGAGAGTGCGCGGACCGCGAACATCGCTGACGTCCTGATCCGCGGGGTGCGCGGGTCGCGAATAAATAACGATATCGGAACAGAATGCGCTCGGCTATTGTCGTACCGCCATGAGGTGCGCGATGCTGCCGCAATGCCAGACCGACCTTTTCCCGCTGTCGAAGCCCTCATCCGCCGGGTTCAGCGCGTTGCCGCCAGCCGGCCCGATCCGATGCATATCCTGGCCCAGACGATCAGCATGACCGGGGCGATCGGGGCCGACCCTTACGCGGTCCTCGGCGTGTTGGTCGAGGGCGCGGTGCAAACCATCGTCCAGCAGATCCCCGCCGAACACCGGGCGGAAACGGCGGCGACGCTCGTCCGGCTGCTCCACGAACGCCTGAAGACGCACAGGACTCGCCGGCGGCGATGATCCGTGACGACGCCCCGACCTCGCGTACGCCCCGACCTCGCGTCCGCCCCGCGCCATCGCCAACCGCCTCGCTGGCGCGAACCGCCTCGCTGGCGCGAACCAGGCGGCGGCGGACGAAGTCGCGATAAATGATCGCGCGGCCAGCCGCCGATCATGGAACGAAGCCCGATTGCTCGCGTTTGCCGTCGGGGTGGGCTGTCCTTGCGAAGATGGCTCCAACCTCCGACAATCCAGGAAACCAAGAGGAGACAGCGTCCATGACACCACCCCGCTGGCGCCATCTGCCGCACATGGCCTGGTTCGCCGGGTCGCTCGCGCTGCTCCCCGCGGCCGGCGCCCATGCCGCCGACACCGACCCGATCAAAATCGGCGTGATCAGCGAGCAGTCGGCGATCGTCGGCCAGGCGATCCTGCAGGGCGCGCAAATCGCCGCCGATGACATCAACGCCAAAGGCGGCGTCGATGGGCGCAAGATCGAGATCATCTCCTACGACGATCATTCGTCGGCCTCGGACGCTGTCCGAGCTTTCCAGCGGGCCGCGCAGCAAGATCACGTGTCGGCCGTGATCGCCACCTTCATCAGCGAAGTGGCTCTGGCGATCGAGCCCTGGTCCGCGCGCCTGCACATGCCGACGATGACCCCGGCGGCGGCGAGCAACCTGATCAGCAAGCAGGTGCACGACAAGTACGCACAGTTCAAATACATGTTCGAGGACTGGCTGCCCTCGCCCATCCTCGCCACCGCGGTGTGCGATGCTTCGCACGACATCTTCGCCGTCGGGCTGCACATGAAGACAGCGGCGATCATGAGCGAGGACGCCGACTGGACCACGCCCCTCGACGAGGGGGAGCAGAAGTGCCTCCCGAAGGCCGGGCTGAACGTCGTGGACCACGTCAGGTTCAATCCCGATACAACCGATTTCACGCCGATCTTCAACGGGATCGAGGCGAAGCATCCGGATGTCATCCTGACCGGCATCGCCCATGTCGGGGTGCAGCCGACCGTGCAATGGCATGACCAGCAGGTACCGATCGCGCTGGGCGGGATCAGCGCGCAGGCGACCAACCTGACGTTCTGGAAGGACACCAACGGCGCGGTGAACGGCGTCGTCACGCAGACCGGCACGGTGCCGGGTCTCGCCATCACCTCGCATACTCTGCCGGTGGCCGACGAATTCCAGAAGCGCTACGGCCATTTCCCGGCGTTCGACGGGTTCACCTCCTATGACGCCGTGCAGATCTTTGCCGCGGCGATCGGCCGCGCCAAATCGACCGACCCGGACAAAATGGTCGCCGAGATCGAGAAGACCGACATGGAAGGCACGCTCGGCCATATCCAGTTCTACGGCCAGCAGGACGAGTTCACCCATGCGCTGAAATACGGTCCCGGATCTCACCACGGGCGTGTTCATGCAGTGGCAGGACGGCAAGCAGGTGTGCGTCTGGCCGACCGACAAGTGCAAGAGCAAGCTCGTATTCCCGGCGTTCGTGAAGCTGCCGCAGCAAGCCGCCGAGAAATAGCGGTCGTCGTGCTCCCCCGTCGCGATCGTAGCGTGATCGATCGAGCCGATCGCGTCCGGGCCATCGACGGTTTCGGACCCCGCGAAATGGGCGGGTCCATGAGGCCGGCCGCATGAACCAGGCACCCGTGAACCCGGCGCCCGTGAGGCCAGCGCCCCTGAAGCCAGCGCCCGTAAGGCTAGCGATGCGGCGCGGGATGCTCGTTTCGTCGCCAGGAACCATACCGCGCGTCAAACGGAACCGACCGTGCTCGCCCTGCAAATCCTGATCGACGGTTTCGCCGTCAGCGCTTTGTACGCCCTGGGTGCCATCGGGTTCACGTTGATGTTCGGCGTCAGCGGCGTGCTCAATCTCGCGCATGGCGGCATCATGCTGATCGCCGCCCTGTTCGGCTGGTATGTCGCCGCCGAATACGGAGCCGGGCCTTATGGCGGCGCCGCGGTCGGCATCGTCGCCGGCCTGCTCGCCTCCTACGTCACCTATTTCGTGGTGGTGCGGCCGATCCAACGTTCCCGCGCCATTCCGAAAATCGAGGAGGAGATCTTCATCCTGACCGGCACGCTGCTGTGGGGCATCATGATCCAGGTCGGGATGGACTATCTGTTCAGCAACAACCCGGTCAGCATGCAGCCGTTGATCCCGGGCGTCGTGAACATCCTCGGCGTGCGCACGCCGTGGAATGAAGTCATGATCGCCGCGATCAGTTGGGCCGCGATCGGGCTGCTGTCGCTGATGGTCAATCACACCGCGCATCGGCAAGCAGCTCCTGCGCCGCGTCGATCAATCCACGCGGGCTGACGCTGCTGGGTTTCGAGCTGTCGCGAATCTACCTGATTGTCTGGACGATCTACGGCCTGCTGGCGGGCCTCGCGGGCGTGCTGCTGGCCTCGTTCTTCGGCGTGAGTTCGGACAACGCCGGCAACCTGACCGCGAGCGCGTTCACCATCGTCATCCTGGGAGGGCTCGGCAGCGTGCAGGGCTCGCTGATCGCGGCCTATGTCGTGGGCTACGCGGAGACCATCACCGCCTATCTGATCGCACCGACCCTGCGTCCGATCCCGGCCCTGTTGATCCTGATCCTGGTGCTGTACGTGCGGCCGCAAGGCCTGCTCGGACGCCGGTGATGGCCATGCTGCGCCGCCCAGGGCCTTGGATCGCCGTGGCGCTGGTGGCGCTGGCTGTCTCGGCGCCCGGTTGGATGGGCGCCTATTATCTTGGGATCTTCACGACAGCGTATTATTTCGGCGTCTTCGCCATGTCATGGGATCTGCTGTTCGGGTTCGCCGGCGAGGTGAATTTCGGTCCAACTTTCATGATCGGGATCGGCGCGTACGGCGCCGGACTGCTCAACAACGCCGGCTTCGGCATCCCGCTGTGCCTGGCCGGCGGAACCGCCGCGGCGGTGATCGCCGGCGCGCTGCTGGCGCTGCCGGCATTACGGTTGCGCGGCCCCTATTTCGGCCTCATCACGCTGGTCGCCGTGCTGTTGCTGCTGGATTGCATCGTGATCTTCGCCAACATCACCGGCGGTGAGATCGGTATGATGGTGCCCGACGTGCTGTCGATCAGTGCCTCGGTCAACTACTGGTACGCGCTCGGCTTCCTGGTGGTGTCCGCGCTCATTCTGTTCGGCCTGTCGCGCTCGTCGCTCGGCCTGATCCTGCAGGCCACCGGGCAGGACCGCATCGAAGCCGCCGCGCTCGGTTTCAACGTCACCAAGCACAAGCTCGCCGCGTTCTGCGTCAGCGCGCTGTTCTCGGGTCTCGCCGGAGGGATGTTGACGTTCTACGAGGGCGCCGCTTCGGTCGATACCGTGGTGAGCCTGGCGATCACCGTGCAGATCGTCATCGCGGTGGTATTCGGCGGCCGCCGCACCATCCTCGGCGCCATCCTGGGCGCGATCTTCCTGATCCTGTTCGATGAACTGCTGCGCCCGCTCGGCCAACTCAATACCTTCGTGGTTTCGGGCATCGCGTTGGCGGTGATCATTTTCTTCCCCGACGGGGTCCTGGGCTGGGTGCTTCGCCCGCGGGAGCCGCGCTGATGGACACCCTCGCCCCGGCCCGCTCGCAGATCACCGCTCCTCTTCTGGAGGTCAGCGGCCTGACCAAACGCTTCGGCGGCCTGGTGGCGGTGCGCGACATCGGCTTCAGCATCAATCCAGGGGAGATCCTTGGGCTGATCGGCCCGAACGGGTCGGGCAAGTCCACCGTGATGCGGCTGGTGATGGGCATCGAGCGGCCGAACGCGGGCAGTATCCGGCTGGGCGGCACGGAGATCGCCGGCTGGCCCACGCACCGGATCGCCCGAAGCGGCATCGGGATCGTCTTCCAGCACTCGCGCCCGCTCCACCGTCAGACGGTGCTCGAGAACATCCAGCTCGCGTTGCTGCCGGACTCGCTGTGGCGTCTGTTCGCCGAGCCGCACGTCGAACGGCGCGCGCGCGAGATCGCCGAGCGTGTCGGTCTGGAGCGAGGTGCTGGGCCGCCGGCCCTCGACGCTGCCGTTCGCGGATCTGCGCCGTCTGGAAATGGCGAAGGCGCTGGCGCGCGACCCGCGGGTGGTGCTGATCGACGAGCCGTTCGCCGGGCTCACTCTGGGCGAGGTCGCCACCTTCTCGGACCTGATCGACGGGTTTCGCCGCGACGGTCACGCCGTCCTGTTGGTCGATCACAATGTGAAGAGCGTCGCCGCGCTCGCCGACCGGGTGCTGGCGATGTATCTGGGTGAGCGTATCGCCGAGGGCACCGCCGACGAAGTCATGCGCGACGAGACGGTGCGCCGTGTCTATCTGGGCGGCAAAATCGAGACGCATCCGCGCCAGACGATGGATGCCCAGTGGCGGCGAGCCGCTGCTGGACGTGCGCGAGGTCGACGTGCTGTACGGCAAGGCGCAGGCGCTGCGACAGGTCTCGATCCAGGTGCACGCCGGCGAGTTCGTATCCGTGGTCGGGCTGAACGGCGCCGGCAAAACGACGCTGTTCAACGCGATCTCCGGCTTCGTGCCGTTCACCGGAGACATTCGGGTGGATGGTAGCAGTCTGCGCGGGCGCACGCCGGCGTGGATCGCTCGCGGCGGGGTCGTGCAATGCCCCGAGACCCGAGAACTGTTCGGCGATCTGAGCGTGCGGGAGAACCTCGATCTGGGCGGCCAGCATCTGGCATCGGACGCGGCCCGCGCGGCGCAGCTCGCCTGGTTGTTCGAGCTGTTTCCGATCCTGAACGAGCGCCAGAACCAGAACGCCCGCACCCTGTCGGGCGGCGAGCAGCAGATGCTGGCGATCGCGCGGGCTTTGATGATGCAGCCCAAGCTGTTGATCCTGGACGAGCCGACGCTGGGGTTGGCGCCGGTGATCCTGGAGCAATTGTCCAAGGCGCTCAGCCGGCTGCGCGAGACGACGCCGATCACGGTCCTGCTGGGCGAGCAAAACGTCACGTTCGCGTTGCCGCACGCCGACCGGGTGTATGTGCTGGAACATGCCCATATCGTCTGGGAGGGCGATCCGGGGAAATTCGCCGAGGAAATGGGCACCGGCTACCTGTGATAACGACGCCGCGCACCGCGCGATCATCCGCCCAAACCGTGGGGCGGACACCGGGCCTGAGTGCGCTACCGCTGCCTCTTCCGCCTGAGCGCGACAATCGCCCGATGCCGTCACGGCGCCGGGTGATCGAGCGTCGGAGCCGGCCGCGCCACACCAGCGCGATGGTTACTTCAGCGGTACACTCCCGTGATCGGGCGCGCCACCGAGGTCCCGGCTCCGGATGGCCACCCACCCGCCGCTGCCGCCACCATCGCCTGGCGAAGTGATATTTGCCTGGCCGCGCGCGAGCCAACATGTTCCCATCATTCTCATTCGGCAAGGAACCCCCATCATGCCAGGCCCTGGTCATCGCGTCGTTCCGGTATGTGGTTCGCTCGGTCATGGCTTCCACATGGAAGCGCCCGCCGCGGCCATCGCCCCACGTGCCGCCGGCTCGGGCCCCGGTGACCATGCGTCGCACACGCATTCCACAACGGGTGGTTTTCAAGGTGACCGGCAACCGGTCTGGCCATCGCGGGTGACGCTGGCGGTGATCATAGCCGCGATGTTGTCGCTCGCGCGGGCCCATGCCGCGGCACCCGTCTCGGTTTGCGCGCGTTCAGGCGATGACGACACGGCACGACCCATACCGGCGATGCTGGTGCCCGCGGCCAATGCTCTGTTCGGGACCGGAATGTCCACCAGCCAGGCGGTCGCGACCACTGTGTTTCGTTGCGCCCATGGACGTGTGCTGGTTTGCACGACGGGAGCGAACCTGCCTTGCGGTCCGGCGAACACCAACCGCGTCCCTGGGCCAGGCGCGATCGACTGGTGTCGCGATCATCCCAATGCCGCGTTCATTCCGGCGGTGGCGACCGGACACGACACCATCTTCGCCTGGCGATGCCAAAGCGGCGCACCGCGTGTCGCGCGCCAGGTTCATGCCGTCGACGCACACGGCTTCATCACGCAATACTGGAAGGAGTTGCCCGAGTGATGACCCCGGACGCCAATGCGCCGGGCGTTTGCGAGAGATGTGGCCGAGGTGGTGCGACGACCGTGTCGCGGCCTCGCCCCTGGCGCCAACATTCGCGCTCATCGACATGCTATCCTTCCAACCAATCCAGGCCGCGGCCGTCGCCGCTCGCGATCGCATCGCACCAGGTCCTTGCGGTCCCGATACCGGCATCAGACGTAATGGACGTACTTCACAAACCGTCGGCGAAGTACGTCCCACGACCATCAACGATCAGTTCAGAACGCGTAGGACAGCCGCCCCATCACGACCTGGGACAGGAAGCCCGACGCGACATCCGCGCTGTAGACGAGCTTGACATGCAGGCCGCCGCCGGCCTGGACATCGACACCGGCCTTCATCTTGCCGACCACGCTCGGCAGCTTCGAGTCCACGGTGAAGCTACCGGTTCCGGCCGGAGCCAGTTCCAGGTTCGCCTCGCCGCCCCAGTCGCTGTTCGAATACGCTCCCATTCCGATGTCGGCGAACACTCGGAACGAATGGGCGGCTGTCGATGCTCGCGGATCGCGCCGAACCCGAGCATCGGGGTCACGCTCACCGTCACGTTGTCGCTGCCATGGACGTTGAGGTTGAAACTGGTCGAGCCGGTTTCGCCATAGCCCATCAGATGGGTGTCGAGCACTCCCAGTGTCAGCGACGGTTCGACATACATCGCCCCCGCGAGCGGCACCTGATACGCGGCCCGAACATGTCCGCCGATATGGAATACGTCGGGTGAGCCGATCGCTGTCCCGGTCTGGCTGCCCACGCTGATCGCGCGCGTGCTTTGGTAGGAGCCGAAGCCGCCGTCGAGGTCGGCGCTCAGCAGCCAGGGGCCGGTCTGATGCTTGACCATCAGCCCGGCCAGACCGGCCTGGCCAGAGACCTTCGCGCCGTCGCCGGTCAGCCAGCTCTGCTCGTAGCCCAGAGAGCCACCAATAAACCAGCCTGGCGAGAACTCGAACTGACCGCCGCTCTGGTAGGTCGCGGCGAGCTGACGATAACCGGGATCGCCGCCCATGCTTGCCAGACTGGTCTGCCCGCCCAGTACCCGCATCCACCCGCAATTTTCCTCCTGGAACGGCGAGGCGCCCGGCTTCAGGGTCTCGCAGCTGACCATGTTGTCGAAGAAACGATCGCTGGCGGCCTGTCTGGTCGCGGCGACACCGCGCACCGCCGCGCCGGCGATGCTGTTCAGCGCCGAACCCAGCCCCGGCGCGCCGTTGATCGCCGCCATCGCGCTGAAGCCGCCGTTCAGGCTCGAGCCACTGTCCCAGACCTGCTGCAGGTGGCTCGCGAGCGCCTGACTGGTGCTGCTGAGCCCAAGCGCCTCACCGACGAAGTTGGCCTGGGGTTGCACCTGGACGGCATTGCCGACCACCGCGGTGTTGTAGCTGAACAGGTACGCCGGTGTGCTGCGCAGGGCCGGGTCCAACGTGACCCCATTGGTGGCAGTCAGCACCGTCACGGCCCGGTTGGTTAGGTTGCTCGAGTTCAATCGCACCGTTCCTCCCACCTGGGCGCTGCCCTGCACGGCGAGCAGGTCCGACTGGCCAGTGGCGTTGTTGGCATTGACCTCCAGCACGCCACTGGCGCCCTGCGTGAAGTTGCCGGTCAGCGTCGTCGTCGCCATCTGACCAAGGCCGGCATGGAACGTGCCATTGTTGGTCAGCACGCCGCTGGAGCCCAGATTGACCACCGGACCGGCGTCGAATGTGGAGCCGGCCGCGTTGTTCACGGTGGACCCTTCGTAGAGCAGGATCGACCCCTTGACGGTGCTGTTCCCATCGAACGTGATCAGCGCCGTCCCGCGCACGCCGCCCCAGCCGGCGAACGCATAGCCGCCCGCTGACTGACTGCCATCGATCAGGGCGCCGTCATGGATTCCGATGACGTTGCCGTTGGCGCCGCCCACGAAGACGGCACCATCAGCGCCGCGGCTCGCGACGATGATGCCGCCGTTGACCTGCAGGTTCGTGGTGTTCTGCCCACCGCTGTCGCCGTCCGCGATCAGCGCGACGCCATAAGCATGCGTTCCAATGACCGAGATCACGCTGGACGAGTTGATCGTCACCTGGACCGTGCCGTTGGAGCAGGAGCCGCAGGTGGATCCGGTCTGTCCGGCGACGATGAAACCCTGACCGTTGCCGTTGCCGACGATCGCGCCCAGACCCGCGCTCTGCGCGAAGATGCCCGCTGCGTAGGCGCCGGTGGTGTAGATCGACGAATTGAGTGTCACGTTGACAGGCCCGCCCGACGCTGGGCTGGTCGCGCCGACATATTGCTCGGCGTTCATCGGGCTGACGCCGTTCAGACCCTGGATGATGCCGCCCCCGGCGAGGCTTTGCGCCACGATGCCGGCCGCGCCGGCGCCACTGGTCGTGATGGTCGCGAAATTGTTGGTGTTCACCATGACCGCGCCGCCATTGGCGGCACCGGAGGTGTGGGAGAACACATTCTGGCTGGTGATGCCCTGCGTGTTGTCGGCCGCGATGATGCCGCCGCCGCCGCCAATGCTCTGCGCCACGATGGCGGACGCGTTGACGCCGCCCGTCGTCACGCCGCCACCGGTCAGGTTCACCGTCACCACGCCGCCGGTGCTGCCACCGCCGCCACCCGACGCGAACGCCGCCTGGGTTGGCGCGGTCGCACCGCTCAGCAAACTGTCGGCGCCGCCGGTCGTCGGGTCGTACTTCGCGCCAAACACGCCGGCGAGGCCGCCGCCACCGCCGATGCTCTGGGCCAGGACGGCATAGGCGGACTCGCCCAGAGTGGCGATCACCCCGTTGTTGCCGATCGTGACCGCGCCGCCGGTGCCGGAGCTCTGGTCGTTGCCACCGATCGAAACCTTCATCACGCTGTCCGACGCCGAGGTCGCGGCCGTCGCGCCGCCCACACCGCCACCGCCGCCGATGCTCTGAGCGAAGATGGCGAACGACAGGTCACCTGACGTGTTGATTACCCCGCTGTTGGCGACATTGACCGCGCCGCCATCGCCGCTCGATCCACCGGCGCCACCCACCGCGATCGAGCCCTTGACGCTGGTCGCCGTGATCTTGTCGCCGGAACTGGAGGGATTGGCCGCGCCGCCGTCACCACCGCCGCCGCCCACGCTTTGCGCGAAGATACCAGCGGACATCGGGCCATCGGTCTCGATCGATCCCGCGCTGTTCACCGTGACCGCGCCGCCGTCGCCGCCGGCGCCGCCCTTGCCACCCCAGCCGCCGCCGATCGTCACCGTTATATCGCTGGTCGAGGTCTGGCTGGCCGGCGGAGCCACCAGCGGCAGGTTGACGGCATCGTACCCGTTGGCGATCTGCCGCAGTTGTTGAAGCGTGTTGTAGGCGCCGACAACGTTGTCCTTCCAGGCCCAGATGTCGGTGGTGACGCTAACGACCGCCTGGCTCGGATCGAGGTTGAGCGCCTCTGCCATTTGGGTGCCAACGTAGTTCTCCAGCGCGGCGATCGGGTTGGCGCCCGACCCGGTTGCCGCGTGGCCACCCGTTCCGCCGCCGCCGCCAACGCTCTGGGCGAAGATGCCGTCGGCGTTGGCGCCCTTGGTCAGGATCGCGCCGTTGCCGTTGTCCGCCAATACCGAACCGCCTGCGCCGCCCGCGCCACCCGTCCCGCCAACCGCGATGTTCACCGTAAGCTGGCCGCCGCTGCCATCCGCCGTGGCGTGGCCGCCGTTGCCGCCGCCGCCACCGACCGACTGCGCCACGATGCCGGCGGAGCCGTCGCCCGAAGTCAGGATCGCGCCGCCGCCATAGATGTTCGGCGCGATGCCCCGCGGCGCGCCGATGCTGTAAGCGGGCACCAGCGTCGGCGTGACATAGTTGTAGACCGCGACGTTGCCGCCATCGCCGCCCACGCCGCCGCTGCCGCCGACCGCGACCGTCGCTGTCACGCTCGGTCCGCTGGCGGCGTTATAGGAGCCGCTGTTAACCACGCCGTAGCCGCCGTCGCCGCCACCGCCGCCGATCGACTCCGCCTTCACGCCGGGCGCCATCGCGCCGAGCGTGTAGAGCAGGCCGCTGTTGTAGACGGTGACCGCGTCTCCGTCGCCGCCTTTGCCGCCGGTTCCGCCGATCGACACCGCGACATTGATGGACGCCGCGTTGTAGGCGGTCTGCAATGCCGAGGAGTCGCCACCGGTGCCGCCGCCGCCACCGATGCTTTGCGCCAGCACTCCGGCCGCGCCATTGCCCGATGTGCCAACCAGCCCAGAGCTGAGCACTTCCACCGGGGCGCCGGAGCCCCCGTCGCCACCGCTGCCCCCCAGAGCCACGCTGAGGCTGATCGACGGGATCTCCTGCGTCGAAATGGGCTGCAGGGCCAGAGCGACCGCCGCGCCGCCCTCGCCGCCACCGCCGCCGATGCTCTGCGCGCGGACGCCATAGGCGTCTGACCCGAACGTCAGTATCTGATCGAGGTTGTACGCCTGCACCGCGCCGCCCACGCCGCCGGTACCGCCGCTGCCTCCCACGGCGACCGCGGCGGTGAACTGCGAATTCGCCGCGATCGACACGGCGGCACCGCCTTCGCCGCCGCCGCCGCCGACGCTCATCACGTCCATGCCGACGGAGTGCACGCCGGAAGTCTGGATGATGCCCAGGTTTTGCGCCTGGACCAGGCCGCCGTCGCCACCCTGGCCGCCGACGCCGCCGATCGCCAAAGACACGAACCCCGCGGTCGCGCTGAACGCGCTGCCCCCTCGGCCGCCACCGCCGCCCACGCTCTCGGCCACGATACCGCGCGAATCCTTGCCGGTCGTCGAAATGACGTAGCCCGGCATCAGATAGGGCGCGCCGCCGTCGGTCGGCGAGGACCAATAGCCGTTATTTACTATGACCTGGCCGCCATCGCCGCCGTTGGCACCGTGTCCGCCAAGTGTGGCGCCGAAGCCGACGCTGCCGCCCGACACGTCGCCGCCATACCCGCCGCCGCCACCGACGCTGAGCCCCACCAGAGCATCGGCGTCCGCGCCCGAGGTGCTCGCCAATTGATAGCCGGCGCCAGGTTGCCCGAGGAAAATCTGCACGATCCCGCCGGTGCCTCCCGGCGCTCCGGTGCCGCCCGTGCTGCGGAACAGCGAACTGGACTGCGCGCCGTCACCACCGGCGCCACCGACGCTGATCGCCGCGATGCCGATGGCGCCGTAGTTTGAAGTCTGTACCGTTGTCGATCCGATCGAGATGGTGACATCGCCGCCGGCGCCCGCCGCGCCACCCGCGCCGGCATGGCCGGAGATGAGACCGCTGGCGTCACCGCCGGCGCCGCCGAGACCACCCAGGCTCAGCGCGGAGACGGCGGAGGTGATGAGCGATGTGGCGACCGACGTGGTCTTGCTGGGGTCGCCGTACAGGTCGAGGAGAGTTTGCGGTCCGGTTGCCGCGCCCGCGGCGCCGATCGCTCGCACCTCGCCGCCGGTCAACGTCAGGTTGAGGTCGCCACCATTGCCGCCGAGACCACCATTGCCCCCAGTGGCCGATCCGATGTCGGAGATCGCCTGACCGCCCGCGCCGGCGTTGCCGCCCTGGCTGACGGCGTTGATGCCGTACCGGACGTCGGCATTGATGGTGGCATTGATCGTACCGCCATTGCCGCCGTTCTGGCCGGTCGGTCCGCTCTCGTCGCCGACGGACCGGCTGCCCGAGCCGGCGTCGCCCGCGTTGCCGCCGACCGAAAGCAGAGACATCGCGGGGACCGTGGTGGTGCCGCCGGTGATTGTCGCCGGGATCGGATTGGCCGCCGGCGCATTGAAATTGACATCGATCTCGCCCGCGTTGCCGCCGGTCCCGCCAATGCCGGCCTGGCCATAGTCGCCGGAAATGCCGCCGGTTCCGCCATTGCCGCCCAGGGTGGTGATCGACAGCGCCGGACCCGCGGTATTGGTGATCGTGATGGGCTGCTTCGGGTTCGAGGCGGCCTGATCGAACGTGGCGCCGATAGTGCTGGAGCTCGCGCCGTTGCCGCCGTCGGCGCCATGGCTGTTCTCGAGATTCGCGCCGGAACCGCCATTGCCGCCGTTGCCGCCGGTGTTGCTGAGTTGCACCGTGGGCGATGACGACGACCCGTTGGCCTGGAAGTTCCCGGGAACCGTCAGGTTGATGCTATTGGACGGCGCGCCACCGTCCTGCCCGGTGGTCGGACCGCCGCTCGAACTCCCGTCGGTGCCCGGGTTGCCGTTCGGACCGGTCTGCTGGAGCACGTACGGCGTCGGCGGATTGGACGGCGCGACCGTCGTCTGGGCTCGCGCGGGCAAGGTCATGGCCAGTGCGGCCAGGGCGGCGGCCGAGGTCAGCGCGGTGGTGGCGCGCAGCAGCGACGACCAGCGGATCTCATTGAAGGATCGCATCGTTCAGGCCTTTCAGCGGACGAGTTGGATCAGCCGGCGGCGAACCCGCCTTCAGGGCCGCCGCATCATGTCGGATAAGTAACGGAGTTCGGCAGTTCGGATCAGGGCGCCGCGCGCGCCGGTGGACAGATCGCGGCGGCGCCATGACGGTGGCGAATCAGGTCATGACCCTTTGGCCTGGGCTCCGGTGGCAAAACGAATTGATCGCCGGGACGCTGACGCGACACGCGCGCGTTTGTGTGGAATACGAGAGTTTTCATCGTTGCCTCCCTCGAACCACGGCGATCATGCCGGGCCCTGCTGTTGCCGAACGAGGCCCACCGCCCAGCAGAGGCCGGCGGCGGCGCCTTTCATGGTGGGCAACAGCAGGAGGCACAGCAAAACGGTGACCGGCAACCAGATCGCCGCCTGCAGCCATTCGGACGGCTGGTAACGCAGGTCGATCAACACCAGCAGCGGGACGACGAGGTGCCCCACCGCGAAGATCGTCAGATAGGGCGGAAAGTCGTCGCATGGATAAGCCGCGTTATTGGCGGCGCAGACCGCGCAGGTCGCGCGCACCTTCAGGAAGCCCTCGAACAGCGCGCCTTGTCCGCAGGTCGGGCAACGGTGCCGCGCACCGCGGCTGATTCCGGTCCAGAGGGAATTTCGCGACATGGGTGATCTCCTTTCAGACGGGACATTGATCGCAATCATATATCCATTCAATAATCCAATCAACTGCGTTTTTCAGCCTCCATCAAATTTTTCGCGACCGGCGGCATCTCGCTCGCAAAGAGTGCAGCAATACACAGAGGTCTTCAGCAGATATGCCGGACATGCGAGGAGTGATGAGATCGCGCGTTTGCGGCGATGTGGCAATCGGTCAACAATTGCATTGCGCGAGCGGCTCAGGTTTCCCTATTATCGGATCGCTGACCACCATCAATAGGGTGCGACGTGACGCTCCTGGATCCCATCAATCAGCAAGAGCGATGGCCCGCTTTATCTCGGCATCGCCGACGCGATCGCCGCCGCGATCGAGTCGGGCGAGCTCGCGGACGGCGCCCGCCTGCCGCCACAGCGATCCATGGCCAGCGCCCTGGGCATCGACTACACGACGGTCAGCCGCGCCTACGCGGAAGCCGGCAAACGCGGCCTGGTCGAAGGGCGGGTCGGCCAGGGCACCTTCGTGGTGCGGCGCCCGCCGGGAAAGCCGGTGACCCCGGTGACCGGCGGCCAGGTCGATCTGGGCATGAACATCCCGCCGCTGATCGACGATCCGGCGTTGGCGGCGCGGATGTGGCGCGGGTTCGGTGAACTTGAACACACCGGCGGATTGGATCTGCTGCGGCGCTATCAGCCGCCGGGCGGGACTGGCGCGGACCGCGACGGCGGGCATGCGCTGGCTCTCGCGCCGGCTGCCGTCGCTCGCCGTCGAGCGCGTACTGGTTTGTCCCGGGGCGCAGGGGGCGATGCTCGCGGTGATGGGCACGTTGGCCGGCCCAGGCGACACGGTCCTGGTCGGAAGCGCTGTGTTATCCCGGTTTTCGCGCGCTCGCCGCGCAGCTTCGGCTGTCCGTGTGCGCCGTCGCGATGGATGCGGAGGGAATTGTCCCCGAGGATCTCGACGCGGCCTGCCGGCGGGAGCGGCCGAAAGCGCTGTATTGCACGCCCACGCTGCACAATCCGACGACCGCGACGATGTCCCGGGCACGGCGCGAGGCCATCGTCGCGGTGGCGCGGCGCCATGGCGTGCCGATCCTCGAGGACGACGCCTATGCGCCGTTGCTGGCCGAGCCGCTGCCGCCGCTCGCGGCGCTCGCGCCGGAGCTGACGTATTATGTCGGCGGGCTGGCCAAGTCGCTGGCACCGGCGCTACGGATCGCCTACCTCGCCACGCCGGATGCGCGGACCGCGGCGCGCGTGATGGGCGGCATTCGCGCGACGGCGACCATGGCGTCACCGCTGACGGCGGCGCTCGCCACGACCTGGATCGAGGATGGCACCGCCGACGCGGTGTTGCTCGCCATCCGCGCCGAAACGCGGGCGCGCCAGGCGATCGCCGCCAGCATTTTGCCGCCGGACATGGCGCGGACGCACCCGGACGCGTTCCATGCCTGGCTCTCGCTGTCGGAGCCGTGGACGCGGGAAGAATTCGCCTCGCGCATGCGGTCCACCGGGATCGCGACGGTCACCAGCGACGCGTTCGCGGTGGC